>CAZJYZ010000013.1:0-71327 GCA_964550345.1 uncultured Aliiroseovarius sp. | reverse complement strand
TGATCCTCCGTTTCCTAACTATAAGGGCGGACCGGTTCAAAGGGGGAGGATCAAACTGCTGGCCGGCCCGGCTCCTGCGGCACCTATTATAGTCGCACTAGGGAAACTCGAATTCCCCTGGTGAAAGTGCGGTCGGAATTTGGCCTCGACTGATTGGTAATTGACCCACCACAAGGCGATGCACAGCAATCTCTGCTATTCTTGCCAGCGTGAAAGGAGGGTGAATATGAGACACAAACAATCGAACCAAAGTGCACCAGGTAGGCGTAGTTTGACACGCCGGATGATTGGCTCTGCCGCCCTTGCTGCTATGTTTGTCGCAGCCTCTGCGGTGATGATGCCGCAGACTGCTTTTGCGGATGATGCGGTAATCTGGGGGCGGCAAACCGGTTTGGGTGAGTTTATAACTGAAAAGGTCAACCTGACCGCCCCGGCCACCATCACTGCGGTGACTTATGAAGGTGCCGGGCCCGGTTACTGCATCTGGTCTGGAGCCAATCGGTATCGGGCAATTTTGTGCTGGGATGTGGGTGATCCCAGCTTGGTAGGTACAGTGCTGCCGGTTGAACGTGGGTATTTTGCGATCCCGGCTAAACGGACGTCGACCACCCCTGCCTATGTGCAGATTACTGTTGCTTACTAACGGTTTGAAATCCTGTGGGACTGGCCAAAGCCGGTCCCACTGTTCTTGCTCAGGCCCGGTGGGCGCCTTCCGTCAGGCTGCGCACGAAGTCCAGAACTTCGCCTGTGCTTTTGCCCTGCCCGATCAGATCAACAATCGCTGAGCCAACCACGACGCCGTCTGCCACCCCGGCAATAGCTTCGGAGGTCTCTGGCGTCTTGATGCCAAAGCCCACGACTACGGGGATATCTGTTTTTGCCTTGATGCGTGCCACTTCCGGGGCCACGTTTCCCGCCTGCGCCTCGGCAGCGCCGGTGATACC
The DNA here is from genome assembly GCA_964550345.1 of uncultured Aliiroseovarius sp. GTDB lineage: Bacteria > Pseudomonadota > Alphaproteobacteria > Rhodobacterales > Rhodobacteraceae > JAAEUB01. The sequence continues at coordinate 70,383 of CAZJYZ010000013.1, read as the reverse complement.
GGTAATGGACACGTAGTACACAAAGCCCGAGGTGTTGGTAAGCACTTTGGGCAAGCGGGCGTCATCCGTGGTCGGTGTTGCCAGACGAATGAAGTTCATGCCTGCTTCCTGCGCCGGAATGCAAAGCTCTTCATCTTCTTCCGGGGGCAGATCCACCACGATCAGCCCGTCAACCCCGGCTGCTTTGGCGTCCTTCAAAAAGGTCTCGACCCCACGATTATAGATCGGGTTGTAATACCCCATCAGCACGATCGGTGTCGTGTCGTCGGTTTTGCGAAACTCGGCGGCCATATCCAGCGTCTTTTGCAGGGTTTGCCCGGCCTCAAGTGCGCGCTGGCCCGCGAGTTGAATGGTCGGTCCGTCCGCCATCGGATCGGTAAAGGGCAGGCCCAGCTCGATCACATCGACACCTGCACCCGGCAGGCCTTTCATCACCTCAAACGAGGTGTCGCGGTCCGGATCACCAGCCATGATATAGGCGACGAAAGCGGCTTTGCCCTCGGCTTTCAGGGCGGCAAATTTGGCATCAATGCGGGTCATAACGGGGCTCCCATAAACGTCGCCCCCGGTTTCGCTTAAATAGCACGTAAAGGCAATGGGGTGCTTGCGCCAGTGCGGGCGATCTGAGACCCTTCCCAAAATTGCGGGGACAAAGATGCAGCACAGATCAACAGATATTTTGCGTGCTGCGCGCCGTGGCCATCTGGCAATGCTGACATTTTCGGCCCTCGTGGCGGGCTCGTTTTCTCTTGGGGGCGAGATTGCCAATGACATTGACCCGATTGTGCTGACAACGCTTCGGTTCTTTCTGGGGGCAATGACGATAGGGGTGTTCATAGTTGCCAAGGGGCAGGGGCGCACGCTGTCCCTCAGGGCACCGTGGCGCTTTTTGGTGCTCGGCGCCATTTTTGCGGGCTATTTTGTGTTGATGTTTGAAGGGCTGAAAACCGCAGCCCCAGTGTCGCTTGCCGCTGTATTCACATTGACCCCGGCCATGGCTGCAGGCTTTGCCTTGCCCCTGTTGGGTCAGCGCACTGGCGGCTGGGTGTTGACGGCGTTGATGATAGGGGCGGCAGGTGCGCTGTGGGTGATTTTCCGTGCTGATCTGTCGGCTTTTCTGGCGTTCCACATTGAAAGGGGCGAGGCGATCTTTGTCGTCGGCTGCGCCCTGCATGCGCTCTATGTGCCCTTGTTGCGCAAATTTAACAGGGGTGAAGGCGCGCTATTGGCAACCTTTGGCGTACTAGCCGGGGGTACACCGGTCTTGCTTTTGGTTGGCTGGGGTCAAATCAGCTCGGCCAACTGGGCAGCAATGCCTGCCATGGTCTGGATCGTACTGGGTTATCTGACCGTGTTCACAACGGCGGTGACCCTGTCGCTGGTCTCGTTCGCGTCGATGCGGCTGCCGTCCTCAAAAGTCATGGCCTACACCTATCTTACCCCCAGCTTTGTGATCTTGTGGGAACTTGGCCTTGGAAACAGCGCACCGCCTTTGCTGGTACTAGGCGGCGTCGGCCTGACCCTCGTGGCGCTGGCCATGCTGCTCAGAAATGATCCCTGAATTCATTGCGGGTGAAAAATGGCCGGGGGGCGTTGAATTCAGCCCGTTCCTGACATATATGACAAATACCGTTAAAAATGTCAGTTTTGAAAATAAAAGGTTCCACATGCCCCAATCTGTTTTTGTTACCGGCGCGTCCGGATTTCTTGCCAGCCATGTCATTCTGCAATTGCTGGAGGCCGGGCACCGGGTGCGTGGTTCGGTGCGTAACGAGGCGAAGGGCACGCGTATTCGCGAAGTGCTTGCGGGGCATGGGGCTGATATTTCCAGACTGGAAATCGTGCCGCTGGACCTGACCGAAGATGCGGGCTGGGCTGGGGCGATGTCCGGCATTGAGACCCTGATCCACACGGCCAGTCCATTTTCAACAATTATCCCCGAAGATGAAAATGAGATGATAGGCCCGGCCGTGGGCGGTGCGCGCCGCGCTGTGAATGCGGCTCTCGAAGAAGGGGTAGGGCGCATCGTGCTGACCTCGTCCGAAGTTGCCATGGCGCGCGGCCATGCCAAGGATAACCAGGGTCCGTTTGGAGAAGCCGACTGGAGTGACCTGGATGGCCCCGGAATAACCCCCTATTTCAAGTCCAAAACGCTGGCAGAGCATGAAGCCTGGGATATTATGGAGGCAGCCGGGCGCCGCGATGACCTCAGCGTCATAAACCCCGGTTTTATTCTTGGACCTCTGCTGGAGGAAGATCCGGGCACATCGGGCGCATTGATTGGTGAAATGATGAAAGGGGGGATGCCCGGCGCGCCTAATCTTTATTTTTCCTGCGTGGATGTGCGCGATGTTGCGGCTTTGCATGTGCTGGCGATGGAGGATGCGCGCGCTTTTGGGCGACGCATTCCGGTCTCAAAAGGCTTTGACAGTTTCGGAGATCTGGCGGATATGCTGGCGGCTGAATTTCCGCAATACGCCCGTAAACTGCCGACAAGACGCCTGCCGGATTTTGTGGTGCGGCTGGTTTCGTTGGTCATGAAAGACGCGCGTTCTGCCTTGCCGCTACTGGGGCGTAAATTCACGGTTGAACATGCTTTCGCCGAAGAATTGTTGGGGCGCGCATTGCGCGAAACGCGCGAGGCAATCTCCGAGACCGGGCGCACGCTGATAAAATACGGGATTGTTTAGGTGCTAATGCGCCTCGGCCCAGTTGTCGCCAGTGCCTGCATCCACCACCAGCGGAATGTCCAGATGTACCGCAGGGTGGGCAGCCCCTTGCATCACGTCGCGCGCGGTTTCGATAAGTTTTTCTACCGCGTCCTCTTCGACCTCAAAGATCAGTTCATCATGCACTTGCAGCAGCATGCGTGCGGGCTGGCCGGCGATGGCTGCGGGCATGCGCACCATGGCGCGCCGGATCACATCAGCGGCAGCACCCTGAATGGGGGCGTTGATGGCGGCACGTTTTGAAAAACCGGCTCGTGGACCACGGGCGGTAATATCCGGCGTGTGAATTTTGCGGCCAAACAGGGTCTGCACGTAACCATGCTCTTTAGCAAAGGCGACCGTGTCATCCATATAGGTGCGAATGCCCGGGAAACGTTCAAAATAGCGGTCGATGAAGCCCTGTGCCTCAGCGCGCGGAATGCGCAGGTTTCGTGCAAGGCCAAAACCGGAAATACCGTAGATCACACCGAAATTGATCGCCTTGGCCTGGCGGCGAATTTCAGGCGTCATGTCTTCTAGCGGCACGTCGAACATTTCACTGGCTGTCATAGCGTGAATGTCCTGCCCGTCGCGAAACGCCTGTTTCAGCGCGTCGATCCCGGCCACCTGCGCCAGAATGCGCAACTCGATCTGGCTGTAGTCCAGCGACACTAATTTGGTGCCCTCACGTGCCACGAAAGCCTCGCGGATGCGTCGCCCTTCTTCGGTGCGCACGGGAATGTTTTGCAGGTTTGGATCGGTCGAGGCCAGCCGCCCGGTCGAGGCCCCGGCGATGGAATAAGACGTATGCACCCGGCCGGTTTCCGGGTGGATATGGGTCTGCAGTGCGTCCGTATAGGTGCTTTTGAGCTTGGATAGCTGACGCCAGTCCAGCACGCGCGCGGGTAGGTCGTGGCCCTGTGCAGCAAGATCCCCCAGCACATCCGCGCCTGTCGCATAGGCGCCGGTTTTTCCCTTTTTACCGCCCTCTATCGCCATTTCATCGAACAAAATCTCGCCTAACTGCTTCGGCGACCCGACATTGAACGAGCGCCCGGCCAGTTCATGTATTTCGGCTTCAAGCCCGGCCATTTTCTGGGCAAAAGTGTTTGACATGCGGCTCAGCGCGTCGCGGTCCACCTTGATGCCGGCCATCTCCATCTGTGCCAGAACCGACACTAAGGGACGCTCCAACCGCTCATAGACCTTCGTGACCTGCGCCACGGGTAGGCGCGGCTTGAACAATTGCCACAGGCGCAGGGTAATGTCCGCGTCTTCGGCGGCGTATTTCACCGCATCCTCAACCGGCACCCGGTCAAAAGTAATGGCACTTTTACCTGTGCCCAGAAGGGTTTTGATCGAAATGGGCGTGTGGTTCAGATAGCGGTCGCTTAGCGCGTCCATGCCGTGGTTATGCAGGCCCCCATGCAGCGCATAAGACATCAGCATCGTGTCATCAATCGGTGCCACATCCACCCCGTAACGGGCGAACATTTTGGCGTCGTATTTCATGTTCTGACCGACTTTGAGGATGGCGTCATCCTCCAGCACTGGTTTCAGAAAGGCCAGAACCTCGTCCAGCGCCATCTGCCCGGCTGCAAGATCGGCGCCGCCGAAAAGATCGTCGCTTGCGGCCTCTTTATGGGTTAGGGGGATGTAGCAGGCTTCGCCCGGCTCAACCGCCAGCGATATCCCCACCAGATCGGCGCGCATTTCGTCAAGCCCGGTGGTTTCGGTATCCACCGCCACGTAACCACGTTCACGGATCAATCCTACCCAGCGCGCCAAAGCCGCCTCATCCGCAACATGTTCGTACTTTTCTGGGTCAATAGGTGGCGCATCCGGCATTTCGGGGGCAGGGGCCGCCACATCGGGAATTTCCGGGCTTTCAACGCCCAGCTTGTTCGCAATCCGTTTGGTTAGGGTGCGAAACTCCATTGCCGCCAGAAACGGCAGTAGGGTATCCGCCTCGGGGTCGCGCATTTCCAGGCTGTCCAGTGGAATGTCCAGCTCCATGTCATCCACCAGCCGGACCAGATCGCGGCTCATCCGGATCTGATCAGCGTGATCAATCAAGGTCTGGCGACGCTTGGGCTGTTTGATTTCCCCGGCACGTTCCAGCAGCGTTTCAAGGTCGCCGTATTCGTTTATTAATAGCGCCGCTGTTTTTACACCGATCCCTGGTGCACCAGGTACGTTGTCGACGCTGTCACCGGCCAAAGCCTGCACGTCCACCACCCGGTCGGGGCCAACACCAAACTTTTCCTCAACGCCCTCAACACCAATTCGTTTGTTCTTCATGGCGTCGAGCATTTCGACCCCGCCGCCCACAAGCTGCATCAGGTCCTTGTCTGAACTGATGATGGTGACCCGCCCACCCGCCGCATCCGCACGCCTTGCAAGCGTGGCGATGATGTCATCGGCCTCGAACCCCTCCTGTTCGATACAGGCAATGTTAAAGGCACGGGTGGCGTCGCGGGTCAGGGGGAATTGCGGCACCAGATCCTCGGGCGCGGGGGGACGGTTGGCCTTGTATTTTGGATACATGTCATTGCGAAAGGTCTTGCCGCTATAGTCGAAAATCACCGCCACATGGGTAGGCGCATCATGGCCGGTCGCGTCCTCGACCAGCTTGAACAACATGTTGCAAAACCCCGCCACAGCGCCGATTGGCAGCCCGTCAGATTTGCGCGTCAGCGGGGGCAGGGCGTGATATGCCCTGAAAATAAAGGCCGAACCATCGACCAGATGCAGGTGGCACCCTTTGCCAAAACTCATGATGTTCCCCCGGTTCGCGCCTCAGGGCAGCAGGTCAACTGGCCGTTTCCGCGTGGTCCTTATGGACAAAACGGCAATCGCAATAGGGGCACTCAACCCAGCCATGCTCACCCGGAATTTGCAGCCAGACGCGTGGATGGCCGCCGTTCTCACCGCCGTCGCAGGAGATCTTATAGCTGTCGACCACATGGGTTTCCGGCGGGTTTTGTGTCATGGTCGCGACCTTTCTGTTTCACTTCTGCCGGTCATGATACCAGCCCCGCCGGCCCGAACAAGGGCGAAATTGGCGCATTGGTGCCGGTACCTCGCCTGCCACACCGGCCTATTGCAGGCGCGCGGATCAATCAGCAAACAACCCTTCGGTACTGGCAATCTCGGCAGCCTTTTCCGTTGGCAGGCTCAGAAAATCCGCCAGCACTTTGCTGTTTTCCTCGACCGAGCCAACCTCGCGCAGGCAATAATATTCTTCAAACCCCGCGTCCCGGATCCGGTCACTTTCAAAATGTACATCCGAGCGGATGGTGGGCAATAGCTGGGTGATGGCATCTTCGGGGGTGCGGTCCCCGGCCAGTCCTACGCGCATTGCATGACCGACAAGGTATTCATCGCTGAACTGGCTTTCGACCTCCAGCAGCCGGGTGGTGGAACGGTCAGAATAGAAATCCTGCATCATGTCGATGTTGTTCGGGTCCATACAGATTACCAAACGGTCACTGTCAAAATACTCAAATAACATGCGCATCAGGGCGCGCCGGTGTCGGGTACGTTTACCAATGGTGGACTGGATACCGCCCAGGTCCGGCAGGGGCGTGCTTTCTTCGTCAAACAGGTCAACAACCGGCAGGTTGGTGACCTGTTTGATACGATCAAGGATACGTTTGCCCACATGCCACTTTTTCGCAACCACCAGCAGTAATTCCCGGTCTCGGCCAAGGGTTGCTTCCACTTCCCAAAACCGTGGGGCAAAGCGTTGACCGATGCGTCCGCGCCCGGTCAGAAACTTAAACAATCTACGCCCCTCATTCGATGTTTTAAACTCGGTACCCTTGCTGGCGTACAAAACCCCCAGCCGTTTTTTCAGGTCTTTGGCCTCGGGGCTGATTTTTCGCGCAAACAGGTAATCCTGACTAAGCAATAAGTCATAGTGATCATTGTGAAACGTCACCGGCATGCCGTAGTCGGTAAACAGCAGGAAGGTCAGGGTACGTTTGCGAATTTCGGTTTCCGGCACCAAATGGCAGACAAGGGTCTGGAAAAAGGTCTCATCCGGGATCCATGTGGTGCGGAAAAACCGCATCACATCGCGACGTTTGCGGGTGAAATCCAGTATCCATTCAATCGTGCGTCGCCGCAGGCACCACCATTGAGACCCGATCATGATTTGCAGATCAGGTGGAATAGCGCGCGCCAAACCCAGCCGTTTTTGCGCCTCAAGAGAGGCATAGAACAGTTTCTTGTGTTTTCTTTCGTTCAGGAAATGTCGGTAAATCAGCCGCTCTTCCTTCATCCCTGTTTTGATCCAGTCAGAGTTGAAATAATCAAAAGCCTCAATGTAATCTACATCTTCCACTTCCAAGTATTCATGGGCAAATTCGGCGGATTTGATCGCCATGCAATCGCCGCTAACCATGTAAAAATGCGTCGCCCTCGGGAAGGCATCAACCGCCGCCTGAACTGCGTTCAGCGTGGCCTGTACCAGCGACCATTCCCCCCAGCCGCATTTGATCCGCTTTTTAGCAAAAGCGATGTTGGGGTTGTCCTTCAGGGCGCTGTGAATCCGGTCAAAATCCGCTGCATCGGCACTGGCATCAAAGTGGATTGCCATGCAATCACCCGCCGCCGTCAGTTGACGGGCCTGACTTATGATGGCCTCAGGGTCTTTGTGACACAAAAGAATGAACGCAATTTTTGCCATATTGGAAACGAAACCCTTGGTTTACCCGGCATTGTTGCCATAGATAACGTGAACACCCATTGAAAAAACAGAGTTTCTTTGCTTTTTTCTAAACAAGTTGCCGCATGAGGCAGTGTCGAGCACAAAAATAAGGCTCAGGAGGCCAATAAAATGGGATTTCCCGGCATCTGGATGACAGAGAGCGAAAGCATGGTGTACCGCGTGGTGCCCAAATGCGCCTGCTCGACTATTGGCCAGGTCATGTACTACTCGGATCATGGCGAGTTTTTTGACGGGGACATTCATGACAGCAAGGACAAGCTGCACAAATGGGCACAGGAAGATAGTCAGCCTTTGATTGAGGCCAATGTGAAAGGGCATAAAAGCTACTCCTTCACAGTGGTGCGCAACCCCTATACGCGAATCCTGTCCAGCTTTTTCGACAAAATCTGCGGCATTCAGCGCAACGGAAACCGGTATCGGGGCAATCTGGTTCCGCTGCTAATGCAAAAATACGGCATCGATGTGGGCGACCCTGAAAGCAATTTTGAGTTTGACCAAATCCGCTCTTTTCGCCGCTTTTTGCTGTTCGCGCGCGATACCATTCGCTGGCGCCGACCGATGGAGCCCGATATCCACTGGTCTGCCACGTCCGGACATGTTTCGACCTTCATCCGAAACGGTGGCCAGTATGATAACATCTTCTGGACTGAAAAGTTCAATGAAGGCATGCAGCAAGTGCTGGATGCGGTAGACACCCCGGTAGAGGTCGATCTGGCAAACATTCCCCGTTTCAACGAAAGCGAAGGGCATGGTCCCAAAAGGGCGCATCCCGTCGAGGACTATTTTGACGACCTGTCCATGCACCTGATCTATGAAATCTACAAACGGGATTTCCGATTGTTCAAATATGACTTTGAGGACCCGTCAAACAAAATGCCGGTGGGTGAGATTGACCTGGATGAAGTGCATGCCAAACTGGGGCGCTGAGGCCGACGCCTGATTAGCGGGACAAAGCTATAAGCTGGCCAGGCATGTTCATGACCATTCGTGGCATGGCGCGATGGTCCAAGCCTTGCCAGTGATCAATACATGACCAAGCAGCCGTTACATTGTGTCGAGTGCAGCTTTCAGGGAGCTCTCGATTTTTTCAATTGGATGGTTCGTGAGGGTTTTGGGAATTTCGGCCACCACTTTCTTTGTAGCCTCAGGGCTTAATTCCACCCTCAGAGCTCCGATCACCTTGGGTGGTGCGACGAGTACGATTTCGTCAAAGGCGCCGTCCTGAGATGCGCGATTGAGTATCGCTGCGACTTCTTTGGCAAACCGGTCCTCGGACAATTGGTGCCAGTCGGTCTCTTGCACAGCAGCGCGGCGAATGCCCGGGACCGAATGCGCGCGACCGGGACGGCTGCTACCTTGTTCACGGTTGGCCGGATTATCCAAATCCTTGTGCCAGACGACCCGCAGATCATAGTCATTCGTGTTCAGGTGGTTACGAAGGAAAAGTGCTTTTTTGCCATCCGCGACCAAAACCCAGTTTCCAGTTTTCAGATAGACCATCTTACCCTCCTTCTAGAGTGACAAGTCACAACATCATAAGGCATTTTGCAGGTTTGTGATATGAGCGAAGTCAACAAGGGTGCAGGATGTACCGGTCAGCCCAAGCCTACATTCCCGAAAAACCGGTGATGTGTTGGGGACTAGGGTGAAAAGGCCGTTCAAGTAGCGCCAAGTTGACGGGGCATAAAGGACAGTCTTATTGTCCCTGAACGGGCCAATCTGAATTGGTACGTCAGCGCCATACTTCTCCTGTAGAATTTGGTCCCTATCAAAACGCGGAAGAAAGTATTTACCTTGGGAAAGTCGCTCCAATCGGAAAACAATCAGGCGCGATGCCTGTTCCTGATAAACCCGCACTCAGGCAAGACCAGCATTTCTGCTAAAGAAAACATCGTGGCGCAGGTTTCAAGGCGTTTGAATTCAAGGGTTTTGATAAGTGAATCCGAAGACCATGCGGCGCAATCAGCCAAAGACGCGATGTTGGCGGGTGAAGTCGTGGTCGCCTGTGGCGGTGACGGATTGCAAAATATCGTGGCACAACAGGCGATTGAAACTGGTGGCGTGATGTCTGCCCTGCCATTTGGGCGGGGAAATGACTTTGCAACTTCGCTGCAAATCCAGACGCCCCGAGACACTGAAATTGCGATCAGGAATGGCCAGGTGCACCACGCAAGATACGTGAATGTCGCGTTCTCTGACTATTCGAGGATTAGCCTGACCTGCGCCGGAGTCGGCTTGTTGAGCGAGGCCAGTCTGCGGGCTTCCAGATTGCCATTGCTTCAGGGTAAGGCCCTGTACACGGTTGCGGCACTCCTTAGCCTGGTTAGGCTGAATTGCCATAAATATATGTTATCATTGGATGATTTGAAACGAAGTGAGAAATTATTAATATTTGCCGCGGCTGCATCCGAATATACCGGCGGCGGGATACACATAGCGCCAGACGCTAAATCGGACCCTGACCGGCTGAATATATTATTCGCGACCAATGTTAGCAGAGCCGCGGCGACCAACATCTTGGTCAAGGCCTTGTCGGGCAAACATCTTGCCCATTCCAAGGTTGAAAGCCACTTTCATGCGCGATGCCAAGTCGAAAGTGCAACCGACAACCACTGGGCTTCGCTTGTTTACGCAGACGGCGAGTATTTGGGTGTTCTCCCGGCCAGTATGCAAATTGGGCAAAAACCTCTTCGGGTGCTTGTCCCATTGACCTGAAAGCTGGGCGTTGCTCCGCCGAATTGCGGGCTTCAGGCCAAGACGACTCCATGTTTTTGAAACAGCGCTTTCAGGTCCGCCTCAACCCGTGCACCAAGATGGCTGATCACCTCTGACGCGGCAATATTGCCCATGCGCGCACAGGTTTCCAGGTCATGCCCTTCGGCCATCCCCCACAGGAACGCCCCGGCAAATAGGTCTCCGGCACCGGTGGCGTCAACCACATCCGTCGGGATCGCCGGCACGTGCCAGCGTTTGCCCGCGTTCAGTACATGGCAACCCTCACCGCCTTCGGTGCAGACCACAGTTTCAACTTCGGCCGCAGCAGCATTCAGCGCTGCATCAAAGCTGCCCGCGCCCTCATACATGGTTTCGATTTCGGCTCGGTTGGCGAACAATAAGTCCACATCGTCGCGCAGCATTGTTGCAAAATCCTTGCGGTGACGGTTGATGCAGAAAGGGTCGGACAAGGTGATGGAAACACGCCCGCCAGCACCTTTGCAGGCGGTTATCGCCTTGGCAAAAGCCTCGTGACTTTCAGGACCGTCAAAGCGGTAGCCTTCAAGGAAAATCCATTCCGCATCCGCCACCTGTGCTTCGTCAATATCGGACGGCGCCAGATGCTCGGTCACCCCCAGATAGGTGTTCATCGACCGCTCACCATCCGGGGTCACCAGAATGATGCAGCGCCCGGTTTCGGCCTCGGCATCCCTGGGGGCCAGAGGGGTCTCATAGACCGCGCCCTGCGCGCGCAGGTCATGGGCGAAAATGGCGCCCAGCTGGTCGTCCTTGACCTTGCCCACATAAGCGGTGCGACCGCCCAGATGCGCCATTCCGGCAATCGTATTGGCAGCCGAACCACCGGACATTTCCGTTGCCGGGCCGGTTTCGCCATAAAGCGCCACTGCGCGTTCCATATCAATCAGTTGCATGATGCCTTTTTCGATACCATGGCTGGTCAGAAAGTCGTCGGCGCAATGGGACAACACATCAACCATGGCATTGCCGATACCAACAACCTGAAACTTCTTACTCATAGGTTCTTTTCCTCAAACAAGCATAAATCACGGATCAGGCAGGCAGCGCATTTTGGCTTGCGCGCTACGCAGGTATATCGCCCATGTAGGATTAACCAATGATGAGCGTGGCGCTGATAGGGGGCAGGAATGTTGTCCTCAATAGCGCGCTCAACCACGTTGACATCTTTACCGGGGGCAATGCCCGAACGGTTGCCGACCCGGAAGATATGGGTGTCCACCGCCTGCGCCGGGATGCTCCACCACATATTTAGCACCACATTCGCGGTCTTGCGGCCAACGCCGGGCAGGCCGATCAGGGCAGTGCGCGAGGATGGCACCTCGCCGCCATATTCATCCACCAGTATCTGCGCCATCTTGATGACGTTCTTTGCCTTGTTGCGGTAAAGCCCGATGGATTTGATATGTTCTATCAACCCCTCTTCGCCCAGTTCCAACATCTTTTCCGGGGTGTCCACGGTTGCAAACAGGTCTTTTGTGGCCTTGTTAACCCCCGCATCCGTAGCTTGCGCCGAGAGGGCCACGGCAACCACCAATGTGTAAACGTTTGTGTGGTTCAGCTCGCCCTTGGGTTCGGCCTCGGCCTCCTGAAAGCGGCGGAAAATCTCGTCGATCGTCTGATAGTTCATTTGTTTTGCCATGGGCATGGTATCGGCTGCATTCTTACGCAGGGCAAGAGCAAAGGCGCAGGAAACGGGTCGCCATACCGTCGCATTTGCGTCAATCTGGCCTTAACACAGGAGGCACCATGGACGGTCAGGAACAAAGCTACCATTATCAGGTTATTCGCCGCGCCATTGAGGCGATCGACGCGCAAAACGGTGCGCCTGTATCGCTTGAGGCTTTGGCGGGTGAGGTTAATATGAGCCCGGCGCATTTTCAGCGCCTGTTCAGCCGCTGGGTCGGGGTTTCGCCCAAACGCTACCAGCAATATCTGACGCTGGACCACGCCAAAACGCTTCTGGCAGCACGCTTCACCACGCTGGAGGCGGCGCATGAAGTCGGGTTAACCGGCACTGGCCGCCTGCATGACCTTTTTCTGCGGTGGGAGGCGATGAGCCCCGGCGAGTTCGCCCAAAAGGGGGCTGGCCTGACGATCCGGTGGGGGTGGTTTGACAGCCCGTTTGGCCGGGCTCTGGCGATGGGCACCGACAAGGGCCTGTGCGGGCTGGGCTTTGCCGGGGATGCGGGGGACGAAGCCACAATGTCAGATTTGCGCAGCCGCTGGCCTGAGGCCGAATTCCTCGAGGACCCGGCCGCGCTGGTGCCATGGGTGGAAGCGGCCTTTGCTGGCAAGGGTGAAACCAGCCTGCACATGATCGGCGCGCCCTTTCAGATCAAGGTATGGGAGGCGTTACTGACCATTCCTTCGGGTCATGTAACCACCTACAGTGAAATCGCTGGTGCGGTGGGTAAACCACGCGCGGTGCGGGCAGTGGGCACTGCAGTTGGGCGAAACCCCGTCAGTTGGCTGATCCCCTGCCACCGGGCCATGCGTAAATCCGGGGGGCTCGGAGGCTACCATTGGGGCCTGCCGGTCAAACGCGCCATGCTGGCCTATGAAGCGGCGCGCCTTGAAGGGGGCGGGGATTGAGGCGGCGGTTTGCCGCGCATGGGACGTGAAAGGCGCGGGTTGATATTCGATAACATCGCTGGTTACGGTAGGTTAACTGCATAGAAACCTGACCCAAACGAAAGTCCTGACATGAAATATCTCAAAGCCCCGCTCGTCGCTGCTCTGATCGGAACCTTTGCCCTGACCGCATGTACCGAAACCGGTCCGCGTCAAAATGACGGGGCCGCCATTGGCGCCGCCCTTGGCGGTTTGTTCGGTGCGGCCAGATCGGGTGGCAATCTTGGCGCGGCTGCGGCCGGTGCTGTTGCCGGCGGGATTGTCGGTGGCGCCATCGGCCAGCACCTGGATCAGCAGGCTGGTGATATTCGCACAGCCGTTAACAACAGTGACATCGAAGTGGTCAATACTGGCAGCGAACTGATTGTCACTATGCCCAATGACATCCTGTTCGCCACCGATTCCGCCGTGGTCGGCTATGGTCTGCGCAGCGATCTTGCAGCCCTAGCCGGTGTGCTGACCGATTATCCGGCCTCAACCATCAACGTTATCGGTCACACCGACAACGTGGGCGACGCCTCCTACAATCTGTCCCTTTCGCGCAATCGTGCGGCTGCTGTGGCGTCGGTGCTGACTGATAACGGTGTTTCGCCGTCCCGGATCGTGACAATCGGGCGTGGCGAGGACCAGCCGGTTGCCTCGAACCTGACTGCCGCCGGGCGTCAGCAAAACCGTCGGGTCGAGATTATTATTCGCCCGCATACCTGAACAGGCACGTTTGAAACTGAACGGTCGGGCCAAGTGTCCGGCCGTTTTTTATTGTGTAAATCTATTGTGCATATCCCGAACTGGTCATATGGTTTGACCAATTAAGGGGGCGCGTGTGCCGTTTCAAAAAGTACAATCAGAAAGGCTTTCGCTGGCCGTGGTACGCCAGATCGAGCTGTTAATTTTACGCGGAATTTTGCGCCCCGGCGAACGTCTGCCGTCAGAGCGGGATCTGGCGGAACAACTCGGCGTGTCACGCCCCTCTTTGCGCGAAGCTATTGCCGCATTGCAAGATAGCGGTCTTTTAACCGCGCGGGCCGGGGCTGGCATATTCGTGGCTGATGTTCTCGGTTCGGCGTTTTCCCCGGCTTTGGTCGACCTTTTTGCCAGCCATGACGAGGCGGTGTTTGATATGCTGGCCTTTCGTCGTGATATGGAAGGGCTGGCGGCGGATCGGGCGGCCCGGCTGGCCTCGGACACGGACCTCAAGGTCATAGACGCGATTTTCACCCGGATGGAAGCGGCTGATACAAATGGTAACGGTGCCGATCTGGATGCCGAGTTTCACATGGCCATCATCGAGGCTGGGCATAATGTGGTTATGCTGCACATGATGCGTTCCATGTATGACATGCTGCGCGAAGGCGTGTTTTATAATCGACAGATGATGTTTGCCCAAAACATTACCCGGACCGACCTTTTAAAACAGCACCGCGATGTCAACGATGCCCTGCAGGCGCGCGACCCGGTTGCCGCCCGCGACGCAATTGAGTCGCATTTAGACTATGTCTCAAACGCCTTTCGTGATCAGCTACAAGCACAGAAAAACGAAGAGATCGCCCTGCAACGGCTTGAGCACGAACAAAGACGCTAAACGCGTTGTTGCGCTGTATCTCGGTAGAAAGCAGGGGTGCAGGCATGAAAGTCGGCTTTATCGGTCTGGGAAATGTTGGCGGCAAACTCAGTGGTAGCCTGTTGCGTCAGGGGTTTGACCTCAGGGTGTTTGATCTGCAGCCGGAACTGGTGCAGGAATTCGTTGACAGGGGCGCAAAGGCTGGGGGAGGTCCCGCCGATATGATGCGCGCATGTGATGTGGTGATCACCTGCCTGCCATCGCCCACCGCCTCAGATGCGGTCATGCGCGATATGCTGCCCGAGGTCACGACGGGCAAGGTCTGGATGGAGATGTCCACCACGGATGAGGCCGAAGTGCGCCGTTTGGGCGCCGAGGTCATCAAGCGCGGCGGCGAAGCGGTGGATTGCCCGGTTTCGGGCGGCTGCCACCGGGCGGATACCGGCAATATCTCGATCTTTGCCGGCTGCGAACGGCCAAGTTTTGAGCGGGTTCTGCCTCTGCTCAAAGCCATGGGGCGGCGCATCCTGCATACGGGCGCGCTTGGCTCGGCCTCGACCCTCAAAGTGGTGACCAACTACCTTGCCACCGCCAATCTGGTATCCTGTTGCGAGGCCTTGGTGACCGCCAAAGCCGCCGGCATGGACCTTGCCACCACCTATGAAGCGATCCGCATATCCTCGGGCACGTCCTTTGTGCATGAAACCGAAAGTCAGGTCATCCTGAACGGGTCACGCGATATTTCCTTCACCATGGATCTGGTGTCGAAAGACATTGGTATTTTTCAGCAAATCGCAGAGCGCCATGATGTACCATTGGAGCTTAGCCCCATGCTGGTGGATATCTTCAAGGATGGTCAGGCGCGTTTTGGCCCGCGCGAATTGTCGCCAAACATTATTCGCAGACTGGAAGAGGCGACGGGGCTCAGCATTCAGGCGCCGGGTTTCCCCGCTGAAATGGTCGATGACGAACCCGAAGAACCGGGGGACGAGGTTACCGTGCCGCGCTAGGGCTGCTTAGTACCCGCCCCACAGGGAATTGCCAAACCCTTCCGTGCCAAGATAGCCCAGACGTCGCATAACCTCCCAAGGGGCTTCGTGGCCGGAAAGAACGCCCCGGGCCCAGTCGCTCATGAACATCTCGGTTTTAACCGCCATCCCGGACGGGTCGGCGCAGGGGATCATGGCGATGGAATCGTAGATGGCGCGCGCTTTTGCCTGATAGCCGGGATTGGGCCATTGGGTGGCGCGCAATTCCTGCATGAAGCCGATATCGCAACCGCAGGACAGATACCCGGTCTGGCTGACACAAATGTCATGGCGCATACAGGCATCATCCAGCGGATCTAATGGCGGCTGCGAAAAAACGCTGCCCGAATGGCCCAACCCGCACCAATTGCCATGAACCGGTACGGATTGCGCCTGTAAGGGGGCTGCCAGTAAGATCAGCAGGAAAGCGGCAAGAACCCTCATCCCATGACTTTCAATCGCCTGATCAGGCTGGACGTGTCCCAACGCCCGCCGCCCAGTTTCTGCACGTCCTTATAGAACTGATCGACCAGAGCCGTCACCGGCAGAGAGGCTCCGTTTTCATCCGCCGTATCAAGGCAAATGCCCAGGTCCTTGCGCATCCAGTCCACCGCAAAGCCGTGCTCAAAATGATCGTCCAGCATGGTTTCATAGCGGTTTTGCATCTGCCATGATCCGGCAGCACCGCCTGCGATCACATCAATCACCGCCTTGCCGTCCAGCCCGGCCTTTTCGGCAAAATGCAGGCCCTCGGACAGGCCCTGCACCAGCCCGGCAATGCAGATCTGGTTGACCATCTTGGTCAGCTGTCCGGCACCGTTTTCGCCCAGCCGTTTGATTGAGCGGCCATAGGCCTGCATGATCGGCTCGGCCGCATCGAAGGCCGCCTGATCGCCGCCGCACATGATGGAAAGCACGCCGTTTTCCGCCCCGGCCTGACCGCCCGATACCGGCGCGTCGACAAAGGCGATGCCTGCCTCTGCTGCTGCGGCGTAAAGCTCGCGCGTTACCTTGGCGGAAACCGTGGTGTGATCGACGAAGGTAGCGCCTTTTGCCATGCCGGCAAAGGCACCGTCAGGACCAAGGCAGACTGCGCGCAAATCGTCGTCATTGCCAACGCAGGCCATGACAAAGTCAGCCCCCTCGGCTGCCTCGCGCGGGGTAGGGGCGTTGGCGCCACCATATTTTTCCGACCAGGCCACAGCCTTTTCGCCAGAACGGTTATAAACCGTGACCTCGTGGCCATTTGTTGTCAGGTGGCCTGCCATGGGTGCGCCCATGACGCCGAGGCCGAGAAATGCACATTTTGCCATTGGTTTTCCCCCAGATTAGCATTCGGCCCGAATTTAGTGAGCGGT
The DNA here is from genome assembly GCA_964550345.1 of uncultured Aliiroseovarius sp. Classification (GTDB taxonomy): domain Bacteria; phylum Pseudomonadota; class Alphaproteobacteria; order Rhodobacterales; family Rhodobacteraceae; genus JAAEUB01. The sequence continues at coordinate 53,608 of CAZJYZ010000013.1, read as the reverse complement.
TACGCAGGGTCAAGCCCCGGTTTCACTCCCGCTTCGCTGGGTGCGTGCGGCAATTCCGCCGGCTGGGCCCTCGTTTGGCCAGCCTGCACCCCTTAGCTGCGCGCACTCCAATAGGCGTTGTAGTTGCGGCGCAGCTCTTCGTAACTGCTGATGCGTGCCGCCGCCTGCGCACCGCCGCCATGCATCAAGTGCGCCAACAGAAGCTCGATCAGGGCCGACATGCCCGTAAATGACGCGAAATGGTCGCTGCCCACGACAGGAACAACAAGGGTGAAAGCCGGATCCAGATCAGGCGAAACAACCGGGCTGTCGGTCAGCAGGATCAGTTTCATGCCCCGTTTCTGGGCAAATTCGCAGGCCTGAATTGTTTCTCGCGAAAACGGTGTGACGGTGATTGCGATTAACACGTCCCCCGGCCCGCCATTGTTCAGATCATCGACGGCCGATCCCATGTGACGGGGAATAAGCTCCAGATTTGGCAGTGCCATACGCCCGACATAGTGAAAATAATACGCCATGGCATAGCTTGAACGCACCGCCGTTAGGTAAACCCGGTTGGCATTCAACATCAGGTTGGTGGCATCGCGCAGAGTTTCGGGCGATTGTGCCTCAAGCGTGCGTTCGGTCAGGGCAAGGCTGTTGAGTGCCGAGGCCGCCTGTACCCGCCCCGCCTCGCCCTGCGTTGCCAGTGCTTCGGCCCAGCCGGGCAGGGGGGCAAATTCACGCGCGGATGTCAGGGCATGTCGGAAAGGTTCGCGCAGGGCATCGTAGGAGTCATAGCCAAGATGTTCGGCTAGCCGTACCAGCGTATATGTGCTGACGCCAGCCTGATCCGCCGTGCGCCGGATCGGGTCCAGCCCAAATGTAGCCTGATGGTCGACAATATATTTTGCTGCCAGCTGCAACTGGGGGGAAAAGCCGCTCAGCCGGTCTTTCAGTGCTGCGACGGTACGTGATTTTCGGGTTGGGTCCATAAGCGAGAAGGTAGGATAAAACACATATGTTTTGCAAGTAGAAGTATTGACATGTTTGTAATTATCCTCAACCTCTCGGGGCGTAACGTATGAATTGATCCAGAGCTTGAAAATGCCAAAACCTTTTACCCTGACGATAGCGCCAAATGGCGCACGGCTGGGTCCGGAAGACCATCCGGAACTCCCTATTACTGCGCGCGAACTCGCGATAACCGCACGGCGCTGCCAGGAGGCTGGTGCGGGGGCCATTCACATGCATGTGCGCGATGCGGATGCACGCCATTCGTTGCATGTGGGCACTTACCGCGACGCCATAGCTGCCGTGATGGCAAACGCGCCGGGGATGGATATTCAGATCACGACCGAGGCTGCGGGGATGTTTGACGTCGCTGCACAATTGGCTTGTCTGGAAACGCTTAAACCCGAATGGGCCAGTGTTGCCGTTGCTGAGATGGCGCGCGACCCAGATCTGGCGCGCCAGCTTTATGCCTTCGCCGATCAGTCTGGCGTCCGGATACAGCACATCCTGTATTCGCCCGAGGATGTCCGCCTGCTGGCAAGCTGGTTTGACAAAGGCATTGTGCAGCCCGGACAGCGGGACACATTGTTTGTATTAGGGTCTTATGCCCGGGCGCGCGCCGGCCAGCCATCTGACCTTGCGCCCTTTCTTGCGGCCGCACAGGGGCTTGACCTTAACTGGTCTGTCTGTGCTTTTGGGCGTAACGAACAGGCCTGTCTGTTGGCCGCTTTGGAAAAGGGTGGTGATGTGCGGATTGGCTTCGAAAATAACATGACCGCCCCGGACGGTAGCGTATTTGCTGACAATGCCGCCTCGGTTGCCGCTTTGGTGCACAAGGCAGCGGTACAGGGGTTTACGCCACGAAAGGCCTCAATATGAGCCATATTTTCCCCCGTCACACCAAAGTCAATCACCCCGTCGCTGTAGGGGGGGAAGGGTGTTACCTGATTGACGCGGACGGCAAGCGTTATTTCGATGGCTCCGGCGGGGCGGCTGTTTCCTGTCTTGGCCATGGAGATGGCGAGATTACCGCGGCGATCAAGGCCCAGCTTGATCAGCTTGCGTTCGCCCATACCGGGTTTTTCACCTCTGAACCGGCCGAAGAGCTGGCGGATCTGCTGATCGAACACGCGCCGGAGGGGCTTGAGAGGGTTTACCTTGTTTCCGGCGGGTCCGAGGCAACGGAAGCAGCGCTGAAGCTCGCCCGGCAATACCATATCGAACGCGGTGAACCGGACCGGCGCCATGTGATTGCCCGGCGCCAAAGCTACCACGGTAATACGTTGGGGGTGCTGGCGGCAGGGGGCAATGCCTGGCGGCGAGAACAATTTGCGCCGCTGCTGATTGACGTCAGCCATATCTCGCCCTGCTACGAATACGCGTTTCGCGGTGACGCCGAAAGTGCGTGGGATTACGGCCAGAGGGTTGCGCAGGAGCTTGAGGATGAAATCCTACGCCTTGGCGAGGGCTCTGTCATGGCCTTCATGGCCGAGCCCGTCGTTGGCGCAACTCTTGGAGCGGTTCCGGCGGTTGAAGGGTATTTCAAACGCATCCGCGAAATCTGCGACAATCACGGTGTGCTTTTGATCCTTGATGAAGTCATGTGCGGTATGGGCAGGACCGGCCACCTTTTTGCCTGTAGCGCTGATGGGATATCTCCGGATATCCTATGTATTGCCAAAGGCTTAGGGGCTGGATACCAGCCAATTGGTGCGATGTTGTGTTCGGGTAAAATATACGGTGCTATTGAAGCCGGAAGCGGCTTCTTTCAGCATGGCCATACCTATGTCGGCCACCCGGTGGCAGCAGCGGCAGGGCTGGCTGTGGTTCGTGCCATTCTTGATCGCGGCTTGATCCCCCGGGTGCGTCAGATGGGGGATAAACTAAACGCGGCGTTGGTATCGGCGTTGGGTCAGCATGAACATGTCGGCGACATACGTGGGCGTGGGTTGTTCCAAGGGGTAGAATTGGTCGAGGACCGGGGTTCCAAACAACCATTTGATCCGGTTCGTGGTGTTGCCGGTAAGGTTAAAAAAGCTGCGTTTGAAGCTGGGCTGGTTTGTTATCCGATGGGCGGCACAAGGGATGGCCGCATTGGTGATCACATCCTGCTGGCCCCGCCCTTTATTATGGAGGACGCCCAGATCGATGAAGTAGTAGGTAAATTATCCGGGGCTATCGAAACGGTACTTGCTGAATAAGACCGGAATATTTGGACGAGCATATATGCATTTTCGGCCCGGTTTATGGTTATTTTAAAGAGGAAAACGGCAGTTTGTTAGTGGCTTGACCGCGGTTTGAGCATCCTTTCCAGTATTCCAGTATTCCAGTATTCCAGTATTCCAGTATTCCAGTATTCCAGTATTTGGTATTTTGGTTTTACCACTCAAAAACGCTTCCTCTCCGCCTGAAAATACCCGGTCAAAACTTTTCTCTTTAACTCCGCCCGACTTTCCCTATAGTCGCGCCATGGCACAAAACGCACACATATCGTCCTACCCTGCACCGCGTTTCGCGGGCCTATGTGCATTGCTTCTTCTTAGCCGCCTCTGAGCGTGCCTTCTGGCGCGACCGCTCAGAGGAAGCCCGGGCGCCAAAAAAATCCAAAAGCTAAGATGTAAGAAAGATATTCCGATGACAAACCCAGCGACTTCCGATCACGTATTGATCTTTGACACCACGTTGCGCGATGGCGAGCAAAGCCCGGGCGCAACCATGACCCATGATGAGAAGCTTGAAATAGCCGAGATGCTTGACGATATGGGCGTCGACATTATCGAGGCCGGCTTCCCCATCGCCTCTGAGGGTGATTTTGAGGCTGTGTCCGAGATCGCGCGGCGCTCAAAAAACTCTGTTATCTGCGGGCTCTCCCGTGCCAATTTCAAAGATATAGACCGTGCGTGGGAAGCCGTACAGCATGCCGCCCGCCCGCGCATTCACACTTTTATCGGCACTTCGCCACTGCACCGCGCCATTCCCAACCTGACCAAGGATGAAATGGCCGATCTGATCCACGAAACGGTCAGCCATGCGCGCAACCTGACCGACAATGTTCAATGGTCGCCGATGGATGCAACCCGGACCGAGCATGACTACCTGTGCCGTGTGATCGAGATTGCTATCAAGGCTGGTGCCACCACAATCAATATTCCAGATACGGTTGGCTATACCGCCCCGCGTGAAAGTGCCGACCTGATCGCCATGTTGCTTGAAAAGGTGCCCGGTGCCGATGAAATCACCTTCGCCACCCATTGTCATAACGACCTTGGCATGGCGACCGCCAATTCTCTGGCGGCGGTCGAGGCTGGTGCTCGCCAGATTGAATGTACTATCAACGGCTTAGGCGAACGCGCAGGCAACACGGCGCTGGAAGAGGTTGTGATGGCCCTGAAGGTGCGCCATGACATCATGCCATGGAAAACTGACATCGACACTACCAAGATAATCGGCCTTAGTCGCCGGGTGGCGCAGGTTTCCGGCTTTGCCGTACAGTTCAACAAGGCCATTGTCGGCAAGAATGCTTTTGCCCATGAAAGCGGCATCCATCAGGATGGCATGCTGAAAAACCCGGAAAACTTTGAGATCATGCGCCCCGAAGATATCGGCTTGTCTGAAACCTCGCTGGTGATGGGTAAACATTCGGGGCGTGCAGCCCTCAAGGCTAAACTGGGCGATCTCGGCTATGATCTGGCCGACAATCAGCTCAAAGACGTTTTTGTGCGCTTTAAAGAGCTGGCCGACCGCAAGAAAGAGGTCTTCGACGAAGACCTGATTGCCCTGATGGGGGATGGCACCGATGCGGCGAATGACCGGATCAAGGTAAAATTCCTGCGGGTGATATGTGGCACCGAGGCACCGCAATCGGCAGATCTGACGCTGGAAATTGACGGGGTCGACCATCAGGTAACGCGCAAAGGTGATGGCCCGGTCGATGCAACCTTCAACGCCATCAAGGCATTGTTTGATCACGATGCAAGCCTGCAGCTCTATCAGGTGCACGCCGTTACCGAAGGCACCGATGCCCAGGCCACGGTATCTGTGCGTTTGGAGGAAGACGGCAAGATTGTCACCGGTCAAAGTTCGGATACTGACACGGTCGTCGCTTCGGCCAAGGCCTATGTGAATGCTCTGAACAACCTTCTGGTACGCCGCGAAAAGACCAAACCAGCGGCGGTTTAAGGTGCTTTTTTTCGGGTATATACGCTCCACCGCCTAAGGGCATAGCCTTTTGCGGTGGAGTCGTTGCGGGCGTAGATCCCGGTATGGCAAGGTAGACCGGGACCATTCCCCGGCCTGTAGAACCAGTGCCAAAACCCGGTTCACCTATGGAGCCTCTAGGCGAACATGGGTGGGTTCCGTCCTGACTCAAGGCTGTTTGAAAGGGCGCGTGTCTGTCCTAAAGAAATATATGGCCGCAAAAGGGAGTGAAAATCAGCCCTTACGAAAGGGTTTTTTCAGAGTGCCGGTTATGGACACCGGTTTCCTCTGATATTTTGAAAATCGAACTATTCTGGCACCAGACTGCCCCAATATGGTCAGTTGGTTTCACAAATCGAACAATTTTTGCGTTTCACCCAGCGCAAAACCTACCCGATAGTGCCAAAGTTCGGCGAAAAGGTGCTTGGCGCTGCGCCTTTGCCCCTTTACCGCCAGTGCTGCTGCTGCCTATAAAGCTTGAGCCTGCGACGGTAAGAGTCGCGGGTTTTGCTGCTTATTGAGAACGGGAATTTAGGCGTATGTGGAATATCGCGGGGCTCTTTACGTCGGATATGGCGATCGATCTGGGCACGGCGAATACGCTTGTCTATGTCAAAGGTCGCGGCGTTATTCTAAACGAGCCTTCGGTGGTTGCTTATCATGTAAAGGACGGCATCAAGAAAGTGCTGGCGGTTGGCGAAGATGCCAAGCTGATGCTGGGGCGCACCCCCGGATCGATCGAAGCGATCCGGCCCATGCGCGAAGGCGTTATTGCCGACTTTGATACGGCCGAGGAAATGATCAAACATTTCATACGCAAAGTGCACAAGCGCACAACGCTTTCAAAACCCAAAATCATCGTCTGCGTGCCCCACGGCGCTACCCCAGTGGAAAAACGCGCCATTCGTCAGTCGGTGCTGTCCGCAGGCGCGCGCCGCGCCGGGTTGATTGCCGAGCCGATTGCGGCGGCCATCGGGGCGGGCATGCCCATTACCGACCCGACCGGCAACATGGTTGTCGATATCGGCGGTGGTACCACCGAGGTGGCGGTGCTCAGCCTTGGCGACATCGTTTACGCGCGATCCGTGCGTGTTGGTGGTGACCGCATGGACGAAGCCATCGTCAATTACCTGCGCCGTCAACAAAACCTGCTGGTGGGGGAAACCTCGGCCGAGCGCGTGAAAACCACAATCGGTACTGCGCGCATGCCCGATGACGGGCGTGGCATGGCGATGACAATCCGCGGGCGCGATCTGCTTAGCGGCATTCCCAAGGAAATCGAGATTACCCAGGCACAGGTTGCCGAGGCACTGGCCGAACCCGTACAGCAGATTTGTGAGGCGGTAATGACCGCACTTGAAGCAACCCCGCCGGATCTGGCCGCCGATATCGTTGACCGCGGCGTCATGCTGACCGGTGGCGGTGCGCTGTTGGGCGAACTTGACCTTGCCCTTCGTGAACAGACCGGGCTGGCCATTTCGGTGGCTGACGAGTCACTTCATTGTGTTGCGTTGGGCACCGGCAAGGCGCTTGAGTATGAAAAACAACTACGCCACGTTATCGACTACGACAGTTAAACGCATGCAGATGGACCTGACCCGGTAGCGGGGGCCACAGCGGGGGCCATTTTGGCAAGAGAAAAAAGTTTAAGCGAAGAATATACCCGCCCGGTCCGGCGTATCCTGATCGGAGTTTTGGTGGTGCTCTTGCTTGCGACCTTCCTGCTGTGGCGCATCGACAGCCCGCGGGTGGAACGGTTTCGCGCACAATTGGTCGACCGGGTCGTGCCCAGCTTTGACTGGGCGCTGGTGCCGGTAACAAAACTGGCCGGGATGTTTGAAAACTTCCAAAGCTACAATCAGATGTATGAGCAAAATCAGGAGCTTCGTCGCGAACTACGGCAGATGAAGGCTTGGAAAGAGGCCGCCTTGCAGCTTGAACAGGAAAACGCCAAGCTGCTGGACCTTAACAATGTACGGCTGGATGCACGCCTGTCTTTCGTCACTGGCGTTGTGATGGCCGATACCGGCTCGCCGTTTCGACAGTCGGTTATATTGAACGTGGGCGCGCGTGATGGCGTCATTGACGGCTGGCCGGCCATGGATGGGCTGGGGCTTGTGGGCCGCATCTCGGGTGTGGGCGAGCAGACGTCTCGGGTGATCCTGCTGACCGATTCAAACTCTACCATTCCGGTTACCATCCAGCCTTCGGGGCAAACAGCGCTGCTGGCGGGTAACAACACGTCTGCCCCTTTCCTTGAGTTTTTAGAGGATCCTGCACAGGTGCGCCCCTCTGACCGCGTGGTTTCTTCCGGGGATGGTGGATTGTTTCCCGCCGGGCTGCTGGTGGGGCAGGTGGTTCAAGTTGACCGGCGTCTGCGCGTGCGTCTTGCTGCCGATTATGAGCGGCTTGAGTTCCTGCGCGTTCTGCGTAGCCACCCTGAGGAAAGCATCACCTCGTCGGGGGCGCTGGTCGCTCCGCTGGCCGTCCCGGTTGTCGTACCTGAAACAGGGGCTGGGGAGGTGGGTGAATGATCGACCCGCAAAGCCTGCGTATCTGGTTGTACCGTCTGGTTTTTCTGGTGCTTGCAGGGATGCTGACCTTCTACCTCATCCTGCCCTTGTCGTTTAATCCCTCCCGCCTGCCGGGGCCGGACCTCTTGCTGGCACTGGCCTTTGCCTGGGTGCTGCGGCGACCGGAATACGTACCGGTATTGCTTGTTGCTGCCATAGTTTTCATGACCGACATGTTGCAACTCAACCCACCGGGCCTGCGGGCTGCTTTAGTGGTGATCGGGCTGGAATATCTGCGCCGTCGCGGGGCCATGGCCACCGATCTGCCCTTTGCTGTTGAATGGGGGCTGGTGCTGGCGGTGCTGGGCATGATCCTGCTGGGTCAGCGTATGGTGCTGGCCTTGTTCATGGTGGAGCAGGTTAGCTTTGGTAAAGAGGTTTTACGTCTGATCGCGACCTGGGGTGTCTATCCGCTTGTGGTGGCTTTTTCGGTCTACATTCTTGGGGTGCGGCGTACCCAACCGGGCGAAGCAGAAGCGCTGAGGCAAGGGCTTTGAAACGGTCCCCAGCGGATAAATTTAAAAGCGTGCGCACCATTTCGCGCCGTGCCCTTTTGGTGGGCGGGTTGCAGCTGGGTCTGGTCGGTGCTTTGGGGGCCCGCATGCGATTCCTGCAGGTGGATCAGGCCGATCAGTTTCGCCTGCTGGCCGATGAAAATCGTATCAATATCCGCCTTTTGCCCCCGGCACGAGGATTAATATTCGACCAGCGCGGCGTGTTGCTGGCAGGCAATGAACAAAACTATCGCATTGTCATCGTGCGCGAAGACGCGGGTGATGTGGATGAGGCGATTGCCCGCCTTGCCCGTGTTGTAACGCTTGACCCGGACGAGACCGCACAAGCCATCCGGGAAATGGACCGCCGCTCGCCTTTCGTGCCGGTAACAATCGCCGACCGGGTCACATGGGAAGAAGTGGCGAAAGTCGCTGTCAATGCACCAGCCTTGCCCGGTATCCTACCGGATGTGGGCATGTCGCGCATCTATCCGTTCGATGGTGATTTCGCCCATGTCCTTGGCTATGTCGGCCCAGTCAGTGATTATGACCTCAGCCGCATCGACGACAATGACCCTCTGCTACAGATCCCCCGCTTTCAGATTGGTAAATCCGGGGTCGAGGCCAAGCTGGAACGCCAACTGCGCGGTTCGGCGGGCACCCGACGGATCGAGGTTAACGCCCTTGGCCGGGTAATGCGCGAGCTTGACCGGCAGGAAGGTCTGCCCGGCGCCTCGGTGCAGCTGACTGTTGATCAGAGCCTGCAAAACTTTGTACAGGCGCGACTGGCGGGGGAAAGCGCCTCGGCTGTGGTGATGGATATCGAAAACGGAGATGTGCTGGCGCTGGGCTCTGCGCCTACTTTCGACCCCAACAAATTTGTTCACGGCATTTCGGTGGCCGACTACAACGGGCTGCTGGAAGACCCCTATCGCCCACTAGCCAACAAATCGGCGCAGGGCACTTACCCGCCCGGTTCGACCTATAAGATGGTCGTTACACTGGCGGCCCTGGAAATGGGCGTAATTGATACGGAGGAAGAAATCACCTGCACCGGCTACACGGAACTGGCCGGGCGCCGCTTCCATTGCTGGCGCCGTGGCGGGCATGGCAAGGTCGATCTGGTGCGTTCTTTGCGTGAAAGTTGCGACGTCTATTATTACGAACTTGCGCAGCGCGTCGGCATCGAGAAGATGACCGAAATGGCGAACAAGCTGGGGCTGGGGATGCGCCATGACCTGCCCCTGTCCGGCATTGCACGTGGGCTTACCCCGACCAAGGCGTGGAAGCTTGAGGCGCGCAATGCCGAATGGGTGATCGGCGATAGTCTGAACGCTGGCATCGGGCAGGGTTTTGTCCTGACCTCCCCTTTGCAACTGGCGGTGATGACGGCGCGGCTGGCTTCGGGCAAGGCTGTGGTGCCACGCTTGGTGCGCACCATCAACGGCATCGAAGAACCCTATGAAGAGCCCGCCAAACTGGACCTGAACCCTGAAAACCTACAGGCCGTTCAGCAGGGCATGTACGAGGTTGTCTATGGCCAGCGCGCCACTGCCGGAGCATCCCGCATCGTTGCCGAGGGAAAACGAATGGCTGGCAAAACCGGCACCTCACAGGTGCGCAACATTACCGCCGCCGAACGTGCCACGGGGGTGACGAAAAACGAAGACCTGCCTTGGGAGCGTCGCGACCATGCGCTTTTTGTCTGCTATGCGCCCCATGACGCGCCGCGCTATGCGGTCTCGGTGGTGGTGGAACATGGTGGCGGTGGCTCGGTCGCAGCGGCTCCGATCGCGCGCGACATCATTTTGCAGGCCATGTATGGCGGCCTGCCACCTCTGTCCGCCTATCCATCCTCCCAACGCAGCACTATCCGCGAACTCCAAGATAGTCTCGATCTTCGTGAACCAGCTGAACCCACACAGATACGTGGGGGGCGGGCATGAGCTTTCTTGAGTATAATCAAAAAGTTATGCCAACGGGTATCCGCAAGGTGCTGTACCTCAACTGGTTTCTGGTCCTGCTGCTTTCGACTGTCGCCGGGATCGGCTTCCTTATGCTCTATTCCGTAGCGGGGGGCTCCACGACGCCTTGGGTCGAGCCGCAGATGAAGCGTTTCGCCCTTGGGCTGGGGCTGATGTTCTTCATTGGTATGGTGCCGATTTGGTTCTGGCGTTCAGTTTCGGGCCTCGCCTATCTGGTGGCACTCGTGCTTTTGGTATTGGTTGAGTTCGCTGGTGAAACCGGCATGGGCGCGCAGCGCTGGCTGAACCTTGGTTTCATGCGTCTGCAGCCCTCAGAACTGGCCAAGATCGGGCTGGTCATGGCGCTTGCCGCTTATTATGACTGGTTGGATTTATCTCGCATTTCCAAACCATTATGGATATTGCCACCGCTTATTATCATCGCGGTTCCCACCTTTCTTGTCCTGCGCCAACCGGACCTTGGTACCGCTTTGCTGCTGGCGGCTGGCGGTGGGGCAATGATGTTTCTGGCCGGGGTCAATCTGCTCTATTTTCTGGCGGTGATCCTATTGGGCGTCGGCGTTGTTGCTGCGGTATTCCTGACCCGTGGCACCGACTGGCAATTGCTAAAGAACTACCAATATGGCCGGATCGATACGTTTCTGGACCCTGCCAGTGATCCCCTTGGCGGCGGCTATCATATCACCCAGTCGAAAATCGCGCTGGGCTCGGGCGGCTGGACCGGGCGGGGCTTCATGCAAGGCACCCAGTCGCGCCTGAATTTCCTGCCGGAAAAGCATACCGATTTCATCTTTACGACCTTGGCGGAAGAGTTCGGCTTTCTTGGTGCAGCCTCGCTTTTGTCCCTTTACGTGCTGATAATCCTGTTTTGCGTACTATCAGCATTGCGCAACCGAAACCGCTTTGCATCCCTCCTGACCCTGGGTGTCGCGGTCACGTTTTTCCTGTACTTTTTCATCAACATGTCGATGGTAATGGGGTTGGTTCCGGTGGTTGGTGTGCCGTTGCCATTGGTCAGCTATGGGGGGTCTGCGATGCTGGTTTTAATGTTGGGATTTGGGCTGGTGCAAAGCGCCCATGTGCACAGGTCGCGTCCGAAATGAGCCTGAATGTCCTGTTTTCAGCCCGTCTGGCGCATTGGGAAAAGTATCGCGAAAGTCTCAGCAATGCTTTTGAAGAGGCTGGCATTAAGGTAAATCTGGCACGCGATATCCCGGCCGACCAGGTTGATTATATCGTCTTTACCCCGAACGGCCCGGTGGAGGACTTCTCCCCATATACAAAAACCAAAGCAGTGCTGGGTCTGTGGGCCGGTGTCGAAAGCATCACGCACAATACCAGCCTGACACAACCTTTGGCACGTATGGTTGACCCCGGCATGACCGAGGGCATGGTGGAATGGGTAACGGGCCATGTCCTGCGCCATCATCTGGGCATGGATGTGGATATTTGCCGTTCGGACACTGACTGGCAGCCGCATATTCCGCCATTGGCACGCGAGAGAAGGGTCGCCGTACTGGGGCTGGGGGCATTGGGGGCGGCCTGTGCGCAGACGCTGGCAGGGTTGAATTTCCGCGTATCTGGGTGGAGCCGCTCGCCAAAGGATGTGGCTGGTGTCGAGACCTTTCACGGCGCGCAAGGACTTACCGAAATACTGCGTAAGGCGGAAATTCTGGTTTTGCTGTTACCCCTGACGGATGCGACAGAGAACGTCCTGAACGCCCAGACGATTGGATTACTGCCCAAAAGGGCGGTGATCATAAATCCGGGCCGTGGCCCATTGATCGACGATGACGCCCTGCTGGCGGCTTTGAAATCCGGGCAGGTTGGCCATGCCACCTTGGACGTTTTCCGCACCGAGCCTTTGCCCGCAGATCATCCATTCTGGGCCCAGCCCAATGTGACCATTACCCCCCATATTGCCTCTGATACGCGGCCAGTGACGGCCTCGCGGATGATTGCCGAGAACATCCGGCGAATTGAGAATGGCGAACCAATGCTGAATTTGGTGGACCGGCAGGCGGGTTATTAAACGGTTCGGTTACAGAGAAGCGATTATTTTCCCTAAGTTTTAACGTTCTAACCAGATCGTTACAGGTCCGTCGTTAACCAAGGTTACCGCCATGTCCGCTCCAAAAATACCTTTTGAAACCTCAGTGCCGGTATCGGTGATCATCGTTGAAAAGAGTTCATACAGTCTTTCCCCTTCCTCAGGGGCGGCTGCGGTGGAAAACCCGGGGCGGTTGCCGCGGGACGTATCGGCAGCAAGGGTGAACTGGCTGACCACCAGAGCGGCGCCATCCACATCGAAAAGAGAGCGGTTCATGCGTCCAGCGTCATCACGGAAAATACGTAATTTCAATATCTTATCCGCAAGTGCGCGGGCGTTGCTGTCGCTGTCCCCCTGCATGGCACAGACCAGAATTAACAGGCCGGGGCCGATTTCTCCCACCACCTCACCATCGACACGCACCGCAGCTTCGCTGACCCTTTGAATAAGTGCTCTCATGGTAATTCCTTGCGCCAAGGCGGGTTGGCCCCGGCCCTCGAAACCGTAACGGATGCCGCCTGCACCCCAAGCTGAACCACCGGGCGCAGATCCTCGATTTCAGCCTGCCGCAACGCTTCTTTGCTTAATAAACCAGCATCATCCAATCCCGCCAGAATTCCGGCATTAAAAGTATCTCCGGCACCAACAGTGTCAACCACCGTAACCTTATGAGCAGGAACGAAAAAACTACCTTCTAGCGTGTGCGCTTTCACGCCGCGTGCGCCTTCGGTGATCAAAACCAAAGCCGTGCCTTTTGCCAGAATGTCCTGCACGCTGCCGCCCAGCCAGCCGAGGTCTTCGTCCGACAATTTCACAACATCCGCCACCGCCAGCATCCGCGACAGGCGGGCGCGATAACCCGCTTCATCGGAAATGAACGAAGGCCGGATATTCGGGTCAATCATGGTTAACCGTGACTTCGCCGCCTGCAACATCATTGCTTCGTAAGTGCTTCCGCATGGCTCGGATGCCAGTGAAATACCCCCAAAAAAAAGGGCGTCACACTTGTCGGGTATTTGAGGAATGTCGGCTTCGCTCAACATTCGTCCAGCCGTGTTTTCGTCATAGAAGGCGTATTTTGCCTGCCCGTTAGTCAGGGTGACAAACGCGAGCGTGGTTGGTCTGTCTGAGCGCGCAGCGGTTGAGAAATCCACGTGCGACAGGGCAAGTGCGTCAGTCAGGGTTTTTCCAAATAAGTCATTGGATAGGCCGGAGAAAAAACCGACCTCCGTTCCCAGCCGCCCAAGGGCGATGGCAGTATTAAAAACCGCGCCACCGGGAAAGGGAGCAAAGGCTGCTTCCCCATCCGCAGTTTCACGCGGCAACATGTCAATCAGAGCTTCACCAGCACAAAGGATCATTTGCTTTCCTATAATTTCCCCTAGGCATAATCGGCCCCGCCCCCTGATGCAACTTTGCTGCGACATATCTTCTCAATATCTTGGAAATTAAGGAAAAAATGCCTATATGACACATGTGGAAAGGAGGAAAGAAATGGTTGAAAATACACAAACTTCCGGCTTCTGGCCGTCGATATATGACCCTTTTCGTAATCTTGGTTCACGGATTGCCGAGTTCTTAAATCCGGCATCCGAGGCATCCTTGACAGAAGACAGCTACCGCATTGCGATAGAATTGCCCGGGGTTGAAGAAAAAGACATCGAGGTTACGACGCATGAAGGCGTGGTCACGGTGAAAGGCGAAAAGAAAACCGAACGCGAAGAAGAAGGCGACACCTGGTATTTCAGCGAACGCCAATATGGCGCGTTTCGCCGCTCCTTCCGCCTGCCGCCTGATGCGGATGGTGGTAAAGTTGCGGCTGATTTGAAAGATGGCGTCCTGACCATCAACGTGCCCAAAGTTATGCTGGCTGAACCAAAGGCCGAGCGGGTTAATATCACCCGAAGTTAAAGGCATGTTTGCGGGCTGCATCCGATGGTGCAGCCCGTATTGATTGCAACTTATTGGTTTTGCGCGACAAAATATCCGATGACACCGGCGACTATAAGGCCCAGAGTGACGGCAAAGGCGATCTTCCAGGCTGACCATGGCCGTTCCCCCTGCACCTTGCCATTTTGGCCATTCACTACAAACCGATAGCTTTTCCCGCGATATTTGTAGGCCGCCATCCAAACCGGTAGCAGGATGTGTTTGAAGGTAACATCGCTGACCGTGGTGTCGATATTGTGCACCCGTTGTTCATCCCCACCTATGTCGAACTTAACGTCCCGCATGATGACCCGATCCATATATGCGCGCGCTTCGTCGTAGCCGTCTGGCAGTTCAACGGTGTAGCCTTCAGCGGCGAAACCGGCGAGGAAATCGGGCCGGTAAGGTTCCAGTGCGGACAGGTCCCACGGTTGCAGACCGTCCGTATAGCGTTTGGGCAGGCTGCGTGAGGCCAATACCAGAACATCATCGAAGAACCGTGCCACCCTGCCGGATTTTGGCCGCCAGCGGATTTTTCGCACCCTTTGCGTGACCTGTTTGCCGTTTCTCGTCACCGTGCGGGTGACATAGTAAGCCGTGCCGCGCTGGCCGCGGTATTTCGATTTGGTATCCGCATCAAAAGTCCAGTAGGGTACGTAAATACCCTGCAATTTCCGGCCCTTACGTGCATATTCCTGCAATCCGTTCGGGGCAAACCACAACCGCCCCAGCCAATCCCCCATCGCCTTGCGTCCTGTGCGTTCCTCTATCGCGAAGGGCAGCACACCTTTGGGCTTGATCTGCCTGTGCGTGCCGGTATCCGTCACCACCGGGGTGGCACAAAACGGGCACTCAGCGGCATGACTGGCGTCTTCAAGGGTGATATGTGCCGCGCAATTCGGGCAGGATAGCGTGCGAACTTCCTCGATTTCGGCGTCGGGTAGCTGGGCGTTCAGCGCCGCGTTGAAATCAAGTTCCCTGATTGCAGCGACGGGTCCGGCCTGCTCCTCAATTTCGGTGTGAAAACCGCAATGATCACAGGTTAACCCGCCTTTTGCAGCGTCAAACCGCAGGTCAGCGCCGCATTGTTCGCAGGGAAAGCGGTGCTCTTCTGTTGTGTCCTCAGGCGGTGAGGGAGGGGTTTTGGACATGAGGTTTTATGCCTTCGGCGAGGATATTTTGGCGAGAGGAAGAGCGGATCAAGCTCCGGGTGGGGGTGGCGGCAAGATGGTGAAAAGCTGTGCCAGCTCCATCACATCTTCGGCTGGCTTCCAGCCGTCCTGTCCGGCGGTCCAGACATTGGTGTCACGTGTCAGCGTGCCGTCCGCCACCATGCGCCCCATGGCGGCCTTGGAAAATGGCCCCTTGGTTTCGCCGTTCTCGGCGATATGCCAGACATGTTCAGCCGGGGGCGGAGGTGGCGGTGCCGTATGGGTTGCAGGCGCGGCAGGGGCGGCGCCCCAGGGGCCGCTTTGGGCCATTTGACCAGCCATCGCCATGCCCATTCCCATGCCAAGGCCTGCGCCCATGCCACCGCCACCGGCGGGGTTTTGAGCAGCGGCTGTCATAGCTTCCGCTGCGGAGTATTGGGTGAATTTGCCAAGATCCCCGGCCAGCCCCATCGAGGTACGTTTGTCCAAGGCAGCCTCGACCGCTTCTGGCAGGCTTATGTTTTCAATGTAGAATTCCGGTATGGTCAGGCCGTATTCTGCGACGACTTCGCTGATAGCAGCGGCTACCAGTTTCCCCAGATCGGCCGTGTTGGCCGCCATGTCGAGGACGGGGATGCCCGAGCCTGCAACGACGCGGCTGAATTCCTGCACGATAATATTGCGCACCTGAAAGCTGATTTCAACCATGGTAAACTCGCCGTCGGTGCCAACGATTTCCGTCAGAAATTTGCCCGGATCGGTCACGCGAACGGTGTAGGTTCCGTATGCACGGATGCGGGTTGGCCCAAATTCGGGATCACGCAGCATGATCGGGTTCTTGGTGCCCCATTTGAGGTCGTTGAAACGGGTGGTGTTGACGTAATAGATCTCGGACTTGAAGGGGGATTTAAAGCCGTGATCCCAATGTTGCAGGGTTGTCAGGATCGGCATGTTATTTGTTTCAAGCATGTACAGGCCCGGTGTGAACACATCGGCCAACTGGCCTTCATGCACAAACACCGCTGCCTGACCTTCGCGTACGGTCAGCTTGGCGCCGTATTTGATTTCATGCTCTTCACGTTCAAACCGCCAGACCATAGTGTCGCGGGTTTCGTCCACCCAGTGGATGACGTCAATAAACTCGCCAGTCAGAAAATCTAGGATACCCATATTATCTTCTCCTTCAGGGTCTAAGCGGTGCCACCGATTAACTCAGTGGCGATTTGTATTACAATCGGGCGCGCCTCGGCTTCGGTCATACCGGGGGTCAGGCGCGGGTCATAGAGAATGCGTAAAAGCAGCTCATCATGATCGGTCAGCAGGCCAAACTCGCCATCATCGTTAAAAATTGAGGGGCGCGCGGCGGGGCTGTCATTGGGCAGGCCTAAGCTTTGCGCTATTTCTTCGTGAATGCAGGCTTTGCGTAAAAGGTCCGGGTGCTCGCCGCGGATAATGATGATGCCCTGGGCATATTCACCGCCACCGCCCGGAGAGGCCGCAAAGGCCAGACAATAGGTGTCGCGCGCCATATCCAGTGCGGTGCGTAAGGTTGCTTGCGAGATGCCCGGTACGATGGAGCGGATCTGTGGGCCGAGGCCTTCGCGTTCATCTTCGTTAACGATGAAAATATGCAGGTTTGCGCGTTCGTTCACCGAAGAAAACCCAAGCTTGGTCAGGCGCGACAGGCGCGATGTGTAACGCCGGATCTCGCGTTGATCTTCCGTTTGTTGATCCTGGGGAACAGAGGCACCGAAATTCACTTTGTAACGGATAGGCTGAGCCCAGCGATGCAGGCTGGACGTATTTTCCCGCGCGACCAATCGGCCAGCGCTTTCGGAATATTCCTGATAAAACGCGATCCGCAAAAAGTTCTGAGCCAGGGTCCTTGCCGAGAAGGGCACATCCGGCCCGCCACCATCGGTGCGCAACAGCCCGTGGGTCAGAAGGCTCATCTGAACCCGCTCGTAATAGGCTTGCGCCTTCAGGCTTTGTGCGGATTGGATATTTGGCCCGCTTGCAGCCTGCGGCTGAGAGGAAGAAGGCGTGCGCGCTAACGGGTCACAGCCAGCCAGCAGGGTCGCCCCTGCCAGTGTTGTCACCACGTATCGCCAGCGCGCTTTGCTCAAATCAGGCGTCCGAAACCGAGGTGCCGACATTGTCGCCAGCGCCGTCGCCACGGGATTTCGCAGCGGACAGGGTGGCTTTAAGTTCGGTCTCCATTTTCTGTAATTCCTCTTCGGCTGCGGCGCGGCGCGCCTTGCCCTCATCCGCAATGGCCAGGCTTTCTTCGATCGTGGCAATCAGGTCGGCATTGGCCGATTTGATGGCTTCGATGTCAAAGACACCGCGCTCCATTTCCTCGCGCACCATGCGGTTCGCCTCGCGCAGGTTCGCGGCATTGGACTTGAGCAATTCGTTGGTCAGGTCATTGGCATCCTTTACCGCCGCCGCAGCCTCGGTCGAGCGCTGGATGGTTACGGCCTGCGCCAGTTGGGTTTCCCACAAAGGCACAGTGTTAACGAGGGTCGAGTTTATCTTGGTGACAAGGGATTTGTCATTTTCCTGCACCAGCCGGATCGAGGGCAGGCTTTGCATGGTGACCTGACGGGTCAGTTTCAGGTCATGCACCCGGCGTTCCAGGTCGTCGCGCGCGGCGCGCAGGTCGCGCAGTTCCTGCGCCTTGATCACGCCCTGATCTTCCGGGGCTGCTTCGGTCTCGGTCACGTTGGCAGGAATGACATTGTCATCGAGGTCTGCCAGCTTGGCCTCGCCCGCTGCGATGTAAAGCGCCAGTTCGTCGTAGAAACTCAGCGTTTTTTCGTAGAGCTTATCGAGCGATTTGATGTCTTTCAGAAGCACATGTTCATGGCCCAGCAGATTGTCGGTCACCCGGTCAATCTGGCCCTGTACGTCTTCAAAACGCGCCATGAATTTGGCGGCGGGGGCGGTGCGCCCCAGCAGTTTTTCCCACCAGGAGCGTTTACGGCGCATGTCGAGTTCCGAGATCGAAAAGCCACGGATTGTGGTGACGATATTGCGCAAGCTGTCGCCCGCCGGGCCCACATCCTTGTTGCGCACGCCTTGCAGCATTTCCTGACTGATCACCTGCAGTTCGGCCTGTGCGCCCGAGCCAAATTCGATGATTGACTGGGTGTTCGTCATGTCAATCTCATCCATGCGCTTTTGGATTTCGGCGCTGGTCGGTTTGTCTGCCTCGGCCATCGGCACAAGGGCTGTTGAGGGCTCGGGCAATACAACGGCTGATATTTCCTCAACTTCTTTTAGCGCGGCTTGCGCCTGTTCACGGATTGTTTGTGTCATATGTCTGTCCCCTCGTTAGAATTTGCCAGCCGGACGCCTTCGCGTGCCAGCCGTTCGCGCAGAACCTCGATTTCCACATCAAGGTCACTGCGATCATCGTTTAAAAGTTTTTGTGTCTGGGCGGCAAAGTTTGCCTCGAGATCATCTAAAAGTGCTTCGTATTTTGTGCGCGCATCGGCATTGCGGCTGCGCGCATATATATCGGAAAAACGGGCCGTCGCGTCGCGCGCACCCATCAGATAGACCGACAGGTATTTGCGGCTGGCAGTCAGGTCGCGCGGGTCATCCTCGATCGTGCGGAACATATCACGCGCGGTGGTCTGAAAGGCCTCGACCCGTGTTTCCAGCCTCCGGTCACGGGCGCGTAGGATGGCGTCTTTCATCGCCGCAAGGTGCTTTTCAGCCTCGCCCACTGCCCGCGCGACCCGGTCGGTTTGAAATTCATCAATGCCCTCAAAGCCTTTGTGCTTCAGCGGGTCCAGCCCGAAAGCGAAAGCGTGCAGAACGACGCCAAGCACGGCAAAAATACCGGCGTTTATGAGGTTGCCACCGACATATCCAGCAGCGAACAGGCCAAGCCCGGTCAGGACCGAGCCAAACATTTTGCGCGGAATGGCCGGGCGGCGGGCAATTTTGCGCGCCTCATATGCCTCTTGCGCCAGTACCCCCTCGCGGGTCAGCCAGGCGGCGAGGATCAACAGGCCAAAAGCGCCAAGGCTGATCGCCATTCCGGTCGGCTCGCGGAAAAATGCGGTGATCAACAGGGGCAGGGGGGCCAGAAACAGGAAGTTGACCCTCCCGCCGGCCCGCGTGCGGGTTTTGCCTTCAAACGGATTTTTCGGTGTGGGCCGGGCGTTATCTGTCGGCCCTTCAGGGCTGTGATCGCCACCATATTTTTGCGCCATCAGCCGCCCCCCGTGATCGTCACGTAGAGGATCAGGGCCAACAGGATAAAAAATGCCAGTTTTTGCAGGCCGGTTCCGGTCAAGTCTGCCCCCTCTCGTAAAAATTGTGGGCTACAGGCCAGATATAGGGGATGAGGCGGCTAATCACCAGTATTCCCGTCTTATTTTTGCTGTGCGGCATGTCTTTCAGCATTCAGCTTGCGTGAATATCCCGATTGCAGGGCCTCGACCACGAACAGAACCACAACCGAGAAATAGAAGGTGGTTTTGGACATGGGGATCAGGTCATAGCCCATGATCTTAAGCTGCAGGCTGTCGTCATGCATGGCATGGGCGGCCGCGGTCCCGGCTTCGCCCAGCAACACCACCCCGACGATCAGCAAGATGAACAGGCCCAGCACCTCATACATGCGGTTTTTTTCCAGAAAGCGCGTGACCCCGTCCGCCAGCGCCAGCATGGCAATGCCCGAAATGATGATGGCCGCTGCCAGAATCGGGAATACATCGGTGATCGCCAGTGCGGAAAGTACGGAATCAAAGCTGAAAATCAGGTTCATGAGCACGATGATCGCCACAACCGAGGCCGCTGATTTACCTGACTTTTGGTGCATGTCCGTATCAAGGTGGTCAATCGACAGCATATGCCCGATCTCTTTCACGGCCGTGTACATGATGAAAAAGCCGCCGAAGATAAACACCACCGTGGCGAAGTTCACGCCGCCCTCCAAAATGCCCGGCATGTCGAAAATGTAGAAGGGTTGCGACAGGGATCCGATCAACCAGATCATGACAAACAGCAGCACGACCCGAAGGGCCACAGCGATGATGATCCCCCAGAACCGCACGGCCTTTTGGCTGGCGACCGGCGCGCGCTGACTTTCGATTGAAATATATAGCAGGTTGTCAAAGCCAAGAACGGCCTGAAGGAAACACAGCATCAAGAGGTTCCCAAGATTTTCAATCGTCAACAGGTCGGCCATTTTAGTCTCCAAACAAAATTTTGTGGCAGCATAAGCGGCGGGCGGAACAGGGCAAGGGGTTTGGTCCGGTTTTGTCTGGGATGGAGGCGCAATTTAATGGCAGGGGCTCAGACGCCGACCTCTGGCCCAAGGCAATAAAGCGGGCCTTCTACGGGTTGTGCTGAATATACGCGGTTGTCATCCACAGCATCTGCAAATTGCGCGCTTAATCCATCTGATCCCCCAAAAAAGCGCCAGCATGAGGGTTCGGGATCGTCTTCATACACAAAACAGATATTTTGGTCGGATTGGTACCATTGCCCGCGCCAGCGCTGACCATCAAGGAAAGACCAAAGGACAACCTGACCGGGCAAATATTGTTCGCCGCCATAATCTTCACCTTCAACGCTGAAGTGAAAGGTTTTACCCTGAGTTGCCGCGTCAAATTCAGGTCCGGACAGGGTTGCCTGCCCCAGCAATGGAAAGCTTGTCAAAACAAACAGTAAAGCGAGAAGTGACCGGGTTAACATGCCCCAGCCTACCCCTCTGCCCGCCACAATGCCAGCTCGCGGCGCATCACCCTGCGCCACAGGTGGGGAAACAGGGCAATAACCGCCATGACTGGCAAGGAGTGAGGCAAAATAGGTGCCTCTCCCTTTCCCGGCATCCGCAAAGCCGGATAGGGACGGGTGGCATGGGCGTGGTGGTCTGAATGGCGCGCTGCATTCAACATCAAGAGCGAGGTGAAAAAATGCGGTGAATTCCAGCTATGGGTCTGGCGTAGCGGCTCTATCTTGCCATCAGAGTCGGTTTTTCGCTGCAATCCGTAATGCTGCACATAGTCGGACAATAGCAGTTGTATCTGGGCGTAACTTGCCAGCAGGGTCAGGGAGGTCACACCTTCAAGCCCAGCCGCCAGAGCTGCAAGTATCAAAGTCAGGCCTGCGCCACCGACATACAGGAAATAGGGGTTGAAGCCCCCGGCCTCACGCTCGGCCTTTAGCCCCGCCCAAAATGATCCGCGCCATGCCCGCAGCGCGAAGCGATAAAACCCTTCCCCTTCATGCGCCGAGTTCGGATCTTTCTCACTGGCGGCCCAGCGGTGATGTATCTTGTTGTGCGCCGTAGCGTGGTGACCGAACAATAACGAGGTATAGACGGCCACGCCGAGCCAGTAGAGCAGCGGCGTGCGCCGGTGAATAAGTTCGTGCGCATTTGAGTTTGACACCTGCCCAAAAAACAACCCGGCCGCAAAAAAGATCCCCAGCCGCGCAGGAATGGACATGCCCGTCTGTCCGGATACCGCCAGCACCACCAGCATCAACAAGGTAAAATGGCCCAACGCCAGAACGACCGATAACAGATTTGCCCCAAAAGGCACCGCGTCAGGTGCGCTGGCCGGGGTAATCCGGCGAATGATCAGGTCAGCGCAAACTGCAAGCAAAGTCATATAGGCCAGGGGCAGCCAGACGCATGCACCACCTGCAAGCGCGGCACTCGTCAACAGTAAAACCGGGGACAGGGTGACTAGGGCAAATAGTGAGAGCGTTAGGCGGGGGGGCATGCAAAATATTCCTATGATCTGTAAAATTACTGCTTTCGCCTGTTTTCGCTCGCCAATACTGGCTGGCGGGCGCTATGCTTGGGCAGGATATTACGAAAACAGATTAACAAGAAGGTCAATGCATGGCCAACGGGCAGCAATCCAACTTTTTCCGGAAAATTACTTGCACGTTATCTGATGCGGGTGGTTTCTGATGCAGCCGGTTTACCTTGCTTTGTTTGGCCTCGCTATCGCCTTGTGCTATTTCCCGCTGGCAAACCGCGCGCCTTCCTGGCCACGTTCCATCCTGAAAACCCTGCCACTAATTTGTTTCTCTGGAGCGGCCCTTTTGTCTGGTGCGCCCGCATTTCTGACAGCAGGATTGTTCCTGTCTGCGCTGGGCGACTTTGCTCTTTCCCGTGACGGTCGTGCTGCATTCCTTTATGGCCTCTCTGCATTCGCGCTGGCACATTTGGTGTATATCCTGCTGTTCCTTGGCATCTCAGGGGTGCCCCTTTGGCAGGCATTCTCAGAAGCTCCCCTTGCCGCAGCCGCACTTGTGCTGTTTGCGCTTTCAACCGAACGCTGGCTTACCCCACATACCGGCGGCCTGCGTTGGCCTGTTCGGGTCTATATTCTGTTGATTACTACAATGGGGCTGGCCGCTCTGACTCTGCCGATGTGGGTCGAGGCCATGTCGGCCCCTGCCGGGCAAGTGGTGCTGAACTGGCCAGCCGCATCTGTTGTTGCCGGCGCTGGCCTGTTCATCCTTTCTGACACAATCTTGTCGTTACGAATGTTTCGCATGAAGGAAGGGAGCAGGCCCGCCGCCACCGCCGGAATGCTGGTGTGGTTGTTTTATATTGCCGGGCAATTGCTCATACTGACAGGCATATCAGCCTGACCCCTTTCAAACCCCGTCAAAGCCGATTAACTGGGGAAGACGATCGGAGGCCGCATGTCATTTTTCAACAAACTCAAGACCCGCTTGTTCAAATCCTCGTCCAAATTGGAGGAGGGGCTGGAAGCCATTGTTGAGGATGGCGGCGAGGAAGAACCGGAAGCCGAAGAGCAGGCCCCGATTGACATCAACACAGCGCTAGGCGAGGCAACTCCTGAGCCTGAGCCTGAGCCTGAGCCTGAGCCTGAGCCTGAGCAAGTTGATGGCGCAGCCATCGACGATGCCCGGCAGGCGTATCCGCAGGATGTGCCGAAAGGGGCTGAGCCTGCATCCGCAAAACCCGGACTATTCGGGCGCTTGCTGGGTCGTGGTGAGAAAAAAGCCGTACTCCGCCGGGTGCTGGATGACGACATGCTCGAAAGCCTCGAAGATCTGATGATCACATCGGATATGGGGGTGGATACGGCCATGCGTGTAACTGCTAACCTCTCGGAAAGTAATTTCGGCAAAAAACTCTCGGTTGACCAGATCAAGGCACTGATGGCCGATGAGATCACCCGTATCATGGAACCCGTCGCCCGCCCGCTGCCACTTTACGCGAAAAAACCACAAGTGGTGCTGGTGGTCGGGGTGAACGGCTCAGGCAAAACCACCACGATCGGCAAACTGGCCAGCCAGTTTCGTGCTGCTGGGAAATCCGTGATCATTGCTGCCGGTGATACTTTTCGCGCCGCCGCAGTTGAACAATTGCAGGTCTGGGGGGAACGTGCCGGTGTGCCTGTCCTAACCGCGCCAGAAGGGTCTGACCCCGCAAGCCTTGCCTTTGACGCTATGACCCGGGCCGAGGCCGAAGGTGCTGACCTCTTGATGATCGACACTGCCGGGCGCCTGCAAAACAGGGCTGACCTGATGGAAGAGTTGGCCAAAATCGTCCGCGTTATCAAAAAGAAAGACCCGGACGCGCCCCACAACACCCTGCTGGTGCTGGATGCTACGACCGGTCAAAACGCACTCTCACAGGTGGAAACTTTCCAAAATCTCGCCGATGTGTCAGGCCTGGTAATGACCAAGCTTGACGGCACGGCCAAGGGCGGCGTGCTGGTGGCATTGGCCGATAAATTCGCCCTGCCCATCCATGCAATCGGGGTAGGCGAACAAATCGACGATCTGGCCGCCTTCGACCCCGAAGATTTCGCCAACGCCCTCACCGGAACTACCCTCTAACCTTTTCCTCTTGCCGCAAATATCCTCGGGGGTCCGGGGGCAGACAGCCCCCGGCACTCCTTTGCAACAGGACCAAACTCATGAGCGACTGGCTGATCTCCCTGGAAGGAACCTCTGCGGGGCATAACCTT
The DNA here is from genome assembly GCA_964550345.1 of uncultured Aliiroseovarius sp. GTDB lineage: Bacteria > Pseudomonadota > Alphaproteobacteria > Rhodobacterales > Rhodobacteraceae > JAAEUB01. The sequence goes on along the minus strand of CAZJYZ010000013.1, from coordinate 29,252 downwards.
GCGCTTGTCCTTGCCCTGATGGCGGCCCTGTTGCACGCTGCATTCGGTGCTCTGCAAAAAGGGCGACACGATCCGTGGCTCAGCCGCGGGGCAATTGACTTCTCCTATGCGGTCATTGCGGCACCCTTTGCGTTGTTCGTGGTGCCATGGCCCGCGCCGCATTTGTGGCCGATCCTTGCCATCGCCTTCGCTATCCACGTTGTTTACAAGCTGGCGCAGGCCTGGACCTACACATTGGGCAGTTACACGGTGGTCTATCCCGTGGTGCGCGGCACCGGGCCGCTTTTCGCAGTGATTGGTGCCTGGCTGGTGTTTGACGAAGTTTTTGCCCCCGTACAATGGTTCGGAGTCGCCGTCTTGCTGGCCGGTATTTACGGGCTGGCCGCCTATAATCTGCGGTACTGGCAAGCCGGACGCGCGCTGCTGAAACCCGCCTTGGCCATGGCAGTGGTGACCGGACTGCTGGTGGCGACCTATACCACATGGGATGCCTACGGCATTCGCGCTGCTGCTGATCCCTTTACCTTTCTGGCGTGGTTTTTTTTGATCGATGGGCTGGTCATGCCGATTATTGCGGCGATGCGCTGGCGCCAGATGGCACACCGCCCGGCCCTGGGGCCATTGATGGCGCGCGGGGTGATTGGGGCCATTTTCGCGTTTTTCAGCTTTGGCGGCATCATGCTCGCAACCCGGCTGGACAATGTCGGACAGGCGGCCGTGCTGCGGGAAACCTCGACTGTTTTCGCCGCCCTGATCGGCTGGCTTATGCTCGGGGAAAAGGTCGGGCCCCGCCGTCTGGGGCTGATGTCCCTGATCGCAATCGGTGCGGTGATCGTTGAAATGGGCGGCTAGATTTTACTGGTTCAGTTTTCCGTGAAAATTGAATACCAAGCTTTCAGGGCATTGAAGATGCGTACAAAGTGCACCACTTGCCTGTAATATTGGACCGGGTGGCACGCCTCAGGGGGAACTATGAGCGAAAAGACTATCAAACCGGGCATGAAGGCCTTATTGGAATATGGCCCGGTCGCGGCCTTCTTTCTGGGCTATATCCTGTTGAAAGACAGGAGCTTCAATCTGGCGGGGCAGGAATATTCCGGCTTTATCGCAGCCACAGCCATTTTTATTCCCATTCTGGCGGCCTCAACGCTGGCCCTGTGGCGCCTGACCGGTCATATCTCGAAAATGCAGATCATGACGCTGGTGCTGGTCATCATTTTTGGCGGCCTATCTGTCTGGCTGAATGACGAACGTTTCTTCAAGCTCAAACCTACGTTGATCTATCTGCTGTTCGCCGGAATTCTGGGCTTTGGCCTGTTGCGGGGGCAAAGCTACCTTGAGGCGGTGATGGATCAGGCGGTGCCGATGGAACGAGCAGGGTGGATGATCCTGACCAAACGATTGGCGCTGTTCTTCCTGACACTCGCCATTTTGAACGAGGTCGTCTGGCGCAACATGTCAACCACGGCTTGGGTCAACTTCAAGACTTTCGGGCTGCCATTGGGCATATTCGGCTTTTTCATGGTGCAGACAGGCTTGTTCACCAAATACGGAACTGACGAAGACAGCGTGGACAAGGATTAAGCGTCTTACCCACCTGAATTCCGCCCTCTGGCTGCGTGGTTTTGACACCGACCTGTGATCCCATGTCTCTTGCCTTATCACCCTGATCAGCTAAACTTTTTGGGATGAGGCAAGGTGCAGGAACAGGACAGCGAAGGGGCCGATCACCACGCCGTTGGTTGATGGGGTCATTGTGGGTCTTGATCTTGACCGCAGCCGTTTTTGCCGGCTGGGGCACGACGCATGTGAACTTTGACGATGGCCTGTCAAAAGTGTTCGAAAGCCGCAGCGAAGTTTACGACGACTATCAGGTATATCTGGCTGATTATGAATCTGGTGAAGGTGACCTTCTGGTAGTATTTTCTGGCCGTGATTTCGCAGAAGCGGAAGCCTATGACGCAATACGAGAATTCGTCTTTGAAGTACAGTTTGAGCCGGATGTCGCTAGTTTGCTTTCGCCGTTTTCCTTCAACCTGTCAGCACAGGCGGATCGCGGTGAAATAGACCGGCTGTGGCAGGAAAGTCCGGGGTTTCGCCGGTTCCTGTCTGAAGACAGGCGGGTGTTGATGGTGACCCTGATTGTCGATTATGCCCAAGATGGCGGAGACCTTCCCCTGCACCAGCGCGCCGGTACATTGGCAAACAGGTTGGGTGCTCCATCTGGCATAAGCGCGCGGGTAACCGGCTATCCGGCCTTGCGTGATAATGTTGTGCAGGCGCTGTTTGACGACTTCCTTTTGCACATTATATCCGGGTCGATCATCGGTACATTACTGGCAACGATTGCCTTGCGTTCCTTTGGGCTGGCGGTGCTGGCAACATTTACGGCGGGGACTTCGCTTTTGTGGATGACAGGGCTGTTTGGCTGGGTAGGTATCTCGATCAATATCGTAACAATCTCCCTGCCGGTTTTGATCCTTGTGCTTTCGCTGGCCTCGTCCGTGCATCTGATGCTTGAGGTGAGCCGTCGTCTTGGCGAAGGCGACCCCAAACCGGTCAAAAGTGCGGTGAAGCGGATTGCACCGGCCAGCATTCTGACCACTTTCACCACCGCAATCGCCTTTGGCAGCCTGATGACATCGCCCTCTACGCTAATCGCGAATATGGGGTTGGCGGGGGCTTTGGCAACGGTAATTTCAACACTGGCAGTTTTTGCGGCCCTGCCGCTTCTACTGACCTCGATGGCTGCGTTGCGCGGGACAGATGCCTTATTGACGGGAAACCGGGGCAAGATGTCTCGCATCTGGCAATTTCAGTTTCTGCTGAGTTGGGCCGCGTGGCGGCCGGGTGTGATCAGCATTTCTGCGGTGGTCATGCTGGCTGTTGCCGTTGGAATCTATTTGCGGGTAGTGCCGGAGCATTCGCTTTATGACAATGTTGCGCGTGATTCCGATGTTTATCAGGCGCTGCAGCTGGCCGAGGAAAATCTGGCTCCGATAGGTACCATAGTTTTTCCCGTTAACCTGTCGCTTGAAAACCCGCAGGCCATGGAGCAGTTACGCCTTGCCGAAACGCGGTTGCGTGATCATGCGCGCCCATTAGAGGTCCTGTCGCTTGCGTCTTTTGTGGACCCGGGGGGAAACGAGGTGGCGAACCTGCCCGGGCCTTTGCTGGAAAAATTGGTCAGTTCCGATGGGGACCGTCCCCTGGTGATGGTGATGGTGCCCAACAACGGTTCGGTGGCGATCCGCAAGATTGTGGACGGCCTGACAACCAGAATTTCGCGTGACCCGCAACTTCCACCGGATTTACTGGATGCGCCAACAGGCCTTTTGGCTGCCGCGGCATTTTTGTCGCATGATATGCTGTTGGATCTCAACAGGTGCTTTCTGGTTGCGGTCGTGGCTTCGGGGCTGGTGGTCATGATGTGGCTGAAAAACCCGGTGCTGGGGCTGGTGGCACTGGTGGCCAATGTCCTGCCGATTGCGCTGGTTGGTGCCTGGCTGACCCTTTCGGGCAGCGGGCTGGAATTTCCGTCAGGCATTGCCCTGACAATTGCCTTTGGGCTGGCCATTGATGACACGATTCACGCGCTGAATCGCATCCGCCTGAATGCCAGCCCGGATCAAAGCCTAACCGAAGAGCTTGTAAAACGCGCTCTGCGACAAGTCGCGCCTGCACTGGTGATCACGTCGGTGGTACTGTCCGTTGGCATGCTCTCGACCCAGTTCAGCCAATTGCCCACCCTGTCTTATTTTGGCCGCCTGTCCATGGCCGCCTTTGTTCTGGCGCTGATCGCCGATTTGTTGGTTTTGCCCGCCTGCCTGATCGTTGTGGGCAAGATGTTACCAGCTAAAATGTTAAGGATAGGTAAATGGTAAGGCGGTTGATGCAGGCATTGGTATTTGGTTTCATCCTTCTGAATGGTGCCGGCGTGGCGGCAGAGCCGACCCTGTTTGAGCTTACGGGAAAGTGGCAAAGTATCGGCACTATCCGCCCGGAACCTGACCAGCCAGCGCAAGAGGGGCGCTGCCGGCTGGAGGTCACGCCGCTGGTAGAGGGGCGTGAGCTGCGCATGAAGGGGCGTTGCGCCATGCAAGCCGGATCAACCGCGCTGACCATGCAGTTTGTCATGCACGAGGATGGCGTGATAGCAGGCGCTGTGGCCAGCCCTTCGTTACCCGAAAACGTGCAGTATATTGGCCGTATCAGCGGTAATATCGCCAATCTGCAAAGCCGCGAAGAGCTGGTTGTTGGTGGCCAAATGGGTTTTAGCCGGTTTAGTCTGGCCATTCAGAATGAAACAAATTTTGTCTTTACTCAGTGGTTTATCACCAGTGAAAGTGAAGAGGTTATTGAAACGGTGCATATGAATTTCGTACATATGGCTGAAAATTAGATTGTGAGTAGGGAACGATGAGGACGCATTCCACGTTATTGTTTTTAGCATTTTTGGCTTGGACCGGAAACGCCCTCTATGCTGTCAGCCCTTCTGGTGGCGTGGGCAAAGACGTCTCTTCCGGCATTGTCGCCTTTTCGATGCTTGCATTCTTAGTTCTGCACAGCAGACGTCTTTATGCACCCGGTCTGATTTTGGCATTTTTTATCGTCACCGGCGTGATCACATGGTTGGTCGAGACCTGGGGTATGGCAACAGGCCTGCCCTTCGGGCGGTACCAATATAACGAAATCATGGCGCCGTTTTTGGGCAGTGTGCCGGTCTCGGTTCTGTTTGCCTATGCGATGGTGGGGTATCTGGCATGGTCTATGGCGCGGATATATGTCGGTGCTCTGACACCGATCGGCCGCCGGGCAGACCTGTTGCTGACCCCCATACTTGCGGCTTTGTTCATGGTCATATGGGACGTGTCCATGGATCCGTTGCGGGCAAGTTATGAAGGGCGCTGGACCTGGCTGGATGGCGGCGTATATTTCGGCGTGCCGGCATTAAACTTTCTGGGTTGGTTCATCGTCACCTGGATGTTCTTTCAGGTCTTCGCCCTGATTTCGGCCGGTACGCCGCGTACAGGAGGGGCGCAAGAAGATTGGGCGGTTCCAATCATGTATGCCGCTTTTGCCGGAGAGTATCTGCTTAACCCCTTCCTGGGATCAGATCCCGACCGGTTAATTGAAATTAACGGCCATCTGGGAGTGCTTGGTGATTTGTATAATTCTATAGCCCTTGTTTGTATGTTTAGCATGATACCGGTGGCATTCGGCGGGCTTGTGATATTGCGGTTTGGTACAAGTAAGGTGTTTGAGCGGCGCATGCTCCCCTCCAAAAGCTCTACAATACGTGCAAATAGTCGTCGGGGCGGAAAAGGAACCGGGTCCTGACCATGCATTGGGCGCAAGGTCGTTTCTACGGAATGCCGGTGTGGGTCAGTTTCTTTTTGCGGCAAATCCAAGGCACAGAATGTTGGAATATTGGGTCTTGTGTTGCCCCTGAGCACTAGTCGCCAACAAGGTTAACGTTTAAGAAGGTCCGGCCGGGGGGCAAATTGGATTGGGAAATTATGCGCCTCGCGTTATTCGCCGCTTTTTTACTATGCTTCGGGTCTTTGTCGCCCGTCGTTGCTGATGACTGGGTGACGCTGGGCCATGGGCGCCTGTTCACCAATGACAAATTTGGCGACGATGACGACCGCTGGCGCACTGGCTCGCTTCAGTTCAGCGTCCTGCGTGGGCGCGAAGGCACTATTGCGCGCCCGGCAAATTTTGGCGAAATGGTCGAATACCGGTTCGGCAATGCTCTGATAACGTCATCGAACCTGACCAATCCGGGTCCGGAAGACCGGCGTTATGCCGGATTATTCTCGCTTGGGATGCATTCCCACTTTACAGATGGCGCGCTTGAATTCAGCCTGGGTGGCGACCTTTACATCACCGGGCCACAAACGGGTTTGGGCCAGTTCCACGTTGGAGTACATGAGGCGCTGGGCATGGTGCCGCCTTCGGCCATCGCGCTGGCCAACCAGATCGGTGACGGGTTTTACCCGACGGCATTGGTGGAAATAGCGCGCCCCTATCAGTTCAGTGGTAAGCTTGCATTACGGCCATATCTCGAGACCCAGGCGGGTATCGAAAGTTACGCCCGCATTGGCGTTGACATGTTGATTGGATCCAAGTGGCAGCAGGGTGTATTCCTGCGCGATATTACCACCGGTATTCTGTATCAGGCCACCAGCGGTACACCCGCTCCCGGATTTTCAATGCTGATAGGCGGCGATATGGCCCATGTGTTCGGATCAGCCCTGTTACCTGCCGCGGATGGCTATCAGTTGACCGGGTCACGCAACCGGCTGCGGGTCGGTGTGAATTATCAGGGTGAAAAGGCATCGCTGTTTTATGGCCTGACCTGGCTGGGGCGAGAATTCGAGGCCCAACCTGAAGGTCAGGTTGTGGGCTCCTTGCGGATTGGCATATCCTTCTGACACGCAAAACTCGATCCGTTAAGAAAAGCTTAACAACATGATTCGCCCGTGTTAACCTGTCCGTAATAAAAGAATAAAAGGCAGGCAAACAGGTATGAAGACGGGCTATCGTGGCACGTTTGTCATCTCATGGGCGCAGACAGAAGTAGACGGGCTAACAAACGCGCCGAAGAGCGCGTTGGGTGTAGGGTCAAGCTGGCGTTGGAGTGGTGAAACACTGCGCGTTGACGGGCCTCCCGAAATCCTGCTTCTGGATAGCGCCGATGGCGAGGCAGACATTCGCAGACGCGCGGCTAAGATCGTGCACAAACTGGTTGGGGCTGCGCTAAGCCCCACTGAGCATCCAAGCCGGATAACGGTTGAGGACCCAGTCTTGAACACCGGGTTTGAGGTGACGGACGGGCGTCGGAGCTACATAGTGACGCTTGTTGATGTAGCACCAAATGCACAACCTTTGCTGATGTTTCTGGACGATACCCCGCCAGCAGATACGGACCTGTGGGTCGTGCGCGCCACGTTGCAGGCAAGCCATATAAACCGGCTGACCGATCAGCCAACCGGTGTGATCTGTTTCACGCCGGGTACGCATATCCGCCTGGAAGATGGTCTCAAACTGGTTGAAAACCTGACAAAGGGCGACCGCATTCAGACCCGTGACAATGGTGCACAGGAAGTGCTTTGGATCGGCCAGCGGCGCATTACCGGTGCACGCCTCTATGCGATGCCCGATTTCAGACCTGTGCGAATAGGTGCCGGGGCGATAGGGCACCAGCAACCCGACGGAGACCTGATTGTCTCTCCACATCATCGGATGTTGATCAAGGGGCACAGGGCGCGGGCATTGTTTAATCAGGACGAGGTTTTGGTGGCCGCCAAGGACCTTATCGATGACCGCCGGGTGCGTTTAGACTTTTCCCTGCGTGAGGTTACCTATTTTCACATTCTTCTGGAGCATCACGAAATCGTCTGGGCCAATGGAATTGAAACCGAGAGCTTTCATCCCGCGAATGCGGCACTGGAAAGTGTCGAAGCATCGCAGCGCGCAGAACTGATCGGAATGTTCCCGCAGCTGGAATATGACCCGGCCGCTTACGGAGACTACGCCCGTCGAAACCTTGACCGTTATGAGGCGGCCATTTTGATGGGTGACGCGGCTTAGATCCCTGCCTTAGGATTTTTGACCGCAATCCCGATTGCAGCTCAATAAGCGTTGACTCCTGCCTGTAGCCGACTATAAGCGCGACTTCATTGGTGTTGGTGGCCCCTGCAAGGGGATGCCTGTCGGCCGCGAGGCAAAGGACAACGCCCTTCACATCGTTAGAAGGAGATCAGCCGTGACCAAACGCACGTCTGCCAAATACAAAATTGACCGCCGGATGGGTGAAAACATCTGGGGTCGTCCGAAATCCCCCGTTAACCGTCGCGAATATGGCCCCGGCCAGCACGGTCAGCGCCGCAAGGGTAAGCTTTCTGACTTCGGTCTGCAGCTTCGCGCCAAGCAAAAGCTCAAAGGCTATTACGGCGACCTGACGGAAAAACAATTCCGCCGCATCTATGCCGAGGCCGAGCGTGTCAAAGGTGACACCGGTGAAAACCTGATTGGCCTGCTGGAGCGTCGTCTGGACGCCGTCGTTTACCGCGCCAAGTTCGTACCGACCGTTTTTGCTGCCCGTCAATTCGTGAACCACGGCCATGTCAAAGTAAACGGCAAGCGCGTCAACATCCCCTCGTACCGGGTGAAAGAAGGCGACGTGGTAGAAGTGCGTGACCGCTCCAAGCAGCTGGCCGTCGTGCTGGAAGCTGTTGGCCTGCCCGAACGCGATGTGCCGGATTACATCGAAGCGGATCACTCGAAAATGACTGCTACCTTCACCCGCACACCGAACTTGGGCGATGTGCCTTACCCGGTGATGATGGAACCGAACCTGGTGGTGGAATTCTACGCGAAGAACTAATCTTCGCGATACCGAAGAATAGGAAAGGCCGCGCGGTTTGCGCGGCTTTTTTCGTTAGGGGCAGGTCAGGCGCTGAAAGATGCCAGAGTCAAAACAACGGGCACAAATGCGACAAGCCACATTATGGAAGGAATGCGAAAGGATGTGTTTTTGCGACCTTCATAGTCAATCTTTGGGCCATAGTTGACGCGGTGATGACGAAGCAGATTGGTATCTGTGATCGGGTTCATGGGCTCTCTCCTGTTGCGTTATCCAACTATGCCCGCCCCCAGCGGGCCTTGCTTGAAGAACGTCTTGTGATTACCCTGCGAAAGTCCTGTGAAACCCCCGCCTGCCTTCGAAAAGCTTGCGTATTGGCGCATTTACGCTTTCACTGATCCTTATGATTTACCGCTTTTCAGATTGTATGCTGGACATTGAATCCCATCGTTTCACACGTGATGGGGTTGAACAGGCTATTGAGCCACAGGTCTTTGACCTTATCTGTCTGCTGGCGAAAAATGCAGGCAAACTGGTGACAACAGATCAGCTGGTCGAAGAAATCTGGGGCGGGCGGATCGTGTCAGATTCAGCCATCAGCGCCCGGATCGCCGCGGCGCGCAAAGCGGTGGGTGACGACGGTAAACGGCAAGCGATCATCCGCACCGTGGCGCGGCGAGGCATACAGTTTGTGGCGGATGTCGACGCGGGCAGACAAAGTGCTGGGTCTCATTCCAAGCCCACGGAAACAGAAAAACTCCGAATTCGGTATGCGACGGCAGATGATGGTGCCATGCTGGCCTATAGCATGCATAGCGATGGTTCCCCTTTGCTACGAAGCGCCTATTTCCCTGGTCATCTTGAGATGGAGTGGAACGAACCATATGAGCGGCAGCGGAATGATATGCTGTGTGAAAACAACACTCTGATACGCTATGACCACCGAGGATGCGGTTTGTCTGATCCGAGTTTGGGGTCGTACAACGTGGAGCAGTCCGCAGGTGACATGCTGGCAATTATTGATTGCCTTGGTCTGGAGCGGGTTGCCATTCACGGTATATCCAGTGGAGCCATGAACGCGGTGCAGTTTGCGGCCAACTACCCCGACAGAGTGTCAAAGCTGGTTTTGGAAGGCGGTTATGTCGATGGCCGGGTCCGTCGACATCAAGGCAGCATTGGCTCTGACAACGAGCCCATCCTGTCCATGGTGCGGGAAGGTTGGGAGATGAAGGGCCAAGCATTCATCCGGGGATATATTTCGATGTATTTTCCGGATGCCCCCCGGGATTTGATGGAAAACCACGCGGCGATCTTTCAGGCTGCGGCAAGCATTGAAAATGCGTCAAAGGTACGAGATTACAACAACCGCCATTCCATAGCGCCACTACTGGAAAAAGTCAGTGTTCCAACCCAGATCATCCACGCACGCGACGACAATGTTCACCCGTTGTCAGAAGCCCGAAAAATGGCTGCCGGAATAGCGGATGCGGAACTTTTGGTTCTGGATACGGCCAACGATATGATCTTGCCCTTCGACCCTTGCTGGGATGAATATTGCGACGCCGTCCGGGAGTTTTTGGACGGCTAGAGTGGCAAGGGTCGGTTTTCGGCAATCGCTTCCATGGCGAAATAGCTGGTGACGCTGTCCAGTTCGACGCCTTCGATCAGGCGTTGATAGACTTTGTCGTAGGTGGTCATGTCTTTGGTCACGACGCGAAGCTGATAGTCGTAATCGCCGCCAATACGGTGAAAATCGACCACTTCCGGGATGGTCAGTACATGGCGGCGAAATTCGCGTAGCCAGTCGGCCGAATGGTTACGTGTGCGCAGCATCACGAACACAACAAGGTCCAGCCCCAGCTTTTCGCGGCAAATCCGGGCGCGCGAGCCTTGCAGGATGCCCCGTTCAGTCAGTTTCTGCAGGCGCCGCCAACAGGCATTTTGCGATAGCCCCACACGTTCGGCCAGATCGCGTTGCGAAAGGCTGGCATCCTGTTGCAGCTCCGCAAGAAGGGTGCGGTCAATTTGATCTACAGTATCCTTCATTACCGTTCAAATGATAGGGAAAACGGCATAAAAAGCAAGAAAAAGGTGAAAATAAGCCGATAGAAAGGGGGATAATTCACGAAAAGGAGTCGCCGATGTCCCTCGAATTATTCAAAAGCCAGTTGGCCACGCAAAATCCACTGGCTGATCTGCGCGCCGGTCTGATCGGTGAAGGCATGACTATCCCCGGATTGCAGGGCGATGTGAAACTTGTCTATGCCGATTATGTTGCGTCCGGTCGCGCCCTGCGGCAGGTGGAAGATTTCATCATGGCCGAAGTTCTGCCGTTTTACGCAAATTCCCACACCGAAGCCTCCTATACCGGTGCACGCATCACGGCTTTGCGCGGCGAGGCAAAGGCCGAAATTGCCCGGCTGACAGGTGCCGGTCCGGATCATTCTGTTATTTTTGCCGGTAGCGGCGCGACCGCGGGGCTGAACAAGCTGGTCAACCTTTTTGGGGTCAATAACGCTGAAAACCCGGTGGTTTTTGTCGGGCCATATGAGCATCACTCAAACCTGCTGCCATGGCGTGAAAGTCGGGCCGAAGTGGTTGAAATCCCGGAAGCGCCCGAAGGTGGACCTGATCTGGATGCACTGGAAGCTGCGCTGAAATCCCACGCCGATGCCGACCTCAAAATTGGCGCCTTCTCCGCCGCCTCCAATGTGACGGGCATTGTCACTGATCCTGATCCGGTGTCGCGGCTTTTGAAGAAACACGGGGCGCTGTCGGTCTGGGATTACGCAGGCGGCGGCCCCTATCTGCCAATGGACATGCGCGCAGGCAGTGACGCGGCCAAAGATGCCATCGTGGTTTCACCGCATAAATTCGCGGGGGGGCCGGGGGCGTCCGGCGTGTTGATCGTGAACCGCGCGGCGGTTGCCACCCATACACCCTCGCAGCCGGGCGGTGGCACTGTCGCCTTTGTCTCTCCATGGCAGCACGATTATCTGGACGATCTCGAAGCACGCGAAGAGGCTGGCACGCCAAATATAATCGGTGACATCCGTGCGGGCCTTGCCTTTTTGGTGAAAGAGGCTGCCGGCACGGCGCAAATTGCGGTGCGAGAAAGAGCGTTTAACAAAGCTGCGCTGGCCCGTTGGCGGAATAACCCGCATCTGACCCTATTGGGAGTGGACAAGGCGCATCGCTTACCTATTTATTCCTTTCTGGTCAGCGACAAAGCCGGAAATGTGGTCGAGCCGCAGCTGTTCACACGTATGCTCAGTGATCTTTACGGCATTCAGTCGCGCGGTGGCTGTGCCTGCGCCGGGCCCTACGGACATCGGCTCTTAGGGATCGACAAGGCGCGCTCCGAGGCAATCCACGCCGCGCTTGAACGTGGAGAAATGGTGCATAAACCCGGCTGGGTGCGGCTGAATTTTTCGTATCTGATGGAGGATGCCACGGCCGATTACATCATTGTAGCGGTTGATACGCTGGCGCGCGAAGCCGATAAATGGGCACCATTTTACGACTTTGACCCGGTCCGCGCGCAGTTTTTGCCAAAGCCTGTTGCCGCCCGAATGCACTTGTGTGGGGCTAAAACTCAACACATGCAATCTATTCCTGTCCTGTGAGGTTTCAGCCTTTCCGCCGCCATTACCTGCTTGTAAGAGAGGGGGCGGAAGGATCCTTTTTTGATGACAGATATTAAACCACAGCACGGAATTTTAGACATTGAACCCTACAAAGGTGGGGCCTCGAAGGTTGAGGGGATCACGGACGTGGTCAAGCTCAGCTCAAACGAGAACCCGCTCGGGCCCGGGGATGCGGCGCTTGAGGCGTATCGGCGCGCGGGCCACGCGCTGCACCGCTACCCATCAACGACACATATTGAACTTCGCAATGCCATTGGCGCGGTGCATGATCTGGACCCTGAACGCATCATCTGTGGTGCCGGATCAGACGAAATTATTTCTTATTTGTGTCAGGCATATGCCGGGCGTGGAAACGACGTGATTTATACCGAGCACGGTTTTGCCATGTATAAGATCTGTGCGCTGGCGGCAGGCGCGCGCCCTGTCTGTGTGCCCGAGCAGGATCGGGTCGTGGATGTGGATGCGATCCTCAAAGCCGCGAACAACAAGACCCGTCTGGTATTCATTGCCAATCCGGCCAACCCCACGGGCACTATGGTTGCGGACCGGGAATTAACACGGTTGGCAACCAACTTGCCTGATCATGTACTGCTGGTGCTGGACGGTGCCTATGCAGAATATGCCGAAGGGTTCGATGGCTCGGCCAAACTGGTGTCCCGGTGTGATAACGTAGTGATGACGCGGACTTTTTCCAAGCTTTATGGGTTGGGTGGCCTGCGGGTTGGCTGGGGATACGGACCTGCCCACGTGATTGACGTGCTGAACCGGGTACGCGCGCCTTTCAACTTGTCTGAACCACAGCTGGCCACTGCCGAGGCTGCCGTGAAAGACCGCGCCCATGTTGAGAAGTGTCAGGTCGAAAACAAACGCATGCGCGATTGGTTGACCACTGCCCTGCGCGATCTTGGGTTGGGGGTGGATGACAGCCACGCCAATTTTGTTCTGGCGCGTTTTGACAATTCAGATACGGCAGAGGCCTGTAACGTGCATCTGCTGGAAGCGGGGTTGATCGTGCGACAGGTTGCAAACTATGGTTTGCCAAACGCTTTGCGGATTACCGTGGGGGACGAACCATCGTGCCGCCGGGTCGCCCATGCGATTGGCCAGTTTTTAAGGGGTTGATATGACCCAGATCTACAATCGAGTTACCTTGATCGGGTTGGGATTGATCGCTGGATCGATGGCGAAGGCCATACGACGGGCCGGGCTAGCGGGCGAAATTGTGGGCTATGCCAGATCCGCTGAGACCCGTGATACCGTGCGCGAGCTGGGTTTTTGCGACCGGGTTGAGGACAGCGCGGTAGAGGCGGTCAAGGGGGCCGATCTGGTTGTACTGGCCGTCCCTGTTGGGGCGATGGGGGGCGTTGCGGCCGAAATCGCGCCGTATCTTTCGCCAGGCTCGACGGTGACGGATGTCGGCTCGGTCAAGCAAGCTGTGATCGAGGCCGTGGGTCCGCACCTGCCTGAAGGGGTACATTTTATCGCCGGACATCCAATGGCGGGCACCGAAAAATCCGGACCACATTCAGGGTTTGCCGAACTTTTCGACAATCGCTGGTGCCTGCTGGTACCGGTCGAAGGTAGTGACCCGACCGCGGTGCAGCGCCTGGAAGCGTTGTGGATTGCGATGGGTGCACAGGTTGAACGCATGGAGGCTGCACACCACGATCTGGTCTGTGCTGTGACCAGCCACGCGCCGCACCTGATCGCCTATACAATGGTTGGGGTTGCTGACGACCTGCGCCGGGTGACCGATTACGAGGTGATAAAGTTCTCAGCTGCAGGCTTTCGTGATTTCACCCGGATCGCCGCCTCGGATCCGACCATGTGGCGCGATGTGTTTTTGAATAACAAAGAGGCAACACTGGAAATTCTGGGGCGCTTTACCGAGGAATTATTCGCCCTGCAGCGCGCCATTCGCACCGGGGACGGGGAAATGCTCTTTGATTATTTCACCCATACCCGCGCTATCCGTCGGGGTATTATCGAGGCCGGTCAGGACACGGACGCGCCGGACTTTGGCCGGGCAGGCGGCGGCGGCCTGCCAGAGTGAGGGTCCGGCCCGTCATAGGCCGTACCATTTTGTTACTATGTGCGATTGTGGTTGCTGGCGCGGGCGCACCGCTTACCTCGCCGCGTCCGGAGCCGCGCCCTGTTTCGGTATCGTCGCCTGTTCATCCTTCTACCCGTGCGCAAGAGGCCGGGCTAGGGGTGATCCTGCAAAACCTGTTTCGAACGCCGCCGCAAAGGCGGGTTGTCGAGGCGCCAGGTTTCCTTCCTGATCTGGCGATAGCCCTGTCGCCGCGCCCCGCACCGCGCCCGGCAATTGTGACCCAATCAGCGGCGCGGAGCCAACCGGAACGGCAGACGGGTCGGACAGGGTCAATCTGCGGAAATCGACAGATCCGGGGTGAAGAAATCAACGCCATAGCAGGCAAGTTGCCCGGTTGCGGGGTGGCGGATCCTGTGCGGGTTAGCGCGGTTTCCGGCGTGCGGCTGACACGACCCGCCATCATGGACTGCACCACAGCCACAGCACTGAATAACTGGGTGCGGGCCGGCGTAAGACCTGCGGTTGGGCGCCGTGGCGGTGGGCTGGAGGCGCTCAAGGTTATTGCAGATTATTCCTGCCGTACCCGCAACAACCGCCCGGGTGCACGCATATCCGAGCATGGCAAGGGGCATGCGGTGGATGTTGCCGGTATCGTGCTGAACAACGGAGATCTGATCACAGTGCTGGAAGGCTGGCATGACCGGCGCGACCGCAAGATCATTCGTGCCATGCATGCCTCTGCCTGTGGCCCGTTCGGTACGGTTTTGGGTCCCGATGCCGACCGTTATCATCAGGACCATATCCATGTGGATACCGCCCGCTATCGTTCTGGACCCTATTGTCAGTAAGTTCAGAGCGGCGGCTAAGCGCAACGCAACGTGTCTTGCCGATTAGGCGCGCACCCACTTCCTCTTGCAATAAATATCCTTGCCGAAGGCCTAAAATCTCTTTTCTGCCTTATCGGATCGTCAGATCAGGAGCGGGACCAAGGGGCACCGGTCCAAAAGCGATATAACCACCGCGGAAGGTCAGCGGCGTGTCTATCGTCGCCTTGTCCCCTGAAAGGGTCGCCAGAAAGGCCAGCGTATCTTCGACCGTTGGGACGATAGCTTCGGGCAGCAATCCCGTCTGCTGGGCCAGCGCCACCATCTCGCGCCAGTTCTTGGCCTTCACGGTGATCTGCCCCGTGGGCGTGCCTTCGCTGTCGACCTCAAGTTCCCCTGCCATGCGCAGATCAAGCTGCCCCCAATCTGCTTGTAAGAGCTTCAGGTCAATCGCCGTGATCTGTGGCCGCCCCCGCTCAATCGCAAACCGGTCCCACGGCGCGTCAAAGGTGATCTGTGCATCAATGGTCAGACCCTGAATAATGCCGGTCAGATGTTCGATGTTCCCGAGGTTCTTCATGAACTCCGAAGCTGGAGTGATGCCCTTTGCCTCGAAATACACCTGATAGGTGTTTTCGGCGCCCTCAACCTGACGCATAGCCAGCTGGCCGTTTTCAAGATAGCTGGACCAACCTTTGGTCGAGGTGAAACCCATGCCCTCAAGCACAATCGAAGTGCGATTGAGGTTGAGGTCTGTGGTTTCGTTAAACACCAGCGAGCCGCGCATATTGCTCGACGCAATGGTGATACGTTCCTCAGGCGTGGCTATGGTTTGCTGATCCGGCCAGATGGCGATGATATGCCCGGGGCGATAGCTCAGGGCGAAGATCTGAAAGAAGGGTGCTGCCCATGCCAGCCCGGTGGTCGGGTCGGCCAGTTCAAGATCTTCTATCGTTGTGTCAAAGCGATTGGGGAAACCGCTGGTATTCAAGGCGCTAAAGTCGGCTTGCCAGCCCTCATCGCGCCGCTGGTCGAACCACGCAGAAAGCCCGCTTTCCATCGCTGTGGAGCCGATCAGCCAATAGCCGCCCCACAGAGTTACAGCGATAACTACCAAAATTGTCAGCGTGCGCATGGCGACCCTTTTACTAACCTCGGCGCTTCTTTATAGCTCTCGCGAAGGTAGGGCCAGCACATGCGTGAAAATGATCTGTGGATTTTCGGATATGGGTCACTGATGTGGCACCCGGACTTTGATCATGTCGAGGCAGAAATTGCTACGTTGTCAGGGTACCGGCGTGGTTTCACCATGCGGTCGATCCATCATCGTGGCACCGAGGCCCGGCCCGGTCTGGTGCTGGCGTTGGATGAAAGTTTGGGTGAAGACTGCACCGGGCTGGCCTTTCGGGTGACACCCGGCAGTGAGGAGCAGACTATGCAGGTTTTACGTGAGCGTGAGCTGGTTTCTTACGCCTATCTGGAGAAAAACCTGACAATAGCCCTGGCTGAGGGCCGGCAAGTCGCGGCTGTCACTTATGTAATCAACCCGACACACGTGCAATATAGTGGTGCCTTGACCTTGGAAGAACAGGCCGTTGTGATCGCCAAGGCACATGGCGGGCGTGGTTCAAACGCCGATTACCTGATGAATACCCACCAGCATTTAAGCGAGTTAGGCATCGAAGACGGGGACATTTCATGGCTGGCTGAGCGGGTGCGGCAACTGATTGCGGTGGACAAATGACAATCCTTGCTTGGCAGAGCGCCAATCAAAGCCTATCGTGCAAGCAAAGAAAGCAGAAAACAATAAGGGCAAACCCAATTGGAGCAGCCGGAATACGGTTCTGACAAAGGGACCGAGCCGTTCTTTTCGAAACCCGCACGTCAGATCATTCTGATTCTGATGGTGATTGCGCTTGCCGGTTTCGGCGGGTTTGCGGTTCGTTCCTTACTGCTGCCGGTATTTTTTGCAAACCTCTACCTGAACGGGTTTATCCTGTTCGTTTTTGGCATCGGGGTGATTGCCTGTTTTGCACAGGTCTATCAGATTTTCACCTCTGTCAGCTGGATCGAAGGCTTCGCGGCGGGCAATCCTGGGCATGAATTTGTCAAAGCGCCGCGCCTGCTGGCCCCCCTTGCGGCATTGCTGCGTGGTCACGGCGCAGGCAAGCATATCGGGGCATCGTCTTCACGCTCTATTCTCGATTCTGTGGCCACGCGCATCGATGAAGACCGCGATATCACCCGGTACATCGTTAACCTGCTGATATTTCTCGGGCTTTTGGGGACTTTCTTTGGTTTGGCCACCACTGTTCCGGCAATGGTCGAGACAATCAAATCCCTGGCTCCGGGTGAAAATGATACCGGGGTTGAGGTCTTCAGCCGTCTGATGAATGGGCTTGAATCACAGCTTGGTGGCATGGGCACGGCCTTCTCATCTTCACTCTTAGGTCTGGCCGGGTCCTTGATCGTCGGTCTGCTGGAGCTGTTCGCAAGTCATGGGCAGAACCGGTTCTACCGCGAGCTTGAGGAATGGCTTTCCACCATCACCCGGCTGGGGGCGGCGCCTATTGACAGCGACGGGGACGGCGAAGTCACGGGCGCAGCCACGTTGATGCCACAAGTAACTGGCGGGAATGCCGGCGCGCTTATGGTGCATTTGGCCGAGCAGATGGACGCGCTGCAGTCCCTCTTTACCCAAAGCGATGCGAGCCGGTCATTGGTCGACGAACGTTTGGGAAAATTGGCAGATGCGGTTGAGCGTCTGGCGCAACGGATCGACGATGAAGGTGTTTCAACCCCGGTTTTACTACGCATCGCCGACGGACAGGAGCGGATGATTGCCGCCCTCGAGGTGCAGGCACAGGCCGCGGAAGAGGACGGCGCACATTCAGACGCGGAAAGCCGCATGCGCCTGCGGTCGATCGACGTGCAGCTTCTGCGCATTCTGGAAGAGATGTCTGCGGGCCGGCAGGAAAGCCAGGCCGAGCTGCGGGCTGATATTGCCGCGCTCACCAAAGCTATTCGACAATTAGGCGGCCCCGTTGGGCGGGGCGGGCGGGGCTAGACCATGGCCCTTACCCGCAGATCAACACAACGCGTGTCAGGCTCTATCTGGCCGGGTTTTGTTGATGCGATGACGGCCCTCTTGCTGGTACTGATGTTCGTTCTGACCATTTTCATGGTGGTGCAATTTGTTTTGCGCGAAACTATCTCAGGGCAGGAAAGTGAACTTGATCAACTCTCCTTGCAGGTGGCCGAGCTGGCCGATGCGCTGGGGCTGGAACGTAACCGGACAGCCGAGCTGGAAACCGAAGTCGGGCAGCTTGGCGCAACTCTGGCGCAGGCGCGCAACATCTCGGATGCACAGGCCGCTTTGATTGCCCAGCTGACTACGACGAACGAAGAACAGGCGGCAGATCTTGCTGCGCAGGCAGCACGTATCACAAGTTTCGAAGCGCAGGTTGCCACTCTTTTGTCGGAACGCGATACCGCCCGCGCCGAAGGCGTAACCTTGCTGGCGCAGGTGGAAGCGCTTGAAGGGGAACGTGACAGCGCGCTTGAGGAAGGCACGCGTCTGGCGGCCCGGATCGAGGATCTGGAGGCCGCAAACGCCCGGCTGATTACCGAAGAAGAGGCGTTGAACCTTGCTCTGGCACAGGCGCGCGATGAGATTGACGCAGGCGTCGAGGCTGCCCGTTTGGCAGCGGCAAGGCGTGAAGCGCTTGAGGCATTGATCGAGGATTTGCGCACGGATGTGGCATCACGCGATGCCACGCTTGCCCAGATGCTGGCCCAATCGCAGGCGGATGCGGAAAAAGCGGTTGAGCTTCAGACTTTGATCGCCGCCTTGCAGGAGGATGTGACCGCAAAAGACGCTTCATTGGTGACCGCTCTGGCCCAGTTGGAAACCGGGGCTGAACAGGCGGCTGATCTGCGCGATGATCTGCGCCTTACCAGATTGGCGCTTGCGGACCGGGATGCTGAACTGAGTGCTTCTCTGTCAAACGCTGAAGACCTGCGCCTGGCTATTGTTGAGTTGGAGGCCCGCCTGGCCGAAGAAACCGCAAGCCACGTTGTCACCGTGGCCGACGCGGATGCTTTACGCGCCGCTATTGTGGAACTGGAGGCACGTCTGGCCGAAGAGGTGGCAGGGCGTACCCTGGCTAACGCCACGGCCGATGAGTTGCGCGCCCGACTTGATACGACAGAAGCGGGCCTGAGCGAATCCGAAGCGAACCGACTAGTGGAAGCTGCGGCTGCGGCTGCCCTTCGAAAACGGCTGGAAGAGACCGAAACCGGGTTGAGCAACGTTGAAGCCCAGCGTTTGGCGCAGTTGGCTGCGGCCGAGCGTTTACGCAAGCGGCTGGCGGAAGTTGAGGCAAGCCTGAGCGACGAAGAGGCAGCGCGTTTGGCCGAAGCAGCAGCGGCGGAACGGCTGCGCCAACAACTTGCCGGGCTTGAGGACAGCCTGAGCGATCAGGAGGCTGCACGGCTGGCGGAATTCGCAGCCGCGGAAGAATTGCGGCGCCGCTTGGCTGAGGTTGAAAGAAGTCTGAGCGCCGAGGAGACAGCGAAGCTGGCCGAGGCTGCGGCGGCAGAGGCGTTGCGCCGGCAAGTGGCAGAGCTTTCTCAGAAACTTAGCGACGAACAGGCCGCACTTTTGGCTGAAAAAGCGGCTGCAGCGGCACTGATGGCACAGCTGGACGGCACAGAAAGCGCGCTCAGCGAAGAAGAAACGGCGCGGCTGGCCGAAGCCGCTGCAGCGGCGGCCCTGCGAGACCGTCTTGCTTCGGCAAATGACGAGCTGACCGCCATGACCCTGGCACTGGAGGCGGAACGCAAGAAGGCCGAAGAAACCCTGACTTTATTGGCTGCAGCCGAGGCCATTGAACAGGACCTTGATGCGCGGTTAGCGGCGGCCCTGCTGGAAAATCAGGATCAGGCAGCGCGGCTTTTCTCCACCGAGGATGCTCTGGCCGCAGCTCTGGCCGAAGCAGAAGCACTGCGCGAGGCTGCCGGGAGCGAAGGCGAGTTGCGGGCGCAATTGTCCGCAGCCCTTGCCGCCAAGCTGGCGGCAGAACAGGCGGCCCAGCGGGCCATTTCTAAGGCTGAAGAGCGCGCGCTTTTGTTGGCCCAGGCAAATCAGGCCCTGTCCGGCGAAGAAGCTGCATCTGCCGAGGCGGCGCGCAAAGTGGCGCTGTTGAATCAGCAATTATCCTCGCTGCGCGCCCAAATAGGCACGCTTAACCTGTTGCTCGACGAAAGCTCGGCCAAAGATGCGGAATCGCAAGTACAGATCGAAGCGCTGGGCAACCGGTTGAATGCGGCCCTTGCGCGGGTTGCGACGGAGCAAACCCGCCGCGCCGCGCTGGAAGAAGCCGAACGCATTCGGCTGGAAGAAGAGGCGCGCAAGCTTGAACGGTTCCGCTCGGAGTTCTTTGGGCAATTGCGTGAGTTACTTGCAGGCCGCGAAGGGGTTCGCATTGTGGGGGACCGCTTTGTGTTCTCGTCTGAGGTCTTGTTTCAAACCGGTAATGTAGATTTGGCTGATGAAGGCAAGGAGCAGATCGCAAATGTAGCGGCGATCCTGTCCGACGTCGCCGGTGATATTCCGCCCGAGATAGATTGGGTAATTCGTGTTGATGGGCATACGGACAATGTACAGTTCAATGGCGTCGGAAAATACGCGGATAATTGGGAACTGAGCCAAGGGCGTGCATTGTCGGTGGTGCGCTACATGATTGATGAGCTGGGCTTTGACCCATCCCATCTGGTTGCCGCTGGCTTTGGCGAATTTCGCCCGATCGCGGCCGGGGACAGCCCGGAGGCACGTGCGCAAAACAGAAGGATCGAGCTGAAACTGACTGAACGGTAACATCACAATCATGCACTAAAGCAGGAGGAGGAGACAATGAGAGCGACTTTCGAAAGCCTTAGACAACATCCAATGTTCCCCGGTATCATTTTGGTGCCCGTTATGATGGCCCTGATTTTTTCCTTGTTTAATCTTTCGGCACCGCCAAACCCTGAACGTTTGGCCGAAAACCTGCAACTGGGACTGGTCAATCAAGATGAAGGCATCCGCATTCCGCCATTGAATGCGGGCAGTCGACTTGCCGAGGGGTTTGGAGAACGTTTTCCATTCAAGCTGGTTGAGTTTGAAACTGAAGGCGCGGCGCGTGCCGCCCTGGAGGCCGAGGAAATCGTTGCTATTTTATTGCTACCACCCAGCTTTACCAAGGATATTATTGGCGATGAGCCGGTTCCGTTTTCGGTGATTAACGGCGGCCACCTGACGATGGCAGAAAGCCAGATCTCTGCGCAATTACCGGGGATGCTGACTACGGGGATTGCCGCAGCCGTGACAGGTATCCGACTGGCTTTCGCCAAAGGGCAATTGCCCGGCACCGAACTGCCTGTCGCCGTGACCAGCGAAACGATACATCCCTTAGCCGAGAATGCTTCAGGCATGGCCCCCTTTGTCTCTGCATTTGTCATCTGGCTTGCGTCTTTGGTCGGGGCTATATTGACGTTTCTGAGCCTGAAAGGTGTTGGAGCCTCCGGCCCGGGGGCAGCTGGGGTGACCAGCCTCTTGCCAATAATATCCTCGGGCATTGCAACTTTGATGTTGGCAATCGTCGTTAGCTTGACCGCCGGTACCGCTGATGGTTTCATCCAATTCTGGCTGACATGTTGGGCGCTAATGGTGGTTATTTCGTTGTTGTTCAACGGCTTGCTGGCACTTGTCGGCCTGCCGAGTTTGATAATTCTGGTACCCGTAGTGTTTTATCAGGGTGCTCTAGGCGGTAGTCAGATCCCGCTGGCCGCTGCACCAGACTGGTTGCAGGCTGCAAGCCTGGGGTTGCCATTTGACCATGTTGGCGCTGTTTTACGCAGCTCGATTAATGGAGGTTCAAATCAACTTGATCCAATGATTTTGATTTCAACCCTGGTGATCGGTCTGGCCCTGATATGGGGAAAATACCTGATATCAGGCAGAAAGTCTTAATAAAAAGGGTGCAGACACTTCGACGTGGCTACACCCCATTCATTCGATCACACATGCTTAATCAGCGGTCAGAAGTGGTGGTTTTTTCTTGGTGGCAATTTGCTTGCTTTCGGGCTTTTCGATGCGCAGGTCCAACTCGCCGCCCTTAACACCGACTTGTACCAGCCCACCTTTGGCGAGTTTGCCAAACAGCAGCTCTTCGGCCAGAGGCTTCTTAATATGCTCCTGAATGATCCGGGCCAGTGGGCGTGCGCCCATTTTGTCGTCATAGCCACGTTCTGCGATCCATTCAGCGGCAGCGCGGGTCAGTTCAATGGAAACGCCGCGATCAAGTAGCTGGGCTTCAAGCTGCAGCACAAATTTTTCGACAACCTGCAGAATTACCTCTTTGCCCAGAGGGGCAAAGCTGATCACCGCATCCAGCCGGTTACGGAATTCCGGCGTGAACATACGTTCTACCGCTGCGGTGTCTTCGCCCTCGCGCCGGTCGCGGCCAAAGCCGATGGCCGCCTTGGCCTGTTCCTGTGCCCCGGCGTTTGAGGTCATGATCAGCACCACATTGCGGAAATTGACCGTGCGGCCGTTATGATCCGTCAATTCACCGTGGTCCATGACCTGCAGCAGGATGTTATAAACATCCGGGTGGGCCTTTTCGATCTCATCGAGCAGCAGCACGCAATGTGGGTGTTGGTCGACGCCGTCGGTCAATAGCCCGCCCTGATCAAAGCCAACATAGCCCGGAGGGGCGCCGATCAGGCGTGAAACCGCGTGCTTTTCCATGTATTCAGACATGTCAAAGCGCAAAAGTTCCACGCCCAGATTGTCCGCAAGCTGTTTGGCAACCTCGGTTTTGCCGACACCGGTCGGACCGGTGAACAGGTAATTGCCAATGGGTTTTTCCGGCTCACGCAGCCCGGCACGGGCCAGTTTTATGGCCGAAGCCAGCGCGTCGATGGCCAGATCCTGCCCGAACACCACGCGTTTAAGCGATACTTCCAGATCGCGCAGCACTTCCTGATCGTCTTTCGAGACGCTTTTTGGCGGGATGCGGGCAATCTTGGCAACAATGGCTTCGATGTCTTTTGGCCCAAGGGATTTGCGCCGTTTTGAGGGCGCAAGCAGATGTTGCGCAGCACCTGCTTCGTCAATCACGTCAATCGCCTTATCCGGCAGTTTGCGGTCATTGATATAGCGATCTGACAGTTCGACCGCAGATTTCAGCGCTTCAGCCGTGTAGCGCACCGAATGGTGTTCTTCGAAATAGGGCTTGAGGCCACGCAGAATCTTGATTGTGTCATCCACACTGGGTTCATTAACGTCGATTTTCTGGAACCGGCGGCTGAGCGCGCGATCCTTTTCGAAATGCTGACGGTATTCCTTGTAAGTAGTTGAGCCCATGCAGCGCAGTTTGCCACCCTGTAAAGCGGGTTTGAGCAAGTTAGACGCGTCCATCGCGCCGCCTGAGGTTGCGCCTGCGCCAATTACAGTATGAATTTCATCGATGAACAAAACCGCGTCGGGATGCTCTTCCAACTCGTTGACGACCGCTTTCAGCCGCTCTTCAAAGTCGCCCCGATAGCGGGTGCCCGCCAAAAGCGCGCCCATATCAAGGGAAAAAATCGTGGTTCCCGACAGGATTTCCGGCGTTTCCCCAAGTACGATATTATGGGCCAGCCCTTCGGCAATGGCAGTTTTGCCAACACCGGGGTCACCTACCAGAAGCGGGTTGTTCTTGCGCCGGCGGCACAGGACCTGAATGCAGCGCTCAACTTCGTGCGAACGTCCAATCAGCGGGTCAATATCCCCAGCTGAGGCCTTGGCGTTGAGGTCAACGCAATATTTTGACAGGGCTGTTTCTGCCGGTTCACTGTCAAGGTCGGGGATTTCATCCTCAAACCCTTCGCTATTTGTGCCGGTAACAGGTTTTGCATCGCTAAAGCCGGGATCTTTTGCCACACCATGGGCGATATAATTGACCGCATCATAACGGGTCATATCCTGCTCATTTAGGAAAAAGGTGGCGTTGGATTCGCGTTCGGCAAAGATCGCGACCAGAACGTTTGCTCCGGTAACCTCGGTCCGGCCCGAGCTTTGCACATGGATTGCCGCACGCTGAATGACCCGCTGGAAGGCCGATGTGGGAACAGCCTCGCTACCCTCAATATCCGTTTCCAGCGTCGTCAGCTCTTCGTCAATGAAGGTGACGACCACTTTGCGCAGCTCTTCCAGATCAACCGAGCAAGCACGCATAACCTCTGCTGCGTCGGGTTCATCAATCAACGCCAGCAGTAGATGTTCCAGCGTTGCCAGTTCATGATGCCTGCGATTGGCAAGCGCCAAGGCGGCGTGAATGGCCTGTTCTAGGGTATTCGAAAATGACGGCACGAGTGTTGCTCCGTTTTTTTGAAGGGCCTGTGAGTGTGCTGGTCCGGTTTGTCCCGGGACCGATTGTGGCCTCATAAGCTTAAAGTTCGGTTTTCTGCGCGTATGTTCAAGCCTTTTCTTGTCAATTTTTTCGCACGATGCGTTGATGAGGCCTAAAAATTGTCCTTTCGGCGGCGGATTTCCGCGAATGTTTCCACATCCGAAGCCGCTTGCAAGCCGATCGCAGCTTTCACTTGCGACAGATGCGCGCGCAGGAAAGGGTTGGTCGCTTTTTCAAGTGACAGGAGCGAGGGCACGGTTGCCTCATCCTTGGTGCGGGCTTTGGCGATATCGGCCTGGCGCTCTGCCAATGCCAGGTTTTCAGGCTCGATGGTGACAGCAAAGGCGGCGTTTGACGCGGTATATTCGTGTCCCGAACAGACCAATGTATCGTCTGGCAGGGCAGCAAGTTTTGACAGGCTGTCCCACATTTGGGCGGTGCTCCCCTCAAACAGCCGTCCACATCCCAAAGCCATCAGGCTATCGCCGGTGAAGACGGATTTGGCATCGGGGATGTAAAAAGCCACGTGGCCCACAGTATGGCCTGAAACGTCAAAAACCTGCACGTCATGCCCGGCGAAGGTGAAGCTATCCCCATCGGCAACCTGCTGGTCAAGCGTGGGCAGGCGCCCGGCATCCGCGGCGGCCCCGATCATTTTTGCACCAAAGGCCTCCCGCAAATCTTCGACCCCGTCTATATGGTCGTAGTGGTGGTGGGTCAGCAGAATGTGAGTCAGTCGCCAGCCGCGTGCTTCTAGGGCTGCCATGATCGGCCAGCTTTCCGGCGCATCCGCAAGCAAGGTTTCCCCGGTTTCGCTTTCATGCAGCAAAAAGGCATAATTGTCCGCAAGGCAGGGGATGGTGACAAGTTCAAGGCTCATGTTGTACCTCATGGCTACAAAAATCAGCACAGTCTTGCCGATTGCGGGCAGGATGGCAATATGTGGAGCAGGAGGGCGCGATGACAGCCGGGGAACGACCACAGGTGCATTCAAATGCCGACACGTTAGGCGATGGACGTCTGAGCGCGCCATCGGCCTTGCGCAATGTCGGGCCTATAAGTGCCGCCATGAAGGCATTCCTGCCAGACAAGGGCAGGGCGCTGGAGATAGCCTCGGGCACCGGGCAGCACGTGGTGGTATATGCGCAGAGCTTTCCCGAAATCATCTGGCAACCGACAGACATTGCAGCTGAGCGGTTGGCATCCATTGATGCCTGGGCGGCGGCTGACGGCGGCGAAAACCTGCTTCCAGCGCGCAGGCTGGATGCATCCGGGCCAGGCTGGCACATAGGTGACTTTAATTTTGTGAACATCGGTAATCTTTTCCACCTTATCAGCCATGATGCTGCACAGAATGTGATTGACGGCGCCTCAAGGTCGCTGGTGGCCGGGGGTGTATTCTTTGTTTACGGACCGTTTCGTACGGAAGGTGAGTTTCGTTCGGCCGGGGATGAAAGTTTTCATGGACGGATTATGGCCGAGGACCCTGCGGCCGGGTACAAAGACGTTGAGTGGATGAAAGAAATCGCGCGCTCGGCCGGACTGATCCCTGAAGCGCAATTGGAAATGCCGGCAAACAATCTGTGCCTTGTTTGGCGCAAATGAACTGGACAATGGAAAATCGAAATGAGTGACTTCAAATTATTGGGCATCTGTGGCTCGCTTCGGGCGGCCTCTCACAACCGGCAACTGGTGCGCGAAGCTGGACGGTTGATGCCGGGCGCTGAATTTACCGAGGGTGATCTGAACCTGCCCCTTTATAACGGTGACCTTGAAGATGCCGAGGGCATACCCGCAAGGGTGCAGGAACTGTCAGATCAGATCGCTGCGGCAGATGCAGTTGTTATCGCCACCCCCGAATACAATTCCAGTTTTTCAGGCGTGCTGAAAAATGCCCTGGACTGGGTTAGCCGGGCCGAATACGCGGTATGGCAGGGCAAGCCGGTGGCAATTGTTTCTGCCGCAGCACGGCGTGCTGGCGGCGCGCGAGCACAGTTTGCCCTGCGTCTGGCCATGACCCCGTTTCGCCCCAACCTGTTGACCGGGCCTGAAGTGCTTGTCGCCAAGGCGGGCGAGGCGTTTGACGAGAACGGCCAGTTGACCAGCCCCTTTTACCTGCGAAACCTGACCGAGCTTATGGCGAACCTGAAGGATCAGGCATAGCCTTTTTAAATGAAACCGCTAGGCTGAGGGCGTGATGCCTCTACGATCGGAGGCGGCCAGAGGTTAATTCAATGCACCTGGATGTGCGTGATCTGAGGAACTTTTATTATCGTTCGGCGCTGGGTCGGGCCGCGCAGCGCGTTGTGCGTGATAACGTGCAGGGTTTCTGGCCAGCGGCGAAGGGGCAAACCGTGGTCGGCTTTGGCTTTGCGGTACCGCTTTTGCGCCCCTATCTGGGCAAGGCGCGCCGGGTCATCGGGCTGATGCCCGCGCCACAGGGCGTCATGCCCTGGCCAGCCGGGGCGCCAAACGTCGCGGTCCTGTGCGAAGATACGATGTGGCCTTTGGAAACCGGCATGGTCGACCGGCTGATCGTATTGCACGGGTTAGAGACCAGTGAAAACCCTGACCTGCTGCTGGACGAATGTTACCGGGTACTTGGTCCCGGTGGGCGCGCGCTATTCATTGTCCCCAACCGTGCCGGGCTATGGTCGCGGTCCGACAAAACACCGTTTGGCTTTGGCCGCCCCTATTCGTCCGGCCAGTTAGAAGCCCAGCTCAAACGTCATGGGTTTGTCGTTGAGCGGCATGCCTCAGCTCTTTATCAACCGCCCTCGGAAAAACGGTTCTGGTTGAAAACCGGTAAGGCATGGGAGCGCGCGGGCAGGGGGCTGCCTCTGGTGATGCGTGGGGGGGTCCTGATCGTCGAAGCTTCAAAACAGGTGCCGGCCCCGACACGGCCTGGGCTTGCCGAACGGGTGAAACGTCCGTTGAGAGTGCTTGAGGGGCTGGGCGTGCCTGAGCCAAGCGCATCCGACAAGGCAATATGAACCTCATTATTCGATATGGGTTCATCCCTGGAAGTTGGCCAGATAGAGCGGAATCACAGCGATTCCCGCCGGATTTCCCCCTGCTAAAGGCGCGCCGGATTGACGCATTTTCGCAAATTGCGCCCAAAGCTTTCTAAATAAGGCTTTAAAGTTTGCGCTAAACAGGCCCAAGGCAGTTGCGGGGATTAAAACCGTCTGCTACACCCCACGCGATTTTGATGACACGCGAACATGCGGCATCTTTAACAGCCGCCCCACCTGCCGATGGCAGGAAACGATGGGGCTCATGACATCGGAAGGGTGGACGTGTCTGAACCAGTCTCGATCTCAACCGGCATAGCCCAGCGCTATGCCACTGCAATTTTTGAGCTGGCCCGCGATGCCAGCAAACTCCCTGCATTAGAGGCGGATGTAAACGCTCTGGACGCTGCTCTTGGCGCGTCAGGTGATCTGCAAGCCTTGATTTCTTCGCCGGTCTATACCCGCGAAGAACAGGGCGCGGCCATTGCAGCTATTGCAAAGAAAATGAAGCTGTCGCCGGATATGACTGGTACGCTGGGCCTGATGGCCTCCAAGCGTCGCCTGTTTGCCCTGCCGCAGCTTATCCAGGCTCTGCGCGACGCAATTGCCGAGGATAAGGGCGAAGTAACCGCCGAGGTTACCGCCGCCAAGTCGCTGACAAAGGCGCAACAGGACAAACTTGCCAAATCGCTGAAAGCGTCAATTGGCAAGGACGTAAAAATCAATCTGGCCGTGGATGAAGACCTCATCGGCGGCCTTGTTATTAAAGTTGGCTCGAAAATGATCGACAGCTCGATCCGCTCGCGCCTGAACGCACTCCAGAATTCCATGAAAGAGGTCGGGTAATGTCAATCCAAGCAGCCGAAATCTCTGCCATCCTCAAAGAGCAGATCAAGAACTTTGGCCAGGAGGCCGAAGTGGCCGAAGTTGGCCGCGTACTCAGCGTTGGGGACGGCATCGCGCGCGTTCACGGGCTGGACAATATTCAGGCCGGTGAGATGGTCGAATTTCCGGGCGGCATTCGCGGCATGGCCCTGAACCTTGAAAGCGACAACGTTGGTGTTGTTATCTTCGGGTCGGACCGTGACATTAAAGAGGGTGACACGGTTAAACGTACCAAAGCGATTGTGGACGTGCCATCGGGCGACGGTCTGCTGGGTCGCGTTGTGGACGGTCTGGGCAACCCGATTGATGGCAAGGGCCCGATCAAGTCGGATACCCGTGCAATCGCCGACGTTAAGGCGCCGGGCATCATCCCGCGTAAATCGGTACACGAGCCGATGGCAACCGGCCTCAAGTCGGTTGACGCGATGATCCCGATTGGCCGAGGCCAGCGCGAGCTGATCATTGGTGACCGCCAAACTGGTAAATCCGCTGTGGCGCTCGACACGATCCTGAACCAGAAAAGCTATAACGAAGCTGCTGGCGACGACGAAGGCAAGAAACTCTACTGTGTTTACGTGGCCGTTGGCCAGAAACGGTCGACCGTTGCGCAGCTGGTGAAGAAACTGGAAGAAGCCGGCGCCATGGAATATTCCATCGTTGTGGCCGCGACCGCGTCTGACCCGGCGCCGATGCAGTTCCTTGCACCATATTCCGCGACGGCCATGGCCGAGCATTTCCGCGACAATGGTCGCCACGCCCTGATCATCTATGATGACCTTTCCAAACAGGCCGTGAGCTACCGTCAGATGTCGCTGCTTCTGCGTCGTCCGCCCGGTCGTGAAGCCTATCCCGGCGACGTTTTCTATCTGCACTCGCGCCTCTTGGAGCGGTCTTCGAAACTGAACGAAGATTACGGTTCAGGTTCGCTGACGGCTCTGCCGATCATCGAAACCCAGGGCGGCGACGTTTCGGCGTTTATTCCGACCAACGTGATTTCGATCACCGACGGTCAGATCTTCCT
>CAZJYZ010000012.1:75239-77358 GCA_964550345.1 uncultured Aliiroseovarius sp. | reverse complement strand
ATCGTGCAGGAAAACGAGATTGTCGCCTTTGATACCGACCTGATCGGCAGCTATGGCATTTGCGTTGATATTTCACGCACCTGGTGGATCGGTGAGGCCAAGCCCTCAAACGCCATGGTCTATGCCATGCGCCATGCCCATGAACATATCATGACCAATATGGAGATGCTGCGCCCCGGAGTATCGTTTAGGGATCTAAGTACAAAGGGGCACAAGCTGGATACGACTTTCGACAAGTGGAAATACGGCTGCAAGATGCACGGGGTGGGCCTGTGTGATGAATGGCCCTTGATAGCATACGAAGACAAACTGGTGGAAGGTGCCTTTGACTATGAGCTGGAGGCGGGCATGGTGCTGTGTGTCGAGGCGCTGGTCGGCGAGGATGGTGGAGAGTTTTCTATCAAGCTCGAAGATCAGGTGTTGATTACGGAAGACGGCTTTGAAAACCTGACGCGATATCCGTTTGATCCAGCGTTGATGGGACAAAACTAGGGGGGCACCCCTAACGCAACCGTATCCCGGACTGTCATCGCAGGCGATGTCTTGAGTCGTTTGTATGCTTTTCCCTACCCGCAATACTGGCATGGCGCATTGACATACATCATATGACGCCCGCACTATATAGCATACACTCAATATATGATACGAAGAAGGTGAGGACAGAATGACAAAGTTTGTTTTGACAATTGCCGCTAGTTTAGGTGTTTCTTTGTTAGCAATACCAACCGCGTATGCTCAGGACTTAGCCATCACTGATGCTGCAAGTATTGCCCGTGGCGGTCTGATTTATGACAAGTGGTGGAAGGTACTGGGCACCCCGGAGCCGACCGAGACCCATCCGGCCTATGTGGCCGACACAGGCCGGGATGGCTCCGGCACATGGCGCTGCAAAGAATGCCATGGCTGGGACTATATCGGCCCCAAGGGCCGCTATTCCTCGGGCTCGCACTTTACCGGTATCATGGGGATTGAAGGTATGGCCGGTGGTGACCCGGTTGCGATCGCGGCTGCGATCCGCGGTGGGTCACATGGGTTCACAACGGATATGATTGACGATGCGGCCATGGTTGATCTGGCCAACTTTGTATCGGCCGGCCAATACGACATCACAGCCTATGTTGTTGACGGTGCCTCAACCGGTGACGCTGTGGTCGGCGAAGCCGTCTATGCGACAGTATGTGCGGGGTGTCATGGCGACGACGGCATGAAGATCAAAGAGATGCCGCCATTGGGCGAACTTTCCAGTAATCCACAGGAAATGATGCACAAAGTCATGAATGGTCAGCCGTCTGAAAGCATGCCGGCGATGCGTGTGTTCGGGCCACAACTTGCGGCCGATATCACTGCTTACATGGCGACCTTGCCACAATAAGGTTTACTGACAAGACCCTATAAAACCTCAGGAATCCCACCTAATCATGGTGGGGTTTCGACCATGAAAGGTTTGCTCCTATGTCGCAAGAAACCCAAAAGAAACCCGGCTTTATCAGGCGACTTTGGCGCTGGTTTTGGGGGCCGACCGCCCGATTTGGATGGGGCGTCATTATTATTGTCGGCGGCATCTGCGGTATAATTTTCTGGGGGGGCTTCAACTGGGCAATGGAAGCCACTAACAGCCCGAAATTTTGTATGAGCTGCCATGAGATGGCAGACAATGTCGGGAAGGAATGGATGCAGTCTTCGCATTACAGAAACGCTTCCGGGGTACGCGCCACTTGTGCGGATTGCCATGTTCCCAAAGATTGGGGTCCAAAACTAATCCGTAAACTTCAGGCCTCGAATGAAGTTTACCACCATCTTGCCGGTACGATTGCAACACCGGAACTGTTCCGCGCACACCGGGCTGAAATGGCTGAACGGGTTTGGGCGTCAATGCGGGAGTCTGACTCGCGTGAATGCCGCAATTGTCATAGTGAACACGCTATGGATTTTGAGGCTCAGTCAGCCAGATCGCGTGAAAAAATGGTGCCGGGCATAGAAGAAGGCAAGACCTGTATCGACTGCCACCGCGGCATTGCCCACCGACTTCCACCGCGCGACGACTAAGGCTACCCGCGAACACTCTGTCTCACCTCACCGTGAACCCTGTTTCAGGTTCTTGTCATCCGGAGTTTTGCCT
>CAZJYZ010000012.1:0-75229 GCA_964550345.1 uncultured Aliiroseovarius sp. | reverse complement strand
TAGGGAACACAACGGAGACAATCATGAAAACCGAGCGCATCGAGTTCACCGGCCATGGCGGCGCAATTCTTTCGGCCCGTCTTGACCTTCCTGACGGTCCGCATTTGGCGACAGCCCTGTTTGCCCATTGTTTTACCTGCTCCAAAGATATTCTGCCGGCGCGCCGGATAGCTGCCCGTCTGACCGGGGCCGGAATAGCAGTTTTACGCTTTGACTTTACAGGGCTTGGTCATAGTGGAGGTGAATTTGAAAACACTACTTTCACATCAAATATCGAAGACCTAAGAGCGGCCTGCAACTATCTGACCGGCCGTGGCATGGCGCCCGGTCTTCTGATAGGCCATTCCCTCGGGGGTGCTGCGGTACTCAGAGCAGCGGCCGAGATGGAAAATGTGCGTGGGGTTGTCACCTTGGGAGCACCATATGCGCCGGACCACGTAAAACACAACTTTGCCGACCACCTGGAAGAGATAATGCAGGATGGCGTCGCCGAGGTGGACCTTGGCGGGCGATCCTTCAGGATCGGCAAGGACTTTCTCGAGGACATTTCGGCCGATGAATTGCGCCCCTCCATTCATCGCCTCAATGCCGCCCTTCTGGTCATGCACGCGCCACTGGATCAGGTGGTGGGGATCGTAAATGCGCAAGAGATTTTCACCGCAGCCCGCCATCCCAAAAGTTTTGTCACCCTCGACAATGCCGATCACCTGATTTCACGCCCCGAAGACGCGGAATACGCAGCGGATGTGATTGCCGCATGGGCGCGCCGATACCTTGACCTCAACCCGCCTGCCCCGCCGCCCGGCGCGCCAGAGGGTGTGGTGCGGGTGCGCGAGGCTGACCCCAACGGCTTCCTGCAGGATGTGACCTCGGGCCCGCTGCACCACACCTTGGCGGATGAACCCGTGGCCTATGGCGGCACCAATCGTGGCATGTCACCTTACGGTTTCCTTTCCTCAGGGCTGGGTGCGTGCACTTCAATGACAATCCGCATGTATGCAAGGCGCAAAGGTTGGAACCTGACAGGCGTGCGCGTCGATGTCACCCATGACAAGGTGCACGCGCAGGATGCTGAAACCGGTGCCACGCAAAAGATCGACACGTTCAACCGGCAGGTTTTTCTGGACGGCGACCTGGATGACGCTCAGCGCAAACGCCTGTTAGAAATTGCCGATAAATGCCCGGTGCATAAAACCCTGATGCATGCCAGCCGGATCGAAACAAAGCTGGCAGATTATACACCGCATGCGGTTTCCTGAAAGGCAGGCCTGTAAAAGCAGTTTCCTTGTCCCAGGCTAGTCTGAGATTGCAAACACCATATCAACGCTGGCACTGATACCCACTTCGCCCGCAGCCACGGGCATCGCCTCATAGGTAGCAACCGCACGCGCCATAATCACCGGCCCGCCACCGCCGCCATGATCACTGATTGTTAACACCGGACCCAGCTTAACCCCTGCCGCCTCTGCCAAAAGGGTTGCTCGTGCTATTCCGTCTTTCACCGCAGCACTACGCGCTTGTTCTTCAAGTGGTTCCGGCACCTGAAGACCAAAGTGCAAACCGTTGAATTCATTAGCGCCGTCCCGGGTTGCCTGATCAAGAATTTGCCCCAGCGCATCCAGTTCGCGCACCCGTATCGTGACCCTGTTTGAGGCCGTATAGCCGGTGATCTTTGGCGGCCCGTTTGAATTTGAGGATCGGCTGGCGAAAACCGGGTACAGGCTGAGATCACTGGTCTGCATATCCCGTTGCTCAATCTGAGCCGCCGCTAATCGCTCAAATATCTTCGCCGTTGCTGCGGAAACGAGCGCCAACGCCTCGGCTGCCGTGCCTGATTGCTGTGTCACGCCTAAAGTAATGGTTGCCATATCCGGCACTGCTTCGACCTGCCCTTGACCGGTAACATTGATGGTTCTAACCGTGTCGCCCGCCACGACAGAATGTGCGAAAAGTGCTAGAATTCCGGTAATTATCAAGAAAAAGCGCATAGGATCACCCCTTTTTATGCCAATCTTGCGCTAAATCCCGCCGCTGACAAGGTTTTGGCGCTTCCTCACCCTTTCCTTGCGCGAAAACCTGCTGTAGTTTTTCGTGGCGGCGGGGGAATTCTTCTGTCGCAGGGAACATATGCAATCAGTGACTATTTAAGGCGACCATGAAACCGAATTTTGCGCTTAACCTCAGTCATGATGGCATTGGCTTATTGCACCGGAACAAAGGCGGCAAGGGCGGCTGGACACTGGTTGGTGAGGTCGCCATAGATGACGCCGATATGGGGGCCAAGCTGGCAGTTTTGCGAAAGACCGCTGCTGACCTCGAAAAAGGTGGGCTGGCAAGCAAACTGGTCATCCCAAACAGCCAAATCCTGTATACGGAACTGGAGGCGCCCGGGCCTGACGACATCGCCCGCGAGGTGCAGATCCGGGCAGGTCTTGAAGGGGCGACGCCCTATGATGTCGGCGAGTTGGTTTTTGACTGGCGCAAAGGCACAGGCAAAAAAGTCGTGGTTGCAGTATTGGCCCGCGAAACCCTGAAAGAAGCGGAACAATTCGCCAAAGAGCACCGCTTTAACCCTGTCAGTTTCGTTGCCCGCCCAAAAGGCAAAGGGTTCAAAGGTGAGGCGTTTTTTGGCAAGGCCGCCAGTGCATCGACCCTGCTGGGACCCGGAGGTAAGGTTGAACCGGACGATACGCCGGTACCAAACCTGAAAGAGGCTCAATCCGTCCAGGCCGCGCCTGAAGAAAAATCAGCAAAGTCGGCCAAAGCTCCAGCGGAAAAATCCGCACAACGGGACAAACCAAATCCTGAAGAAGCGAAACCGGATAGGGCTGCCGCGAAGGATGCACCGGCCAGGCCAGAGGCAAAATCACCGCAAGACCCAGCCAAGGCTGCACCAAAAAAAGACGGACCCGGCACTGGACCCGGTACTAAAGAGACAGGAGATGGGGCAGTAAATACCCCTGAAAAACAAGTTCCTCCGCCACCGAAACCTGATGCTGAATCAACGCCAGCCAATTCAATGGACGACGATGCCCGGATCGCGGCACTGCTTGCGGAAGTGCCCGAGCCCGCAACACCGGTTCCGGGTGCACCTCAGCAAAAACCTTCGGTGCAATCTGGCAAATCGCAAAAACTGAAACCAACCGGGGACAATGTGCCCAAGCAGCCCGCGCCGCCGGTTTTGGCACCTTTCCCACCTACACCTGACGATCCGGAAGAAGACGCAATTCCAACACTGCCAGCGCCACCCCCACCTCCCGCTCGTCGGAAAATCCCGACAAGCCTTGAAGGCAAGGCAGGCATTTCCCCTAAAGTGGCAAAACCGGCCCCTACCGCACAGGCCCCAACCAGCCCTGCCAGGGCAGAACCGGCGAAATTGGTCACGCCGGGCAGACCAATGCCGCGCCCGCCTCAACCGAAATCAGCCACCCCACCCGCTGCCTTCCAGTCGCGCCGCACTGGATCCGAAACCGATGCCAAGATCACTTCAGGTGAAAGCGGTCCGGTCAGCGGTGTAAAACCGCGGATATCTCTGACCCCAGAGGGCGCGTCAAATGGCGTTAAAAGCACTCCGGTGGCCCCAAAAGAGGTGCCGATATCCGCTAAAAGACCGGCCGCGCCGCCCTCAAATCCCGTGACCAACTCGTCCCTGACGGCAGACAAAAACACCGACCAGGCCGGTAGCGAATCCGACGCGGCCGATAGTAAGGCAAGCCTGCTTTCAAGGGCTGCGAACCGTGCGACGAGTAGCGCACAGGGTATTGCCAGCCGCGCAACCAGTGGCGCGCAAGGATTGCTCAGCCGGGCCAAATCCGTCCGGAACAGACCCAGTGCAAAGCCGGTTTCGGAAACGGCGGACAAAGATCTTAGCGTCTCTCTGTCGCAACCGACATCGCAACCGACGCCTGGACAGACGACCATCCCTGTTGCCCCCCCGCCGTTACCGGGTAGTGCAACCAGCGCCAAAACTGAACCGCAAAGCCCTACTATTTCGCCTATCGCCAACGAAAGCGAAGCCGAACGCTTGACCATGTTCGGGGCGCGCAAATCTCAAAATGCCGATATTGGCGGCAAACCACGGTATCTTGGGTTAATCCTTATCCTGGTCCTGCTGCTGGTGATGGCCGTTGCTGCACTTTCTTCGGTGTTTTTCATATCCGACGATGCCTCACTATTCAGAAGTGACGACGAAAATGAATTTGCCGCAGCCGCTATCCCAGATATCGAGACCACGATCGAGGGCCTAGGACCGGGAAGCGAACCTGCGCCGCGCCGTCCTACAGTTTCCAAGCCCCGGACCGACACTGGCGATACACCTGTTGCCATTGGCGCAGGCATTCAGGTTGATGACCAGATCACGGCGGATTTGCTGAATGACAGCGAACCTGAGCCGCTGGCGGATCCGGTGGAACCTGCCACTGAACCCGTAAGCACCGCCGAAACCAGCACGCCTGTCCCCCAGACACCTGACAGTATCGACACCGAAGCTTTGCAAGCCCTATACGCGGCAACAGGGATTTGGCAGGAGGCACCCCGAGCGCCTTCCGAACCGCAAAGCAGCCGGATTGATGACCTCTATGTTGCCTCTATCGATCCGGCAACCTCTTCGCACGACGCAGTAGCTCTGCCCCCCGACACATCCCATATGCAAGAGGCGCGCCCCCCTTCACCCCTGCCTCCACCCGCTGCCGGAACCCTTTTTGCCTTTGATGACCGTGGATTGGTCACCCCGACCCCCAATGGCACTTTGACACCCGATGGCATTCTGATTTTTTCTGGCAAACCGCCGGTCGTGCCCATCCCGCGGCCGGGCACAACGCCGCCGCCCCCAACCATTTCACCCGAGACTTTGCAGACGCTGCGCCCACGCCCACGCCCGGCCACATTGATAGAGGATAACGAACGGGCCAATTTTGGAGGCGCAACTCTGGCTGAGCTTGCAATAAGGCGCGCCCGTGCGCGCCCGGCTTCGCTACAGGATCAGGCCGGGGAAGGCTCAGACGGAACGCCGAATGAACTTGCCCTTGCAGCCTCACCAACGCCGGGATACCGGCCCGGCAACTTTGCCACTATCGTAGCGCGCGCGCTTGAGAACGCGGAGGCCTCGGACGGGTCTGTCGTGGTTGCCGCCTCGGCCGCTGCCGTAGCTGTTCCGTCAATACCAACACGGGCCTCGGTCGCCACGCAGGCCACTGTCACCAATGCTATCAGCCTGAACCGTATCAACCTGATTGGCATATACGGGTCCGCATCAGAGCGGCGCGCATTGGTCCGCCTGTCCAGCGGACGCTATGTTAAAGTTTCGGTCGGAGACCGGCTGAACGGCGGCACGGTTTTGTCGATCACAGAAACCCAGTTGATCTACAAGAAGAACGGTCGCAACGAAAAGCTGGATGTTATGCCCCTCGGCTAAGGATCGTAGTGCCGTTAAGAGATATGAGGCCTTCGGCGAGGGTATTTTGGCAAGAGGAAGAGGGGCGCACGCGTAAGCGCCCCTTTCGTTAACCCACCGCGTCAAACTCACCCTGTTCAATCTGTTCACGCTCGATCGATTCAAACAGCGCCTTGAAGTTGCCTTCGCCAAAGCCATCATCCCCTTTACGTTGGATGAACTCAAAGAAGATCGGCCCAACCACAGTGCGTGAGAAAATCTGCAGAAGGATACGCGTCTCACCCCCACCCAAAACCCCTTCGCCGTCGATCAGGATACCGTGTTTCATCATCTTGTCTTTTGGTTCGTCATGGCCAGTTACCCGGTCGTAAGACATGTCGTAGTAGGTCTCATTCGGGCCGGGCATAAAGGTAATTCCCCGCCCGGCAATCGCGTCGGTCGCGCCATAGATGTCGTCCGTGCCTATGGCGACGTGTTGAATACCTTCGCCGTTGTAACGTTTGAGATAGGCTACGATCTGCCCCTTTTCGCCCCGGTCTTCGTTGATCGGAATACGGATCTTGCCGCAAGGTGAGGTCAACGCCCGACTGTAAAGCCCGGTATGTTTGCCCTGAATGTCAAAAAACCGGATTTCCTTGAAATTGAACAAATCGCGGTAGAAGGCGAACCATTTGTCCATATTGCCCTTGTGGACATTGTTTGTCAGGTGATCGAGGTAATAGAAGCCAACCCCGGCCGGATGGGCGTCTTTGATCCAGTCGAATTCATCATTATAGGGGCTGGTGTCAAAATATTGGTCGATAAAGTAGATCAAGCTTTCCCCAATCCCATAAACGGCCGGTACATCCATCGCTTTACCATCGCCTTCATAGGGGCGAGCACCCTGACTAACCGCATGGTCAAAGGCGCGCTTGGCATCCACTACCCGCCACGCCATTGAAGGCGCGCAGGGACCATGTTCGGCGACAAAATTTGCGGCGTGAGAGTTGGGTTCAGAGTTCAGAAGA
Organism: uncultured Aliiroseovarius sp.; assembly: GCA_964550345.1. Lineage (GTDB taxonomy): Bacteria > Pseudomonadota > Alphaproteobacteria > Rhodobacterales > Rhodobacteraceae > JAAEUB01. The sequence goes on along the minus strand of CAZJYZ010000012.1, from coordinate 68,830 downwards.
TAACTGACATCACCTTGCTGCCATAGCTCAAGTGCGCGGCTTTTGTGATTGGCCGTGTGTTCAAACCCCATGCTTGAAAACAGCTTGCGCAGTTCCTCTGGTTCGGGGTGGGCGAATTCAACAAACTCAAACCCATCCGTGCCGGCGGGATTTTCATCCGAAATAACTGCGCGTGGCGCATCATGTGGAAATGGACCCATGTCATAACTCTCCTGTTCGCTATTCAATCTAGATCTGAGTACCGCACCAGAAGCGGCCTGGGTGCGCATCTTTTCTGGTTAAACTTACAAAAACCGTTAAAGTAACGCATAAAATTGTCTATTTTAGTGAAAGGCCCGCATATGCTGGACAAAACAGATTCGCTCCTTCTGACAGCCCTGCAAAAAAACGCACAGCTCACCGCGCAGGAATTGGGTGAAAAGCTGAACCTGTCAGCCAGTCAGGCTGGCAGACGCCGGGCGCGGCTTGAGGCGGATGGTTTCATCACCGGCTACGGTGCCCGCCTGGATCCGGAAATACTTGATCTGAAAGTGCAAAGCTTCATTCAGGTTGAAATGGCCAGCCACCAGCCTGATGCGGGCAAGGCCTTTGGCCAGCTGATCTCAACGCGGCGAGAGATCATTTCCGCCTGGACACTCACCGGCGAGGCCGATTTTCTTTTGCGTATCTATTGCCACGACCTGTCAGCCTTGAACCGATTGGTACACGAAGTGTTGTTAGCCCATCCTTCCGTGGCCCGCGTTCACAGCCAGATCGTCATGGACCAAATGAAACCCGACGCCCCCCTGCCTACCTAAAATACAGGCATTAACCTCATAGAAAACTCTGCAATGTAGGTCGAAGAGTGAAACGCGCCTCATTTTTCACGAACGGGAATTACCTGCTGCATGAGTTTTGTTGACCGCCGTATTGAGGACCGCCCAAAAACGGGCGAGGCACCCTTTCAACTGTCGGAAGTTTTCTTCTCACGGACTGATGAGCGCGGTGTCATTCAGGCTGGAAATTACATTTTTCGCCGTGTCGCCGGCTATGATTGGTCAGGAATGCTGGGGGCACCCCATAAAATTATTCGCCACCCGGACATGCCGAAAGCCGTGTTCTGGCTATTGTGGGATACGATCAAACGAGGCGAGGTTATTGGCGCCTATGTCAAGAACCTAGCAAGTGACGGGTTATATTACTGGGTGTTTGCCACCGTGATGCCCTGCAAAGGCGGCTATATCTCGGTACGGATCAAACCAACTTCTCCGGTTTTTACTTTGGTCAAGCAGGAATATGCCACCTTACTTGAGGCAGAAAAAGAACAGGGGCTGAGCCCGGAGGCCTCGGCAGGGATATTACTTGCGCGTATACGCGAACTCGGCTTTGACAATTACAAACAGTTTTGTGCCCATGCACTGGCTGAAGAGCTGAACATCCGTGACGCCGGGCTGGACAATCCCATTGATACAAACATCGCCAATGCCAGCCAGGCGCAGGAAGTATCCGACGCCCTGAAAAAAGAGACCGCTGGGCTGATCAGGGATTTTCAGGGCATGCGAACCATTCCCTATAATATGCGCGTCGTTGCTTCCCGGTTAGAGCCGACAGGCGGACCGGTTTCCACTCTCAGCCAGAATTATGGCTCCATGAGCCATGAAATCTCGTCCTGGTTCGAACAGCATGTGAACGGCGAAGACAGTAATTTTTCGACCATAGGCCCGCATATAACCTCGTCGATGTTCCTTAAATGCGTTGCCCGCATCCTGACCGAAGCGACAGTTCAGCTGGAAGCCGAGAGACGTCGTCTTGGCGATGTTGACCTCAGCACAGAGCGCGCCCACCTACGCAGTCTGCACAAGGAATATCTGACAATATCAGAGGCCGAGGTGCAAAATGTTCGCGAAGAAGCCGGGCGTGTTTCGAATGCCTGTAAAATCATGCAACGGCAGGTACTTGGGCTCAGCACCACTCGTGTGATGTGTAAAATTGAGGGCGCGCGCCTGGCGCATCACGGCGACAGTCTGGATGACATAATCAAGCAATTAGATACATTTCAGACACGCATCACTGGGAGGTTAGAAAACATCGCCCGATATGCTGAGGCAGTTAAAGCGTTCTGAGCCTCAAAGCAGGTCATTTTCAACCAAAACTTCCTAACGGCCTGGCTGTCTGCCGCCGGGGTGCAAATTTCTTCCAGTGTTAACCGCTTCGAAAGCAACAGGCATTAGGCAGGTACAAGACACACATTAAGTCCGTTTTACCCCACATAGAAATGGTCCGCATATGAGCTTTGTTGACAGACGCCAGGAAAATAGACCTAAAACCGGCGAAGCCCCCTTTCGTCTTTCCGAGGTATTCTTTTCGCGCACCAATGATCGTGGAATTATTCAGGCCGGGAATTACATTTTCAGACGTGTCGCGGGCTATGACTGGCCGGAAATGCTCCATGCCCCCCACAAAATCATTCGCCACCCGGATATGCCCAAAGGGGTGTTCTGGCTGCTTTGGGATCGGATAAAAAAGGGCGAAGTAATTGGATCCTATGTGGTGAACAAGGCTAAAGACGGGCTTCACTATTGGGTTTTTGCCACAGTAATGCCCTGCGATGGTGGGTATATGTCGATCAGAATCAAACCGACAAGCGCGCTTTTTGAAACGATCAAAAAGGAATACGCCGATCTGCTGAAGGCAGAAAAGGAACAAAATATCACCCCGGAACAAAGTGCTAATCTTTTGCTGGAACGTATCGGGGAACTTGGCTTTCAGGATTACACTCAGTTTTCCACCCATGCGCTCAGCGAAGAACTTATCTCACGCGATGGCGAACTGGGAAAACCAGTGGACCAAAAAATTGAAAACGCCCGAAAGTCGCAAGGCGTGGCGGATGCTTTGGGGGAAGAAACCATTGGCCTGATCGAAGAATTTGCGACGATGCGCACCATTCCACATAATATGCGCGTGATCGCCTCACGTCTGGAGCCCACGGGCGGTCCGGTTTCAACGCTTAGCCAAAATTATGGCGCTATGAGTCAGGAAATATCTGACTGGTTCGAACAAAACGTCAACGGCGCAGACAGTAATTTCGCTACGATCCGAACGCATATTTCCCACTCCATGTTCCTGGAATGCGTCGCCAGAATCTTAACAGAATCCACCATTCAGCTTGAAAGCGAAAAGCGTCGGCTTGGGGATGTAGACCTGGCCCATGAAAGGCAGCTTTTACGTGGATTGCACAACGATTATATGAAGAAATCTGCGGCCGAGCTACGCACGGTCGCGGAAGAGGCCGGAAAGGTCTCTAATGCCTGTAAAATCATGCACCGACAGGTTTTAGGGCTCAGCACCACCCGCGCGATGTGTAAGATTGAAGGGGCGCGTTTGACCAGCCAGGGCGAAAGCCTGGAAGATATTATCACCCAGCTTGATACCTTTCAGTCACGTATCACCACCCGGCTGGACCGAATTGCCCACTTCGCCACCACAATACAAACCTCGTGATTTAGGACCTTTGGTTTGCGTTCAGGTCTCTTCCCCCGCACTGACCCCTGCTTCGGCAAATGTTGCCATGCCTGAATGGCAGGCAATCGCTGCCTTTAGGATACCGATAGACAGAGCAGCCCCAGACCCCTCCCCCAGACGCAGGCCAAGATCCAACAAAGGCTTTTTATCTATTTTGTTCAGGAGATTCCTATGCGCGGTTTCAGCAGAAACATGACCCGCGACAACGTGGTCCAGCGCGTCTGAAGAAGTTTGCTGCAAACAAGCCGCAGCGGCGGTGGAAATAAAGCCGTCGAGTAAAACCGGAATACGCAAGACACGCGCCCTGGCTATCGCGCCGACCATCGCCGCTAATTCCCGCCCGCCCAAACAGCGCAGAGCTTCTAATCCGGATTTCTGACTGCCTGGGTTTGCTTTGACCCCATCGGCCACCACATTCGTTTTTATTGCCAACCCGGCATCATCCACCCCGGTGCCCCGCCCGGTCCAGTCAGCCGCTTCACCACCGAACAACGCAAAGGATATAGCCGCCGCTGAAGTGGTGTTGGCTATGCCCATTTCACCGGTAACCAGAAGATCTGTTGCTGGATCGACCGCTTCCCACCCCACGCACAATGCTTCTATCAGATCGGCTTCTGACATCGCCGGGCCTTGTGTGAAATCCTGTGTTGGCTGATCCAGCTTTAGCGCAATCACATCGAGTTTCGCGTCAAACGTCTGGGCCAATTGGTTAATTGCAGCTCCACCCGCCTGAAAATTTCCCACCATTTGGGCGGTAACCTCAGATGGGAATGCCGAAACACCGCGGGCTGCGACCCCGTGGTTCCCGGCAAATATGATTATTTGCGGGTTTAACAGTTTGGGTCGCCCGTCGCCGCGCCATCCAGCATACCAGATTGCCAATTCTTCTAACTGCCCTAACGCTCCTGGCGGCTTCGTCAGATTTTCATTTCGTGTTTTTGCATCTGCAAGCGCAGCAGTATCCAGAGCGGGCGATGCGTCAAGAACATCCTTAAATTCAGCGATGGAAGAGAACGGCGACATGGGAATTCCTGATTTGATTTGCGTGTCTTTTGTCTTTACCCAAGCAGCGCAGCCTGCAACAGATGAAAACGAGACTAAGCCATGCCAGAAAACGACAAAGTCCTGATTAGCGGTGCCGATATATCCCAGGCGATCGGCCTTTTGTCACGCCTGCCCATGCGCCTCGCTCCAAGGGACGAAAATCGGTCAATTGCAGCAAGCGCCTGGGCCTGGCCTCTGGTCGGCGCCGGGCTTGGTCTGCTTGCCGGGCTTTGCGGGTTGATCATTACGGCCTTTGGTGCCGGTCCGGGGATCGCAGCGGGTGTCACTCTGGCAGCAACGATGATGCTGACCGGCGCCCTGCACGAAGACGGTCTGGCGGATACAGCCGATGGGTTATGGGGCGGGCAGGACAGGGACAGACGCCTTGAAATCATGAAAGATAGCCGGGTTGGCACCTACGGCGTGCTGGCATTGTGCCTGTCGACGCTAATACGCTGGAGCGCCCTGACCGCCCTCTTTCAGGTCGGCTGGATCCTCGCGCCGTTAATTGCTGTTGGAGCTCTGAGCCGTTTGCCCATGGCCATGATACTGGCAAATCTGCCCAATGCCCGTGGCGCCGGACTGGCAGCCTCGACAGGCCAACCTGAGGGACAAACTATCGCCATTGCCATAGCCATTACCCTGTCTGTCGGCCTGTTATTTATTGGCTGGAATGCGATCCCGGCGCTTTTTTGGGTAGCTATTGCCACTATTGCCCTTGCCGCCCTCGCCAAATCCAAAATCGGTGGTCAGACCGGAGATATCCTTGGTGCCAGCCAGCAACTGGCCGAAATCGCAGTTTTAGCCAGTCTTACCGCGTCAACTATCTAAAAAGATCGCGGTAAAACTCTGTCGTAAAAGCGCTGGTGCAAGTAAAACTTCGGTATCTTCCGTTTTTCGGTGTTAAGCCGCTGCCGCCCGCGCCGTCAGAACATCCCCTACCTGCTTCATAGCCGAAACCTCATCAGATCCGACAACAACCGCAACTTCACGTGTCATACGCTCCAAGGCGGCTTCATACAGCTGGCGTTCGGAATAGCTTTGTTCGCGCTGGTCATCATTGCGGTGCAGGTCACGTACCACTTCGGCAATGGCAATCAGATCACCAGAATTGATCTTTTGTTCGTATTCCTGTGCCCGGCGAGACCACATTGCACGCTTTACCCGCGCTTTGCCTTTTAACGTATCCATCGCCTTAGAGACGATCTCGGGCGAGGACAGGCTGCGCATACCCACTTCGATTGCCTTGTCGGTTGGCACCCGCAAGGTCATTTTGTCTTTCTCAAACGCCACAACGAACATTTCCAGTGTAATGCCAGCTACGTCCTGTTCTTCAATCTTGACGATCTGGCCGACGCCGTGTGCCGGGTAAACGACAAATTCGTTCGGGCGGAAATCGTATTTCTTCTTGCTCATAAGTCGTTCTTCCTTTGATGCAATCGTCTTGCGTGCACGACAGACACCCAGAGGGCCGCGCCCCCAAGGTTCGGTATTCAGTTGATGGCCTTCGTTTTTGCTCGTGTCGCAGCGGCTGCAGGAACCGTGCGTCAGCCCTCGGATTTCTATTCCGATCTATATAACATAAAAAACGCCTGTTTTAAAGCACAGCCAAGTGCAGAACTGTGATTTTTGCTAAAAATCAGAGGTTTATCTGATCAATCCTCTGGCAGACAGCAAATGTTTTGGCTCACACCGGCGAATCAGCTTCCATCACCCGGTTTTTCCGAGAAATATTTCTCCAGCTTGCCTTCTTCGCCATCGCGTTCTTCAGCATCCGGCAATTGCTCTTTCTTTTCGACGATGACCGGCCACAATTCCGAGTATTTGCGGTTAAACTCGACCCATTTTTCCGCCTCAGGTTCCGTATCAGGACGGATCGCATCGGCCGGGCATTCAGGTTCGCACACACCGCAATCAATGCATTCGTCCGGGTGGATCACCAACATGTTCTCACCTTCGTAAAAACAATCAACCGGACAGACTTCGACACAATCGGTGTATTTGCAGGCAATGCATTTGTCGTTGACAATATAGGTCATCGGAGCCTCACGTTGGGTTACCAGCGCCTAGTAATGCCAAGCGCGCGATCAATCAAGCGTTCCTGCATCAAATCGCGCCCGGTTGCGACGATCTTTCCCGCTTGGACGGCCGCCACTATCGTGACCGGGAGCGCGGGGGGTCTTTTTGATCTCGGGGCTGTGATCCTCGTAAAGGGATTGCGCCTCGGGTGCTGGCCCCCGCCGCGTTGACAGGGACAGCACCTTGACCACCCGCACCTTGCGCGCCTGTATGAATGTCAGTGTGTCACCCGGGCGAATGGCCTGAGCCGGCTTCACGCTTTTGCGCGCATCAACCCGAAAATGCCCGCCCGAAATCATCTTGGCCGCCAAAGCGCGAGTTTTGAAGAACCGCGCATGCCACAGCCATTTATCGGCGCGCATCTTATCGGGTGATGCTTCGGTCAGGTTTTGTCCTTCAGACCCATCAACGCTGCAGCAAAGGGGTTATCCGGATCAATGGCTTTTTCTTTCTTAGGGGGGCGAGATTTGAAATTACGCTGGTCCCCGGGTTTTCTTCCCCCTGAAGGCTTGCCTTTGCCCCGGCCTTTACCTTGGGGCTTACCGCCCTGACGCGGTTTTCCGCGTGCGGGTTTGGCGCCGAAACCGCCCCAGGTGAAGGTGTAAAATACTTCGGCTTCCGGTTCCTTGGCATCCTCTGCTTTGACCCCATCGGCATCCGGTGTGGCCTCAGCCTCGCTGCCGCCCCCTTCGCCGGGATGGGGGGTATCAGGCAAATCAGCGCCTGGCTGTGCCTCGACGGATGAAATGCCGCCCTCAAGATGGTCCACATGCACTTGGGCCACGTCCGGGCTTTCGGCGGTCGGTGTTGCTTGCGCCTCGCTGGCACCGGCATCTCCGGGATGCGGCACGCCTGGAAGGTCCGCTGCTGGTTTAGCGTCAACCTCAGAAGGCGCCGGGGCCTGTTTGACTTTTTCCCTTTCACCGCGTTCAGCTTTGTACCCAAGCCCTTGTAAAAGATTGGAAAACTGTTCCAGCGTCATGCCAGTGATCGACAACATATCCGCATTTGCTTCAAAGCCACCGCGGCTGTCTTCGCTGCGCAACTGGTCCGCCAGACGTTCCAGCATATCAATGCGGATCGCCCGTTCTCCGGCTTTGCGATACCCCGACAGGCGGTAAATATCGGCGCTGGTATCTCCTTCCGCCGGGATCGTCACCAGACCGGGCGGTGGTGCCTCGGCAAATTCTGATGCCCCGGAAAACAAGCCAGCCAACACCAATCTGAGCCGGGTGGGCGCTGGTTTCAGCATCAGCGGCATGAAAATCGTGAACTGTCCAAATCGCACACCATGCTTGCGCAGGCTGCCACGCATATCCTGATCCAGCGCCTTGACGTCATCAGCAACGTCAGCGCGCGGGGTGATCCCCATTGCCTCGACCAGTTGAAAGGCAAAACCGCGCGCCAGCCCTTCGAGCGTTTCATCACGCGCCATGGCCAGCATCGGTTCAAACAAGGTCGCCACTTTGCGGTCGATAAAATGCTGCAGGCGCCTTGTGACTTTTTCAGCAACATCCGCCCCCGCTTCGTCATCAACAAAGGCCTGTACGCGCGGCTTGAGCGCTTCGTCGCCACGCACCAGTTTCCCCACCGCCTGGTCGCCCCACATCAGGCCACCCTGTTCGGTAAAATCAATCTCGGTGTCTGGCGCGTTATAAAACCGGTCAGCGCGCAAATGAAATTCCGGGGCCAGAGCCGCTTGCGCCGCCGCCGACAGCGTCTTTGCCTCGGCGTTGCTTGCGGTTTTGTCGCTGGCGAAGCGAAACCCTTCCAGCCGGCCAATAAACTGGCCCTCGACGCTTACTTCACCCTTGTCATTCACTTCAGCCACCAGGCTCTCCTTCTGTTTCAACCGGCGCAGCAAAACTGATGTGCGCCGGTCGACAAATCTTTCGGTCAACGCCAGATGCAAAGCATCCGACAAGCGGTCTTCTACCGCACGTGTGGCTCCGCGCCAATGGTCTTGATCATCCAGCCAGCCGTTACGCTGCGCTACATAAGTCCAAGTGCGGATGAAGGCCAGTCGTTTTGACAAGGCATCAATGCCACCTTCGTTACGATCAAGCCTGCTGACCTGGCGGGCAAACCAATCTGTCGGGATGCGGCCATGTTCGTGCAGGTCATTAAAAATTCGCGTCAGGATCCCTGCATGTTCTGCGTGGCTGATGCCGCGGAAATCCGGTATCTGGCAGGTATCCCACAAAAGCCGTACCGAGGCCGGGTCCGATGCGCGCGCCGCAACTTCGGCGTCTTTTGCCAGAGCTTTGAGGGCCATCATATCATCAGCCTCGCGCGCGCGCGTCAGCCAGGTATCATCCGTGTTCTGTTCAAGGCTGGCGATCAAGTGAGCGAGCTTGCCATATTGCAGTTTCGAATTGCGCCAGTTCAACTTGCGGATCGGGGTAAAGCGATGTTCGGTAATCGCCTCGATGACGGGCTGGCTCAGCGCCTCGGCCTCGCCAGTGACACCAAAGGTGCCGCTGTTCATATAGCGCCCGGCCCGCCCGGCGATCTGGGCCAGCTCGTTCGGCGCAAGGGCGCGCATACGGCGACCGTCGAATTTTGTCAGCGCTGAAAAGGCCACGTGGTCGATATCAAGGTTCAGCCCCATACCGATGGCGTCGGTGGCGATAAGATAATCAACGTCGCCCTCCTGATACATCGCCACCTGCGCGTTGCGGGTACGCGGGCTGAGCGCACCCATAACCACGGCCACCCCGCCCTTTTGGCGGCGCAGAAGTTCCGCCAAGGCATAGAGGTTATCCACCGAAAAGCCGACAATGGCACTGCGTTCGCGCAGGCGTGAAGTTTTCTTTGAGCCCGAATATGTTAGATCGCTGAACCGTTCCCGATGTAAAAACTCGGCCCGTGGCACAAGTTCGGCGATGGCGTCACGCATGGTAGACGCCCCCATGAACAGGGTTTCCTGCCGCCCGCGCGCATGCAGTAGCCGGTCTGTAAAGACATGACCGCGCTCGGGATCAGCGCAAAGCTGGATTTCATCCACTGCCAGAAAATCGGTACCCAGCCTCTGCGGCATCGCCTCGACCGTGCAGACCCAGTACTGCACACGGTCGGGCACAATCCGTTCCTCTCCGGTCACCAAGGCCACGACGCTTGGTCCGCGCAGGGCGACGATACGGTCATAGACTTCCCGCGCCAGCAGGCGCAGGGGCAAGCCAATCACACCCGAGCGATATCCCAGCATACGCTCAATCGCGTAATGGGTCTTACCCGTATTGGTGGGGCCAAGAACAGCCCGGATGATCTGGTCTGACATGATGTGCCTGTATTTTTACGCCGTATTTTCGCGCTGTTTTAGGGACATGCCGGATGAAAGACTAGCCGAAATAGCGCCCTGCCCTGTTCAGGTATCGAAGGTTCCGATGGCCAGTTCCAAGCGGGCAATGGAGTCAATAATATCTTCACGGTGCGGATGTATCTGCAAAACCCGGTAAAAAGCGGCAAGCGCGGCCTGTTCATCGCCCATTTCCTCAAAGATATATCCCAACCCGGCCAGCGCCCCAAAATGACGCGGCTCCAGCGCCAGAGTACGGCGGATGTCATCCAATGAAGGGCCAAGCAACCCGGCGTTAAAATACGCGGTGGCGCGTGCATTCCAGCCTTCAGCGAAATTCGGAGCATTTTCCACCAATGCCGTGAAATGTTCAATTGCCGCATCGGTTTCTTTAGCCGCCAACGCCGCAAATCCACGTTTCAGCAACAAATCTATGCTTGGTGATCCGCTTTGCCCCCAAAGCAGCCGTATCTCATCCTCAATCACCTGCCACTCATCGGCTTCAGCGGCGCGCAATGCGCCGAACAACTGATCCAGCCGCACCGGGTCCGGCCCTGCCTGGGCGTTTCCTGGCACAATAGTCATCAGCCATATCAACGCTGCAAAAAGTTGTGTAATACGCATAGGCCTATCCTACCCCCGCAGGAAGCCATTGCCCATCTTTTTAGCCTCAACCGCATTCAACTTTCCGACATGAAAAAAAATGTGCTAAGCTCGCCGGATAGTAGAGCTTTTGGGGAAGCCATGAAGTTTTTCAATTTTTGGGTTGTTGCTATATGCATAAGTTTCCTATCCACAAATATTTCAGCAGCAGAAGACACGCTAATTCCAGTCTGCGAACCTAGTAGCGCGCCGTCTTCTGCGGTTAGCTCCTTAGTGGTTGCCTGCGGCGAAGGCAGTCTTCCGGGGCGCACAATTTCCAGCGCCACACCTGAAAGCGCCTTTAGTGCTTTTTCAGCGGCTTGGATCGGCTGGGAGGCATATTATGGCCTGCACCAGCCCCAAACCCACGGCGGTTTTAACGTAGGTGGTTTCGCGCTGGCAGAATACCAGACCACAAACATAGGCTGGAGCGGCCATTACCTTGCCGCACAAAAAGACCTGTCCTATGCGGTATTGGCCAGCGGCGTGTATTTGGGTTTTGGCGTTATTTTGGATCTCTACGCGCAGCCCGGTTACACGAACCTCCAGCCTCTGCCCTATGTATTCGGCGATTTCGGGAGCCATCGGGTCACGTTAGGCTACAGCAAGGATGCCTGGAACGAATTCGTGCCAGCCGGCCCATTTGGCTACGGCTTTTTGGCAAGCGTTGCCTTTTACCAGCAATTGTTACGTGTGGATACGGCGTTGAACGGTGGCAATACTAGATTGTCAGGCTCGATCAATGATAATGGCGATATAGCGGCCGCTTTTACCCACCGATTTGGCAACGCCCATATTTTTGGCGCAATGCAATACATAACCGCCAGTAATTTAGGCCTGACCGCCGCGATTTTGGGCGCTGAATACCAGCTAACGGAACGCCTGTTACTTTTCGGTGCATTTACGCATCTGGTTCTTGGCAGTGCTAATATTTTTCAGGCTGGGGCGACGTATCAGGTCAACGACAGGGTTGAAATCAGTGGTGGAGTTGAGCGCCATATTTCAAATTATGACCTGTTCACGGCGATTTCACTTGGCATCCAGATGGGGCTTTTTGCGCAAACAGTTGCTTATGCAAATTACCTGTTGGTCCGCCAGCATGCCGGAACCAACAGCGAACAGTTCGTTTTCGGGGTGAAATCTCAGTTTTAGCGGACAAATGATACCTTCCCACGCGTCACCCACCGTGGTTTAGGCTTTGCGGTCCTGCAATCGCAGGTTAAAGTTGCCGTGAACGTAAACCAGCCATGGCAGTCATGGCCCGGATGGAGATCAGATAGTGAGTAACGTGATCGAAGCGGCAGTCGCCGCGCTGAACGATAAAATGAGTGGCGGATTTGACGGCCTGGCCAAATTCGTGATTGAGGGCGAAGGGGCCGTGATGGTGGATGGAGACGGTGCACGCGCCGGCGACGAAGACGCAGACGTGACCCTGACGGCTGCTCAGGATGCATTTGAGGCAATGATGGCTGGCGACCTCAACCCCACAACCGCCTTCATGACTGGCAAGCTCAGTGTTGACGGTGATATGGGGCTGGCGATGAAGCTGGGCAGCTCGCTGACCTGACCCATGCAAAGCGCTGATTTATACACCGATATCGCCAATGGGCCGGACGGCGGAGCAGCCTACTGGACCGAGACAATCGACAAAGTGCGCCTGCGCCTTGGTCTGTGGCCTGCCGCACAGGATACACAGGCTGCAGGAACTGTTCTGTTGTTCCCCGGGCGAACGGAATATATCGAAAAATACGGCCATGTCGCCGAAGATCTGGCTGCGCAGGGGTATGCTACTCTGACAATCGACTGGCGCGGACAGGGTCTGTCACAACGGTTTTGCGACAGACGGTTGGTCGGACATGTACTGGATTTTGACGAATACCAGCTGGACCTTGCAGCCATGCTGGAGGCAGCCGAGGCGCTTGAACTGCCGCGCCCTTTCTATTTACTTGCTCATTCCATGGGTGGCTGTATTGGCCTGCGTGCTCTTCATGAAGGGCTGGATGTCAAAGCCGCTGCCTTCTCGGCACCGATGTGGGGCATTTCCATCGCCCCGCATATGCGCCCTCTGGCCTGGATCTCTTCTTGGCTTAGCCACCACGGCGGCAAGGGGCACATACTGGCACCCGGGACCGAAATTGAAAGCTATGTCACTACTGCCGTCTTTGACGACAACCAACTGACCAAAGATGCGGACATGTTTTCGATGATGCAGCAGCAGGCCACGGCGCAGCCCGAATTGCTGTTGGGCGGTCCGTCCATGAGCTGGTTATACGCTGCCCTTGTAGAAACCCGCGCATTAGCGCGCCTTCCCGCCCCACCGCATCCCGCTGTGACATTCTTGGGCACGGACGAGCGCATCGTGGACCCGCGCCCGATCCATCGCAGGATGGCAGGTTGGCAATCAGGCGAGCTGATGTTGATCGAAGGTTCTGAACATGAAGTATTGATGGAAGTGCCTCAGACCCGGGCCGCTGCCCATACTGCAATGCAGGCGTTGTTCTTACAAAACCGGTAGAGCAGCGCGTCAGGTATTTCCGCATCTGCGACCAACCCAGCACAATTGCGGCCCAAAGCGCGGCCGGGTCATGGTGATATCGTTCATTTCGCGGTGGGTAATACCAGAGTAGATCGTATTAAACGGTGGGTCATAATGCATATTCGTTTCCAACATGATCACCCGTTCTCCGCGCGGAATGATCGGCACGATGTCACGATATTTGGTATTCACAGCGGCACTATCCAGCCAGACTTGTCCGTCCGTAGCCCGTGACCAGTCCCGGCGTAATTCACGGGTATCCGGATTTGCACAATTGTAACGACATTTTACAGCCGTGATCCTGATCCAGCTGGATGCCCCCGACTGTGTCAAATACTCGTACACATCCTCAACCCCATTCAAGTAATTTGTATCTATCGGGTTGGTTTCACGCGAAAGCAGGTCGGCCACCGCATAATTTGCTTTCACCGCAAGATTACGTGTCCGGTAAACGTCAAAAACCGTGAACATGGCAATAAATGCCCATAAAAGTAGCGGCAGCACAATCACGGCCTCTACCGACAGGCTGGCCTGATCCTCTTGCCAGAATGTGCGTAGGACACCGTTTTTTGCACGCAGTTTCATAATATTACCTCAAGGTTCGTTCACGAAGGTCGAAGCAGCAGCGACCGCATATCCACCAGAGGCATCTACCGGCAGTTCCATGACAAAGGGGGTGGTGGCAAAGAACGGGTCAAGCACCGCACATGCCCGCACCAGCATGATCTCGTTCTCTGTTCCCGGTGAAAATTCAACTATTGGCTGGATTTCTGCGTCGCGCTCGACACAGGTGATTTGCTGGTTTGGGAATACCCAGGTATCCGTGGAGATCGGCACCAATTCGACCATCATCGCATTCATGCAATCGGGAAAGATCAACGCGTCGTTGCAGATACGCCGTTTAAGCTCGTCCGGTGTCATCGGACTCATCGTCCCCAAGCGTAATGATCGAACGTTTATATCAACCGCCCGGTCAAGCAACACCGTGCGCGTCAGGAAGAAGGCCACTTCAAAGGCTGACAGAAACAGGAACATGATGACTGGAAACAGGATCACGAATTCAATGGTCGCAGAACCATTTTCATTTTTAAGATGCTTACGCCACCTTGTTATGAAACCTGTATTCGGCATCTTAGTTTACCAACCTCAGAGCAGAAATCTGGCGCGCGATCGAAGCGAAGGCCCCGCCAAGGTCTGATCCTTCCACATCAAAGAAATGTGCTGGCGAGGACGCACAGCTTTCCATGACCGCAGCCGAGGAAGTGGTGACTTCAAAGCCAATAGTATAGACGGTGATGTTCTGCGCCTTAGCGGCGGAACAAATTGCATCCAGACGGCTGTTTTTAGTGGAGTTTCCATAAGACGAACCGGAATTTTCCAACCACCACCAATTGTCATACCAGTCCCATGTTACATGCCGCCATAATTCCGGATAAGTCAGCTGCACGGCAGTTCCGGGTTCAAGATCCCCACGCGGATGGTCATCCCAATGGCCGCCCGTATTGGTCCAGTACCATTCATGATCATTACCGTTAAGGGAACCATGTGAGTTCAAAATGGAATACTCATCATAGTAGGAATTGTACCAGACCGGGGACAGCCCATCGCGATGATCATCGGCTAGATAATGCTGGGTCGTATTGACCCCGTCGGTCATGATAACCACGACCTTTTTAATACCGTTTTCAGTATAGGAATATGGCCGGTCATTATAGGCCCCGTCAACGTTGCCAGCGGCAATCAGACCATCGACGACAGGTTGAAAGGATGGATCAAGGAACGCGCTGCCCCATTTCATGCCAACATCAATTGAGGTGTAACCACTGGCCCCAAGACTGGAGATTGCACTGCGCAGATCAGCCGGATCGTTTTCCATCGGTAAAATCTGACGCCAGGAATTTGTTTTACAGGTCCAGTTTGAAGGGGTCGAGGAATAGGACCTCCACGGATCAAAATGCCCGGTACGGTTATAGAGCTGTGTCGGATCGATATTGGCAGAATTATAATCGGCCGTTGTGAAGTTCAGGCACGAAGATGAGGTATGTTCGTTGGTGACATTCAACTGATCTAAAACAATTTCCCCCGCCAAAACCTGTTCGGCATACGGGATCAGGGTAATAGAGACCATGTCCGGCTCGACCGTGCAGTTAACGGTGTCAGTCGGGTCTTCCGGGTTGCATTGAACAATATTAACGAATTCCGTGGCAGCCTGGCGTAGTTCATAAATTTTTGAACTGCCGGAATATGAAGACCAGCCCATCGAACCTGACACGTCAACGATCAGGGAAATCTCCGTACGTGAGGCGCTCTCTTCGGCAGCGCCTGCTGCAGGCGCCGTCAGATGGTTGATGCCAAGAAGTCTCAGGAATGTACTGTCGACCTGCATAGAGGCCGAAGCAGTCACCCGCCGAGCGGTCAGCGTATCTTCAACAAGGATATTGTTCGGATCAATATAGGCCACAAGCCCGTTTTTATTAAAATAATCGACGACAACGTCCACCGGTCCAAGTGGTTGATCAAGGCTGGCTGCAGCCAGCACCCCGCGATCAAGCGTCGACTGTAGCCGTGCACGCTGGGTTTCGTATCGCATCAGGTCGATGGCCAGACCACCGATCATGATCATCAAAAGAAAAATAAATAACGCGAAAATGACTAACGAGCCGTTTTCGTCCTTGAGAAATCCAGTCCTGACGGGTCTGGTTTTAGCGTTTTTCTTTCTACTAGCTAACCATTTCATCACTAATGTTTCCCGCGCTACTGCGCATTTTTCAAAAGAATCAATCATTCTTTCAGCGGGATGACTAAACATGACCCGTATGGCAAAATTTTGGCAAAGCACCAATTTTTTCGGCCGTATTGTTGCCCGTTTGAAGGCTAATGCCGTTGATTTCACGGGAATGTAAACAAGGATGCTACGAAGGCATAACATCCGAAAAAATACATATTATTTGTTATGCCCTATTCTTCCCGTGCCTTGTTAACCAAAGAGTCTTAGGCTGTGCGGTATTGTCGCAGCGCGATTCCATATGATTCCGTGCGCCCGAAAAACACAAAGGAGCCCGAGAGGCCAATGTCCGCCATTAAAGAACCCAGTTTTCGTGAATCTGTTGATATGATGTTCAACCGTGCGGTTGGCATCATGGATATGCCACCCGGCCTGGAAGAAAAAATAAGGGTTTGCAATTCGACGTATACGGTTCGTTTCGGCGTGCGTCTGCGTGGCGGGGTTGAGACTTTTACTGGCTATCGCTCGGTCCATTCGGAACATATGGAACCGGTCAAAGGCGGCATCCGTTACGCCATGGGGGTTAACCAGGATGAGGTCGAGGCGCTGGCAGCGTTGATGACGTTCAAATGCGCGCTTGTCGAAACCCCTTTTGGTGGCTCAAAAGGGGGCCTGCGCATCGACCCACGCAAATACGAAGAACATGAGCTTGAGAAGATCACCCGCCGCTTCACCTATGAACTGGCCAAGCGTGACCTGATCAGCCCGTCTCAAAACGTCCCTGCCCCGGATATGGGCACAGGCGAACGGGAAATGGCATGGATGGCAGACCAGTATGCCCGTATGAATACATCCGAAATTAACGCCCGCGCCTGCGTCACCGGCAAACCCCTGCATGCGGGTGGTATCGCCGGTCGGGTTGAGGCGACGGGGCGCGGTATCCAATATGCCCTGCGTGAGTTTTTCCGCCACCCCGAAGATATCGAAGCCAGCGGCCTTTCCGGCACGCTCGATGGCAAACGCATCGTTGTGCAGGGCCTTGGCAATGTGGGCTACCACGCCGCCAAATTCCTGTGTGGCGAAGATGGTTCGATCATCACTGGTATCATTGAACGCGACGGGGCGTTGGTCGACAAGGACGGCCTGGATGTTGAGGCAGTGCATCGCTGGATCGCCAAACATGGCGGTGTCAAAGGCTACGGTGATGGCACCTATGTCAAAGATGGCTCAAAAGTGCTGGAGCAGGATTGCGACATTCTGATCCCGGCCGCTCTTGAAGGGGTGATCAACCTCGGCAACGTAAAAAACATCAAGGCGCCATTGATCATCGAGGCGGCGAATGGCCCGATCACCGCCGGGGCAGATGAAATTCTCAACGCTAAAGGCACCGTGGTCATACCCGACATGTATGCCAATGCCGGCGGGGTGACGGTTTCATATTTCGAATGGGTCAAGAACCTCAGCCATATCCGTTTTGGCCGCATGCAGCGCCGTCAGGAAGAAGCCCGCCACCAGCTTGTGGTCGACGAACTTGAACGCCTTGACCGTTATCTGGGCGAAGCCTGGTCCATGCGGCCGGATTTCAAGGCCAAATACCTGCGCGGTGCGGATGAGCTTGAACTGGTGCGCTCTGGTCTGGATGACACGATGCGCTTTGCTTATCAGGCCATGCGGGAGGCATGGCATGGTCGTGATGATGTGCATAACCTGCGCATAGCGGCTTATCTGGTATCCATTGAACGGGTGGCAAGAAGCTACAAAGCTAAAGGTCTGTAACCTAAAACGCGGGATCACAACTTACCCTACTGGCGCAGGCGAATGGCCTCGGCTGCGTCTTCAATTGCCCAATATAGCAGGGCATCGCGTATACCCTCGCCGGCTGTTTGTCGCCAATGTGGTGACATCAGGTTTTCGCGGTCACGGGCTGAGGACAGAAAGCCAAGCTCAATCAAAACCGAAGGAATATCCGGTGCTTTGAGCACCGAAAATCCAGCCGACAGGCGTGGTGTTTTATGGGTCGATCCGGTGGCGGCGTGTATGCCTTCGACCAAAGTATCCGCCAGACGCGCGGCGCGCGGCGCTGTCTCTATGCGTGCCAGTTCCATCAACACCAACGCCACTGCGTCGCCCGTATGCGACAGGTCAACCCCTGCCAAAAGATCCGCCCGGTCATGACGTTCTGCCAGCTTTTGCGAAGCCAGGTCGCTTGCCTCGTCCGACAAGGTATAAACCGTCGCTCCAGAAGCGCGCCCTTGTGCCAACGCATCCGCGTGCAAAGAAATGAAGACATCCGCACCAGCGCGGCGCGCAATCGTCACCCGGCTTTCAAGTGGCACAAATATATCCGCCTCGCGCGTCAAAACCACCTCAAACCGGCCGGTTCGCAGCAGCATTTCCTTGAGTTCTCGGGCAAAACGCAACATCAGATCGGCCTCGACCGCCCCGTCGCGTTCGGCACCGGGATCAATACCGCCATGACCGGGATCCAACACCACGACCAAAGGGCGGTTTCCTACCTGTCGTTTATGAGCGGGGAAAGCGTCTGGACCAGCACTAACCTCCGGGAAAAGTGTGTTTGGCGGCGCACCCGCATTTGCCTGAAAAGCAGCTTCAGTACCGGGCGTCAGGTGTATCTCTACCCAAGTCGCCCCTTGTGCACCCGTGCGCATCCCGGCCTGGGAAACATGTAGCGGACTTGCCAACTCAACCACCATCCGTGACCAACCGGGGCGATACAGCCCTGCCTGTGCGCTAATTATCTCCATGTTTGCCGCTTCAAGAGCCGGGCCATCAAATCCGGTCCAGTCCAGTTCTGAAAAGTCCAGAACCAGCCTTTTGGGGTCATTCAATGTGAAAATACGCCACGGTACCGACTGAGAAATGCCAAGGGTCAGGCGTATCTCTGCGTTTTCGGTTTCAACAAGTTCAACCCCGGCCCCGGACAGGTGTGCCAAGGCAGTCAGACCCTGCGCTTGCGCACCGGGTCCAACCAAAGTCAGGCAGAAAGAAAAAATGGTGAGTGCCAGCCTCACCCGTCAGAGGCCGCCCGCGCACGCGCCACCACTTTTCGCATTTCCGACAAGGGCAGGTATCCGCGCAGCATTTCAGTTCCAACCACAAAACTGGGCGTACCTGAAATTCCCATCCTGCTTGCCAATGCATGGTTGGCGCCAATCACCTGATTTACAGCCGGGTTGGCCATACCGGCAAGAATGGCGGCGCCGTCCAGACCAAGATCATCGGCCAAACCTACCAGTTTGGGTTCAGTCATGTTGCCGCGCATGGTCATCATCGCATCATGCAATTTGCCGTATGCCTCATCACCAAACAGGATTTGTGCCGAAATAGCAAAGCTTGAGGCTAAGATACTATCGTCCCCCAGAATTGGGAATTCCTTTAATATCAACTTGATATTACCATCACTTGCGATAAGTTCTTTAACTTCCGGGAAGGCCTGGCGGCAATATCCGCAGCGATAATCGACGAATTCGACAATCGTTATATCGCCCTCGGGGTTACCTTCGGAAAACGAGTACCCATCATTGAACAAAGCATCGGCATTGACCTGAACAAGCGTGGCATCATTGGCCTCTGCCGCCTGCGCCTCGCGCTGTTCAAGAACGGCAATCGCCTCCAGCAAAACCTCCGGATTCTCCAGTAGATACGCGCGTACGGCAGCCCGAAAGGCGTCGGTTTCCTCGCCGTTCATAGCCGTGATATCCGTGGCTGCAGCCGGCAGTACCAGCGCCAGTGCGAGGACGACCCCGGCAATCAAGCGTTTCAACATGTAGTTCTCCCTTAATCAGCGACCTGTCTGGCCGCGTGTAAAATATCTTCGGCCCGGTTCCATCCGGCCGAGCCGCGCCCAAGCAGGCCCTGTGCCCGTTTGGCATGGGTGGCCGCATCGCGCAAGCGGCCGATCAGCGCATAGCGTTCAGCCGTCACCAATGAGGCCATGCCCGGCTGCCCGGCGCGGGCATAGGCCATCCCCAGATCGCGCAGCAGGCGTGGTGACAGTGGATCACGTTGATAAGCACGTCGCAGCACATCAAGCGCCTGCTTATTGCCAGAATTTGTATCGACCGCCAACAACGCCCGGCCATATCCAGCCAGAATCAGAGCGTTTTTAGGTGCCAACCGGGCGGCACGCCCATAGGCCCCGATCGCAGCGTCAAACCGCCGGCTTTCCAGCAGGATTTGCCCCTGAAGCTCGGCATAAAACGGGTCGTTTGGCTTCATTGCCACCAAGGCTGCGATTTCCGCAATCGCGTCGTCAGGCTTCGGGCGTCGGTGCAAGGCAATGGCGCGGCGCATACGGGCAAGGTCAGAATTATCAGACCGCGCTATGCGTCGTTCAACTGATTGGGGGGCACGAATGAAAGCCTCAAGCTTGCCACGGGCACGGGCAAACCAGTAATCGTCCTCGGGACGCGCGCGCGTTCGGTCTTCAAGCGTGGCTGCCATTGCCTTTACCGATCGCAACCGGTCCCGGTTCAAAGGATGTGATAAAAGGTAAGGGTCGCGGCGCGAGGCCGACAGAACCTCTTGCCCGCGAAAAATCTCCAGCACCTCGACCATACCCTGCGGGTCAATGCCCGCCTGCGCCATGAAGCGCATGCCGCTTTGATCGGCACTTGCCTCTTCCGCGCGGGTATGGCTGAGGAAAACCCGGCCCGCAGATGAAGCAATACCCAGCGCCAACCCACCTGCCGCCTCCCCAGCACCGGATGCAGCGGCAATTGCAGACAGGACCAGCCCCATCGCCGCAGCCCCCTTGGCCGAGCGAAGGTTCAGAGCCCGGCGCGCCAGATGCCCGTTGGCAATATGCGCCAGTTCGTGGCCAATCACCGCCTGTAGCTCAGAAGCGTCCTGCATTTTCAGGATCAGACCTGAATGGAGAAAAATATGGTCCGCATCTACAACGAAGGCATTCAGGGCGCTGTCATGTACCACAAAAACCTTGACGCGCGCTGGGCTTAACCCGGCAGCATTGATCATCGGGCGGGCAAGCTCTCCGATTGCATGTTCGATATCAGGGTCGCGCAAAATGGTGACGCTTTTTGCCAACACAGTGACGGGTGCAAACAGGGTCACCAACAGGGCAACAATCGCCATGATCCTGATACCTGCCATTGACACGCCCCTTTTGCGGTGTAACCCCTCGGGCGGCACATTAGGGGGGAAAACATGCAAAACTCAAGACGCAGCAAGGTTGATCCCTTTATTGTGATGGATGTGATGGAGGCCGCGCGTAAGGCGGAAGAAGCTGGACGCCACATCATCCATATGGAGGTTGGTCAACCGGGCACCCCCGCCCCGACAGCGGCGCGCGCCGCCCTTGGCGACATGCTGGAGCGTGATCCGTTGGGATACACCGTGGCTCTGGGTATTCCCAAACTGCGTGCAGGCATCGCAAGTCTTTATAAGGACTGGTATAATCTGGATCTTGATCCGGCGCGTGTGATCGTTACCGCCGGATCATCCGGGGCGTTCCTGCTGGCGTTTACAGCGCTTTTCGATAGCGGCGCGCGGGTCGGGCTGGGCGAGCCGGGCTATCCCTCCTACCGCCAGATCCTCTCCGCCCTCGGCTTCAATCCGGTGGGCATAGCAACCTCGGCCGAAAACCGCCTGCAACCGGTGCCCGAAGACCTGCCATCTGACCTTGACGGGCTGATCATTGCGTCGCCTGCCAATCCGTCGGGCACGATGCTGGACACGGACCACCTTGGCGCACTGATTGAAAAATGCCGAGCGCAGGATACCGCTTTCATTTCAGACGAGATTTACCACGGATTACAGTATGAAGGCCGCGCTGTGTCGGCTCTGGAATTGTCAGACGATGTTTACGTGATCAATTCCTTCTCCAAGTATTTCTCGATGACAGGCTGGCGCGTAGGCTGGATGGTGGTGCCGGAGGATCATGTGCGTGTCATCGAACGTTTGGCGCAAAACATGTTCATCTGCGCCTCGCATGCCAGCCAGGTGGCCGCCCTTGGCGCCCTAGAGGCACGCGCGGAATGCGAGGCAAATCTGGCGGTTTATGTCAAAAACCGCCAGATGATGATTAACGGTCTTCCGAAAGCCGGGTTCACCGCCTTTGCCCCGCCCGATGGGGCTTTTTACATCTATGCGGACGTTTCCGCCTATACCGATGACAGCCGCGCCTTTGCAGCCGAGCTGTTGGAAGGCGCCGGCGTCGCCGTCACACCCGGCTTGGATTTTGATCCCAAACGCGGCCACCAGACTTTGCGGTTTTCGTATGCCCGTGCAAACGAGGATATCGTGGAAGGGCTAAAACGTCTTCAAACCTATATGGCAGGGCGCGCAAAGGGAAATATCTAGACTTCCCATTGCATGGCCTGCGTACTCAGGTAATCCCGTTTGCTTGCTGAACCAAGCGAATAAACGTAATGATATCCACCAGATCAGCATCCGTTATACCCTCGACCGGTGCCATATTGCCAAAGCGCCAGTGATGGCTCTGAACTCCGCGTCTGACTGCCAGTATAATCGCCATATCCCCGTGATGGCTGGGCTCATAGATTTTGTGAATCAGCGGTGGGCCTGACCCGTCAACACCACCGGCATTCGGCCCGTGGCAAGCGGCGCATACGGCCTGAAAGTACCCTTGCCCACGCAAAGCAGACCCCTCCAGCTCGGGCAAGGTCACGGCAACCATCTCGGTGGCAGCTCCCTCCCCGGTGGCACTGTCGGTTTGCTGTGCCGTGGCGACATTGGCCTTTTCACCACTCCACCACCAAAACCCGGCAGTTAAACCGACCAACAGCACCAAAATCACAGCTATATTTTTCATTGCGCGCTCCCTTGTCCGACCCAAAGTCTGGGCCTTCCAGCAGGGGGAAGGTCAAGCCCTATTCAGGCCGAGCGTAACGTCGCGGGGCGAATGCCCTTTTTCCAGTCGCGCGCCGCGTCGCCAAAGGCCTCAAATAGCGGGCGCGACACCGGATCATTGGCAGCGTTGTATTCCGGGTGCCACTGCACAGCCAACGCAAAGCCGGATGCGCCTTCGATATAGATCGCTTCAGGCGTGTCATCCTCCGCATGACCATCTATCACCACGCTGGAGCCTGTGGATTTGATCCCCTGCCCGTGCAGGGTGTTGGTCATCACCTCGGTTGCACCAAAAATCTGGTGAAAGACCCCACCTTCGCTGACATGCACCGGATGGCGCAGGGCGAATTTCTCTTCCAGCGTGCCCTCAGGCGGCATGCGGTGGTTCATTCGGCCGGGCAAATCCCGGATCTCGGGGTGCAAAGTGCCGCCCATGGCCACGTTCATTTCCTGAAATCCGCGGCAAATGCCCAGTACCGGCTGGCCGCGCTCCACACATTTTCGGGTCAGCGGCAGGGTGATCGCGTCTCGGCTTCGGTCAAACGCCCCGTGGGCCTCGGTTGCGTCTTCACCGTATTCCTCAGGGTGGACATTCGGCCGCCCGCCCGTCAGCAGGAAGCCATCACAGATATCCATCAATTCATCGACATCAACAAAATCCGGGTGCGAGGGGATGAGTAATGGCATGGCGCTTGCGACACATGAAATCGCGGATGCATTCATCTCACCACCGGTAAAAGCGGGATATGTGCCATCAATCATGGTGTGATTGCCAATAATGCCAATAACCGGACGTTTCATCTGTGATTCCCTAAAACGCGAATTAACCTGATATGTTTAGTAAGGTTATATATGGGATTTTTGCCCTCTTTCAAACCCCATGTATATCCAGACGCCCATTCCGGTGCTTTTAACCTTGTGACCAGCCCATAATCTCTCCATCTATTCAGGAGCGAACAGGAGCGCCCCATGAGTGACAAGAATCCGGATACAATTTATCTGGCGGATTATATGCCGCCTAACTTTCTGGTAGAAAATGTCGACCTGACCTTCCGCCTTGAAGAGGAAACGACCCGTGTCACCGCGCGCATTAAGTTTTCCCCTAATCCGGCTGCCGTTTCGCGGGACTTTTTCCTGCACGGAGAGGGCCCGCGCCTGATCAGCGCTTCAATTGACGGCACACCTGTCCAGCCGGATGTTACCGACAAGGGTCTGACCTGCGCCGTGCCCGATGGCCCTTTCCTGTGGGAGGCCGAGGTTGAGATTAACCCCAAGGCCAACACCGCCCTGGACGGCCTGTACCTCTCAAACGGCATGTTCTGCACCCAGTGCGAAGCCGAAGGCTTTCGCCGCATCACCTATTACCCCGACCGCCCGGATGTCATGGCGTCCTTTAAGGTACGCATCGAAAGCGATCTCAAAGTGCTGTTATCAAACGGAAACCCGGTTGGGTCCGGGGATGGCTGGGCCGAGTGGCATGATCCCTGGCCCAAACCCGCCTATCTGTTCGCCTTGGTAGCGGGTGATCTGGTGGCACGCAAAGACAGCTTCACCACCATGTCAGGGCGCGAAGTTGAACTGGCCCTTTGGGTACGTCCCGGAGACGAAGACAAAACCGCCTTTGGCATGGAAGCGCTGAAAGCCTCAATGAAGTGGGACGAGGACACCTATGACCTTGAATACGACCTTGATATCTTCCAAATCGTTGCCGTTTCAGACTTCAATATGGGGGCGATGGAAAATAAGGGGCTGAACATTTTCAACACCTCTTGCGTTCTGGCCAGTCCGGACACATCCACGGATGCAAATTTCGCCAGGATCGAGGGTATTATTGCCCACGAGTACTTTCACAACTGGACCGGAAACCGCATCACCTGCCGGGACTGGTTTCAGTTGAGCTTGAAAGAGGGGCTGACTGTTTTCCGCGATCAGCAGTTTTCCGGGGATATGCGCAGCCACGCCGTGCAAAGGATCGAGGATGTCATGGCTTTGCGAGGGCGTCAGTTTCGCGAAGATAACGGTCCGCTGGCACATCCGGTTCAGCCGGACCATTTTGTTGAGATCAACAACTTTTACACCGCAACAATATACGAAAAAGGCGCCGAGGTGATCGGCATGATGAAAACCCTTGTCGGGGACGACGATTATGCGCGCGCACTGGCGCTGTATTTTGAACGCCACGACGGCGAAGCCACCACGATAGACGCCTGGGTCAAGGTGTTTGAGGACACGACCGGGCGCGACCTTAGCCAGTTCAAACGCTGGTATTCGCAGGCTGGCACACCAAAGCTCAAAGTCAGGGATGACTTCAAGGACGGCACCTATACGCTTCATTTTGAACAGGAAACCGCACCAACACCGGGACAAGGCACAAAAGAACCATTCGTTATTCCGATCAATGTCGGGCTGTTAAACCCGAACGGGGACGAAGTGCTGGAAACCACCATGCTGGAAATGACCGAGGCACGTCAAAGCTTCACCTTTGAAGGTCTGGCAACAAAACCCGTACCTTCGATCCTGCGTGGCTTCTCCGCCCCGGTTATCATCAAACGCGACAGCACCCCGACCGAGCGCGCTTTTCTGCTGGCCCATGACACCGACCCCTTTAACCGCTGGGAGGCAGGGCGCGCCTTGTCGAAAGAGGTGCTGATGGCGATGATCACAGACGGGGCCGACCCTGATCCCGCCTATCTGGACGCATTGTCGACGATGCTGCGCGACGATCAGCTTGATCCAGCCTTTCGCGCTCTGGCCCTGCGTCGCCCGGGCGAAGACGATCTCGCGCAAAGCCTGCATTCAGCCGGAGTGACGCCAGACCCACTGAAAATACACACAGCCAGAAACGCACTAAGCCAGATTATCGCGCTCAAACTGAAAGACCTGAACGTGGTTTTGTCTGCAGAAATACAGGTTCAGGGCGCCTATGCGCCAAACGCAGAACAATCGGGCAAACGTGCCTTGGCGCTGGAACTTTTGTCGTTAACCACGCGGCTGGATGGTGGGGCTGCCGCAACCAACATTTTTGCAAATGCTGACAATATGACCCTGAAACAAGGCGCTCTTGGCTGCCTTCTGGACGCCGGGAAGGGCCAACAGGAACTGGCTGAGTTTTATGCCAAATGGCAGGGCGACGCTTTGGTCATGGACAAGTGGTTTGGCATGCAGGCCAGTTTTGCGGCACCTGATAAAGCAGTAGAACTTGTGAGAACCCTAACGAAACACCCTGATTTCAAATGGAAAAACCCAAACAGGTTCCGCGCTCTCTTTGGAGCTTTCATGCAAAATCCTGCGGGCTTTCACGACCCGTCCGGGGCCGGCTACGACCTTTTGGCCGATTGGCTGATCCGGCTTGATCCTGTCAATCCGCAAATCACCGCGCGCATTGTATCAGCTTATGAGACATGGCGGCGCTATGACGCCGACCGGCAGGCCCAGATGCAAGCGGCATTGGAACGTATAGGCGGGGTGCAGGACCTGAGCCGGGATACCACTGAAATGGTGGCACGCATATTGGGGTAAGAGGCTCGAGGATAGGTTGCGAGCCCGCCCGCAAAGTACCTGAGGCGGGTGGATCGGAACCGGCCTATATCACGACGATGCTGTTCCGGCCCAGCACAACCGACAGCAGTAAAGCCACGAACTAAAACTACCAATACAGCGTCCAAAATGCTACATCGCGCCCCAGCGAATGGGCGTTCGCCCCCCTACAATTGCACCGCTCACCGGAGAGGAGTAGCCGTTTCCTAGTAGGATTAGCGATTTCCACTCAGGTACCAAAATTATAAACATAGTTTTTGGGGGAAAATATGAAAACTATAACCTTGGCAACACTCGCATTCGCGGCGTCCACAGGCGTTGCACTGGCGGGTAATCTTGAAACACCGGCTCCGATCGTCGCGCCCGCCGTCGAAGCCAACGACTGGGGTGGCTTTTATCTCGGTGGTATGGCGGCTTCGGATAGCGGCGTGGCACGGGCGCTCTTCAGTGGGGTACCTGGTCCGGATTTCCCCTTTAGTGCCGGGAATGTTTATGGCGCCTTTGCAGGCTATAATATTCAAAACGGGTCGATAGTTTATGGCGCGGAACTCGCCTATACCGTTTCGAACATAGGCACCGTTGCCATCCCGGGTTCCATACAGCAATTCTACGGCGACGCCAAACTGCGTGCTGGCTATAGTATTGGTAAGGCAATGGCCTATGCCAGCGCAGGATATTCCTTCGGTTCGTTTGATGACAACGGTGCTGGTATATTCACCCAATCCGGCTGGGTTGCCGGTATTGGTGTGGATGTCATGGTGACCGATCATATGTTTGTGGGGCTGGAATACTCGATGCGTGATATCGCTGGTCCCGCGGCAGTTCCAACTACTGAGATCCAAAGCGAAATCCAGAGCGTCGCCTTACGCGCTGGCTGGAACTTTTAAATTCAAGACGCCGCAGGGGTAACCCCATTAGCGTTGGCCAAACAGAATAGCACAGGCTCAAACCCGACATGGTTTGAGCCTGTCTTTCGTTTGCACGAACCATGCCCCCTTGCCCCAGCCACGCCCCTGCCCTAGAACCGCCGGGACACGTATCAGGGACAAGAACCATGCTCGACCACCTCGCCTATAAATCCCCCGCCCCGAAAGTCATTTCCGGGGCAAAGGAAGATTGGGAACTTGTCATCGGCATGGAGGTGCATGCGCAGGTTACCTCAAACGCCAAACTGTTTTCAGGCGCTTCCACCCGCTTTGGGGCCGAGCCAAATTCAAACGTTGCCTTTGTGGACGCCGCCATGCCCGGCATGTTGCCGGTTATAAACGAATATTGTGTCGAGCAGGCAGTGCGCACCGGTCTGGGCCTGAAGGCCGAAATCAACCTGAAAAGCGCCTTCGACCGCAAGAATTACTTCTACCCGGACCTGCCGCAGGGCTATCAGATCAGCCAGCTATATCACCCGATTGTCGGCGAAGGCGAAGTGATCGTCGATATGGAACCCGGCATTGCCCGGCGCGTGCGTATTGAGCGCATCCATCTGGAGCAGGATGCGGGCAAGTCCATCCATGATATGGACCCGAACATGTCATTTGTTGACCTTAACCGCACCGGGGTTGCCTTGATGGAGATCGTCAGCCGCCCTGACATTCGCGGCCCTCAGGAGGCCGCCGCCTATATGACCAAACTGCGTCAGATCCTGCGGTATCTTGGTACCTGTGACGGCAATATGCAGGAAGGGTCCATGCGCGCTGACGTCAATATCTCGATCTGTCGTCCCGGCGATTACGAACGCTATATGGAAAGCCAGGATTTCGCCCATTTGGGGACGCGCTGCGAGATCAAAAATATGAATTCGCTCCGGTTTATCCAGGCGGCTATCGAGGTTGAAGCACGCCGCCAGATTGCCATTGTCGAAGATGGTGGCGAGGTTACGCAGGAGACACGCCTGTATGACCCGGACAAGAACGAGACCCGTTCCATGCGCTCAAAAGAAGAGGCGCATGATTACCGCTATTTCCCCTGTCCTGACCTGTTGCCGCTGGAAATTGAACAGGGCTGGGTGGATGACATAGCGGCAGGCCTGCCGGAATTGCCAGATGAGAAAAAATCACGTTTTGTCACAGATTTCGGCCTTTCCGAATATGATGCTGGCGTGTTGACTGCCAGCCGGGCCTCGGCCGCGTTTTTTGAGGAAGTGGCCGAGGGCAACGACGGAAAGCTGGCCGCAAACTGGGTAATCAACGAACTTTTCGGCCGCTTGAAGAAAGAGGACCATTCGATCGCCGAAAGCCCGATCAGTCCGGTGCAATTGTCAGCGATCATCAGGCTGATTTCCAAGGGGGATATCTCTGGTAAGATCGCCAAAGAAGTCTTTGAAATCGCCTATACATCCGGGCGCGACCCGCAGGAAATTGTTGAAACCGAAGGGCTGAAACAAGTCACCGATACCGGCGCGATCGAAGCCGCAGTTGATCAGGTCATCGCCGACAACCCGGCACAGGTTGAAAAAGCCAAGGCCAACCCAAAACTGGCTGGCTGGTTCGTCGGTCAGGTGATGAAGGCAACCGGCGGTAAGGCCAATCCGAAAGCCGTGAACGAAATGGTGGCGGCAAAGCTGGGGCTGTAAGCGTCATCCAGCCTGCTAGCGCTGGTATTTGATAAACGGGGTTACCTTCCCAACACGGTCATAAAGACGGCGCCCAGGCGCATTGAAATCCTGTGTCAGCCAATAAACGTTTGGCGTGCCGTTGGCATCGGCTGCCTTGTAAGTTGCTTCGATCAAAGCGCGCCCGATGCTTTTTCCACGCACGGACGGATCGGTGTACAAATCCTGTAAATAACAGACTTTTTCCAGTTTCCAGCCATGACGATGAAACAGGTAATGCACCAGCCCCACCAGCTCACCGTCTAACTCGGCCACCATCCCGTGGAATTCGCCTTCCTCCCCGGATAACATCCGCTGGAATGCCGTTTCATAGACTTCCTGTGAAACCGACGTTTCATAGTAATCCAGATAGCCTTTCCACAAGACCCGCCACCGGGCCTCATCCTCTGCCCTGAGCGGGCGCACAAGTAAGGCCATGACGATCTCCTTTTTCTGAACCGTGCGGGCCGGCATGCTTTTCCTCGCTATACCAGCGTACAATCTCAAACAACCGGATTAACCGTATTCTTCAGGGTGGAACACCCCGCCAGCGCGACGCGGAACAGGCCGCTTGCCCGGGGGTATTTCAGGGGCGCGTCTCGTGTGCGCGTTCTCTAAGGGCATTTTTGCCACAGATATCACGCAGGTTCAGCCTGCAGGCGACATGAACCCTGCGAATCGGATAAATAGGGTGGATCAGTTAAGGGGATTTCCTGTGGCATATGAATACAAAGTCGTTCCAGCACCGAAAAAAGGTAAGCGTGGCAATGGCTTACGCAAGTCCGAAGACAAGTTCGCCCATGCTTTGGCTGAGGTCATGAATGAGCTTGGCGCCGAAGGGTGGGAATATCTGCGCAGCGACACCCTGCCGGTCGAAGCACGCTCGGGCCTCACTGGTAAAACTACGACATTCCAAAATATGCTGATTTTCCAACGCATTAAAGAAGATACTCAATCTGATCCGGAAGTCGTGTCAGTTGAGGAAATCACCCCTTCCCACGCGCCATTGCTGCCCTCGGCAGCAGAATCACAGGATATTCCTGAGCATGTTTCCGCCGAAACTGCGCCAATAAATAGCCCGCGAGAAGTCGCAGCCGAGTAACGGTTTCAGCCGGAAATCTCCAGCGCAAGGGCGTGAATACGCCCCACCAAGTCTGCACCAAGCGCCTTGTGGACAGCCCTGTGACGTGCCACACGCGACATGTCAGCAAAGTCTACAGCCTTGATTTTAACCAGAAAGTGGCTTTCCCCATCAGAATAGCCACCATGGCCACGATGGTCCTCGCTCTGATTGACCACTTCCAACACCTCTGGCGTAAACGCTGCCTCTAGTGTTGTACGAATTTCTTCTGCTTTACTCATTTTTTTTCTCTGCCCCCTTCTCTCACGCCGAAAAACATCTAAACTCTCCTGCTCGAGTAGAAAAGGCTAATCCTATGACTAAAGATGATCCCTTCGGGTTCGACATGTCGGTTTCAACCGCCAAGAAAAAAAATCCCCGCGGCAAACGCGGTATGTCTGGCGCGTTTGAGACCTCAACCCGGCAATGTGAGCATGAGGGCTGTGAAGAACGCGGGCAGTACAGGGCGCCCAAATCACAGGACAGCCTGGACGAGTTTCTGTGGTTTTGCAAAATCCACGTGCGAGAATACAACCTAAAGTGGAACTATTTCAACTCGGCGACAGAAAAAGAGATTGAGGATCAGCAAGACAAGGACCGGGTTTGGGAGCGTGAGACCAAGCCCTTTGGGAAACGGACAGAAGAGGCACGCGCATGGTCGCGCCTGGGCGTGGACGACCCGCATCAGGTTTTGGGGGAAAACGCCACTCAAAACCCCGGAAAATCCATTACCGGAACGCGTAAGTTACCCCCGACCGAGCGCCGCGCAATTGATATTCTAGAGGCAAAGGATCATTGGCGCAAAACTGAGATTCGTAAGGCTTATAAGTCTTTGATCAAGGTACTTCACCCGGATATGAACGGCGGCGACCGTGGTCATGAGGACCAGTTGCAGGAAGTTGTCTGGGCCTGGGAGCAGATCAAGGTCAGCAGGCGCTTCAAGGATTAGGACGCTCAGGCGGAATGCCTGAACAGGGGTCACTTACAAAAAATTCTGTGTCGCCTCTTTTCGCGAATGTTTGTGCGCCCGCTACCCTTGCACACGCCCGCTAAATCAGGCACCACAAACAGGATACGCTCCGGCCCGCTGCGGGCTGGCACCGAATGAACAAATGGCGGACGGGAATATGGATATAGGCGCGAAACCAACCGAAGATATCTCGGTACGGGAAGTTTTCGGGATTGATTCCGATATGATGGTCAAAGGCTTTGAAACCGGTAGTGACCGGGTGCCGGATATTGACCACACCTATAAATTCGACCCGGACACCACGCTGGCTATCCTTGCCGGGTTCAGCCACAACCGCCGGGTGATGATCCAAGGCTATCACGGCACCGGGAAATCGACCCATATCGAACAGGTTGCAGCCCGTCTGAACTGGCCCTGTGTACGCGTTAACCTTGATAGCCATATCAGCCGGATCGACCTGATCGGCAAGGATGCAATCAAGCTTAAGGACGGCGTGCAAGTTACTGAATTTCAAGAGGGTATCCTGCCCTGGGCGCTCAGAAATCCAACCGCGATCGTATTTGATGAATATGATGCAGGGCGCGCTGATGTGATGTTCGTGATCCAACGGGTGCTGGAGGTTGACGGCAAACTGACGCTTCTGGACCAGAACGAAGTCATCACCCCACACCCGTCCTTCCGGCTTTTCGCTACGGCGAACACCGTTGGGCTGGGCGACACGACCGGGCTTTACCACGGGACCCAGCAGATCAACCAGGGCCAGATGGACCGCTGGTCCCTGGTGGCAACGCTGAACTATCTGGGCCATGACGCCGAAACCGCGATCGTGCTGGCGAAAAATCCGCATTACAATTCAGAAACCGGCCGCAAAACCATCAGCCAGATGGTCACAGTTGCCGACCTGACCCGCACGGCCTTCATGAACGGCGATCTTTCCACGGTGATGAGCCCGCGTACTGTGATCACCTGGGCGCAAAACGCCGAAATTTTCCGCAATGTAGGTTATGCTTTCCGCCTTTCCTTCCTCAATAAATGCGACGAACTTGAACGCCAGACCGTGGCTGAGTTCTACCAGCGCTGCTTTGACGAGGAATTACCGGAAAGTGCAGCGAGCGTTAGCCTGGGGTGAATGCCGCTCGTAAAATAAGCTTTCAGGGCGGCCATATCCCGGCGCGGGTGTCTTCATGAATAAACCAAACGATAACCCGGCAGATCCGTTCAAAAAGGCATTGGCCGAAGCGACCAAGGTCATGGCGGATGACCCGGAACTGGCGGTCAGCTTTACCGTCGACCCTCCGGGCTTGTCAGCGGATGCAGTTCGCCTGCCACAGGTGACGCGACGCATGACCCGCGACGAGGTGTTGCTGGCGCGTGGCACGGCGGATGCATATGCGCTTAAACACAAATTCCACGACGCGGCCACCCATAATCGCTATGCCCCCGAAGGGCAGATGGCACGCGATCTTTACGAGGCAATGGAAACCGCACGTTGTGAGGCGATGGGTGCGCGGGTGATGCCCGGCACTGCTGGCAACATCGACGCCAAGATTGGCGCCGAGGCGGAACAGCGCGGCTTTGCCCAGATCAAAGAAGGCGCCAACGCCCCGTTGGCCGAGGCTGCCGGCTATCTGGTGCGCCATCTGGCAACCGGGCGCGACCTGCCACCCGGCGCACAGAATGTCATGGAGCTGCGGCGCGAGTTTATCGAGGGGCAAGCGGCGAGTACACTTGAAGACCTTGACGCAAGCCTTTCTGACCAAAAGATTTTTGCTAAATTCGCCCGCCAGATTATTCAGGATCTCGGCTTTGGCGACCAGCTGGGTGAAGACCCGGATATGGAGGACGAGGAATCCGACGATCAGGCTGAGCCTGACGAGGATCAGGCGCAGGAAGAGGGTCAGGAAGACAGTCAGGACGGCGCCGAGGAAAACGAGGCTAATCCCGAGCAAAGTCAGGACGAGGTGCTGGATGAAAGTCAGGCACAGGTTTCCATGGACGATCTATCGGATATGGAACTGGGCGACGAGGCGGAGATGCCGGAAGGCGACGCGCCGATGGAGCCGCCACCCCCTGCCCCCATTAGCGACGCCGACCCGAACTATCAGGCGTATCTAACTGATTTTGACGAAGAAATCAGAGCTGAAGATTTAGCTGAACCGGCCGAGCTGGAACGCCTGCGAGCCTATCTCGATCAGCAACTTGATCCCCTGAAAGGCGCAGTTGGCCGCCTTGCCAACAAGCTTCAGCGTCGATTGCAGGCACAGCAGAACCGGTCGTGGGAATTTGATCTGGAAGAGGGCATACTGGATGCCGGCCGGCTGGCGCGCGTCATTGTCAGCCCAACCACCCCGCTGAGTTTTAAACGCGAAAAAGACACCGAGTTTCGCGACACGGTGGTGACTTTGCTGCTGGATAATTCCGGCTCCATGCGCGGACGGCCCATTTCCATCGCGGCGATCTGCGCCGATGTTCTGGCGCGCACCCTGGAACGGTGTCAGGTCAAGGTTGAGATACTCGGTTTCACCACCCGCGCCTGGAAAGGCGGGCAGGCACGTGAAAAATGGTTGGGTGAAGGCCGTCCACAACAGCCGGGCCGTCTGAATGATCTGCGACACATCATCTATAAATCCGCCGATGCCCCATGGCGCCGGGCGCGGCCCAATCTTGGCCTGATGATGAAAGAAGGGCTGCTCAAGGAAAACATCGACGGCGAGGCGCTGGAATGGGCGCATAAGCGCATTGCGTGCCGCCACGAAGCGCGCAAAATCCTGATGGTAATCAGTGATGGTGCGCCGGTGGACGACTCAACTTTGTCCGTTAACCCCGCGAATTATCTGGAAAAACACCTGCGCGACGTCATCGACATGGTCGAGCGGCGAAACATGGTTGAATTGCTGGCAATCGGCATTGGCCATGATGTTACCCGTTACTATGAACGCGCCGTTACCATCACGGATGTCGAGCAACTTGCCGGTGCCATGACTGAACAACTGGCAGCCCTGTTTGACCGTGATCCACGCGCCCGCGCGCGCATGATCGGGATCAAGAAAGCGGGCTGATGTTTCAAAGCTTCAATACCCATGCAGATCCCAGTCTAGGTCCCAGTCGGCTGACGGATTTGCGTGAGGTTATGCTTGATTGTGGTCTGGATGGCTTTTTAGCACCGCGGGCCGATGCCCATCAGGGCGAATATGTTGCCGACGCTGACAAAAGGCTGGAATGGCTGACCGGCTTCACTGGCTCCGCTGGATTTTGCATAGCCTTGATGGATCGCGCCGGGGTTTTCGTCGACGGCCGCTATCGCAATCAGGTGCGCCAGCAGGTGGATCTGGATGCCTTCACACCGGTCGATTGGCCCGAGGTTCAGCCGGGACCATGGTTAGTTGAGAATTTACCCAATGGCGGGCGGGTCGGTATTGACCCTTGGCTGCATACGATCTCGGCCTATGAAAAACTACAGAAAGCAACATCTGATGCGGGGATCGAGCTGGTCATCAGTGAAAATCTGGTTGATCAGATCTGGCCAGACCGCCCAGCCCCTCCGCATGGGCACATCACGGTTCAACCTATTGAATTTGCGGGTAAAAGCCAAGAGAAAAAACGCGAGGAGCTGGCTAAGGAACTGAAGGATGCCGGTCAGAATGCGGTAGTTTTAACGCTTTCAGACAGCATTGCCTGGCTATTGAATATCCGCGGCGATGACATCCCGCACATTCCTGTCGTGCAGGGTTTTGCCATCCTGTATGCCAGCGGCCGTGTAGATTTCTTCACCCACCCCTCGCGCAACAGCGAAATCGGTAACCATCTGGGCCCGGATGTGCGGCTTTACTCGGACAGTGCTTTTGAAGAGGCTCTGACCGCACTTGATGGCCCGGTACGGTTGGAAAAATCATCCTGTCCGGTCGCCATTTTACGTATTCTTGAACGCGCCGGGGTCGTGGTCAGCTATGGTGATGACCCTTGTGCTTTGCCAAAAGCCCGCAAAAACGCGGTTGAAACCGAAGGGGCGCGCCGCGCACACCTGCGCGACGGGGCAGCTGTCAGTGAATTCCTGACATGGTTTGATGCCACAGCAGGCAAGGCTGGCCTGACCGAGATTGATCTGGTTTGCGAATTGGAAAGCCAGCGTCGGGCGGGCAATGCGCTCAAAGATATTTCCTTTGAAACCATCGCCGGGTCCGGCCCCAACGGCGCTATCATGCATTACCGCGTCACCGACGACAGCAATCGCAGCCTGCAGGACGGCGATCTGGTGGTGCTGGATAGCGGAGGACAATATCAGGACGGCACCACCGATATCACCCGCACTTTGCCGGTCGGCAAAGTAGGCAACGAGGAAAAAGCCTGCTTTACCCGTGTGTTGCAGGGCATGATTGCCATCTCACGCCTGCGTTTCCCATGTGGTTTGGCTGGTCGGGATCTGGACGCCATTGCCCGGTACCCCCTATGGCTGGCCCATCAGGATTTCAACCATGGCACCGGGCACGGGGTTGGCTCGTATCTCAGTGTGCATGAGGGGCCCCAGCGCCTGAGCCGCCTGTCCGAAGTGCCCTTGGAGCCGGGAATGATCCTGTCGAATGAGCCGGGTTATTACCGCGACGGGGCCTTTGGAATCCGCATCGAAAATCTGATCGCGGTACGTGAAGCCGAGCAACCGGAAGGTGGCGATGACCGCGATATGCTGTGTTTCGAGACGCTGACCTTCGCGCCAATTGAGCGAAACCTGATCGTTACAGAGATGCTGAGCGAAGGTGAGAAGGCATGGCTTAACGCCTATCACCTTGAAACGTTTGAAAAAATCAGCGCCCGCCTCTCTCCTGCCGCGCGGGAATGGCTCAAGGACGCCTGTGCGCCGATTTGACCCGATCTGATTAGCGGAATTCCTGTTATACACACCCACCTACTGGGAGGGATGCATGGCCGATAACATCACAATTCGCAAAGCCGAGGGCAAATGGGTAATCCGTGCCTGCGGCGCTGTTCTGGGGGAAACCGAGGCCGCGCTGGAAGTCCGCGAAAGTGGACATGACCCTGTCATGTACATACCGCGCGCCGACATAGCGATGGCGTTCTTTGAGCCAAGCGACGACACAACCACCTGTAAACACAAGGGAAAAGCCAGTTACTTTACCCTGCACGGGCATAGCGCAACCATCGAGGATGCGGCGTGGTCCTATGAATCGCCACATAAGAACGTGCGCCAGATCAAAAACCATCTGGCTTTTCACCCAGACGACGTCCGGGTGTTGCGCGCCTAGCTGCCTCCGGGCAGTAGCAATGAGGCATCTCCATACGAGAAAAAACGATATTCCTCTGCGATCGCATGGGCATAGATCTCGCGGATTCGCTCGGGGCCTATCAGGGCGGAAACCAGCATCATCAATGTCGACTTGGGCAGGTGGAAGTTTGTCATCAGCCCATCGGCAACCTGAAAGCGGAAACCCGGCGTGATGAAAATATCGGTCGCGCCCTGCCAAGCCTGAATTTGCCCGCTCTCCTGAGCGGCGGTTTCGATCAGGCGCAGGGCGGTGGTACCCACGGCAATGATGCGCCCGCCGCTTGCGCGGGTGGCGTTAATTTCAGCCGCCGCCTCGGGTGTGACCTCGCCACGTTCGGAATGCATGACATGATCTTTGATGTCATCGACCTTGACCGGCAAAAACGTGCCTGCGCCCACATGCAAGGTCACATGAGTGAATTCCACACCCTTCGCCCGTAACCGCTCAAGCAATACCTCATCGAAATGCAGGGACGCCGTCGGGGCAGCCACCGCGCCGGGCACCTCGGCAAAAACAGTCTGGTAATCTTTGTTGTCACGGGCGTCAGCGGGCCGTTTCGCGGCGATATACGGGGGCAGAGGCATTTTCCCGGCCGCCTCGAGTGCGGCGTCAAATCCCGAACCAGTCAGGTTAAACTCCAGCTTTGCCTGCCCGTCCTCTTTTGCCAGCAACGTAGCACTCAGACCGTTGGTAAAGACAATCTCTTCGCCAATCTGCAGCTTGCGCAGCGGTTTGATTAATGCCGACCATACAGCCCCGCCCAAAGGTGCGAGCAAAGTAACCTCGATCTGTGCGACCGCATCCTGACCCCCGGCCCCGGCCTTCAGGCGCGTTCTGGTGCCTGTCAGGCGAGCGGGTATTACACGGGTATTGTTCAACACCAATCGGTCGCCCGGCCTGAGCCAGTCAGCTAATGCGCCCGCGTTGGTGTCAACAATCTCATCCGGTGTAGCCACCAGCATCTTTGAGCCCCGGCGCGGACTGACCGGCCTTGTGGCGATCAGATGTTCAGGCAGATCAAAATCAAAATCACTGAGTTTCATGATTACTCATCTGGTAATTCCGGTGGCGGCCGTCGGAAGATTTCGCGGAACATTGCCGGTGTGAACAGGGAAAGAGGGTTAACCGCAATATCAGGGTCCTCGGTTGTGCCAGTCATTGTGTAGGTAAAGCCCAACAATCCCTCGCCCTTTCTGGTAAAGACCTCGCCAAGGACATTCAACAGATAGACCGGAGAAATCACGCCGGCCATATCCAGCGTGCCCTCACCCAGCGTGTAAATACCATCAAGAGACAGGCCCAGCGACGCCCCAATTGCCGAAGCGCGGCTGATTATCACCTGGGTCGGGGTCAGACGAAAGCGTGCCTCGACCTCAGTAAAGGCGATACCTTCCTCGTCTAGTTGTTCCAGCAGGCCAACAATTGACACTGCAGACAGAAGCTCGGCCATGGCAGACGCACCAACCATCCGGGTCTTGGTTATGGTCAGGTCGCCGTCATAGGTGCCTTTTCCTGCCAGTGGGGCAAGAACAAGGGTCATTTCCCCGCCGCGGGCCGTCGAAAACACCCCTGCTGCCTTTAGCACGCCACCGGCATCCGAAGAGGTTATGCGCACCGCACTTCCGTTTGCCTGCGGCGCCAAGACGCCACGTATTGCGGGGCCGCCATTCACGAGCGCATTAAAAGTACCGTTCAGCCCACCAGCGCGGTTAAGATCACCGGTAAAGGTAGTTAATTCAATGCCTTCTGTCACGGTCAGCTTATCCAGCACCAGCCGGATCGGGCCATCTTTTTCCTGTGTGCCCGCACCGGAACCGCCGGTGAAGGTTGCCCGGCGCATGTCGACCTGACCGCCTGTGATGGTGATGGCTGCCTCCTGATCGGGGCCGCGGCCGGTGAAAGTAACGGGGGCGTCCAGCCAGCCGCCCAGCTGAACACGTTCAAACACCGCCTCGTCCAATCCGCCATCGCGGTGGACGGAAACACGGCCCGTGGCGCTAAGCCCGGGGGCCTCAAATTCAAGAATATCAACAGAGGCAGGTTCCCCCAAACGCCCCGCCACATGTAACCGCCCGGTTTGGTTGCGCGGTTTCGACCAGCCCAGATCGGAGATCTGGATGCCCAACCGGTTCAGGTCAGATACAAGGTCGTATCGGGGTGCTTCCCCCTTGGCAAAATCAAGAACCAGCTGGCCAACGCCCTGCCCTTTCAGGGTATCCGATGGCAAGCCTATGTTGAATTCCTGCAGGAAGTCCTGATTAAGCGCTATATTGGCCTCAAGCCGGGAGGCGTCTATTTCGGTCTCGCCGATCTCGGCAAACCACGTGCCGCTGCCACGCGCATTCCCCAGCCGAGCCTCTCCGGTGATTTCGATTTTTTCATTGGTAAAGGCAACCTCAACCCAGTCCGAGGAAAGAACCCGCCCCGGCACCAGAACATCAGACCTGACATTGCGCACCTCGGCCAGCCCGGTGAAAGCCACATCCTTGGGTAAAAGGTTTGGTTTTACCACCAGGTCGATCTGCGCGCTCGCAACCGCGTCACCGCTGGCAATATCCGGTCCTAATTCGCTGGTTTTGAAAATTTCAAACGGTTCGGCATCCAGCACGGACAGAATAGCCTGCGCCGGACCGGCAATATGCAGGTCGACATGGGCCGGGCTGGGTTTGGTCGGCATATGCGGTACACTGAAGACCGTTCCGGCAACCTCAATCTTTCCCCCTTCCGGAGCGGTTACATGGCCACCTTCAGCCACCACCATGAAGCTCTGATCAACGATGCTCATATAACCGCTGGCGTTTTCCACAACCGCCATATGCTCGACCGCTTCCACCGTTCCGCCCTGAAATCCGGCTTGCACGGACAGGCGCGGTTCTGCGCCGGCTTCAAGGCGTGCGCTGGCATTAAGTCGCTCGACCATGCCGGTTGTTACAAATTCTGAAACCCATCTTCGTGGGTCCGGGGCCAACGTCAGTGGCCACAACGCCATGACCTGTTCACCTTCGATCCCGGCTGCTTCAGCGTCAATCGCCAAAGACCAGCCGTCTTTTTCGGCAGCAACCTCACCTTTGGCAATAAACGCGGTGCCCTGATGGCTTAGCACCAATTGGCCAAGTTCGATGGTGAACGGATTAAGACGCAACCGGAAATCGGCCGCGCCGCTTTCGATCTCCACCGGCACCTCGAACAGTTCGGTGGAGGTGATCCTGGATTCGGCCAGTTGGAGCTGCGCCAGCAGCGTCGAAGGCCAGCCGTCGTTAAACTCGGTCAGGTAGATATGGCCGCTGCCGCTGGCCTGACCAAGCTCTGTTACAACGGTAAAGTCTGCAAAATTAATACGTTCGGCCTTGGGATCATAGTCGATATATATTTTCGCCAGGTCAAAACTGACAGGTTTCACGCCCGGTGTCGGTGACAACGCACCGGGGCCGAGTTCCAGCGTGCCGGCCAGCTCGGATATTTCCCCTTGCGCATTGATTGACGAACGCAAAGCCCCCGATATCGGTGCGTCAAGCACCTTGAGAAAGGTCAGCAAAGGGGTCTGCGCAGCAATGTCAGCCGCAGCAGCATTCTGAAAAGTCGCGCCAAAACTGGCCTCAGAGCTGGCCTTGTCGGTGCGAAACCCCAACACGATCTCGGCCAGTTCCTCGGTCTGGTTGAAGACGTCAAAGGCCACACTCATATCAACAATCGTGTCGCTTTGCGTGAGCTTCAGCCGCCCGTCAGTCACCTGCCAAACACGCCCGGTGCGGGCGTCCTCCAGCGTTATGGTCAGCTCGTCCGCTTCAATAGTTTCCGCCATGGACAGGGGGCCGTCGGCAAAGACGCCGTCAATTGCGTCCAGCACTGATGCCAGATTACCGCTGGTGCCCCCGGCATTGCCAAATGACAGGTCAAAATCACCGTTTACCCGGCGACGTAAGGTGACCTGCGCGCCAGTGAGAGACAGGCGCGAAGGCGCCAATTGCCCCTGTAACAAAGCCAAAGGCCGCGCCGCACCCTGAACCCGATGCACCTGAGCAATCTCCAGCCCACTTTGGTCGCGCAAAGACATGTCCACCAGTGAAAGTCGCGGATACCAGGTGTTTGAAACTCCGAATTCTATCCGGTTGAGTGTCACCGAACCACTTTGAAGCTGCGTGTTCAGGCGCGCTTCGACCCGGTCAACGATCCAGTCGGGGAATTGCGCGCTGCGACCACTCAGGGACAGGCCGACCACCCAGATAACGGCTAGCCCCATGACAAACCCGATAAGTGTCGCGGTGCTAAGCCGAAAGAAACGACGCAAGCCCGCACGTCGCTTGCCAATGCGGTTTTCGCCGGGGGCATTGGGGTCACCCCCGCCCTGCACTGAAGCATCTGTTACCGATGCCTCCCCAATATCTGCCTCCGGAACATTTTCCGAGGCGTTTTCGGGGGCTTCACTTTGGTCGCTCATTTACGCCCCGTCTGGTTCATTTGGCACATATATTCTGACGCCATCCGCTTCAAAACAAAAGCCTGCAAATGATCTTGTATGCTAACACCCCTTTACCCGTTAACGCAGATAAGAAACGTCAGATCAATTTGCCGGTCCAATCGGTTGTGATCCTTTTTGCCGGCAAGCTCAACAACCGGTTAAATTGCGGGGGAGCTTTGTTTTCTTACATAGATAAATCCACTGCGGGCATAGTTATCGTGGTGACATCGCCTACAGGCGGGAAATTGCCGGTCTTCTCTGGCAAACCAATGGAATCGCCCAAAATTTTGTTGCACCAACGTTTTCCAACCTGTAAGAATTTTGCAGCATTCGCGCAAAAAGACGGATGCACAGGGACAATTTTTAGGGTGGTGGGTTTGCTGAAGACGCTGACTGAAAAGATGAATCACGCTTTGAATCGGGCTTTTCCCGAGCAGCGGATATTTTTGCGCTCGGAAGATGGCACGCGCTTTTTGCGCCTGTCTTCGTCAGGGCAAATGCTGGCATGGACCGGCTCAGTGGCCTTTGTAGGCTGGGCTATTGTTGCCACAGCCATCCTGCTGATGGGCACGATCGGTTCGGGCAATATTCGCGATCAGGCCGCCCGCGAACAAATGCTTTACGAAGAACGCCTGCAGGTGCTTGCCGCCGAGCGCGACACCCGCGCAGAAGAGGCGCTGGCAGCTCAGGAACGTTTCAACCTTGCCCTGGCACAGGTCAGCTTGATGCAATCGGCCCTGCTGAGTTCCGAAGATCGCCGTAAAGAGCTGGAGACCGGCATCGGTGTCATTCAATCGACCCTGCGCCGCACCATGAGCGAACGCGATGCCGCCCGTACCTCTCTTGAGGACATGCTGGCAGCTGCGCAAAGTGACGAGGCCGTATCAGCGACAACTCCGCAAACCACTGCGCAGACCAATGCCACTTTGGGTTTTCTGACCGCAGCCCTTGAGACAACGGCGGCCGAGCGCGATCTGATGGCCTCCAGTGCGCTGGAATCAGAAGAGTTTGCGCAGAACATGATTTACGAACAACGGCTGCGCGATGAACGTAATGATCAGATTTTCCAGCAATTGGAAGATGCGGTTTCAATCTCGCTTGACCCGCTCGACAAGATGTTCCGCGCCTCGGGCATGTCAACCGAGCAAATTCTGGATCAGGTCCGGCTTGGCTATTCCGGTCAGGGCGGCGCCATGACGCCTTTGGTCGTCTCAACTATGAACGGTGAGCTTGATCCGGACGCCATTCGCGCCAATACGATCCTCGACCA
The DNA here is from genome assembly GCA_964550345.1 of uncultured Aliiroseovarius sp. GTDB lineage: Bacteria > Pseudomonadota > Alphaproteobacteria > Rhodobacterales > Rhodobacteraceae > JAAEUB01. The sequence continues at coordinate 26,931 of CAZJYZ010000012.1, read as the reverse complement.
GCTTGACCGGGTAAACCTTTACCGTATCGCCGCGCAAAAAATACCCTTTGGCAATCCGGTACAGGACGCTTACCGCTTCACGTCCGGATATGGCATGCGGTGGGGAAGAATGCACAAAGGCGCCGATTTTGCTGCCCCGGTTGGAACCCCAATCTACGCCACTGCAGACGGTGTTGTCACCCGCGCTGCCTGGACCAGCGGCTACGGACGCATGATCACAATCCAGCATGAATTTGGAATTGAAACCCGCTATGCGCATCTCTCCGCCTTTAAGGTGCAAAAAGGGCAAAGGGTCTCGCGCGGCGACAGAATAGGTGATATGGGGAACTCTGGAAACTCTACCGGCTCTCATCTTCACTACGAAATACGTGTAGGGGGCAAGGCAACAAACCCGATGACATATATCAAGGCAGCAAACAATGTTTTCTAAAAGCAGAATTAACGAACCCAGACCAAAACAAGCCGGTGAAAGCGAAGCAAAAACTATGCCCACACCTCCTAAAGCAGGCGCAACGCCGCCTCCCCCCGCTCAGTCTCAGCCAAGCAACAAGCCCAAACCGCCAACCTCAACCCTTTCTGCCGATCTGGTCATCAAGGGTAACCTGAAGTCCACAGGCGACATTCTGGTAGAAGGCACTGTCGAAGGCGACGTGCGCGCGCACACCATGACCGTTGGCGAAGGCGCTACCGTCAAGGGTGAAATCACCGCTGACGACGTTGTCGTAAATGGCCGGGTAATTGGCCGTGTGCGCGGGTTGAAAGTTCGCCTGACAGCATCGGCACGGGTTGAAGGTGATATCATTCACAAGACCATTGCCATCGAAAGCGGCGCACATTTTGAAGGCACCGTTCAGCGGCAGGAAGACCCTCTGAACGCCGGCGGAAAAGCTGGCAAACCCCCTGCCCCTAAAGCCTGACGCATAGTTAGATAACAAACCAAAGGCCGTTTGCATGATGCAGACGGCCTTTTTTTATGGGTGCATCCCATCAGGTGTCTACGCGTCGTCTGCCTCAGCCTCGGCCTCGATAACGGCAACCCGCTTTTCAACCAGCCCGACGATATGCTCGATCATCTCCTGATTACCCAGCTTGTGGTCCTGCTTGCCAGCAACATAAACCATACCCGAACCCGCACCACCGCCGGTAAAGCCGATATCGGTCATCAGGGCCTCGCCGGGTCCGTTGACGACACAACCGATGATCGACAGGCTCAGCGACGTATGGATATGCGCCAGCCGGATTTCCAGCTCGGCCACCGTGGCAATGACGTCAAAACCCTGCCGCGCGCAGCTGGGACAGGAAATAATATTAATACCCCTGTGGCGCAGGCCAAGGGATTTCAGGATTTCAAAACCAACGCGCACTTCCTCAACCGGGTCCGCTGACAGGCTGACGCGGATGGTATCGCCAATACCTGCCCACAGCAGATTACCCAGGCCGATGGCGCTTTTGATCGTGCCGGAAACAAAGCCGCCCGCCTCGGTAATGCCAAGGTGAATAGGCGCATCTGTTACCTCGGCCAGACCCTGATAGGCGGCAGCTGACAGGAACACGTCCGAGGCTTTGACGCTGATCTTGTATTCCTGAAAATCATTGTCCTCCAGCAAACGGATATGATCGAGTGCGCTTTCCACCATGGCATCGGGGCATGGCTCTCCGTATTTCTCAAGCAGGTGTTTTTCCAGGGATCCACCGTTGACACCAATGCGGATCGAGCAGCCATTGTCCTTGGCCGCCTGCACAACTTCACGCACCCGCACCGCATTGCCAATATTACCCGGATTGATACGCAAGCAAGCCGCCCCGGCCTCGGCAGCCTCGATTGCGCGCTGATAATGAAAATGGATATCGGCTACGATCGGCACCGGGCTTTCTGCCACAATCTCGTGCAATGCCCGACTGGCTGCCTGATCCGGGACCGAGATACGCACGATATCCGCCCCCGCCTCGGCCGCTGCCAGAACTTGTGCAAGGGTAGCCTTCACATCAGACGAATCCGTGTTGGTCATGGTCTGAACCGCTATGGGGGCATCCCCTCCGACCGGTACGTTGCCAACCATGATCTGACGCGATTTACGCCGCTCAATATCACGCCACGGGCGGATCGGATTATGGGACATGATGCGCGGACCTTCTGGAAAATATTAAATGTTGCATACCGGTGAAGCCACCGGGCAACAAGTCTCGCCTTTTCCTCTTGCTGAAAATATCCTCGTCGAAGGCCTTAAACCGCCGCGTGGCGGCACACTTACTGCCCCAGCCGCAGCTCGGCCACATAGGTTGCAAGATCGGCGTCCCGCCTTGGATCAGCGGGTAAAAAGACCTCAGCCAATGCTTCGGGCGACAATTCGATATCCTTGACCACCGAGGGGCCATCGCCAGCCGGACCATAGGCCGTGCCATTTACCGCAAAATACACAGACCCGGAATTGCCCGAGCGCAGGACCGGCGGCAATTCGGTGCTGGGCAGAACATATTGTTCACCGGCTTCAAGGATTTTTTCGAAAATCACCGACCCATCAGCCGCCTGCACGCGAACCCATGACGGACGCACGGCAAAGATCATGACCTCTGGCGCATCGGCACCAAGCACCTGCACACCGCCACTTTCGACGGCGGATGCCACGGTTTCAACCGGCTGTTCCGTCACCAGTTCACCGGGCATTTCAGGGGTTCCGAATATGGGTGATACCGACGAAGGCCCTTCGGCCGCCAACACGCCAACCTCGTTCGGATCAAGGATCGAAATCGGGCCGTCACGAGCCACCAACACCGGCACTTCAAGCGCCTGCGGGCGATAAAGACGGTCCATCGCCTCAACCGAAGGCGGCGTGTTTAGCCCCGCCCCGCCCGTCACTTCGGCAATCTCCGTATTTGAACCCGAGAAATCTTCGAGGTCCGACAATACTCCGGCACTCTGCTCAACCGGCGCAAAATCGACCTGCTGAATTTCACGCAGAACCGAATAGCCGCCAAAACCAATCACGCCGATCAGCGCCAGCAAAGCCGCAACAGAGCCTACCGCACCCGGTTCAATCCCCGCAAAGATGCTTTCGCCCTGTGGTACAAAACTGGCTTTGGGGTTCGCCAGCGGATCACCGGAATATTCCCGGCGCGCTGATTTGGCGGTTGATGCGTCAGAGGACAACCCATGGGCCACGGTAAACCCGGCCTCATTGCAAAAGCTTTTATAGGCCCATTCCGGGTCCATCCCCAAATAACGCGCGTAGGCGCGCACATAGCCAGCAATGAAACCCGGTGTCTCAAAGGCCGTGGTGTCTGCATTTTCAATTGCAGCGATATAGGTGGCTTTGATCTTCAGCTCGCGCTGTACGTCTAAAAGGGACTTGCCGAGGGTGGCGCGTTCACCGCGCATCAGATCACCAAGACGCAGCTCAAAATCGTCAAAGCTGCGCGGCTCTGACTTTTCTTCCTCTATGGGTGTTCGCCAACGCCCGATCATTTATTATTGCGCCCCAAGAACATTCGCCATTTCCCCAAGATATAGGCGATTCGCCGTTTGAACGGATACCTGTAGACCTTTTAGCATGAAACGAGGTTTTTAACACCCGCCGCGTATTATCAGGCAGAAAGCTCGGCGCGATTCAGCGCACATTGCGACCAAAGGTCATCCAGCGCGCGTACAAGGGTGTCCATCTCGCCCGACTGGTGCACCGGTGACGGGGTAAAGCGCAGACGCTCGGTGCCCCTTGGTACGGTCGGGAAATTGATCGGCTGCACGTAAATTCCGAACTGATCGAGCAGCATATCGGACAGGTCCTTGGTATGGACCGGATTGCCGACCATGACGGGCACAATATGGCTTCCATGATCAATGATCGGAAGGCCAAGCGCCTTGAGCCGTGTCTTTAAGATCTTAGCCTGTGTCTGCTGAGAATCGCGCCGCTCCTGGTCGGTTTTCAGATGACGCACAGAGGCTGCTGCCCCTGCAGCAACCGCTGGTGGCAGAGAGGTCGTAAAGATGAAGCCCGGCGCATAAGACCTTATGGCGTCACACATTTTTTCACTCGAGGCGATGTAGCCGCCCATCACACCATAAGCCTTAGCCAAAGTGCCATTGATGATATCCAGCCGCCCCATAAGGCCGTCACGTTCCGCCACACCGGCTCCGCGCGGGCCGTACATGCCAACCGCGTGCACTTCGTCGATATAGGTCAGGGCGCCAAATTCATCCGCCAGATCGCAAATGGCTTCGATTGGACCAAAGTCGCCGTCCATGCTGTAAATGCTCTCAAAGGCAATCAGCTTGGGCGCGTCCGGGTCGTCCGCCTCAAGCAGTTCGCGCAGATGCTCAACATCGTTGTGACGGAAAATGCGCTTGGCACCGCCATTGCGGCGCACCCCTTCGATCATCGAAGCATGGTTAAGCGCATCAGAATAAATAATCAGGCCGGGAAACAGTTTGGGAAGCGTGCTGAGGGTGCATCATTGGCAATATAAGCCGAGGTAAAGATCAGGGCCGCCTCTTTGCGGTGCAAATCCGCCAGCTCTGCCTCAAGCTCTTTGTGATACACGGTTGTGCCGGAAATGTTGCGGGTGCCGCCAGAGCCTGCGCCAGTGGCCTCAAGCGCATCGTGCATCGCGTTCAAAACCGCCGGGTGCTGCCCCATGCCCAGGTAATCATTGCCGCACCAGACGGTGACCGGCTTTTCAGTGCCATCGGGTTTGTGCCAGGTCGCATGCGGGAATTGCCCACGCTTGCGTTCAATATCAATGAACGTGCGATAACGCCCTTCGTCATGCAAGGCCTCAAGCGCAGTATCCAGTTTAGCAGAATAGTCCAACCCGTTTCCCCCGGTCTGATTTCCCGTCGCCTTCCCGGTTATATACCGAAAAAGTTTCAAAACATATACACATATGTTAATATTTTCAGGCTTTATACTGAAAAAGTATCAAAACGTATATACACATGCGTTGATACAGTTTGCCACGGCCTGTGCTTTGATAAAGATCAAGTCTTTTTTGCTTTGTGTTCTATTCGTCGGCAATACCTATCAAACAATCTTGAGAACCGGCAGTCGAGGCCTGTTCATTGCACCGCTCTACCGCCACATCATCCGCCCCGGCACCTTTGGCAATCACCCATGCGCCGGTTGACGGAGAATATGCCAGATATTGCGGATCGCGCGGGTTGCCCCAATTGTCGCGAAACCCGTTGGTTGCGGCCTGGCTCAGACTAAAGTCACGCGGCTTATAGCGTTTTGGTAAAACCACCGCCACTGCAACACATTCAGGGCCCGGCAAGGCGTTGCAGGCAGCAATTGCTGTTGCCTGTGCTGCTTCAGGGCTGTGCAGATTATTGGAAAAACCCATGGTTTTATCACTGATTGGCCTGTCAGGTATGACGGCTATGGCGCCGTAATAATCAATACTGAACCCGAGCCCCTGCCATTGTCTGGCGACTTTTGGATCCTGCAGAGCGTCAACAAGGCTTTCAACCTGAACGCGGGTAAAAGTGTCCAGCTCGGCGCCTTCGATATACTGAACGACAAACTTGGAGCCTTTGAACAGCAGCTTTTTCGCCTGTTTCACTGTAATCGGCGCCGCCATGGCCGTCGTTACACTACCGGCAATCACCATTCCGGCTAAAAAAGTTGTCAGCGCCTTACGCATAATCGTCTCCCGCAAATTTTCTTCCGGCCACTTTAGCGTGGCTGGCGGGCGGGGGCCAGAGGCTCTGGACAGAGAAGACCAGCCTGCTAGGCTCGACCGTTCACGAACAGGAGAATCCCATGCAATTAGACGCCGTACTGGAACGAATAGACGCTGACTTGCCAGAGGCGTTGGAGCGCCTTCTGGCCTTGCTACGCATCCCGTCAATTTCAACCGACCCGGCCTATAAGGGCGATTGCGATCTTGCGGCTGACTGGTTGGTGGAGGATCTGCAAAGCATTGGAATTGATACCAAAAAGCACGTCACGCCGGGCCACCCGATGGTGGTTGGTCATGCAGAGCGCCAACCGGGCGCCAAGGGGCCGCATGTGCTGTTTTATGGTCACTATGACGTACAGCCAGTGGATCCGCTGGAATTGTGGGACAACCCGCCGTTTGAGCCAACCATTGAAGAGACCGAAAAAGGCACGGTCATCCGTGGGCGGGGATCCTCCGATGACAAGGGTCAGTTGATGACCTTTGTCGAAGCCTGCAGGGCCTGGAAAGCCGTTCACGGCAGCCTGCCGGCACAAATCTCGGTGATGCTTGAAGGGGAAGAAGAATCAGGGTCACCGTCCCTGATACCCTTCATGCAGGCACATGCTGACGAATTAACCACCGATATCGCCCTGATATGTGACACTGGTTTGTTTGAAAGTGCGGTGCCCGCCATTACCACCCAGCTTCGTGGTATGCAGACCGAAGAATTCACCATTACCGGCTCGTCTCGCGACCTGCATTCGGGCATGTACGGCGGTCTTGCAGGCAACCCGATCCATGTGCTCAGCAGCCTGATCGCCGGGTTACGCGACGAGACCGGGCGCATTACCCTTGATGGGTTTTATGACGATGTGCCCGAGCTCAGCGACGAGATCGAAAGCCAGTGGCAGGGGCTGGGCTTTGACCACGGCGCTTATCTGGGAGATGTGGGTCTTTCCCGGCCAGCCGGCGAGCAGGACCGTACACCGCTTGAGATGATCTGGTCGCGCCCGACCTGTGAAGTGAACGGGATCTGGGGCGGATATATTGGTGACGGGTTTAAGACCGTCCTGCCCGCCGAAGCGCATGCCAAGCTTTCGTTCCGACTGGTAGGGCAGCAAGACCCGGACAAAATCCATGCCAGTTTCAAAGCCTATATCGAGGCCGGGTTGCCGGAAGATTTCACCGTCACTTTTCACGAATCCCGCGGCTTGGTCGCGTCACAAATGTCCACCGATAACCCGGCATTTGAGGCAGCACGGGTGGCGCTGTCGGATGAATGGCCCCGCCAAGCTGCCTATATCGGCTGTGGTGGATCGATCCCGATTGCCGGGCATTTTAAGGATATTTTAGGCATGGACGCGATGCTGATCGGGTTTGGCCGCGACGATGATCAGATCCACTCTCCCAATGAAAAATATAATATGGAGAGCTTTCACAAAGGCATCCGCTCCTGGGCGCGCATATTGGCGAAACTCTCGGCCTGACTCGAGGGGCAGTGCCGGTGGCGCGCTGCGCGCTCAGATCTGAGGCCTCCGGCGGAGGTATTTCAGCCAAGATGAAGGGCTGCCCCTAAAGCGTTACCATGCGCAGAAGTTTAGCGGCAAGCACCGCGAACGGGGCCGCGTGCAGGAGAAAGTCAAAAATATCAATCGGGCGGCGCAAGGTGCCGGCACGCAACATTTTCAGTTTCTCCCATATATGCGGTTCGGGAAAGAACGGGGCCAGGCCAAGCGTCAGGGCGGCCAGAACGGCAATTTCCAGGCTTAGGGCGTCAAGAAGTTCCAGCATGCTACTTTTGCGCCGCTGCGCCGCTTGTGGCCATACGCGCCAGTTTTGCAAGCAACAGGACCCACGGCGCCCCGTGCATGACGAGGTCAAATATGTCGATCGGTTTGGTCAGATTGCCGGAAAACAGCATTTGCAGTTTCTCAACCACATGGGGCGGGACAAAGGGTGCCAGCCCTATAGTTGCACAGATCAGCAATACGGTCGTTAACGATATTTTATCCAGAATTTTCACGCGCTTTCCTTTTCTTTGCTCCCAGATAGGCCAGGATTGCACAAAGACAAGGCACTGTTGGTCATGGGGGACAAAATGGCGCGGTTGACGGGGCTCGAACCCGCGACCTCCGGCGTGACAGGCCGGCACTCTAACCAGCTGAGCTACAACCGCGTTGAGGTGCAGATAATCACTTCCTCGCCAATCGTCAATGCGTAAACATCTGAAGATCTGATACGAAAAAGGAGCCCGCAGGCTCCTTATCTTTTCAGCGTGGCGCGGTTGACGGGGCTCGAACCCGCGACCTCCGGCGTGACAGGCCGGCACTCTAACCAACTGAGCTACAACCGCCCGCTGAAACCCCGGGCGAAACCCGAAGCGTGAGGGGCGTTTTAGGGATAGCAGCGGGCGCCGTCAAGCGCTTCAACTACATGTTGTGAGAGTTTTTTTGTGACCAGGTTTTTCCACGAAGGCTAAGGCGACACTCTTACCTGTGAAATTCCCTTAAACCCAAGCCTGACTTGAGTTCTGCGGACCTCGGGTCGCAACATGTCGGGTGATATTTTGGGGCAAATCTTTGGGGGGAAGCATGCGGGCATTGAATGAAGGGTTCATTTTTTACCGTCGCGTTGTGCGACCCGATGGCAGAAATAACAAGGCCCTTTGAAAGCTGGTGTCAGCACTTCAGGGATGGGCCCGAATAACGCGCTGCTCCTGCCCCGGAGCCAAGTGATAAATAACCCCCTGCCCGCCCGGTAGCCCGGCCAGATCATTTTCTGTCAGCCCCAGCCAGATCCCGCGTAGCACCCGGCTGGTAACCCCGTGGGTCAGGATAATCGAGGGGCCGGTCAGATCCTCAAGAAAGGCCCGGCACCGGTCAGTGATTTCAGCCAGACTTTCGCCACCAGGCGCCTGAAAATGCCACAAAAACGGGTCATTCTCGGCAATTGCCGCTTTTTCGGGCCAACCGGCCGCAATATCGTCCCAGGTCAGACCTTCCCATATCCCAAACCCGATTTCCTGCAGGCGCGGATCATTTGTTGGCTCAATCGGCAATCCGGCCAGCATCAGCGAAGCCGAGGCCTGTACCCGCCCCTGCGGTGACGCATAGGCGCGCATTTCCGGACGCACGCGCAACTCTTCCACCAGAGCCTCACCAATAGCTGAGGCCTGCGCCTTACCCAGCTCCGTGAGTGGAGAATCCTTGCGACCCTGATGACGGGTTTCGGTGTTCCACTGGGTTTGCCCGTGACGAATGACGTAGATTTCCGGGTAGGTTGACATAGAGGTCCCTTTGGTTCGGATCCTGCGCAAATCCCCGTGAAAATAACGGGCAGGATTATGTGCTTTGGTGCAGTTCATAAGATAATGCACCTTTTATGCAAGCGAACCGTGTTGTTTGCGGGTACGAATAGAAACAAGGCGCGCACAAAACGGCGGGACATTAACACTGGTCTTTCGCAGGGAACGCCCCTTGCCCAAAATTTGACATTGGAATCACCTCCTCAACGGACAGCATGCAGGAAAAGGGCGTCGGATATTGGTTGCTCTGAACATAAACCGGGAACGGGCGAGACACGCGCCAAATCAACCGAAATCATGTATTTCGCCAGCCTGAAACACCGGGGCAAATCCGCGCAGCGCTTGCAGCCCGCAACGCCAGGGTCAAGCATTCAACCAAGTAGAATAACATGTTAATATTATGATTATATTGCACTTTTCATTCTACCGGTGTGATCACCTCTAACATTTTAGTCCGGCAGTCTTCTGTGCCTTGTTCCATTCCGATGAAATTCAGCAAGCTTGTGCCTATTTAACAATTTTTCGATTGTGACCACCTTGCTTTTCTGCGACCTCTAAGATGTCCTGAACAATTTAGAGTAGTCTCATGTTCTCTTATTCCTGCCGCACTCAAACCACCGCGAACCACAAAACACGCGGCCTTGCCGCCGCCACCTTTGCCGCTATTGCCGGCATTGCGCTGACTGGTCCGGTTCGGGCGGAAACTGTGCTTTCGTTTTATCTTGGCGCTAACGAGTCGCCGGATTCAGTGGTGTATTACGACCTGAATTTGGGGGACGGCCCGCAATCGCCGCTGGTATCCTGGGATGGCCAGCCTCTTCAAATGCCACCCTATTTTGGCATGCGTGCAATCTGGTGGTTTGATGAAAACCCCAATTGGGGAATCGGGGCAGACAATAACCATGCGAAAGTTGCCGCCAACCCGCTGCCAGCAGGCTTGAGCCGGCTGGAATTTACCGATGGTATCAACATCGTCACGGCTAATGTGCATTACCGGTTCCAAAACGACAGCCGTTATACCCCCTATGCCGGGATCGGCCTTGGCTTTACCACTCCTCATGTCGAAGTAACCAACACAGCACTAACCAGCCATACGTCGGAATATCAGTTTGGCGGACCGGCAGCGCAGGCGATTGTCGGGGTTGATGCCAAGATTAATGACACGTGGTCAGTGTTTGGCGAGCTGAAGATCGCCTATGTGGAAATCTCAGGCACACTAAACGGCGGCGGCTACGTAAGAACCGATATTACCAGCAATCAGGTCGCATTTGGCGTTTCCTACACGCTGGACTAGTCCGACAGACGACCTGCGGGCATCGCTCAGTTTGTGCCCCGCTTTCGGGTCTTTACTGGCTGCGAATCCTTGGTCTGGACGTGAACAATTGCGAAGGCACCTGAATGATTACCACTACTTGCGAGCCCCAGAAAACAAAACAATACAGATCAGGTATTGCCGCACTGGCACTGTCTTGCATGATTGGCCTCATTGGGTGCGATTTGACCAAGAATGGCAATCTGTCCGCAGATCGCGCCACTTCAACACCCGACGGCGATGGGCAATCCACTAGGTACGAAGGCTCGGCCAGTGATGGGAGGTCCGTGTTCTGGCTGGGCGGGTGTGCCTCCTGCCATGCTACATCCGGCTCAACCACAATGACCCAGCCGCAACTTGGTGGCGGCAGAGAACTGGAAACAAGGTTCGGCGTTTTTATCGCGCCCAATATTTCTCCGGATTTAGTAACGGGATTGGGCGGCTGGAGCGAAGCTGAGTTTTCCAATGCAATGGTAAAGGGCATCTCGCCGAACGGAACTCATTATTACCCAACTTTTCCCTATACCTCTTACGCCCGAATGCGTGATCAGGATATCAGCGACCTGTGGGCCTACCTGAAAACGTTACCGGCGGTCAAAAATGACGTTGCCCAGCATGATATGCGCTTTCCCTTAGGGAATCGCAGCGCGGCGGGTCTGTGGAAGCAGGTGTTTTTCAAACCTGGGCAATCCATTGCCTTGACGCAAAGCACAGCCGAAATCCTGCGGGGGCAATATCTGGTCGAGGGGGCCGGTCACTGCGCCGAATGCCACACACCTCGCAGTTCTCTGGGTGGATTTGACTATGCGCGCTGGATGGCAGGGTCACTGCCCGATAGCGAAAGCTTCGCCCCGAATATCACGCCAGATGAAACCGGGCTGGGGGGCTGGACACAGGCGGAAATCCTCAAAGCACTTGAACCTGAGATGACCCATGCAGAGGCTGGCCAATTCGAGGACGGCATGGAGGCCGTCCGAAGAAACCTGGCGGAAATACCCTTGGAAGATCGCCGGGCCATTGCCGCTTACCTGATGGCGCTGCCGCCCGTGGAAAGCTCCTATTAAAGCGTTGACCCGCATAATCCCTCCACCGCCTGCGCCGACAGTGACGTACCTGCGCCTCACAGACAAGGGAGCCTTTGGCTGCGTAGAGCAACCATCATAATACCGCGTTTAAGTGGGGCGATGGTGGGTGATGAGAGGCTCGAACTCCCGACATCTTCGGTGTAAACGAAGCGCTCTACCAACTGAGCTAATCACCCTTATCGGAGCGCTTCTTAGCGCCGGTTACGCAGGGAATGCAAGCCCGTTTCTGTGTCTGAGAGGCGGAAAAATCAATTCAGCCCAAAAAAACCTATGTTGCACCTACGTCAACGTTAATTTTATCAAGAAATTGTTGACCACCGGCCAAGAACTAACGCATCGTACCAGCCAGAAAAATCAAATGGTACCGGCCTATGATTAAAGAAGCCCATGACTGAAGAAGATTACCCTGAACTGACTGCGCGCGACATCTTTTTTCGAAAATTGGTGGTTTCGACCCGTGATATGCAGGCCATCATGTCACATCCACGTCTTTACGTATTTCTGGCTCTGGTGATATGCGTTTTTGTTGCCTTCGATGCGATTTACCTTCGGAGCAGAATGGAGATTTGGCAGGTTATCCTGACCTGGACGGTAAGCATTTCCCTTCATATCCTGCTATTTCATATTTTTTTGTCAATATGGACCTACGGCCAGCGCCGCTTTTCGCTGCCAGTGCTCTATTTACCGGTTTCGAACCTTACCGCCTTTTCGGTGTCATACTTTATTACCGTCTTTCAGATCGGCCTGCATACCGACCGATTATTTTCCGAGGTTTCGGTGCCCGGCTTCATTTTCAGTGGCATTGTGTTTTGCCTGATCTTCGAAGCGGTTTATTTTGCTTTCGTAGATCCATTAATTCGTGGGAGCATTACCGCGCGCAGAACAAACAGCAAGAGCAGCGCCGTACAGACACGCTCAATTTCAGTTGCGGGAGAGCAGTTTTTGGTCGACAGCATCCTGACTCTGCGCGGGCAGGAACATTATGTTCTGATCACTACAGAAGAAGGCGAGCACCTGTTGAGGGCGCGTCTGGGTGATCTGGTCTCACAGACCCGCGAAGATGACGGTGTACTGGCGCATCGGTCCTATTGGGTCGGGCGACAGGCCATCGCCCGGTTAGAGGTCATGAGCGGTTCAGATGTCATCCTGACCCATTCCGGTGAACAATTACCTGTTGCCAGACCTCGTAAGAATGAGGTGCGCGGGTGGATGGCGCAACACGCGCCGCACGCTATCTCGCCTGATGGCCGCTCCAAGACAGGCTAGGCCAACCTGGCCCTCTGCATCGCTTGCAGAAAACGCTGCGCCCGTGCGGGCGACAGCAATTTTCATCAATTTATCAGCCGGGTGAGGTTATTCCGCAGCCGTTGTCAGGGCTGGCTTAATTGACGCCGCTTTCACCGTTTTTGACTGGCGAATTTTGACAACCGAAACTGTTGCATTTGGCTTGTCAGCCTGCTTTTTCGGCATGACCTTGCCCAAGGGTTGCAGGTTCAGCTCTTTGCCTGAAGACACAGCCTCGCCCAGAACATCCAGCATCGCTTCGACCACAGGTTTGGCGAATTTCTTCTTGATACCGGAACGGGTCACCACCAGGTCAATAAGTTCCTTTTTACGCATTGCCTCCTGCCCCGGCGCCACGGTTACGCCTTGAAAACCAGTCGTCTCGGCCTTGACTGGACTGGCCTTTGGCGCCGTTGTCTTCTTCACCGTGGTTTTCTTCGTGGTGGTTTTGCGTGGAGTCGCTTTGCCTGCTTTGGTAACCATTGTACTGCCTCTGCTCTCGTTATTAGGTTTTTGTTGGTCGTTTTTTTTTATTATCTGCGGGAAGAATAGCAAAATAAGTCATACAATACTACCCCGTTGGAATTGGGTGAATTATTTCAACGTTGATCCGGTAAGGAGAATCAGATCTGTGGAGGATGCCTGTGCTTTGATGTCTCCTGAAGAATGCGGCACGCCCTGAAACGAAAAAGGCGCGCCGGGATGGGCGCGCCTCGTTGTTAGGTTCATTAGCCTGGTTTACTAGTGCGCGACCTGCTCACTGGCTGCACCGCCCGGCTTCATTGCAGCCTGAGCCGCCGCATCTTCTGCCGCCTGATCCCATTCTACTGGTTCAGGCGGGGATACCAAAGCGTGCTCCAGCACATCTCGCACATGGCTCACGGGGATGATGGTCAGGCCTTCCTTGACGTTATCAGGAATGTCGCGCAGGTCCTTTTCGTTTTCGGCCGGGATCAGCACGGTTTTTACACCACCACGCAAAGCTGCCAGCAGCTTTTCTTTCAGCCCGCCAATGGCCAGAACATTACCGCGCAGGGTTACCTCGCCGGTCATGGCGATGTCCTTGTGCACCGGAATTCCTGTCAGGACCGATACGATCGAGGTCACCATGCCGACACCGGCTGACGGCCCGTCTTTGGGCGTCGCCCCTTCCGGAACGTGAACGTGGATATCGATCTTTTCGAACACAGGCGGCTTGATCCCCAATGCCGGGCTGATCGAGCGTACATAGCTGGATGCCGCGTCGATGCTTTCTTTCATCACGTCACCCAGTTTGCCGGTGGTCTTCATGCGGCCCTTACCTGGCAGTTTCAGTGCCTCGATCGACAGCAAATCGCCACCGACACTGGTCCAGGCCAGACCGGTAACAACACCAACCTGATCTTTCTCTTCGGCCAGACCATAGCGGAACTTGCGCACGCCCAGGAATTCTTCCAGCTCTTCAGGTGACACCACAACCTTTTCGGTGTCCTTGCGGATGATGCGGGTCACGGATTTTCGCGCCAACTTGGCCAGTTCCCGTTCAAGGTTCCGCACCCCGGCTTCGCGGGTATAGTAGCGGATGATGTCCGTCAGGGCCTCATCCGTCAGTTCAAACTCACCCTTGCGCAGACCGTGGTTCTTGATCTGTTTTTCCAGAAGGTGCAGCCGGGCGATCTCGCGCTTTTCGTCCTCGGTATAGCCCGCCAGCGGGATCGTCTCCATCCGGTCCAGCAGGGGCCCGGGCATGTTGTAGGAGTTCGCCGTGGTCAGGAACATCACGTTAGAGAGGTCATATTCGACCTCCATGTAATGATCGGTGAAGGTGGAGTTTTGCTCCGGATCAAGCACTTCCAGCATGGCGCTGGCCGGGTCACCGCGAAAATCCTGCCCCATCTTGTCGATCTCATCCAACAAGATAAGCGGGTTCGTGGTTTTCGCCTTTTTCAGCGCCTGGATGATCTTGCCCGGCATAGACCCGATGTAGGTCCGGCGGTGGCCACGAATTTCACTTTCATCGCGCACGCCGCCAAGTGAAATGCGGATAAATTCGCGCCCCGTGGCCCGCGCCACGGATTTACCAAGGCTGGTTTTACCCACACCCGGAGGGCCGACAAGGCAAAGGATCGGGCCTTTCAGCTTGCGCGAACGTTGTTGCACCGCAAGGTATTCAACGATGCGTTCCTTGACCTTTTCCAACCCGTAATGGTCGTCATCCAGCACCTTCTGCGCATTCACAAGGTTCTTTTTGACGCGGCTTTTGACGCCCCACGGAATGGACAACATCCAGTCAAGGTAATTGCGCACAACCGTGGCCTCGGCCGACATCGGCGACATGTTCTTAAGCTTCTTCAGCTCGCCTTCCGCTTTTTCAAGCGCTTCTTTTGAAAGCTTGGTTTCGCGAATGCGTTCTTCCAGTTCCGCCAGTTCATTGGGGCCTTCGCCCTCGTCGCCCAGCTCTTTCTGAATGGCCTTCATCTGCTCGTTCAGGTAATATTCGCGCTGGGTGCGCTCCATCTGGCTTTTGACCCGGGTTTTGATCTTTTTCTCGACCTTCATCACCGACATTTCGCCCTGCATCAGGCCAAAAACCTTTTCCAGCCGCTCGGCGACGTTCAGAGTTTCCAAAAGCTCCTGCTTTTGCTCAACCTCAACGCCCAGATGCCCGGCGACCAGATCGGCAAGCTTGTCTGCCTCACGGGTTTCCGCGACGGCTGCCAGCGCCTCTTCGGGAATGTTTTTCTTTATTTTGGCATAGCGTTCGAATTCCTCACCAACCGAACGCACCAGGGCTGTGACCGTGTCGTCATCGCCCGTGCTTTCTTCAAGCAATTCAGCACGTGCTTCAAAAAATGCATCATTTTCAAGGTATTCAAGGATGCGCACCCGCGCCTGACCTTCAACCAGCACTTTTACTGTGCCGTCGGGCAATTTCAGCAGCTGCAGCACATTGGCCAGCACGCCATTTGGGTAGATGCCATCAACATCCGGGTCATCGACACCGGGATCAATCTGGCTGGACAACAATATCTGTTTGTCATCCGCCATCACCTCTTCCAGAGCCTTAACGCTTTTCTCGCGCCCGACGAAAAGCGGCACGATCATGTGTGGGAATACCACAATATCACGCAATGGCAGAACTGGGTGGGATATCGAGAGTTGCTCGCTCATGCTTTTTCCTTGTATTTGGCCGACGGCCCGGCCCCGTTTTTTCGGCAACCAGACCCGTCTCCTGTTCACGGTTTGTTAATCTGGGGCCTCTCACCCTCTTTTTCAACCGCTAAAAGGTATTGAGGGGCATTTTGCCCCGCCCCGCCCGGCAGGGCAAGGGCCGAACGAACCCTCCAAGCAAGTTTGCGCTGACAATTTAAGACAGTCTTAAAGTATAGGCCTACAAGCGGTCGATATCGCCCTGTTCACGGCCTGCGTGAAAGCTAGCCTCAAACTCAGAGAAGGTTCCAGCCGCAATTGCCGCCCGCATTCCTGCCATAAGGTCCTGATAATACTGCAGGTTATGCCATGTCAGCAGCATTGAGCTGATGATTTCCTGCGACCGGAACACATGGTGCAAATAGGCGCGTGAATAATTCTGACAGGCCGGGCAGCCACAATTTTCATCCAGCGGCCGGGGGTCTTCCGCATGGCGTGCGTTTTTGATGTTCAGCACTCCGTGGCTGGTAAAAACCTGCCCGGTACGCCCCGAACGCGACGGCAGCACACAATCCATCATGTCGATGCCACGTTTAACCGCGCCGACTATATCATCGGGTTTGCCGACCCCCATCAGGTAGCGCGGGCGATCTTCGGGTAACATGTCGGGGGCATAATCAAGCACGCCGAACATGGCCTCCTGCCCCTCGCCAACCGCAAGGCCCCCCACCGCATAGCCGTCAAAACCGATTGCCTTTAGCTTTTCAGCACTTTCGCCGCGTTGGTCCTGAAAAACACTGCCCTGCTGGATGCCAAACAAAGCATGGCCGGGGCGGTCGCCAAAAGCCTCACGGCTGCGGGCGGCCCACCGCATGGAAAGCTGCATGGAATCAAGGGCTTGTTTTTCGGTCGCCGGGTGCGGGGTGCATTCGTCAAAGGCCATCACAATGTCAGAACCAAGCAGACGCTGGATTTCCATCGAACGTTCCGGCGTGATCTGGTGTTTGGAGCCATCGATATGGCTTTTAAAGGTCACGCCCTCTTCAGTCAGTTTCCTTAGCCCCGCCAGGCTCATCACCTGAAAACCACCGCTATCGGTCAGGATGGGCTTTGCCCAGTTCATGAACTTGTGCAGCCCCCCCAGCCCGGCAATGCGTTCAGCCCCCGGGCGCAGCATCAAGTGATAGGTATTGCCCAACAGAATGTCAGCGCCAGTGGCCGCGACACTTTCCGGCATCATCGCCTTGACGGTGGCGGCGGTGCCCACGGGCATGAATGCAGGGGTGCGAATATCGCCGCGGCTCGTGTGGATCACACCGCTGCGCGCTTTGCCATCTTTGGCGTTCAGGCTGAAAGAAAAACGTGTCATGCGCGCCTGATAGAGCAGATTGTAGCGAGTGGAAAGTGGCCTGAATCCTTCTACACCAACCTGCCCTACAGGCCCATAGGGTGCCACACAGAAAAATTATTAAAATATCCTGAAAACGACCAGATGGCGCAAACAGAAAAGACCGCGTTTCACTTGCCTGCCCTGATAGAGGGACGAGGTGACGATGGATCGACTAAACTGGGTAACAGACATTGTTGGGCGCACAATTGGTGCACGCCGTGGCAAGGCGCCGCGCGGAAAGCCGTGCTTGCACTGATTTTTACGCCCTTTCCCTGTTTCAAGTTTCGGATCCAATATGACACAACCTGCACCCCAATCACGCCGCTCCGGTGGCCGCTCTGCGCGGCGCGCCCTGCGTGCGGCTCCTCTGGCCAAAGACCAACGCCCGATACAGGCCGGCATGTCCGGCGGCCAGTACCGCGCTCTGAGCGAAGGCGATATTCTACGCATTCACAACGCAGCTTTGGACGCGCTGGCCGAGATCGGGCTGGCGGATGCACCCGAAAGCGGCATTAAGGCCATGACACAGGCGGGGGCTGAACTGGGCGAGGACGGGCGCCTGCGTTTTCCACGTGCATTGGTCGAGGACATGCTGGCGCTGGCCGCGCGCGATGTTACCCTCTTTGGCCGCAGCCCGGAACATGATCTGCATCTGAGTGCCACCAAAGTTCACTACGGAACTGCGGGCGCGGCTGTGCATATGGTGGATGTTGATGGGCGAAAATACCGCGATTCAAGGCTGCAAGACCTGCATGACGCAGCAAAAATCGCCGACCAGCTTGATAACATACACTTTTTTCAGCGCCCGATGGTAGCGCGGGATGTGACGGACAACAGGGAAATGGACCTCAACACCATTTACGCCAGTTGCGCGGGCACAACAAAACATGTGGGCACCTCGTTCAGTGATCCCGACTATGTGGCGGACGGGATAGAGCTACTGCATATGATCGCCGGGGGCGAAGCCGCATGGAGGGCACGCCCTTTTGTTTCCTGCTCGGTTTGTTTTGTGGTGCCACCGATGAAATTTGCCACAGATGCTTGTGTGATCATGGAAGAGTGTATTCGCGCAGGCCTACCGGTTTTGCTGTTATCCGCGGGACAGGCCGGGGCCACAGCCCCTGCCCCGCTGGCCTCGGCAGTGGTGCAGGCAGTTGCGGAATGCCTTGCCGGCATGGTGTACGTCAATTCAATCCAACCGGGGCATCCGGCAATATTCGGGCCCTGGCCTTTTGTCAGCGACCTGCGCACCGGCGCCATGTCGGGCGGTTCCGGTGAGCAGGCGCTGCTTACCGCCGCCTGTGCCCAGATGGCGCAATTTTACGGCTTGCCCAGCGGTTCACCGGCGGGGTTTGCCGATGCCAAATTACCGGATATGCAGGCGGGCTGGGAAAAGATGTGCTCAAACCTGCTGGCAGGATTATCAGGGTTGAACATGGTCTATGAGGCGGCGGGCATGCATGCGTCTTTGTTGGGGTTTTGTCACGAGAGCCTGATATTGGGCAACGATCTGATCGGGCAAGCGCTTCGCTGTGTTCGCGGTATTGAAGTTACAGAAGAGGCCCTGTCGCTTGATGTGATGCGCGCGACCTGTCTGGATGGCCCGGGCCATTATCTTGGCACGGACCAGACGCTGGCCCTGATGCAAAGTGAGTACCTATACCCGGATATTGCCGACCGCAGCACGCCCAAGGAATGGGCCGAACAAGGACGCCCCGATCTGATTGCCAATGCCAGTGAGACTAAAAAGCGTATTCTGTCAGGTGAAACCGGCGCAGCTTTTGACCCCGAGACCGACGCGGCAATCCGCAAACGTTTCAGGATACATTTAAAGCATTGAAAAAAGGGGGGCTCCCGCCTGTCATCAGCCCATCAAAGATGGGCGCTCTTCCCGTTGGGCCGGGCGCGCTGCGCGCGAGATTTGAGGCCTCCGGCGGAGGTATTTTTACCAAGATGAAAAGTTGATGAACTCAGGACAAACAGCCTTTGGGGGATATATCCGCCTACGAAGCTGCGTCTTTGTCTTCCAGCATCAGCCATTCTTCCTCGGCAGCGGCCAGTGCGCGTTGACGCTCGACCAGACCGGCGCCGGCTTTTTCAAACTTCTTAGGTGCCTGGGAAAAAAGATCAGGGTCAGACAAGAAAACCTCAAGCTTGGCAATCTCGGCCTCCAGCCGTTCAATTTCCGCGGGCAGAGCTTCAAGCCGGTGCTGTTCAACATAAGTGAGGCCGGATGTGGGAGTAGCGGGTTTTGGTTCTACCTTCACCTCGGTGGACTTCCCGACTTTGGCTTTGGGCTTTTGCGGCGCATCCGCGCCGGTTTCCCCTTTTTGGGCCAGATAATCTGACCAGCCACCAGCATAGATCACGGCGCGCCCGTCGCCCTCCATGGCGATTGTGGTTGCCGCCACACGGTCCAGAAAATCACGGTCGTGGCTTACCAGAATGACCGTGCCGTCATATTCGCCCAAAAGCTCCTGCAACAGGTCGAGCGTTTCCACGTCGAGGTCATTGGTAGGTTCGTCCAGCACCAGAAGGTTTGACTGGCGTGCCATGATGCCGGCAAGGATCAGCCGCGCCTTTTCACCGCCCGAAAGGGATCGCACCGGCGCGCGCGCCTGTGCTTCGCTAAAGAGGTATTCCTTGAGGTAGCCCACCACATGGCGCGGCTGCCCGCGCACCATGACCTGATCGGCCTTGCCTGAAATGCCCAGTTCCGCATTGCCTGTCAGGGTTTCCCACAGGCTGGCATTTTCGTCCAGCCCGGCGCGGTTTTGGTCAAACACCGCCATCTCCAGACCGGCGCCATGGCTGACATTTCCGGTATCGGGCGCCTCTTTGCCAATCAGCATGTTCAGGAGTGTGGTTTTGCCCGCACCGTTGGGGCCAACAAGCGCAACACGATCGCCACGATTGATGCGCAAAGAAAAATCTTTGAGGATCACCTTATCGCCGTAAGTCTTTGAGATACCTTTGGCTTCGATCACTTTCCGACCGGATTTCGGACCGGCCTCAAGCGCCATGCCCGCCCGGCCCTGACGTTTGATCTGTGCTGCACTTTCAGC
Source organism: uncultured Aliiroseovarius sp. (assembly GCA_964550345.1). Lineage (GTDB taxonomy): Bacteria > Pseudomonadota > Alphaproteobacteria > Rhodobacterales > Rhodobacteraceae > JAAEUB01. Next base: position 6,710 of record CAZJYZ010000012.1, on the reverse strand, counting down.
GCGCATGGCCTGCAGGGCGCGCACACGGCCCTGGTTGCGCTTGCGTCTGGCACTGATACCCTCGACGGCCCAGCGGGCCTCGGCCTTGATGCGGCGATTGAGCTTGTGACGGGCAAGGTCTTCTTCTTCCCACGCTTTGTCACGCCAGGCTTCGAAATCGGCAAATCCCTTGTCCTGACGCCGTAATTTTCCACGATCCAACCACAGGGTTGCACGGGTAAGGGCGCGCAGGAAGGCACGGTCATGGCTGATCAGCACATAGGCAGCTCGGGTCTCATTCAGACGGCGTTCAAGCCAGGTGATGGCTTGAATATCAAGGTGGTTGGTCGGCTCATCAAGCAACATCAGGTCTGGCGCCATGGCCAGAAGCCTTGCAAGTGCGGCCCGGCGGCGTTCCCCACCCGAAGCAGTTGCGACCACGTTGTCAGGATCAAACCCCAGCCCTTCAGCCGCCTGCTCCACCAGATAATCCTGCCCCGGCTCCAGCCCGGACACGGCAAATTCGCCCAAAGTGGCAATGCCGGTCATATCCGGGTGCTGTTCCATATATGAAACCGAAGTTCCGGCAGGTAACATGCGGGTGCCATGGTCTGGCTCAACCAGCCCCGCCATCAGCTTCATCAAGGTAGATTTGCCTGAGCCATTACGCCCCACAAGGGCCAGCCTATCGCCGGGCTGGACCACCAGATCAAGCTGGTCAAAAACCGGGTCACCGCCAAAGGTGAGCGAAATGCCGGATAGCTGAAGCAAAGGAACACGTGCCATAAGCGCGGACCTAAGAGGTTCCGGCGCCAAGGTCAACGCGCGGCTGGCAAGATGCGTTCCCCTTAGCCTGCCAGATCGCGTAAAACACGCGCACGCCCTTCGGGTACTTTTGCAACCTCAAGCCCGGTGAAGACATGCATGGTGTTAAGGTCGCGGTCGATAACGGCGTGGTCGCTGACCCAGCCGCCCATGATCAGGTAAGTACGCAGCAGTGATGGCACGTCGCGCATGGCTTGGCGTTTGGCGGATTGGACAGGTCTATCCAATCCGAAATGCACCACTTCCGGCGCCCGTACCCGGGGTCGCCAGTTTTCCGGCGCCTGATAACGTTGCTTGAGCAGCGCGAAGGCCGCGTTGTAAGCATTGCGGTCGACCCCAGAAAAGGACGAGCAGCCAAACATCATCTCAAAGCCTTCATTGTCGACGATACGCGTCATCATGGCCCAAGCGACACGTAGTATTTCCGGATCCCGCAGACCCGGAACAGTGCAAAACCGCCCCATTTCGATCATCTTGCCTGGATAGGCCTCTAGCGCTGACAGGTCATAAAACTGGGCAGAGTAGCTATGTGAAATCTCCCGCCCGTTCTCCAGCGCCATCAGTCGGTAACAACCGGCCAAAGCGCCGCTGCGCCGGTCCTCGATCAGCACATGGGCGCAGTTTTTGTCAAAATCGTCATCATCGCGCCCCGAACCATCCGAATCGAAAAAGGCCCGATACCGCAAATGTTGGGCTGCCCGGATATCCTTTTGCGCCCGGGTCAGCTGGGCGCGGTAATTTCCTTTTTCAAATACCAGTGGGTCCATAGCGCAGGCTCTAACAGTTCCAGTCCTAAATATTCCCGGTTCACCCCAGATATGGCCTTTCAAATCAGTCTGTGAAACAGATGATAGGGCACAATTGCTTAAAAGAGGTCAGTTTCGTGAAAAAAGTCACAAAAACCGATGCCGAATGGCAAGCCCAGCTTTCCGATCTGGCTTTCAAAGTTACCCGAAAACACGCCACCGAGCGGCCCTTTTCAAACGACTCTTTTCCCGAAGAGCCCGGGCAATATAGCTGTATCTGTTGTGGTGCCCCCTTATTTCAACAGACAGACAAGTTTGATGCCGGTTGCGGGTGGCCTTCGTTCAGCGCGCCGCTTGCGCCTGAAAACATAGGAGAAAGCGAAGATACCAGCCTGTACATGCGTCGTACCGAAGTGCATTGCGCCGCCTGTGCCGCGCATTTGGGACATGTCTTTCCGGATGGCCCTGCCCCGACCGGGCTGCGCTACTGCATCAACGGTGTTGCCCTGAAATTTGAAGCGAAGGACACAGACAAGGGTTGAGGCCGCAGCCCCGCACCCACCTTTGTCTGACGTGAAAACCCTAGATCAGGTTCGAGACATCCACTTGTCCGAAGCTGCCAAACAATTGAGTCAGGAATGATATGCCCTTGATATTACTTTCAGTTACCCGGCGTGACAGGACGATGACGCGACCGTCCTCCAACCCGAAACGTTCAATATTTTCAACGACACCGCGTTCGTCAAAGCTGACCGCCAACACTTCGCGCTCAATCTCTTTCGGGGCGTTATAGGCAAAATGTTTGAACCGGCTCTGCGTGTAGTACCAGGCGCTGCCGGTCAACAGGCCTGATGTGCCGGGCGCTCCGATGGTCCCTTCAAGGCTTTCACGGGTATCCACCCCGACCAAAATCAGCTCCAGCTCTTCCTCGGCAGGGATATATCCGTGATTGCGGAAGGTCGCGCTACAGGATGCGATGCTCATGGCCAAAAGCGCCACCGCCATCAACTTGACGATTTTCCTGAACCCGTGCATTGCGCCCCCTTGCCTCTTTCTTAGCCTGTGCTAACGGCTTACAGAAGGTTTGCGTAACGTTCAAGAAATGAAAGTAGTCATGGCATCTGAATCCCCTGAAACTGCCGAAAAGGCGCCTTTCAGCCTGGAGCTGGAGGTGTCGTCGCTTGCGGGACGTAAATCCCGTGACATCAATATTACCCCTCCTGAAGCTGCTATCGCGGCCCTGAGCACACATTTAGGCCTTCAGGCATTGCGCAAGGTATCGCTGAAAGGGGTGCTTGCACCGGTGGGAAAACGTGACTGGCGCCTGACGGCACATCTGGGGGCAACGATCGTCCAGCCTTGCGTGGTCACCCTGGCCCCGGTCACCACAAGGATCGAAGAGGATATCGAGCGCATCTGGCGCGCAAACATGCCGGAACAGGCAGAAGCCGGCAGCGAAGAAGAAATGCCCGAAGACACAAGTGAAGAGCAATTGGGGAGCGTCATTGACCTCGGACTGGTCTTGGGCGAGGCGCTGGCCTTAGCTCTGCCGCTCTACCCGCGCGCAGACGGAGCACATCTGGAACAGGACGTCTTTGCCGCCCCCGGCGTAACCCCGATGCGCGATGAAGAGGCACGCCCTTTTGCCGGTCTTGCGGGGTTGCGCGATAAGCTGGCAAAGGATGATAGCGACAACGGTGGAAACGGCGGCAAAATCAATTAAATTGCCCGATCAGGAAAACCGCTTGCAAATGCGCCAGATCGTTCTATGTTCCCGGCCTTCTTATCAAGATGGGTTGGCAGCGCGCGCGGATCAGCGTATGAGGCGGTCAGACTCACGAAACAATGCGGGCAGAAACGTCCAAAATAAGGGCCTGAGGGCCCGAAAAACCGGGCTACCGCCCTTTAATAACTGGGCCACGGCCCTTTGAAAACCGGGCCACGGCCCCCAAGAATGCAAAGGTTGAGACATGGCTGTCCAACAGAATAAAGTTTCCAAATCCCGCCGTAACAATCGGCGTGCCCATGACGCATTGGTTGCTGCCAACCCGAACGAATGTTCCAATTGCGGTGAACTGACGCGTCCTCATCACGTATGCCCGTCCTGCGGCCATTATAACGACCGCGAAGTGGTTTCGATGGTTGACGATGCGCTGTTTGATGATGACGAGGATCTGGGCTAGCCCTCTCTTGTTGCCGCAGCCCGGCTTGTCTGATACCTCGGTCTCAGGGGCAATCTGACCATGCAGAGCGGGAACAGCAAACATACCATAATTTCGGTTGACGCCATGGGCGGCGACCGTGGACCCGGGGCCATCGTCTCGGGTCTTGTGCTGTTGGCGGATCGTGACGGCGAGGTCGCCTTCATCCTGCATGGCGACGAACCTACACTGACAAAGCTGGTGGAAAAGCATGCCGTCCTATCCGGAAGGTGCGAAATCCGTCACGCCGAAGACGTGGTCTCGATGGACGACAAGCCCAGCCATATCATGCGCAAGGGCCAAAACACGTCCATGTGGTCCAGCATCGAGGCCGTGAAGGCACATGAAGCCGAAGTTGCCGTCAGTTGCGGCAATACTGGCGCCCTGATGGCCCTTTCAATGATTCGCCTGCGTAAACTGCCCGGTGTCAGTCGCCCGGCCATTGCCTGCCTGTGGCCATCGCGTAATCCCGGCGGTTTCAACATCATGCTGGACGTGGGCGCTGACATACGCGCCGATGAGACCGACCTGCTGCAATATGCACTGATGGGCGCTTCTTATGCGCGCAATGGGCTGGGTTTGGAAACGCCGCGAATCGGGCTTTTGAATGTGGGCACCGAAGAACATAAAGGTCGCTCCGAACTGAAAGCGGCGCACGAGCTGATTACCGAAGCGGCCGAAAACGGAAAATTCAGCTTTGTCGGTTTTGTCGAAGGGGACGATATCCCTTCCTCAAAAGTTGACGTCATCGTCACGGATGGCTTCACAGGCAATGTCGCGCTGAAAACCGCCGAGGGTACGGCAAAACTCAGCAACGAGTTTCTGCGCGAAGCCTTTAAAGCCAGCTGGTTTTCAACCCTGACGGCCTTTATTGCCAAGTCGTCGCTCATGCGCCTGCAGGAGCGTATTGACCCGCGTCAGGTTAATGGCGGAGTGTTTCTGGGCCTCAACGGCACGGTGGTCAAAAGCCATGGTGGCGCTGACGCCACCGGAGTAGCTGCCGCCGTCGGGTTGGCAGCAGCACTGGCACGTTCGGAATTCAGCCAAAAACTGGCGGCAAGGGTTGCATCTGCGCCGGCCGCTCGCGAAAATGAAACAGGTCGTGAAACACAAGGCGACCAAGCTCAATGAGGCATCAATGACGAGGCGTGCAGTTATTCGCGGGGTTGGTCACTACCTTCCCGAACGCATTGTTCCCAATAGCTATTTTGAAGATATCGTCGATACGTCCGATGAATGGATACGTACCCGTTCCGGCATCGAACGGCGCCATTTTGCCGCCGAGGATGAAACGACGTCGCAAATGGCCATCGCGGCCGCCAAAGCGGCGCTGAAAGACGCTGGCATGCTGGTCGGCGATATTGACGCCATTATCGTCGCCACCACCACGCCGGACCTGACCTTTCCCGCAACCGCTACCATGGTTCAGAAAGGTCTGGGCATGGAGCGCGGCTTTGCCTTTGACGTGCAGGCGGTTTGTGCGGGCTTTATATTCGCGCTGGTGAACGCCAATGCGCTGATAACCACCGGTCAGGCCGACCGCATTCTGGTTATTGGCGCTGAAACCTTTTCGCGCCTTCTGGACATGAGCGACCGCTCCACATGTGTCTTGTTCGGCGACGGCGCCGGGGCGCTTGTGCTGGAAGCGCACGCAACCACAGGCACCAACGAAGATCGCGGCATTCTGGCCTCGGACCTCAATTCCGACGGGCGCGATAAGGAAATGCTGTTTGTTGATGGCGGCCCTTCTTCGACGGGCACAACCGGCGTGGTCAAAATGCTGGGAAATCAGCTGTTTCGCCGCGCGGTCGAGCGTCTGACGGAAACCGCGCATCACGCGCTTGGCAAGGCCGGCCTGTCTGACAACGACATTGACTGGATCGTGCCGCATCAGGCCAATATTCGCATCATCAAGGGCACCGCCAAGAAAATGGGTGTGCCGATGGAACGGGTGATTGTCACGGTCGCAGACCACGGAAATACCTCGGCCGCCTCTATCCCGCTGGCGCTGTCCGTGGGCAAAGCCGAGGGCAAAATCAAGAAGGGTGATCTGGTCCTGACCGAAGCCATTGGCGGCGGGCTGGCCTGGGGGAGCGTGGTTTTACGCTGGTAACAGGCGAAAAAGTGCGCACTGGGGCCACATTCAGTCCATTTTGCAACCCATTGTTATTGACTCGTAAAATCAATCTTCCCTATGGTTGTTGACAACAAGAGGGGATTGAAATGACCAACAAAACGCTGACACGTATGGACCTGGGCGAAGCTGTATTTCGCGAGGTTGGTCTTTCGCGTAACGAAAGCGCAGGATTAGTGGAAAGCGTCCTGAGCCATATGTCTGACGCACTGGTATCCGGTGAATCGGTCAAGATTTCGTCCTTTGGCACCTTCAGCGTGCGGGACAAAAACGCCCGTATCGGGCGCAATCCTAAAACCGGGGAAGAAGTTCCGATCCTGCCGCGCCGGGTTCTGACATTCCGCCCATCACACCTGATGAAAGACCGGGTGGCAGAGGGCAATAAAAGCTAGGCGGGCCGCCCTTGGGGCTGTCCCAACCATACCAGTGACAGGCTATCAGTTATGACAAACAAGTCCCCCGACGCCTTTCGCACGATCAGCGAAGTGGCCGAGTGGCTGGGCGTTCCGACCCATGTGTTGCGTTTTTGGGAAAGCCGGTTTTCACAAGTAAAACCGGTCAAACGCGCCGGTGGGCGGCGCTATTACCGCCCAGCCGACATGGAGCTTCTGGGCGGTATTCGTAAGTTGCTGCACGAGGATGGCATGACCATTCGTGGTGTGCAAAAGCTGCTGCGTGAAAACGGCGTCAAACATGTGGCTGCCTTTTCCCCAGACATCACCAATATGGATCAGGGCGAACCAGCACAGACGAATGTGGTGACGCTGGATCTGCTGAAGGATACAGAGGCCCAGGCGCCCGAAGTACCTGATACACCGGAAGAGA
>CAZJYZ010000011.1:0-80255 GCA_964550345.1 uncultured Aliiroseovarius sp. | reverse complement strand
TCAGGCCAATCATGCACTAACATTCAAACTGGACCACTCAAGGGGGGCTGATCACTCGTCCATATGGATCAATTTCGACGATGGCACCGGTTATTGCATCTTTGACTTCAAGGCCGTGTTTGAAGATGGGGATGAGCTGACTGATTTTGGCATCAATGTATGTGAGATCAGTTCTTTCACCTACCGCTAAGGCCTGCACAAACAACCGAGGGGCTTAAGAGCCCTTCGGTATGCCGAGTATTTGCCGCGTAATAATGTTTCGGTGAATTTCTGACTTGCGAAATATTCTGTCGCCTGTAAAAAATGCTGCAGCGCAACAATTCAAGGCGAGTCACCGATGTCCCAACCTGAGAAAACACGTCCCTGGCTGATGCGTACCTATGCAGGCCATTCTTCGGCGCAGGCATCAAACCGGCTTTACCGTGAAAATCTTGCCAAAGGACAGACCGGACTGTCCGTCGCCTTCGATCTGCCAACGCAGACTGGATATGACAGCGATCATGCCCTTGCACGCGGGGAGGTCGGAAAGGTTGGTGTTCCCATCTGCCATCTTGGGGATATGCGTGCGCTTTTCGACGGCATCCCGTTGCAGGAAATGAATACGTCGATGACCATCAATGCCACCGCGCCGTGGTTGTTGGCGCTGTATATCGCACTGGCCGAAGAGCAGGGCGCGGATACTTCCGCTCTGACTGGCACGGTGCAAAACGACATCATCAAGGAATATCTCAGCCGCGGCACCCATATCTGCCCACCGGCACCGTCCTTACGGATGATCACCGATTTGGCGGCTTACACCCGCGCCAACCTGCCAAAATGGAACCCGATGAATGTGTGTTCCTACCATTTGCAAGAGGCTGGCGCGACGCCGGAAGAAGAGCTTGCCTTTGCCCTGGCAACAGCAACGGCTGTTCTTGACGACTTACAAGACAAGGTTTCGGTTGAAGATTTTCCAGCCATGGTCGGGCGCATTTCCTTTTTCGTGAATGCGGGTATCCGGTTTGTCACCGAGATGTGCAAAATGCGTGCCTTCGTTGAATTGTGGGATGAGATCACCCGTACCCGCTATGGCGTCGAAGATGCTAAATATCGCCGTTTCCGATATGGTGTACAAGTGAACTCCCTTGGCCTGACCGAACAGCAGCCGGAAAACAACGTTTACCGTATATTGATTGAGATGCTGGCGGTTACCTTGTCCAAAAATGCCCGTGCGCGCGCGGTGCAGCTTCCCGCTTGGAACGAGGCCCTTGGCCTGCCGCGGCCGTGGGATCAGCAATGGTCACTGCGCATGCAGCAAATCCTGGCTTATGAAACTGACCTTCTGGAATATGGCGACCTTTTCGACGGCAACCCGGCAGTCACTGCCAAAGTCGAGGCCCTCAAGGCTGGCGCCTTGGCCGAACTGGCGCAGATCGACGCTATGGGTGGTGCTGTGGCCGCCATCGGCTATATGAAATCCCGGCTGGTTGAAAGCAACGCAGCACGTATTGCTGACATTGAAACGCGCGAAACAACCCTCGTTGGCGTCAACCGCTGGACAGAAGCCGCACCCAGCCCTCTGACTGCCGGGGATGGCGCGATCATGCAGGTTGACGAAGCAGCCGAGGCTGCCCAGATCGCACGCCTTGCTGACTGGAAGGCGGCGCGCGATGAGAATGCGGTCAAATCCGCATTGGAGGAGCTGCGGCAGGCGGCGAAATCCGGTGAAAACATCATGCCCCCCTCAATCAATGCAGCCAAAGCCGGGGTGACCACGGGCGAATGGGGTGACGTTTTGCGTAATGCGTTCGGCCAATACCGCGCTCCGACAGGGGTCAGCGCCAATCCCTCTAACCGGACCGAAGGGCTGGAGGATATCCGCGCCCGCGTCGATGCGGTCAGCGACCAACTGGGGCGGCGCCTTAAGTTCCTTGTTGGCAAACCCGGTCTGGACGGCCATTCAAACGGAGCTGAACAAATCGCCGCAAGGGCGCGTGATTGCGGCATGGACATCACCTATGACGGCATCCGTCTGACACCCGAGGACTTGGTGAAAGCCGCGAAAAATGGGGCTGACGTGGTTGGCCTGTCCATCCTCTCGGGTTCGCACCTGCCCTTGGTTGAGGAACTTATGCAACGGATGAAAGACGCGGACCTGCAAACACCGGTTGTGGTTGGTGGCATCATCCCCGAGGAGGATGCGGAAGCGCTGCGCGATATGGGGGTGGCCCGGGTCTACACGCCAAAAGATTTTGAGCTTAACACCATCATGGATGACATCGTATCACTTGCCGAGCCGGGCTGAATACTCAGCGAATAACGCTGCTCCCTTGGTCCTTAACAAAAGGTTAACCCAAGAGAACGCTCCTCCCAAAACTTGTTAACCGTCTTTTGGCACCTTCTTGCGAAAACCGGAGGAAGGACCGCCATGTTACGTTATCTATACGCAGATGAACTTACCCGATTTCCACGCCTGTCAGATTCGATGTTCCACGACCGTGCCGCGCAGTTTGCACAGCGCCTTGGTTGGGATGTGCGCGTAGACAAAAATGGGTTTGAGCGTGACGAATACGATGACCAAAACCCGCTTTAATGTTATCTGGGAACGTCCCGATGGTAACCATGGCGGCTCCATGCGGTTCCTGCCGACGACGGGACCTTCCATGGTTAATGATCATTTTTCCCATTTAACTGGCGGTGTGCATATAGAAAGCCCTCTGATCTGGGAATGCACCCGGTTTTGCCTAACCCCGCAAGGTGCCGGACAGCAAGTTTCCGCAGCCCTTGCCATCGGCGCCGGAGAATTGATGCAGGCCTATGGTCTGCGTCACTAGGTAGGCGTGTTTGATCTTCGGATGCAGCGCATCTATCGCCTGATGGGGCTGGAGCCTGAGTTGATTGGAGAGGCTGGCACCGGGGATGAGAAAATTGGTGTTGGCCTGTGGTCGATGGATGAAACGATGTTCGCATCGACCCTGCAGCGTGTCGGGATAAGCCGCGCCATATCAAAAGGTTGGCTAAGGTACTCCCGTGGCTATACCGGCGAGGTCGCTCATGATCTGGCTTCAACCGCCTGATTCCTCTTCCCCCTCAAGGCGCGCCCTATTAGGGTCGCGCCATGACCATGAGCACGATAACTTTTTCTGACGATCAGGCCGAAGCCCATGACCGCGTGGCCGAGCTTTTGCGCGGTGCGGGTGTCGATCTGGATGAGGCCCATCTGACGCCGATGAGCGAAGGGAAATCACGCGTCTTGGCGGTGTTGGGCAAGGCGGGTTCCGGAAAAACCATGTTGCTGTCCGAGCTATATAAAGCTTTGGAAGATGCTGGCGTTGACGTGGTTTCCGGTGATTGGGAGGGTAAAGCACGTAAGGATCGCCGTACGCTGGCAATCCTCGCGCCCACGAACAAAGCGGCCTCGGTCCTGCGCGGCTACGGCGTACCAGCAACAACAATTCACCGAATTCTCTATACGCCGGTCTATGACCCGGAATATGAACGTATTGCTGACTGGCTGGCGGGGCAGGGCGAACGGCCCGTGGTCGAGGGGCTGACCGATGCCGCCCTTGATCGGGCTTTAGCCTTCTTTAAGGAAACCAAGTCGGTTTTCGGGGCGCTTGCTACGGCTGGCCTGCGCGGGTCTGACTTCATTACCGGATGGAAACGCCGGGATGATCCGCTTGATATCGGTTTTGTCGACGAAAGCTCGATGCTGGATCAAAAGCAATACGAGGATCTACGCGAGATTTTCCCGACGCTGGTCCTGTTTGGGGACCCCGCCCAGCTTGCCCCTGTCGGGCAATCGGGCGAGATGGTGTTTGACCGGCTTGAGGCATCCAAAAAACTGGAGCTTCATCGTATCCACCGGCAGGAGCTGGATAATCCGATCCTTGATCTGGCCCATGCCCTGTCAGACGATAACCTTGATTTTGAGGGGTTCGAGCGGATGATTGAGGACGCCGCCCGATCTGATGACAGGGTGGTGGTCGCCCCTCGGGTCAATGCTGACATGATGGCGCGCAGCCCGGTTCTGGTCTGGCGTAACAAAACCCGCATTCGCCTGATCCACGCTTTTCGCATGGCACATCATGCGCCGGAATATGAATTGCTTCCCGGTGAACCATTGATTTGTGACGGGATTGAATTGCCCCTGAAACACCGAAAAAAACGTATTGATCTGGAGGCGCGCGGGCTGATCAAAGGCGCAGGTTGCGTCTATTTGGGGCCGGGGCGCAAGGCAGGGTTTTCGCGTCTGCATGTTTTCGGCGCGTTAGAGCCGCAGGTCTCGGCTGCCTCGATCGTCAAAATTGAGCGCCCGGACGAGGAAGAACCTTTCATCCCCTTCGCAGCACGCATGGGCGCAACCTTCCTGCACGGCGCGGCTGTAACCATCCACAAAGCACAAGGCAGCCAGTGGCCGGAGGTGCAGGTCTTTGGCCCTGACCTGTCGGCAGCGGCCTGGGCGGGGCGAGTCGAGGCCGGTTTGCCTTTGTGGAAACGGCTGGCATATGTCGCAATCACGCGGGCTGAGAAGCGTCTGCATTGGGTGAAACGCTATGCTTTGGCACGGCCCTCGCAGGCGCTTGGCACCTCTGACCTGCGCGCAGAACCAACACCCCTTACCCTTCAAGCAGAGGAGGATACCAAAAATGACCCGTAGTATCATCATCACCGGTGCAAGTGCCGGAATTGGCAAAGCTGTCGCTGAATATATGGCAGCCAAAGGCTGGCGGGTCGGGCTTGTCGCACGGCGCGCCGAGGTGCTGAAAGAGGTCGCAGAGGAGATTGAAAACGCAGTGATCCTGCCCGCAGACGTGACGCAAGCGGAAGCGGTTGAGCGGGTATTTGACGAATTCGGACGCGTTGACGTGCTGTTTAACAATGCGGGCATTTTCACGCCTGCTGCACCGATTGACGAGGTCTCGCTTGAAAACTGGCAAGCCGCGCTGGACGTCAATCTGACCGGTATGTTCCTGTGCGCCCGTGCCGCTTTTGCACGGATGCGTCGTCAGGACCCACAGGGCGGACGGATCATCAATAACGGTTCAATCTCGGCAACGTCACCGCGCGAAGGGTCGGTGACCTATACGACGACAAAACACGCCATAACCGGCCTGACACGGACGATTGCGCTGGATGGGCGTCCCTTTAACATCGCTTGCGGTCAGATCGATATCGGCAATGCCCGCACCGACTTGCTGCAGGGCATCATCGACAAGGCGGTGGAAAAGGGGGAAACCCCGCCGCCAACCATGGCGGTCGAAGATGTGGCCCGCGCCGTTCACCAGATGGCGGACTTGCCTTTGGAGGCGAATGTGCTGAACATGACCATCATGGCAACAAACATGCCCTATGTCGGGCGTGGATAATCTGGCAGAGATCAGCGTTTAGCTACGTAAAACTACCCGGAAAAAGGTCGAAGCGCCCCAGCCAGCAGCAATGGCGATGATCAGGGAAAGCAACCCGTAAATCAGTGGTCTTTCATGGGCCAGATTATACATCCAACGTTCAATGCCAACTTTTTGCACATTTATCATCGTGTCAAAATCAGAAACAACTTCTCCGCCCCGGGTCAGGTATATGCGTGCGTGGTATTCACCTTCGGTCAGGTTGGCCGGAAGGGAAACTGACGTGTCAAACAGGGTATCTTCCTGCAGGTTCACGACACCTTCTTCCAGCTTGTAGAGCCCTTGATTTTCGCGAATACGGATCACAGCTTCTGCAAATTCCATTGCTTCAGCCGAGTGATCTTCCAGACTTATCGCGTTTGGGATTGAGATATGGTGGCGCAAGTCCTCGGCTTCGGTGATCGCCTGAGACAAAGGCGCAGAAGTGGCAACAGCATAAAAACTGGGCGCGGCCTCAATTTCCGTTGCGGCGCCGTTGACCCAAATGCCGTAACGCTTGGATTTTCGGCGCACGCTTAGTGGTTGTGAAGGGCCGGAAACGACGATGATGACGTTAAGGTCACCTGCGTCTGGCGCCGGGGTGTCACGCTTGATTGCGCCGAATATCAGGATTTCTGAGCCAACGAAGGTTGCGGTAATGGCAACGCGGTTTTGGCTTAGTCCGGCAACGACACTTTCCTGCGCTTTTGCAGGCAGGGCGGTAACGAGGAACAGGGCAAGCAAAAAGCGTATCATGTCAGTGCCCCCCCGCGCCGATAGCAAAAAGCTCACTTGGCTCCAGCAACAGGTCCAGCCCCAGTTTGGCACAGACCGCCAGCACCATGATCGCCAGCAGGATCCGAAGCTGTTCGGCCTTCAGCTTTACACCTATCCGCGCCCCGATCTGCGCGCCTATGACACCGCCGACCAGCAACAACACTGCCAGACCCATATCTACCGTGTAGTTGGTAGTTGCGTGCATCAACGTGGTGAAGGCGGTGACAAAGATGATCTGGAACAGCGAGGTCCCGACCACAACCTTGGTGGGCATCCCCAACAGGTAAATCATCGCCGGCACCATGATGAAGCCGCCGCCGACCCCCATGATCGCGGCCAGAACCCCAACGACGACACCTACCAATATCGGTGGAATGGCCGAGATATAGAGACCGGAGGTGCGAAACTTCATCTTGAACGGTAGGTTATGCACCCAGGTATGTTTGCGCCGTTTCGGAGCGGCGCCACCGCGGGTTTTCATTATTGCGCGCAGGCTTTCCACAAACATCAAGCCACCGATGATCGACAGGAAGGTGACATAACTGAGCTTGATCAACAGGTCGACTTGTCCCAGGGATTTCAGGTAGTTAAATAGCTGGACGCCCAGGAACGCCCCCACCAGCCCCCCGGCCAGCAACACGCCACCCATTTTCAGATCAACGGTTTTTCTTTTAAAATGCGCCAGAACACCGGAAAAGCTTGAGGCGACGATCTGGTTTGCCTCAGTCGCCACAGCTACGGCAGGTGGAATACCGATGAAAAACAAAAGCGGTGTCATCAGAAAGCCACCACCGACCCCAAACATGCCGCTAAGCATGCCGACGATGCCGCCGAGGCCTAAAAGGAGGAACGCATTGACCGATACTTCGGCGATGGGAAGGTATATCTGCATGCGCATCTACTGATGCAGATTAGTGAATATGTCCAGACGCCGAACCCGCCTGCGCACAGGGTCAGGCTGCGACAAATCGGATCATCAACCGGTTTTGAGGTATTCCCGCAGGATTTTTTCCAGCTTTGCGGCCCCAATCGGTGCCATTTCCTTGGTATGCTCATGGCTGATATGTTCGTCAGACATACCAGCGGCCATATTGGTAATGACCGAGATCGCCGCGACTCGCAGGTTCAGAAAGCGTGCCAGAATCACCTCGGGCACGGTCGACATACCCACGGCATCAGCGCCGAGAATACGGATGGCGCGAATTTCAGCCGGTGTTTCAAAGGAAGGGCCGGAATACCAGGCATAAACGCCCGTATTCAGCGCGGTATCCTGCTTTTCGGCAATGGCGCTGAGACGCGCGCGCATATCAGGATCATAGGCGTCCCCCATTGGGACAAAACGCGCGTCTGTTTCTTCACCGATCAAAGGGTTAAGGCCGGAAAAATTAATGTGGTCATCCAGAAGCATCAGGTTGCCGGGCGGAATATCCGCGCGCATCGAGCCCGCTGCGTTGGTTACAATGAGCTGCTGCGCCCCAAGGGCTTTCAAAACCTCAAGAGCAGGGCGCATAACGTCGCCGCGCCCGGTCTCATAATAATGGGCTCGCGCACCAAATACGGCGACGCGGGTGCCTTCCAGATCGCCTATGACAAGGTTCGGATTGTGGCCCGAAACGCCTGCATGGGGAAACCCCGGCAGGTCAGTATAGGGAATAGCAACGCCGTCCACGGCTTCTGCCAGATGGCCAAGACCCGAGCCAAGGATCATCCCGACGCGGACAGGGTCTGACCCGGCCCGCGTCTGGATGAGCTGCGTGAGTTCCTTAACGCTCTTTGACATATGGTTGTCCACCAGCACGCGGCGGGATGGCCGAACCGACAAAGCCCGCAAGGATGATCACCGTCAGGATATAGGGCAGGGCCTGCATGAATTGCACCGGCACGATAAAGCCGCCAAGGTCGATATTCTGATAGCGGTTGGCAACGGCCTCCAGCAGGCCAAAGAGCATCGTCGCCCCCAGCGCATACCATGGCCGCCATTTTGAGAAGATCAGGGCAGCCAGTGCGATATATCCACGCCCGGCACTCATTTCCTTGCCGAAACCTGCGCCCAGCCCGGTGGCCAGATAAACGCCTGCAAGCCCGCACAGAACACCGGCAATCAGCATCGAGGCATAGCGCAGTTTTATCACCGAAATTCCCGCCGTATCCACGGCAGCCGGGTTTTCACCCACGGCACGCAGACGCAGGCCGAAACGGGTGCGATAGAGCACCCACCAGGACAAGGGCACCGCCAGAAGGGCGACATAGACCAACAATGTGTGGCCCGAGATCAGCTCGCTGTAGATTGGCCCGAAAATGGGAACACCTGACAGGCTTTCGGCAAACGGCAGATCAATCGGCAGGAAGCGTTCCGCATCCTTCAGGCCGGGTGTGCGGCCGCCAAGGCTGAACCAGGATACGCCGATCAGAACGGTTAACCCGGAGGCAAGGAAGTTCAGTGCCACGCCTGAGATCAGCTGGTTTCCACGAAAAGTAATCGAGGCGAGGCCGTGGATGCCGGAAAAAATGACCGACCCGGCAAGCCCGGCAATTAGTCCAACCCAGATGGAGCCGGACAAAACAGCGACACCAGCCGAGAAAAAGGCCGAGACCAGAATTTTTCCCTCTAGCCCAATATCGAAAATGCCCGCACGTTCGCTAAAAAGACCGGCGAGGCAGGCCAGCAATAGTGGCGTGGCAAGGCGTACGGCAGAATCAAAGATTTGCAGTATTGACAGGAGGTCCATCAGCTCGCCTTCCGTTTCTTAGCAGCATTAATAAAGGCGCGTTCAATCGGCATGCGCACCATGTTGTCGAGCGAACCGGTGAACATGATCACCAGCGCCTGCACTACGATAATCAGTTCGCGCGGGATTTTGGTCCAGAGTGAAACCTCGCCGCCGCCTTGATAGAGAAACCCGAAAAGGAGGGCCGCCAGCAAAACGCCGAACGGATGATTGCGCCCCATCAGCGCCACCGCGATGCCAATAAAGCCCGCCCCTTCGACCGAGTTCATGATCAGGCGTTCGCTTTCGCCCATCGTGTTGTTGATGGCCATCATCCCGGCAATCCCGCCGGAAATCATCATTGCGATTATAGTGATACCGGTGATCGAAATGCCTGCATAAACCGAAGCGGACTGGTTCTTACCAAAGGCGCGAATCTCATAACCAAGCCGCGTGCGCCACAGCAGGAAATACACCGCCACTGCCATTGCCAACCCGATCAACAGCGAAATGTTAACCGGGGCTGCCTTTGAAAAGTTAATACCAAAAGGCGCCAGCATGTCGTGGAAGGTGGGCAGATGTGTGGTTTCCGGAAAGCGAGCCGAGGATGGGTCCATAGAACCCTGTGGCCGCAGCACGTTCACCAACAGGTAGTTCAGCAAAGACGCGGCGATAAAGTTGAACATGATCGTTGTAATCACGATATGGCTGCCGCGTTTGGCCTGCAGGTATGCCGGGATCAGCGCCCAGAGGGCACCAAACATGGCCCCACCTGCCATGGCGAAGATCAGCGCAACGGTCCAGTGTGGAAAGGGAATATATAGCGCGACAAGAGCTACGCCCAGCCCGCCCATTGCAGCCTGGCCTTCGCCACCAATGTTAAACAGGGACGCCTGAAAAGCCACTGCTACAGCAAGCCCGGTAAACAGGAAGTTCGTGGCGTAATAAAGCGTATAGCCCCAGCCATAGCTGGACCCGAGCGCACCCTGTATCATCATTTTCACCACAGCAATCGGGTTTTCACCGATCGCCAGAATGACCAGAGCAGACAGGGAGAAGGCTATGGTCAGGTTAATTAGAGGGATAAGGACCACATCGGCCCAACGAGGCATCTTCTCCATCAGGCCGCTTCTCCTTCACCCGTGTCGGTCACCCCGGCCATCAGCAGGCCCAGTTCCGTTTCGTCTGTTTCGTTGGGCAATCGTTCGCCCATTATATGCCCGTCAAACATCACGGCAATGCGGTCTGACAGCGAAAGGATTTCATCCAGTTCCACCGAAACCAGCAAAATCGCCTTGCCCTGATCGCGCAGGGCGATGATCTGTTTGTGAATGAACTCGATGGCGCCGATATCGACGCCGCGTGTCGGCTGACCGACCAGCAGGAGGTCGGGGTTGCGCTCAATCTCGCGGGCCAGCACGATCTTTTGCTGGTTGCCGCCAGAAAAGCTCTTGGCATCCAAATGCGTGTTGGGCGGGCGCACATCAAAGCGCTCCATCTTGCCTTCCGCATCTTTGATCATGGCAGGTATATCCATGAAAAGCCGGTTTTTCTGGTATTCCGGCGCATGGTGATAGCCAAAGGCCAGGTTCTCCCAAGCGGCGAAATCCATGATCAGTCCCAGATGCTGGCGATCCTCGGGAACGTGCGAAATGCTGCGCGCGCGCCGAGAGCGGCCATCGGAATGTTTGCCTGTCAGGTCGAGCTCGTTTCCGTTCATCCGGATCGAACCAGTGCCGTCGGCAAAGCCGCCAAGCATTTTCAGAAGCTCGGCCTGCCCGTTACCGGAAACCCCGGCAATGCCCAGGATTTCACCCGCGCGCACATCAAACGAAATACCTTTGACACGCTCCACGCCAAATTCGTCGGTCATGCGCAGGTCTTTGACTTCAAGAACTTTCTCGCCAGGGGTCGCTGGCTTTTTGTCGACCCGCATCAGAACTTTGCGGCCCACCATAAGCTCGGCCAGCTGCTCGGGGCTGGTTTCGGCAGTTTTCACCGTCGCCGTCATCTCGCCGCGCCGCATGACGCTGACCGTGTCAGTAATTTCCATAATCTCACGTAGCTTGTGGGTGATCAGGATGATGGTTTTACCCTGTTCCTTCAGCCCTTGCAGGATGCGGAACAAGTGGTCGGCCTCGGCCGGGGTCAGAACCCCGGTCGGCTCGTCCAGAATAAGAATGTCGGCTTCACGATAGAGTGCCTTGAGGATTTCCGTACGCTGCTGCAGGCCAACGCCCAGGTCTTCGATCTTGGCATCCGGGTCCACATGCAGTTCGTATTCCTCGGCCAGCTCCTTCAAATGCTTGCGCGCCTTGGCCAGAGAGGGGCGGATCATTTCGCCTTCTTCCACGCCCAACACCACGTTTTCCAGAACTGAGAAATTTTCAACCAGCTTGAAATGCTGGAATACCATGCCAATGCCCGCCGAAATCGCCGCCTGGCTGTCTGGTATCTGGGTCTCTTCCCCGTGGATGAAAATCTGACCTTCATCGGCTTTATAAAACCCGTAAAGGATTGACATCAAAGTCGATTTACCGGCGCCGTTTTCCCCGATGATCCCATGGATCGTGCCGGGCTGGACGGAAATAGAGATGTCCTTGTTCGCCTGCACCGGGCCAAACGCCTTCGAAATGCCGCGAAGTTCAATGGCAGGAGCGGCGCTTGCACGCCGCTCCGCTTCTGTATTTTGACCGGTCATTTAGAAGTTCAGGGCCGGGCAGCTGTCGTCGTCGGAGTAGTTGTGTACCGACAGTTCACCGGAAATAATCGCAGCTTTTGCTGCTTCAACGGCGTCAATCATTTCCTGGCTTACAAGTGCGGCGTTATGCTCGTCCATTGCATAGCCAACACCGTCGGAAGCGAGGTCCAGACCCATGAAGCCGGTTGGCATATCAGTGCCTGCGCTCATCAGTTCATAAACAGCAACGTCAACGCGCTTCAGCATCGAAGTCAGAACGCTGCCTGGGTGCAGGTAGTTCTGGTTTGAATCAACCCCGATCGAAAGGATACCTTCGTCCGCAGCTGTTTGCAGAACGCCAAGGCCGGTACCACCAGCAGCGGCGTAAACAATGTCAGCGCCTTGTGCGATTTGAGCACGAGTCAGTTCCGAGCCCTTAACCGGGTCATTCCATGCGGCAGGCGTTGTACCTGTCATATTGGAAATCACGGTTGCGTCAGCATTTACAGCTGCCACACCTTGTGCGTAGCCACAGGCAAAGCGACGGATCAAAGGAATGTCCATACCGCCAACGAAACCAACTGTTCCGCTTTCGCTTTTCATACCGGCGATCATGCCAACAAGGTATGAACCCTGATGCTCGGCAAAACCAACGGACAAGACGTTGTCCATTTGAACCCAGCCGTCAATTGTGGCGAACTTGGTGTCCGGATAATCCGCGGCAACCTGTTCAATCGGGCTCGACATGGCAAAGCCCATTGTGATGATCGGGTTTGCACCCGCTTCTGCAAACCGGCGCAGGGCCTGTTCACGCTGTGCTTCCGACTGCAATTCTATCTCAAGATAAGTGCCACCGGTTTCGTCAGCCCAACGCTGCGCGCCGTTATGTCCTGCTTCGTTAAATGATTTGTCGAACTTACCGCCAAGGTCAAAGATAATGGCTGGTCCGGCTATGGCTGCGCCGGCTGTCAGTGCCAAAGTGGCAGCGGCACCAAAGAATTTCTGCATCAGGGTCATGTTTTTTTCTCCCGTTGGTTAATGTGGAGGGACCGCAGACCTCGTGCCTGCTTACCCCCTTGCGAGCAGATCGCTGAAAAGGATCATCCGCAATTTAGCCCGCAGAGCAAGGGTTGGGTCAAGGTTAATATTTGACCAAATGTTCAAAGTCGCCATTACCCCTGTTTTTTAAGGGGGTAATCAGCGAAAATTGACGGTGCTTGCCGCTACGTCAACTTCTTTTCAAACAAGATAGAATCGCAAGTCACGCCATTTGCGCGTTTGTAATAGCTTTTTCGCCTCCCGGATTCGGCCCAGTTTTGGGTCCGATAGAGAGTTATGGCCGGAAGATTATCCTCGGAAACTTCGAGAAAAAGGCGGGTAGCGCCAAGGCTTGCAGCCCGCTCCTGAAATGCTGTGAGCAGGGTGCGGCCAACACCCTGGCGTTGGGTCTTGGGGGCAACGGCAAGGGTGATCAATTCGGCCTCTCCGGTTACAGCGCGGCCAATCGCAAACCCCTGACTGCCTTTTTCGACCAGAAATGTGGTGGGCTGGGCCAAAATCTCCGTGAACTCGCTTGGCTCCCACGCCCTGCTGTTGGTGAAGGCCGACTTGTAGATTTCTGCAAGTTGCTCCGGTGTCACGGTAAAAGGACCGGTGCCGGGTCTTTCGGCGGAGCCGCGTCGGGTGCGCGCACGTAAAGAGGTGCAGGCCGGGCTTGGTTTTGGTCTTTGCGGGCATAAGCAATGCGCGCAATATTTGTAACTTGTTGTTTTTGAGGTATGTTCCTGGCGTAAATCAAGGGTGCATCCAGATCACCACACAGCGCAGCAGGCACCAGTTTGGGTTCGCGATAATTTTCCCCTAGCCGCTGCAGATAGACCTGATCGCGTGGTGCGTCGATTGCAACCCAGCAACGCATTTCATCAACACCGCGTGCCGCTTCAAATCCGTTAACTCCGATGGCTGGTATGTCCAACGACATCGCCAGCCCTCGCGCAGCGGCAACTGATATACGAATACCTGTAAAATTTCCGGGACCGGTACCGACCCCTATCAGATCAAGGTCACGCCACGTTACGCGGGCTTCTTGCAGCATTCCCTTCAACAAGGGCATCAAGTGCTCGCCCTGGCCGCGTGCCATGTCTGCGTGAATTACAGTTTCGATCTGATCCGCCCGCAAAAGGGCGGCAGCGATCCATCCGCCAGATGTGTCAAAGGCAAGGGTTAAGGGCTGGTTCATGGTACCAAGGCAGAGCTTGGCCTAAACTGCGACCGGGCGCACCTCGGTTACTTCCGGGATGAAATGCTTCAGCAGGTTTTCAATACCCATTTTCAGGGTCAGTGTCGAAGACGGACAGCCAGCGCAGGCACCCTGCATGTGCAGGTAAACCACTCCGCGTTCAAAACCGTGAAAGGTGATGTCACCTCCGTCTTGCGCCACAGCAGGGCGCACCCGCGTGTCCAGCAAGTCCTTGATCTGGTTGACGATTTGAGAGTCAGGCCCGTCATGTTCTGCATGTCCGGGGGCTGCGTCACCCTCTATGGCCGGTTGTCCGGACTGAAAGTGTTCCATGATAGCACCCAGAACGGCCGGCTTGATATGATCCCACTCAACCGCATCTGCCTTGGTCACAGTGACAAAATCCGCTCCCAGAAATACTCCGGTAACACTTTCAACACCGAAGACGCGATAGGCCAAAGGTGACGTACTTGCGGCATCCGCAGAGGTGAAATCTGCAGTGCCAGCGCCAAGTACGGCCTGACCAGGCAGGAATTTCAAAGTTGCGGGGTTTGGAGTGTTTTCGGTCTGGATGAACATGGCGCTACCTTTTGCTGTTGGCATTCATATGAGCCTGTCGGGGGGAAGTGTCAAGTTTTAGAATGGTTCCAAAAATGCCAGCATTCCTTCCTCTTGCCCCAAATATCCCCGCCGGAGGCATGAAATCTCCGAGCGAAGCGAGGCTACGCCCAACCAAAACAAGGCCCGGCAGGGTCTGATTTGGGCGGGAGCCCCACGCGCTAGCCATCAACCCGGATGTTGGCATTTTTCGGATCATACGGGCTGTCCTCGACAATTTCGGCATCCCACAACTGGTTCAGCATCTTCACCTTGAGTTTTTGACCGACCTCGGCCAGTTCCGGCGTGACGTAGCCCATGCCAATGGATTTACCAAAATGCACCGAATAGCCCCCGGATGTCAGGCGACCCACTTTCGTTTCGCCATCATACAAAGCCTCACGCCCCCAAGGGTCGGCGTCGTCGGGCCCGTCGATCAACAGCGTGACACATTTTGACCGGATGCCCTTGGCCTTCATCTCTGCCTTGCCGTGGAAATCTTTGCCCAGATCGACAAAGCGCGGCAGGTCGGCCTCAAGCGGTGTCGCGTCCCGGCCCAGCTCAGTGCCAAACGCGCGGTAAGATTTTTCCTGCCTGAGCCAGTTCTGCGCCCGGGCCCCAACCAATTTCATCCCGTGTTTCTCTCCGGCCTCGACAAGCAGATCCCACAGGTAATTCTGCATCTCTATGGGATGGTGCAATTCCCAACCCAGCTCACCGGTATAAGCAACCCGGATGGCCTTGACCGGGCACATGCCCAACTCAATATCGCGCTGCGTCAGCCAAGGAAAACGTTTGTTGGAAAGCACGGTGTCAGGATCTGCATCCTTGACCACCTCGAGCAGAACATCACGCGATTTCGGCCCGGCAATGGCGAAAACGCCCCATTGCGTGGTCACATCCTGTATCTCGATATAACCAAACTCGCCGGTTTTGTCCTCGGCCGCCTTGCGCAGGAAATCTGCGTCATAAGCTGTCCATGCGCCAGCTGAGACAAGGTAATACTCGCTCTCGCTCTGACGCACGATGGTGTATTCCGTGCGGGTGGTGCCAGCCGCTGTCAGGGCATAGGTCAGGTTGATGCGCCCGACTGATGGTAATTTGTTACAGGTGAACCAGTCCAGAAACGCCGTCGCGCCGGGGCCTTTGACAATGTGCTTGGTGAAAGCTGTGGCGTCGATCAGGCCCACGCCTTCACGAATGGCTTTGGCTTCCTCAACCGCATATTGCCACCAGCCGCCGCGCCGGAATGAACGGCTGGCATGGTCGTCAAATCCGGTGGGGGCATAATAGTTTGGCCTGTCCCAGCCGTTAACCCGGCCAAATTGTGCCCCGGCAGCCTTTTGACGGTCATAGGCCGGGCTGGTGCGCAGAGCGGCGCAGGCCGGGCGTTCCTCATCCGGGTGGTGCAGGATATAGACGTGGTCGTAGCATTCTTCGTTCTTGCGGGCGGCATATTCCGTCGTCATCCAGTCGCCGTAGCGTTTTGGGTCCAGACTGGCCATGTCGATTTCGGCCTCTCCTTCGACCATCATCTGCGCCAGATAATATCCGGTGCCGCCAGCCGCGGTGATACCAAAGCTGAACCCTTCGGCCAGCCACATATTTCTGAGCCCAGGTGCTGGCCCAACCAGAGGGTTACCGTCCGGTGTATAACAAATCGGACCGTTGAAATCATCCTTTAGCCCGCTTTCCTCGCAGGATGGGATGCGGTGGATCATCGCCATATATTGTTCTTCGATCCGCTCCAGATCGAGCGGGAACAGATCGGCGCGGAAACTATCCGGCACCCCGAATTCAAAACAGGCAGGGGCGTTCTTTTCATATACGCCTAAAATCCAGCCGCCGCGTTCCTCGCGTACATAGCTTTGGGCATCGGCGTCGCGGATAACTGGGTGCTCGGCCCCGCCAGCTTCGCGGTATTTGACCAGTTCCGGGTCTTTGTCCATGACGATAAACTGGTGCTCAACCGGGATGGCCGGGATCTTGATGTCCAACATTTTTGCCGTGCGCTGGGCGTGGTTGCCGCTGGCGGTTACGACGTGTTCTGCGGTGATCACGACCTGCTCGTCCGAGGGGATCAGGTTGCCGCCCTTCTCAACCATCTTGGTGCAGGTCACTTCCCAGGCTACGCCATTCCAGTGAAACCCGTCCGCCTGCCATTTGCGGGCAATCTCGACGCCGCGCTGGCGCGCGCCCTTGGCCATGGCCTGGGTGACGTCGGCGGGGTTAATATACCCATCGGTGTTATGGTACAAAGCGCCCTTCAGGTCTTCTGTACGGATCAGCGGCCAGCGCGCTTTGATCTCATCGGGTGTCAGCCATTCGTAAGGCACGCCCACCGTTTCAGCGGTCGAGGCATAGAGCATATATTCATCCATGCGTTCATCCGTCTGGGCCATACGTAGGTTGCCCACCACGGCAAAACCGGCATTGAGCCCGGTTTCCTCCTCCAAGGACTTGTAAAACTTGACCGAGTAATCGTGGATATGGGTCGTGGCGAAAGACATGTTGAAAAGCGGCAACAACCCCGCCGCATGCCAGGTTGAGCCGCTGGTCAGTTCGTCGCGCTCAAGCAGCACCACATCGTCCCAACCAGCGCGCGCCAGATGATATGCAATCGCAGTGCCAACGGCACCGCCGCCGACAACCAGAGCTTTGACATTGGTTTTCATGATGCGACTCCCTCAGAATAATCTGAGCGTAATGTACCGTCTGAACCGGGATGTGGATTGAACCAGCCGACGCATGATGGCGCGAAACCGACCAATGGGTCTTTACCTAGTTTGGTAAATAGCCTTCCAGCCCATCCAGTGGCAGGGTCGGGTCAATGATGTCATGCAATTCTTTCAGGCGTGGCGAAGTGGGGTCGAACAGGCGATAACACAGGTAATCCTCGACCATCGCTGCCTGTTGTTCGTATCCAAAGGCAAGAAACTCCTGTGCTTCACTTGTTTGCCAGTAATAGGGGTCCGGGTTTTCGATGCTTTCCCCAGCCGAGACCAAGGGGCGGTATTCGGTCTGGTCGCGGTTTTGCCATTGCCAGACATGCACCAGTTCATGCGCCATGATCAGAGATTGCGGCAACGGCAGGGTAACCGGCCAGCCTGCAAATGTGTCTGCGGAGTAAAATTCATAACTAAAGAACACATCATCATAGAGAACAAAGGCCGCGGGCCATGCAATGCGCCGTTGCGGTTGCGGCTTGCGGTCACAAAACCCCTCTGGCACATCGCGCACGACGGCGTTCTCGTCCGCTTCCGCCTCCGCGCCCTCGGGTTGGGGCAGAGGCGTCACCCCGATGCCAACCCGCACTGACACAGTCTCCCGGTCAAGGCTGTCCCCAAACAGGGCTTCGGCAAAGGCATCCTCGTTCGGGGTCAAAGGCCGCGCGCAGGCGGCAAGGAGGATGAGGAGGGCGAGGGCAGTCAAGCAGTTGCGGGTTACGCGAAAACAGATCATCCTGGTGGCCGCCGCATGCGCATTGCTATGAAAAACACCCAGATCAAGGTGAACACCAAACCGAACCGCTGAATCAGCCCTTCGACCATCGGTGTGCGCCAGCCTAACAATAGCTGAAGCCAAAACAATATTCCGGCTCCGTTGGCTAAAATAGCGGTGACAAGGGTTGCAGGTGCCAATCGTTGCCAGGTTGAATGCCGCCGCATAGCGGCCCAATAGGCAAATGTTGCCAACCCAGTCCCGACACCGGCAAAAAGTGAAAACACCGAGTGCAGGTATCCCGCCAGGTCCGGTTCCTGCAAAATGTTCGTGCATCCCTGTTTGCAGGGAAAAACCGACGCCCCGATCATTCCGACGCCACCAAGAACCAGTAACGCGGTTGCGGTTTTTGATGCCCTGCCAGATTGCAAGCGCCGCCCCAGCCCAATCGCAAACAAGATAATCAGTATCCCGGTTACGCCGACACCAAGGTTGAAAAGAGTTCCACGCGGTCCGGGCACCCCGCCAAGTAGGCTCATCAGATCAGTCAGGTGGCTGTATCCGGGCTCTAACGACCCAAGCACTGCGATAAAAGCGAAATACAACACCGGCGCAGCATTGCCCGCGATGGGGGCGATCCGGTCTATGGTGCTACGGGTGGTAGGTTCAACCATTTCCCCCTCACAACATTCCCGGCACCACCTGATCTGGTGGGCGGTGACCGTCGTCGAAGGTTTTGATATTGATGATGACTTTTTCGCCCATCTCCAGCCGCCCTTCGTGGGTTGCCGAGGCCATGTGGGGTAGAAGCACGACGTTTTTTAACTCGCGCAGGCGCGGATTAATCTCAGTGCCGTGCTCAAACACATCCAGCCCCGCGCCGGTAATCTCGCCCGCACGCAGCATGCGTGTCAGGGCGTTTTCATCAATCACCTCACCGCGCGAGGTATTCACGATCACCGCGCTGGGCTTCATAAGCTTCAGGCGGCGTGCATTCATCAGGTGGAAAGTGGACGGCGTGTGGGGACAGTTGATGCTGATCACATCCATGCGCGCCACCATCTGATCAAGGCTCTCCCAAAAGGTTGCCTCAAGTGGGCCTTCGATGTCCGGGTGCAAACGTTTGCGGTTGTGGTAATGTACCTGCATGCCGAAGGCGCGTGCGCGCGCTGCCACGGCCTGACCAATACGACCCATGCCAAGTATGCCCAGGCGGCGCCCGCCGATGCGCCCGCCCAGCAAAGCGGTGGGGGACCAGCCCTGCCAATCGCCTGCCTGCATCACGGCCAGCCCTTCGGGAATTCGGCGGGTGACGGCAAGAATAAGCGCCATGGTCATGTCGGCGGTATCGTCGGCGGTAACATCGGGGGTATTCGAAACCAGAACCCCCCTTTGGCGCGCTGTTGCGACATCAATGTGATCGACCCCCGCGCCATAATTCGCGATCAGCTTTAGTTGATCGCCGGCCTGCGCCAGCAACCCCTGATCAATCGGATCGCATAGGGTCGGCACCAGAACGTCAGCGCGGCGCATGGCTGCAGCCAGTTCTTCGCGCGTCATTTGCGTGTCATCGCTGCGCAATTCCACGTCAAAAAGCTCTTTCATCCGGGTTTCAACGGCTTCGGGCAATTGTCGCGTTACGACAACACTCAGACGTTCCTTGGCCATCTTTGCCTTCCCCTTCTTTCTTTTCACGCGTCTCGCTGCCAGAGTGGCAAGGAACGCGGAAAGGTACAAGCGCCCGGTGTGGAAAAGAGCGCAAATAATGGCCAACGCGGGATCGAGGCAGTAAATTCGTGAGGGCAGGTATATGTTCAGGTTGATAGCGGCAATTGCTTTGCTGGCAAATTCGGCGTGGGGCGCGGGGGCGCTGGCCGGTGAGCGGGGGCCAGTCACCAACTTGCCGATCCCACGCTTTGTGTCGTTAAAAGCCAGCGAAGCCAACGTGCGCCGCGGCCCTAGCCTGACCCACCGTATTGACTGGGTGTTCAAGCGCAAAGGCATGCCGTTGGAGATCATTGGTGAATTTGGGCATTGGCGCCGGGTGCGCGACCGTGATGGTGTTGGCGGATGGGTGCATTATTCTCTCCTGTCAGGGGTACGTACGGTGATTGTCGAAAACGACCTGACTGCGCTCCACCAGCGCCGGGACCCGCAAAGCCCGGTAAATGTTTATGTTGAAGCCGGTGTTATTGCCCGCATTGATGAATGCCTGCCCGAATGGTGCCGCCTGCGGGCTGATGGCTATAAAGGCTGGACGATGCGTGATGCCTTGTGGGGTTTGCAACCGGGCGAGCTGGTGGATTAGAGGCGGACTACCCCTTTGATTTATCTGGTGTTGGTCAGGCGCCGGTATGAATAGTGAAAATTCAGGTATAGTCGGTCGATTGTGTGCCGCATTGCTCTTGGCCACGCAACGCGCTACCTCAATTCCATGGCAAAGAAAAACAATAACCTTAACCTATCGGCGGGACTGGCCTCGGTATTGGTGGCATCGACCCTTGTTGCGCTGAAGCTTTGGGCTTTCGGCGAAACCCAAGCTTTGTCAGTCGCCGCCTCGTTGGCGGATTCGTCCATGGACCTGATGGTGTCGTTGGGCGGTCTGGCGGCGATATGGTATGCCGCACGCCCTGCGGACGAAGATCACCGGTATGGCCATAACTCGGCCGAGGATCTGGCCGCGCTGGGACAAAGCCTGTTCATTCTGGCAGTTGCTGCGGTTATTGCCTGGGGGTCAGTACAACGGCTGTTGTCTGATGAGGCCGAGGTCATCTCGTCCGAAGGGCGTGGCATGGTGGTGATGGGGATATCCATTTTGCTGACGTTGGCCCTGATTGTCTGGCAACGCCGGGTGGCGGCGCGTACCGGTAACAAAGTGGTCAAAGCGGATTCGCTGCATTATCTGGGTGATTTACTACCAAATATTGGTGCCATCCTGGCCCTGTGGGCCTCAGCGCGGTTTGGCATAAACCAAGTGGATTCAGTGGTCGCATTAGGGGCCGCACTTATCCTGGCCGTCGGGGCCGTGCGTATTTTCAAGTCTGCCTGGGATGCATTGATGGACCGGGTTGCAGACCCGGAAATGGTGGCGGGCATCGAAGCAATCATATCGGACTGGCCGCAAGTTCATGGCTATCACGACCTGAAAACGCGCGTGAGTGGGTCCAAAGTGTTTGTTAACGTGCATATTGAGCTGGATGGCAGCCAGCGCCTGGAAGAAGCCCATGCAATCGGTGCTGCGCTGCGACGCGCAATTCTGCGTGCTTTTCCCGATACGGAAGTGATGATCCACAAAGACCCCGTGGGGGTGACGCCGCATCCCGAGGACCCCTCGCGGTAGAAAATGTCAGTAGTTAAAAACTAAAAGGAAAGCCATGAAACTTGATTTCTATTGTCTTCGTAATTGCGATACCTGCCGTAAGGCGCAAAAAGCGCTGGAGGCTGCGGGGTACGCGCTGAATGTTCAGGATATTCGCCGCGACG
The DNA here is from genome assembly GCA_964550345.1 of uncultured Aliiroseovarius sp. Classification (GTDB taxonomy): domain Bacteria; phylum Pseudomonadota; class Alphaproteobacteria; order Rhodobacterales; family Rhodobacteraceae; genus JAAEUB01. Next base: position 58,964 of record CAZJYZ010000011.1, on the reverse strand, counting down.
GGGTGCCGGAGGCGGTTTTGCGGCAGGCGCTGGCATCTTTGGGGCGCGAAACTTTTTTAGCGACCCGCTCGCCAACATGGCGCACCTTGTCGTCCGAGGAACAGGCTGGCGACCCGGTAGCTCTGATGCTGGAATATCCGGTGTTGATGAAGCGGCCTTTGATCCTTGGCGAGGGTCGCGTGAGCGCCGGCTGGTCAAAACAGGTGCAGGCGACATATCTCGAGAAATAATGGAGAGCGCCCACCCTCCTCCAGACTTTTCAAAAGGTGAAAGGGGTCAGGCCAAACCGCGCCCTTTTAAAAGTGCCGCAACGCCGGGCAGGCGACCACGAAATGCCTTATAGAGCTCTTCCGCGTCGACTGATCCCCCTCTTGAGAGGATGTTTGCCTCAAGACTTGCCGCGCGCTCAGGATTAAAGGCATCACCGGCCTCTTCAAAAGCGGCGAAGGCATCCGCATCCATGACCTCGGACCACATGTAGCTGTAATAACCCGATGAATAGCCGTCGCCAGCAAAGACATGGGCAAAATGTGGGGTGGCATGGCGCATGCGAATGGCGCGGGGCATGTTGATCTCTTCCAGCACTTCGGCCTGTTTCTGCATCGGGTCCGCCGGGGCAGGGCCGTTATGGAATGCCAGATCAACCAAAGCCGAAGCAACATATTCCACCGTTTGAAACCCCATATTATAGGTAGCGGCGTCCAGCAGTCTTTGACGCATATCCGCGGGCATGGGCGCGCCAGTTTCAGCATGTGTGGCGAAAGTTTCCAGAACTTCCGGCACTTCCAGCCAATGCTCAAAAAGCTGGCTGGGAAGTTCGACGAAGTCACGTGCGACGGATGTGCCTGAGATACTTTCATACGTCACGTCGGACAGGATCTGGTGCAATGCGTGGCCAAATTCGTGAAACAAGGTGCGCGCGTCGTCCCAGGACAAAAGTGCTGCCGCCCCTTCGGGCGGTTTGGCAAAGTTGCAGACATTGACCACGATTGGCCGGATGTCGCCGGCCAGTTTCTGTTGGCTGCGCATGGCAGAACACCATGCGCCAGAGCGTTTTGACCCGCGGGCGAAATAATCCCCGACGAAAACCGCCATGAGCTTACCGCCCCGCGTCACTTCCCACACACGGGCATCCGGATGATAGAGCGATGTTTCGATGGCCGTGAACTCAAGCCCGAACAGACGCCGGGCGGTGTCGAATGCAGCCTCAATCATCCGGTCGAGTTGCAGGTAGGGCTTCAATGTAGCCTCGTCTAGGTCATGTAGAAGGTTACGACGTTTTTCGCTGTAAAAGTGCCAGTCCCACGGCTCTAATGGGCCATCAAAGCCATCAAAATGCAGCATTTGTGCAAGTTGCGCTGCATCCGCCTCGGCGGCGTTACGGGCGGGCTGCCAGACAGCTGACAAAAGTTCTTGTACGTTTGCAGGCGATTTCGCCATCTCGGTTTCAAGTTTGAATGCGGCAAAATTTTCATACCCAAGCAATTCAGCGCGCTCTTGGCGCAATGCCAAAGTTTCGGTGGCTATGGCACGATTATCAGTTTTGCCACCATTGGCACCACGTGCCACATAGGCCTCATAGGCGCGCTGGCGCAGGGCACGGTTTGGGGAAAATTGCAGGAAGGGCGTGATCAGCGACCTCGATAGGGTTATGACTGGCCCGCCTGCTTCTTTTTCCTTCCCGGCTGCATTTGCGGCATCGGCAACGAAATCGGGTAACCCTTCCATCCCGTCCTCATCCAGCACCATGAACCAGTCACGCTCATCCGCCAGCAGGTTTTGCACAAAGCCGGTGCCCAGAACTGCAAGACGTTCCATCACATCACGTAGGCGATCGCGGTTCTTACCCTCCAGCAGCGCTCCGGCGCGAACAAAACCGCGCCGCGTCAGCATCAGCACGCGCATCTGCTCATCGGTCAATTCCAACCCATCACGCCCCTGCCACAGGGTTTCAATCCGGGCAAACAAGGCGCGGTTCAGGGTTATCTCGCTGGAATAGGCCGCCAGTAGTGGTGAGAAATCGCGCTGCAATGCCTCGCGGGCCGGGTTGCTGTCAGCTCCGGCAAGGTTGAAGAATACGCCCAGGACACGGGACAAGGTTGCATCCGCTTGTTCCAGCGCCTCGATTGAATTGGCAAAGTCGGGTGCATCAGGGTTTTCTGCGATTGCGGCGATGTTGGCGCGCGCTTCGCTCAGGGCCGCGTCCAGTGCCGGTGCGAAATGCCCATCCTCGATCAGGTCAAACGGCGGTAACTCAAATGGGGTATTCCATTCAGACAAAAGCGGGTTGGTCATGGCGCGTCTCCTTTACAGAGGAGCTATGGGGCGGATCGCCAAACGTCAATTCCCTTGGGCCTGATCATTTCCGCAAACAGGGCAGTCGTCACGTTTTTTCACCGCAATCACCCGCACCTCACCGTAAAGCGCATCATAGATCAGTAGCCTCCCGCGCAAACCTTCACCTGCACCGGTAACTTCCTTGACCACTTCAACGGCCATCATTGACCCCATAACGCCGGGCAGGGGGCCGATAACGCCCGCTTCAGAGCAGCTTGGCGCCAGTCCCGGCGCGGGCACTTCAGGAAAGACACATTGATAACAAGGTGCGCCGCTGGCCGGATCCCAGGTTGAAATCTGCCCTTCCCACTGGCTGAGGGCCGCCCCGATGACCGGTTTGCCAAGTTTCGCAGCCACCCGGTTTACAAGATATTTGGTGGTGAAATTATCGCTACCCTCAAGGATCAGGTCATATTCAGCAAAAAGCGCCTCAGCGCTGTTCTCATCCAGCCGCCGGTGATAAGGGCGCACTTTGATGGCCGGGTTTTGTGCACGCATCGTTGCCTCAGCAGAGAAAACCTTGGGCTTGCCAATATCGACGTCGCTGTGAATCACCTGCCGCTGCAGGTTTGAATTATCAACCTCGTCGTCATCCACTACCCCAATGGTGCCGATCCCTGCTGCCGCCAGATATAACAGGGCGGGTGACCCCAGCCCGCCGGCCCCAACGACCAATACCCGCGCGTCCTTCATAGCCTTTTGCCCGGGCCCGCCTATTTCCCGCAGCACGATGTGGCGGGCGTAGCGGTCAAGCTCGGTGTCGCTGAACGGGCCTTCTTCACCTGGCTCGAACTCGGGTGCGCGTGCCTTGAGGGCGGCAACACCACGCCCATAGGCCCAGACCAGCGCGATAGCGGCAAGTGAAATGGTCCACCCCGCTGCTGATCCGCCAATGCGCAAAACCAACGGGTGATCTGTTGGCAAAACCAAATGCGCCGCCAGGACGGCTAATAACAATACCCCGATGGGCAGCAATCTGCGCCGCGCCGGTACTTTCATCACGTGCCCCAAACCCCAGAAAACGGCCGCCAAGAGTAAAACCCAGATCATCTTTGCCTCGTTAACTGCGCCCGGTTGAGCCAAAGCCGCCCGCACCACGTCCGGTTTCGCTTAATTCTTCGGTCAGATTAAATTCCGCCTGAACCACCGGCGCAACCACCGCCTGCGCAATGCGGTCACCATGCCGCACAATGTAAGGCTCCGTCCCAAGATTAACTAACAAAACCCCCAATGGGCCACGATAATCACTGTCGATCGTGCCCGGAGCGTTAACCAATGTGATCCCGTGTTTGAAGGACAAACCAGACCGTGGGCGGATCTGCATTTCATACCCTTCAGGGATTTCCAGCCGCAATCCGGTTGGGACCAAAACCCGCGCCATCGGGGTCATCGCAATCCCGTTCTGGCGGTCACCCATCTTCAGATTAGCACGCAGATCTGCCCCCGCAGCCCCCACTGACTCGTAAGAAGGAAGTGGCAAGGAGCGGTCTGCTTCTTCTTCCCGCAACATATTGATAACAGGCACGTTTTTCCCCTTCACCTTGGTGAAAATACCTCCGCCGGAGGCCTCAAATCTATTGCCGTAACGCTGCCGCAATCCTTGTCGCAAGCTGTTTGGCCACATCCGTTTTGCTCATACGAGGCCAGTCCTCGGCCCCGTCCTTATCAATCAGAACCACCGCGTTTTCAGCGCCCCCCATGATCCCGGTTTCCGGACTTACATCGTTGGCGACAATCCAGTCGCAACCTTTCCGCTTACGTTTGGCAATGGCATTTTCAACCACGTCGTCAGTTTCTGCTGCGAAGCCCACAACCAACTCCGGGCGTCCGTCGCCCATCTGGCTGACACTGGCCAGGATGTCAGGGTTCTCAGCGAACTCAAGGCTTGGCAGGCTTCCCTTGTTATCTTTCTTGATCTTCGAACCGGCTTCGGATTTTACCCGCCAGTCAGCTACTGCCGCAGCGAAAATACCGGCATCTGCGGGCAGGGCAGCCTTGACCGCTTCCAGCATTTCGCGGGCAGTTTCTACCTGTACCACCCGCATACCTGCCGGGGGCGGAACGTCCGCAGGACCGGTTACAAAGGTAACCTCGGCACCGAGGGCCGCCAAAGCTGTCGCAATCGCCGTACCCTGCGCGCCGGAGGATCGGTTGGCGATATAGCGTACCGGGTCGATCGGTTCATGCGTTGGCCCGGATGTTACCAGCACATGTTTGCCTTTCAGGGGACCGTCCATCAGGGCTGCCTCGACCGCAGCCACAATCTCCAAGGGTTCGGCCATCCGCCCCGGTCCGAATTCCCCGCAAGCCATGTCGCCTTCATTGGGTCCGACAAACAAAATTTTGTCGCTTTTGAGCATAGCCACATTGCGCTGGCATGCCGGGTGCAACCACATGCGCACATTCATCGCCGGTGCCACCAACACCTTTTTGTCGGTCGCCATTAACAAGGTCGAGGCAAGGTCATTTGCCAGCCCCCCTGCCATTTTGCCCAACAGATCTGCGGTTGCCGGGGCCACGACCACCAGATCAGCCGCGCGGCTAAGCTCGATATGCCCCATCTCAGCCTCATCCGTCAGGTCAAACAGGTCTGTATAGACCTTGTTTGCCGCCAGTCCTGAGGCGCTCAGCGGTGTGACAAATTCCTGCCCCGCCTTGGTGATCACGGGGGTTACATCCGCCCCACGCTCACGCAGGCGCCGGATCAGGTCAAGTGACTTGAAAGCAGCAATACCGCCGCCAATGATCAGAAGAATTTTCTTGCCAGCCAGCATGGTTTTCTCCGTTCTTACGGGGTGAGATTACGCAGGCGCGCCGCGAATAACAATGCCTTACGATTTAACGAAATGCCTCGCAGGGGTCGGGTCGGGGATGGGCTGGAGCATCCAGAATAACATCAAATCCACCATTGGGTTTATGGCCGTCCTCAGCCTGTCCTATCACGTAGATTTGCGCATCGAGTGTCAATGACGACAAAATGGCCGGAACGCCCCAATCCTTTCGCGCATGGCCGTTGCCCGTAATCACCGCCACTGGCGGCCCGGCTGTTTGTAGCGCCTGCAAGACAGCACGCGCCAGCATGGCGTCGCGCAAGCGTTGCAGGGCGACCATATCCGGTAAAAGGTGGCGGGGCAGGGCATCACAATGGGCGCTGAATTGTAGTTCTTCACGGGTTGCCTGTTGTTCTGGCGGCAAAGGGGATGTCAGACCGTAGGCGGCGGCATCATCGCCAAAACTTTGCACAATGCCCATTTCCATGGCATCACGTGCAGCACCTCGTGGCAGGGCAGCACCGAAAACCCGTGCTTCGGCGGCCACAGAAAACAAAGGGGCATAGAGGGCAAAATCCGGCCAGCCGGACCCTTCCCAGTTCAGCGTATTCGCCAGAGCACGGGGATCATTGCGTATATCGGGTGTGATGCGCGCCGCCTGCTCATCGTTTAACATTTCAAAAACAATGGCCTTTGGCTGAAGTGCCTCAAGGATTTCGGCCTGCGCAAGATGATGGCGGGGATTGTCGTGAACCTCTCCGATGATCACCACATCGGCGTTTTTTGCCTGCTCCAGTACCTCCCCCGGAACCGGTGCCAGCAAAAGGGCTCCAAGGGTGAAAGCAAGAGAATGTGCCATGCGGATCATGTTGGAATTTTGGCAGGCCATCGCACCGGCTTCAAGGGAAATGGCGCTTTTCCGGCGGCTACCGGAATGTTAGCAAGGGCGGGAAGCCAGCGGGGATTGCATGTTACCACAACTGACATTGGTATTAGGCGGGGCGGCGTCCGGAAAATCAGCCTTTGCCGAGCGTTTATGCGCGCAGACAGCACAGCCTCGCACGTATATTGCCACTGCGCAGGCCGGTGACGCTGAAATGGCTGCCAAAATCGCAACCCATCAGTCCCGGCGCGGTGCTGAGTGGGACAATATTGAAGCGCCGGACGATCTAAGCGAGGCTTTGGGTCGGGTCCCAGCTGGCCGGGTGGTGCTGGTGGATTGTGCCACGATGTGGTTGAGCAACCAGATGGCAGCCAGTGCTGACCTGCCCTCCGCATACAGGGAACTGATAAGGGCCATGAAAAACTGCGCCTCGCCAGTTGTTATCGTATCAAATGAGCTGGGGCAGGGGGTCGTGCCGGAAAATGCACTGGCACGCGCTTTTCGTCAGGCACATGGTGAACTTAACCAGGTTTTGGCATCGCATTCAGGACTGGTTGTGACCGTCATGGCCGGTCTGCCTCTGGCCCTGAAAGGGGACCTGCCGGGGGGACTAACGTGATTAACTGGTGGTGGCTGCGCCATGGGCCAACCCATGAAAAGTCCTTTGTTGGTTGGCGCGATGTGGCTGCGGACCTGTCTGACACGGATGCGATCGACCGCCTGCGCGCCTATCTGCCGACGCGCGCTGCAATTGTCAGCTCGGACCTGATCCGCGCAGCGGCTACAGCGGATGCCATCGAAGGGGCAAGCCACGAAAGACTGCCCCATACTGCCGAATTGCGAGAGTTCAATTTCGGCGAGTGGGACGGGCTGGACTTTAACGCAGTCAGCGCGCGCGATCCGGACCTGTCGCGGGCCTATTGGGAGCACCCGGGTGACATTACCCCACCGGGTGGTGAAAGCTGGAATCAGGCGGCAGGTAGGGTTGCGCGCTGGGTTGAAACCATCAACAGACAAGGTGCCCACTCGGATGTGATTGCAGTGGCGCATTTCGGCGTGATTCTCACCCAAGTCCAACAGGCCGGGGCGATGAGCGCAACAGAGGCCCTTGGCCAAAAGATTGACAACTTGTCGGTAACCCGGCTGACATGGCACGGCACCTGGTGGGAAACCGGCGTGATCAACCACCGGCCGTGACTGATAACCTGCGGTCATGGACCCCGCCACAAATGATAATTTTGCACAATGCCCAAGGCACGCCTAGGCTGAGCCTATGACATATGACTTATTTATCGGCGACCGGACGTTTTCCAGCTGGTCGCTGCGTGGGTGGCTGATGTTTGAGAAATTCAACATCCCTCACAACGTGCACATGGTCGGATTATACTCCGGCACGATGAAACAAGATCTGGCGCCCCTTGCTCCGGCCCGGCTGGTGCCGGTGATGCGTACCCCGGATGGAGTGATTGTTGGTGATACGTTGGCGATGGCCGAAACGCTTGCCGAACGACACCCCGAGGCCGGGCTCTGGCCGAAAGATCCGGCGGCAAGGGCATTAGCGCGCTGGATGGTGGCCGAGATGCATGCGGGCTTTGGCGATTTGCGGCAAGATTGCCCCATGCAACTGTTACGGCAATGGCAGGGGTTCGAACCCTCGGAGGGGGTGCGGCGGGATCTGACCCGGTTACAAGAATTGTGGGAGCTTGCCCGAAAAAAATACGGCGCTGGTGGTAGCTGGCTGTTTGGAGAATATTCTCTGGCGGATGTGTTCTATGCACCAATCGCGGCGCGTATAGCAGGGTTTGACTTGCCTGTTGGTGCCATGGCGCAGGCCTATGTCGCCGCGCATCTGTCGGACCCGGCTTTCTGTCAGTGGCGCGCGGAGGGGCTTAAGGTTTCATACGATCCGGAGCCTTACGCAATGGAACATGAAAGTAGGCCGTGGCCTGAGAATACCTGAATTGCGCCAGATCTTCGCGCCCCTGAGGAGCGCGCATTGCCGCCACCCGGTGCCTCGCTAAGCTCGGCAAGTAGCAGCCAGATAGTATGGAGCCGTGACTGATACGTCGGAAAATCGGGCAGACAGCGGGCATGTTAACCCTTCGTAAACCCCTATCGGGTTAACCATTTCGTATTGCATGGTTAACGGAGGGGTCATGGTTGCACGCGCCTATACGGTTGCCTTTGTCGGGGTCGAAGCGCGACCTGTCGAAGTGCAATGTGCGATTACCCCCGGAATGCCGGCTTTTTCCATCGTAGGGTTGCCAGATAAGGCCGTGAGCGAAGCCCGTGAACGGGTGCGTGCCGCTTTGAACTCTATGGCGATAGCCTTGCCTTCAAAACGCATTACCATCAACCTTTCACCCGCCAACCTGCCCAAGGAAGGGTCACATTTCGATCTCCCAATTGCATTGGCGCTATTGTCGGCAATAGACATCCTGCCGCGCGACGAAATCGAAGCCACCATGGCCCTCGGGGAGCTGTCGCTGGATGGAAGCCTGATTTCGGTGGTTGGGGCACTCCCTGCAGCCATTTCTGCGGCTGAAAGTGAGCGCGTCCTGGTGTGCCCCAAAGCCTGTGGCGCCGAAGCGGCCTGGGTCGAGGCGGCAAAGGTATTGGCCGCGGGCTCTCTGGGCGCGGTCGTTCAGCATTTTAACGGCCAGTCGCCCCTGGCACCGGCAGAACCCGGTGAAGTTTCGGTGGCTACGGGAACCCGTGATCTGGCCGAGGTGAAAGGGCAGGAGCGCGCAAAGCGCGCCCTGGAAATTGCCGCCGCCGGACGTCACCACATGCTGCTGGTTGGCAGCCCCGGCGCCGGTAAATCCATGATGGCCGCCCGGCTGCCAGGGATATTGCCACCGCTCAGCCCCATGGAAGCGCTGGAAACCTCAATGATACATTCCCTTGCCGGCCTGCTTGGCGAAGAGGGGATAACGCGCGAACGACCCTTTCGAACGCCGCACCATACGGCGTCGATGGCCGCCATTGTCGGCGGCGGCCGAGGTGCCAAACCGGGCGAGGTAAGTCTTGCCCATAATGGTGTATTATTCATGGATGAATTTCCCGAGTTTAACCGCGCGGTGCTGGAAACATTGCGCCAACCGGTTGAGACGGGCGAAGTTGTTGTAGCGCGCGCCAATGCGCATATCCGCTATCCGTGCCGGTTTATGCTCGTGGCGGCGGCCAACCCATGTAAATGCGGCTATCTTGCCGATCCGTCCCGCGCCTGTTCGCGGGTGCCAGTCTGTGGTGAGGATTATCTGGGCCGCATCTCAGGCCCGCTTATGGACCGCTTTGATCTGCGCGTTGAAGTTCCACCTGTGGCTTTCACCGATCTTGACCTGCCGGATTGCGGTGAAAGCTCCGAAACTGTCGCAGAACGGGTGGCAGGTGCACATGCCATTCAGCAGGCCCGTTTTGCAGGCCACAACGCTATGCGGGTGAATGCCGATGCGGAGGGTTCATTTTTAGAGGAGATTTCAGGCTCTGACAGTGAAGGTAAGGCGTTTTTGAACAAAATCGCTGAACGGTTTGGCCTGTCAGCGCGCGGCTATCACCGGATATTGCGGGTGGCGCGGACCATTGCTGATCTGGATGGGGTCGAGGTCGTGCGAAAGCCCCATATCGCCGAGGCGGCCGGGTATCGGTTGGCGATCACTGGCGCTAACTAGCCCGATTGGGCATGAAAGCGAAACGGTTGGCAGAACACCTTTCGGTTAGCTGATCTGCTTGATAAACGCAGCCGTCCGTTTGAGGGCAGTGCGGGCTTCGGGAACCAACCCATCGAAAAGCACCCAGATATGTGGCGTTGATGGCCATTCATCCTGTGTGACCGACCCTCCGGCCTGCCGTAATTTGTCGGCCATTCGGCGGCTGTCATCGCGTAGGATTTCGCTTTCTCCATACTGCAGAAATACCGGAGGAGGAGGGGCAGAAAAACCAGCCAATAACGGCGAGGTGCGCGGGTCTTCCGGGCTGTTCCCCGCCAGATACATCTCAAGGATATGGTCATTTTTTGAAGAGGGCAGCATGGGGTCGCGGCTTGCGTTCTCGACTATGGATCCCCCTTGAAAACGCATGTCTGTCAAAGGAGAGAATGCAAAGAGCGCGCGTGGCGGTGTATTTTCAGCGCAAAGCTGCGCTAACAGGGCCAGGGCAAGGGCACCACCGGCGCTGTCACCGCCAAGGATGATGTCGCCCGGATTGTATCCTTTTGCCACGAGGCCCGCATAAGCGGCACGGGTGTCTTCAAAGGCTGCCGGAAAAGGATGCTCGGGGGCAAGCCGGTACCAGGGTGCAATCACCTCAAGCCCGGTTAAGCTGGATAATCTGGCCAGCATTTTGGCATGGGTGCGTGGACTTCCCGCCAAGAAGCCCCCACCATGCAAATACAGGATGATTGGGCTTTTGGATTGCACCTTACCGGCTGGACGGTTCATAATCGAAAGCGCGCGCGCGCCGTTGCCCAGATACACGGGTTGCGTCAATGTGAAGGGGGGGGCTGTGGGCATTAACCAGCGCGCCGCAAATTCCCAGTGCCGCCGCGTCCGGGGCAGATCAGACAGACGGCGAAATTGTGGTTTGATAGCAAGCCGCAAAAACAGGTTCAGAAGCCTCAGGCGCAGGCTCACACGCCCGCCTTTCGAGCTTCTATGGCTTGCCAGATACGCTCGGTAATGTTGGTATTGTCAAACCGCTCAAGCTCCTGAATGCCTGTGGGTGACGTCAGGTTGATCTCGGTCAGATAGTCGCCAATGACGTCGATGCCGACGAAAATCTGGCCTTTCTCACGTAAAAGTGGGCCGATTGCGGCGCAAATTTCCAGATCACGTTCGCTCAGGCCTATTTTTTCCGGGCGCCCGCCAACATGCATATTTGACCGGGTCTCACCAGGAGCAGGCACCCGGTTGATGGCCCCGACCGGCTCTCCGTCAACCAAAATGATGCGCTTGTCGCCGTTGGACACGTCCGGCAGGAATTTTTGTGCGATCAGGGGTTCATTGTTTATGAAGCAAAACAGCTCATGCAAGCTGGCGAGATTGCGGTCGTCAGGGCGCAGACGGAATACCCCGGCACCTCCATTTCCATACAGAGGTTTGAGGATGATATCCCCGTGACGGTCCTTGAAAGCGCGTAAAGTATCCAGATCGCGGGCAATCATGGTGGGGGGGGTGAGGTCAGGAAAGGTCAGAACAAGGTTCTTTTCCGGATAATTGCGCACCCAGAACGGATCGTTCACCACCATTGTATCCGGGTGCACCATGTCCAGAAGATGGGTGGTGGTGATGTATCCCATGTCAAAAGGCGGGTCCTGTCGCAGCCAGACCACATCCCAGGAGCTGAGCGGAAACACGTCCTCCTCGCCAAGGGTGAAATGGTTGCCCTTTTCCCGCCTGACAGTAAGAGGCCAGCCGCGTGCCTTTACTTCTCCTTCGTCGAAGAAAAGTTTGTCCGGGGTATAATAGAACAATTCATGCCCGCGCAGTTGCGCTTCTTCGGCAATTCGAAAAGAACTGTCTGCATCAATGTCGATCCGTTCAATCGGATCCATCTGGAATGCGACGCGTAGTGATTTTTGCATTATCCACCCCCGAGTTTCTGCCCCTTACATGGCGTCGAGCAGGCGCAAGAGCAAGCGCAGGGGTGTCTTTTTTACAGGTCGAAGGCGTTTTCTATCACCTGCATCTGCCCCGAGGCGTTTATCAGGGCGACATCAAACCGAACCTGTGTGTTCTGACCTGCCGGTTCATCGGCCAGGAATTCAGACGCGGCGCCATAGATCCTTTTCATTTGTGCACGGGTCAGCCTTTCTGCGGCACGTGCAAAATCACGTGCTTTCTTGACTTCAATAAATACCAGCCCATCGCGATTACGGGCTATGATATCTATTTCTCCGCGGGTGCCGCGCCAGCGCCTTCCGGCAATCTGGTGGCCATCAGCTTCATAGGCACGGGCAACATGGTCCTCGGCGGATTGTCCCGCAAGGTAGGAAGTCAAACCGCTCATTTGTTTTTCTCCAGCTCCAACGCCGCCTGGTAAACCTTGCGGCGCGCCAGATTATAGGCGCTGGCCACGTTCGATACGGCATCTTTCAGGCTCATATTCTCCATTGCTTCGCGCAGAGCAGCCTCCATGGTTTCGTCACTTGTCTGGTGATGGCCTTGCTCAAGAACCAGTACGATTTCGCCCTTTAATTGCCGTTGGGCCGTGATTTCCTGCAATTCCCCCAACGTGCCGCGCAGAACTTCTTCGAACTTTTTGGTCAGCTCCCGGCAGATGGCGGCTTTGCGTTCCTTACCCGCAATGTCGCATAAGTCAGTTAATGTTTGCCTAATACGTTTTGGGCTTTCAAAAATAATCAGTGTCGCCGGGGTTTTGGTGATTTCCTCCAACCAACGGTGTCGCGCCCCTTTACTTGTCGGCGCAAACCCGGCGAACAGGAAGCGATCACTCGGCAGGCCTGATAGGCTCAGGGCCGCAAGTGCCGAGGACGCGCCGGGTGCGGTTGTCACCTTGTGCCCGGCCTGCGCTGCTTCGCGTGCCAGTGCGAAGCCCGGATCGGCCACAAGTGGTGTTCCTGCCTCACTGACATAGGCGACCGAGCGTCCTTCGCCGATCAGTTTCAGGATGCCGTTGCGCCCTGCTTCCCCGGAATGATCATGATAGGCAATAAGCGGACGATCGCCCAATTCTACGCCATGCAAATTCAGCAATTTGCGTGCTGTGCGGGTGTCTTCGGCGGCGATCACATTCGCCTGGCCAAGAATATCTAGCGCTCTCAGCGTGATATCGCGGGCATTGCCGATCGGTGTAGCGACCAGATAGAGGCCTGGCGAGAGCGGGTTTATTTCGGTTTTCAAGGCTGGACCTGTCTGTTGTGGCGTTTATGATGGCACCGTACAAGCCGTGTGCCTTGATGGCGCTGCGGCCATAGGGAATAAGGATTTGCATATGTTTGCTGTTTTACGGGCCGGTCGCAAGGTGTCTACTGTACTAGCCGCGCTTCTTTCGATGATTTTTCTGGCATCCTGCAACCTGACAGCGCCCGGAGGTGGGCCAAGCATTAACCTTTCCCGACCGGTACCTGTGGCATTATTGGTGCCGCGCGGATCGGGCTCAGCGACCGACGCCACCCTTGCGCAATCGCTTGAAAACGCCGCCCGTCTGGCGATGTCCGAACTGGACGGTGTAACCATTGACTTGCGCATTTACGATACGGCGGCAAATGCTGATCAGGCAGCCAATATGGCGGTTGAGGCGGTTCGCGACGGGGCCAAGATCATCCTTGGGCCAGTTTATGCTGCCAATGCCAATGCGGCTGGTGTTGCGGTCGCGTCACGCGGCGTCAATGTGCTGGCTTTCTCCAACAATCCCGACATTGCCGGCGGTAATGTCTTCGTGTTGGGGAATACTTTCCAAAACACTGCCACCCGCCTGGTGAGCTACGCTGTCAGCCAGGGTAAAGGCAACATCATGGTGGCCCATGGCACCGACAGTGCCGAAATGGCCGGTGCCCGCGCCATTGAGCGTGCGATTGGCCTGAGTGGAGCTAGCCTGGCGGGAACTTCCAGCTTTGAGCTCTCGCAGCGCGGCGTGATCAACGCCCTGCCCGAAATCAGCGAAACTGTGCGCGAATCCGGGGCTCATTCACTGTTCATCACGTCGGGAACGGCTGGGGCTTTGCCTTTCCTAGCCGGGCTACTGCCAGAAAATGGTGTTGATCCCATCGAAACCCAGTTTATCGGATTGCAACGCTGGGATATTCCAGCCAATGCGCTGACATTGCCGGGGCTGCAGGGGGGCTGGTTCGCTATTCCGGACCCGGATCTGGCCGACCAGTATTCAGCCCGCTACGCAGCTGCCTATGGAAGTCAGCCACACCCGATTTCGGGGCTGGCCTATGACGGTATTGCCGCCATCGGTGCCCTGGTTCGGGCCGGGCATACGGATGCTCTGACGGGCGGGGCACTTACCCAGTCATCAGGTTTTGCCGGGGTGAATGGTGTATTCCGCCTGCTGATTGACGGCACTAACGAGCGCGGCCTTGCCGTGGCGCAAATTCAGGAAAATCAGGTTGTCATCATCGACCCAGCCCCCAGAATCTTCGTTGGCTCCGGTTTCTGAGCCGGCCCACCAAAACGCGGACTTTCAACAAGCCCTGATCTGCACGGCGGAGGATATTTTTGATCCTGTTGCAGTGCGGGCGGCTATCGATGCTGGCATTTCCGATGCTTCGGATGCGGCGGGTATTCGCGCGGCGACGGTTGGCGCACTAAGCGCGGCTATGAAAGGAGGACGGGCGGCGATCGCGACGGCATTGACTGAAAGCCCGCACGAAGCCCGCGGATGTGTTCGCGCTTACGCCTACCTCACCGATTGTGTCTTGTGCGAAGTGTTCAAGGTCGCGACGGATATCCTGCACCCGATAGCGGTGCCGACAGCGTCCGAGCGTCTGGCCATGCTCGCAGTCGGTGGCTATGGCCGCTACGAAATGGCCCCGCAATCTGATGTCGATTTGCTGTTTTTGACGCCATATAAAGTTACTGCCCGGATTGAAAGCGTGATTGAGAGCACGCTTTATATGCTGTGGGATCTGCGCCTGAAGGTCGGCCATTCCAGCCGCACGATCAAGGATTGCCTGCGCTTGGGGCGCGAAGATTTCACCATTCGCACAGCTTTGCTGGAACGCCGGTTCCTGGCCGGAGACAAAGACCTTGCCGAGGAACTGACGGCAGAGCTGTGGGCAAAACTGTTCAAGGGTACAGCTGCCGAGTTTATCGAGGCCAAGCTGGCCGAGCGTGACACCCGCCTGCGCAAACATGGCGGTCAGCGGTATGTTGTTGAACCAAATATCAAAGAGGGAAAAGGCGGCTTGCGCGATCTGCAGACGTTGTTCTGGATCGCAAAATATCAGCACCGGGTAGAAAAAATAAGCGAGCTTGTTGATCTGGGGGTTTTCAGCCCGGATGAATATGAAACCTTTTATGAGGCGGACGAATTCCTCTGGTCAGTACGCTGCCACATGCACCTGATTGCCGGGCGCGCGCAGGATCAGCTGACCTTCGACCTGCAGGTCGAGGTGGCGGCGCAAATGGGTTACAAAAGCCATTCCGGCAGGCGCGCGGTTGAACATTTCATGCACGATTATTTTCGCTACGCCACCTCGGTTGGCGAATTGACACGTATTTTCCTGACCGGGCTTGAGGCGGCTCATGTCAAAAAAGAACCGCGTCTTGTTGGCCTGTTCCGGCGTCGCCGCGCCAAGGCAGGGTTTCGCATTAGCCAAAACCGCCTGAACTTTGCCAGCGAGGCCAAATTCTTGGCCGACAAAATGAATATCCTGCGCCTGTTCGCCGAGGGCTTGCGCACGGGCTTGCTTATCCACCCGGACGCCATGCGTCTGGTTCATGCAAACCTCGATTTGATCGATGATGATATGCGTAGCGACAAGGAGGCAACAAAGCTCTTTCTTGATATGCTTTTAAAGTACGGTAATCCCGAACGTGCCTTGCGCCGGATGAATGAGCTGGGGGTGCTGGGCGCTTTCATTCCGGAATTTGAGCCCATCGTAGCGATGATGCAGTTCAACATGTACCATTCCTATACGGTGGACGAACACACCATTCAGGTGATCTCGGAGTTCACCCAAATCGAGCATAAAGAGCTGGAAGAAGAGCTTCCGGTGGCCTCGGACATTCTGCGTGAAGGGCTTAACCGTAAGACTTTGATGGTGGCGATGCTGTGCCATGATATCGGAAAGGGCCGCGACGAAGATCATTCCATTTTGGGCGCGCGCATATCTCGCAAAGTTGCCCCTCGGCTGGGGCTATCTAAACGCGAATGTGCTGATGTCGAATGGCTGGTACGCCACCACCTTTTGATGTCCGACATGGCGCAGAAACGAGATATTGCCGACCCGCGCACAGTGCGCGATTTTGCCAAGGCGGTAGGCTCGGTCAAACGACTGGACCTGCTGTTGGTATTGACCGTCTGTGACATTCGCGGTGTCGGTCCGGGGGTGTGGAATAACTGGAAAGCAGTGCTGTTGCGCGCGCTGTATCGGCAGACAAGGCTGGTGCTTGAGGACGGAATGGAGACGATCAGCCGAGCAGTGCGTGGCACCGAGGCCAAACGCAACCTGCGCGCGGCCCTGCCGGACTGGAGCAAGGCCGAGCTCAAACGCGAAACCGCACGCCATTACCCGCCCTATTGGCAAGGTCTTCACGTTACCGCGCATGTGGTCTTTGCCAATCTCCTACGCGATATCGACGAGGAGGAGGTTCGCATGGACCTGCATCCGGACGAAGATCGCGATGCCACCCGCATCTGTTTCGCCCTGACGGACCATCCGGGCATTTTTTCACGTCTTGCCGGCGCGTTGGCTCTGGTCGGGGCCAATGTGGTGGATGCGCGGACCTATACCTCAAATGACGGTTTCGCCACCGCTGCATTTTGGGTGCAGGATGCGCAGGGCCATCCCTATGAGGCAGGGCGGCTGAAACGCTTGTCGGACATGATCGACAAATCCCTCAAGGGTGAGATTGTGACCCGTGAGGCGATGAAATCGCGCGATGTGATCAAGAAACGTGAACGTGCCTTTCGCGTGCCCACCTCGATCACCTTCGACAATGACGGCTCGGATATCTATACGATCATCGAGGTCGATACCCGCGACCGCCCGGGCCTTCTTTATGACCTGACCCGCACATTGGCGGATAACCACGTTTATATCGCCAGCGCAGTAATCGCGACATATGGCGAACAGGTGGTAGACAGCTTCTATGTCAAAGATATGTTCGGGCTGAAATTTTATGCAGAGAGCAAGCAGAAAATGCTGAAGAACAAATTGCGCGCGGCAATCGAAAGTGGCGCCAAAAGGGCCCGCAGCTGATGGCGCGGTCAAAGCTTTTGTCAGGGTTTCTGACCGTCGGCGTATGGACATTGGCCAGCAGGGTTCTGGGTTTTGTACGTGACATTATAATTGCGGCCGCCCTTGGCACCGGTGTCGTCGCCGAGGCGTTCCTGATCGCTTTCGCCCTGCCAAATATGTTCCGCCGTTTCTTTGCCGAGGGCACGCTGAACCCGGCATTCGTACCGATGTTCGCGAAAAAACTGGAAAAAGGCGGCGACGACCCGAAGGAAGCGCTGGATTTTGCCCGCGACGCCCTGTCCGGCCTTGGGTTTTTTCTAATCCTTTTCACAATCGTGGCGCAGATTTTCATGCCCCTGCTGGTGCTGGCCATGGCCTCGGGTTTCGCGGCGGATGAACGCTTTGACTTGACGGTGCTGTTTGGCCGTATCGCGTTCCCCTATATCCTGTTCATCGCCATTGCCGCGCTCTTGTCCGGCGTATTAAACGCAACGGGCCGCTTTATGGCGGCGGCGGCAGCGCCTGTGTTGCTGAACGTGCTATTCATAAGCGCCATGAGCATCGCGACCTGGGCCGGGGCTGATATTGGCCTGACCCTAGTCTGGACGGTCCCAGTGGCGGGTATTGCCCAGATGATACTGGTCTGGATTGCAGCTTCACGCGCCGGTTTCAAACTGGTACCGCGCCGCCCACGCATGACGCCCGAGCTTAAACGACTGGCAATCCTGGCAGCCCCCGCCGCCCTTGCCGGGGGTGTGGTTCAGGTCAACCTTCTGGTTGGTCGGCAGGTGGCCAGCTTTTTTGACGGCGCCATAGCCTGGCTCAGCTACGCGGACCGGCTGTACCAATTACCGCTGGGCGTGGTGGGCATTGCCATTGGCGTGGTGCTGCTGCCAGACTTGACCCGCCGCATCACCGCCGGAGATGCGGCGGGCGGGCGCGAGGTTCTCAGCCGGGCAGGAGAATTGTCCCTGGCCCTGACCGTGCCGGCCGCAGTGGCGCTGGTCCTTGTGCCATACCCGCTGGTCTCGGTCCTGTTTGAGCGCGGCGCGTTTGATTCCGACGACAGTGCGCGCACGGCTGTAGCTGTTGCGATCTATGGGTTGGGCTTGCCTGCCTTCGTGCTGCAAAAAGTCCTGCAACCTATCTTTTTTGCCCGTGAAAACACCAAGACACCCTTTTACTATGCCCTCGTAGCCTTGGTGGTGAATGCCGGGCTGGCAATCGGGTTGGCGATCGCCATTTCCTCATTCCTTCCCGACTTTGGCTTCATTGCTGCAGCCATAGCAACAACCACTGCGGGCTGGGTGATGACCCTCTTGTTGTGGAGCGGTGCGCGGCGCATGGGGGAAGAGGCCCGCTTTGACCGCCGTTTCTGGTCGCGCGTCTGGCGTATCGGTGCTGCTTCGTGGCTGATGGGGGCGGTGCTGAAGGGCACGGAGATTGTGATCGGGCCAATGTTCGGTGCCGAGGGGTTGCGTTACGTCGCGCTGTTCATCCTGATTGCCATGGGGATGCTCTCGTATTTCGCGCTAGGCGCCATGTTCAAAGCCTTTCGCCTACGTGAGTTTCGGGACGCCATGCGCCGATAGGGTGTTGTGCCGCAATCCGGCTAACCTTCGCCCGACCATAAACGGGATGTTTTCAAAGAGATTTGAGGGCTTCGGCGAGGATATTTTTAGTAAGAGGAAAAGGGACGCGATGAAAGATTAAGCGTGATACCTCCCACACCAATCAAAGCACCGAGCGAGAATGTGCTTTCCTCAGGGCCGGATGCACACCCATTTCAGAGGAAACGCTGGAATTTAACGCTGACGAATTTTTCCAACTACGCGCTGCCAGCCGCCGGGCGATACCACGAAGGACAGGCCGAAACCGGCAACAAAGCCGGAAAGATCGGCGACCCAGTTCAGTGATCCGGCAAACAGCAGGCCCCAGATCAACTGCAATGCCATCAGAAAGCCGATCAGGGTAAAGGCCCGCATCGGGTTTTCACCAGTGCCTGCAAGGCTTGTCCACAAAAGGAAGGAATAGGCACCGATCAACCCGTAGGCACCGGGCATGGCGCCAAACAGTACGATGGGCGTATCCCAGACCAGTCCGTAAGTCAGGGCCCCGACGATGGAAGCTCCGAAGAATACCAGCAGGAAGGCAAAAGGCGAAAAAATCTCGCCCACCATCTTTCCAAGTGCCAGAATGAACACGACGGAAAACACCACATTGGTGAAGGAATAATTGACAAAAGGGTAGGTCAGGATGCCATAGGCAAATTGCCAGTGGAACTGCCGGTTCTCTATCATCCAGTTGAACAAGGGTTCGCGAAAGCCGTAAGTTTCCAGCGCTGAGATGCGCCAGCCGGTAGCTTCGGGGCCGCCGACAAACCCGGCACTGCCCGCCTGAAATGCGACTTCGATCGCCACAATTATCAGCGCCAAAGTGACCACAATGGGCGGCATTGGGTTCACTGGTGAGGCATCGTGATCAAATGACATGGGCGGGCTTTCCTTGACGTGACCTGCTTGCATGGGTAAGCGAGCGCGAACAGGAAATCCAGACGGAGTTTTATCATGGCCTTCACCCCGCGCGTCTTTTCCGGCATCAAGCCTTCGGGAGGCTTGCAGCTTGGCAATTACCTTGGTGCCATCAAACGCTGGGTAGATATGCAGGGGCCTGACTTTGAAACCGTCTATTGCGTGGTGGACCTGCATGCGATCACCGTCTGGCAGGACCCGGCGGAGCTGCGCACCTCAACCCACGAAGTGGCCGCGGCGCTGATTGCTTCCGGAATTGACGCCGACCATTCCATTTTGTTCAACCAAAGCCAGGTGCCCGCCCATGCAGAGCTGGGCTGGATCTTCAACTGTGTCGCCCGCGTTGGCTGGATGAACCGCATGACCCAGTTCAAGGACAAGGCAGGCAAGAACGCTGAAAAGGTCAGCCTTGGGCTTTATGCATACCCCGCACTGATGGCGGCTGATATTCTGGCCTATCACGCCACCCATGTGCCGGTTGGCGAGGACCAGAAACAGCATGTGGAGCTGACCCGCGACATCGCATCGAAGTTCAACCACGATTACGGGGTTGAGTTCTTTCCGCTTTCCGAACCTGTCATCGAAGGCCCGGCCATGCGGGTGATGAACCTGCGTGACGGTTCCAAGAAGATGTCCAAGTCGGGTGAAAGCGATATGGAGCGGATCAATATGCTTGATACCGCGGACCAGATCGCCAAGAAGTTCAAAAAGGCCCGCACTGATCCCGCAGCTTTGCCGGATAACCTCGAAGGCCTGAAAGACCGGCCCGAGGCGCGCAACCTGGTCGATATCTATGCAGGCCTCTCAGATAGCACCGCCGAGGCGGTCATCACCGAATATGCCGGGGCAGGCTGGGGGCAGTTCAAGCCGGCGCTGGCCGATCTGGCGGTGGCAAAACTGGCGCCTATTTCGGACGAGATGCGCCGGTTGATGGATGATCCCGGTGAACTTGACGCGATCCTTGGCAAAGGTGCTGACAAGGCCGAGGCCATTGCCCGTCCGATCCTGGAACAGGTTCAGGACATCGTCGGCTTCGTGCGTTCGCGGTAGATTCACAGGTTTTTTTACACAAACGGCTTGTAACGGCTGGCCACGCCCCTACATCCCTACAATGCAATGTAAAAGGGATTAACATGCGGGTTTTCAGAAAAGCGTTGAAATTTTTCCTCTGGGTGCTGGTCGGGCTGCTGGTGCTGGCCGCTGCTGCATGGGGGGCTCTTTGGGTCATGTCACCGGGTAAGGCGCAACCGATTGTAGATACGGCAGGGGTGGAAGTGCCCGGTTCAATTTCAACCATCGAGACGGTGATGCTGGGTGGTGTCGAACAATACCTGATCATTCGCGGCCATGATGCCAGCGCGCCGGTGATGCTGTTTTTACATGGCGGGCCGGGCAGCCCTGAATACCCGATGCTGCGTCAGACCAATCTGGGCCTCGAGGAAGACTTTGTCATGGTCTATTGGGAGCAGCGCGGAGCCGGGAAATCCTATGATCCTGACAATCTGCCGGGTGATATGAACATGGATCAGTTCATCGCAGATACAGCCGAGCTTAGTGGTCTGCTGCGCGCGCGCTTCGATCAGGAAAAAATCTATCTGATGGGACATTCCTGGGGGTCTTTGTTGGGTATCCTGACTGCTGAGGCGCATCCAGAACATTTCCACGCCTATTTCGGTCTGGGCCAGGTTGGCGACCAGATCCGGGGGGAGCAATTGGCAGTGGACTGGCTTCGTCAACGCGCGACGGAAACCGGTGACGAAAAAGCACTGGCTGAACTGGCGGGCCTGCGCGTGCCCGAAGTTGGGGCGGACGGTGATCAGTGGATGCCCTATATGCAGGTCCAGCGTGGTTTGCTGGACAAGATGGGGGGTGGCATGACCCATGATCCCACCAGTTTTCTGAAACTGGGAAGCTGGCTGTTCACAACCCCTGAATATACACTCAGCGAGAAAGTGAATTACCTGAACGGTGCCATGTTCTCGGCCTTTGCTTTGTGGAATGAACTGGTAGATATCAACCTGATCGCCGATCAGGGGCCGCTGGAAATTCCCGTTTACATCCTACAGGGCGCGCATGATTACCAGACGCCAACTCCGCTGGCGCGTGAATTGTTCGATGCTCTTGATGCGCCGGTGAAGGAATATGTCAGCTTCGAACACTCCGCCCACAGCCCGATCATGGAGGAACCTGAAAAGTTTAACGCTTTCGTTCGTAGGGTCGCCGGGCTGGAATAGAGGCGCATTGTGCCGCAGGGCAGGTCGGTTGAACCTGCCCGCGCGCTGGTTCATTATTGCCCGGATGATGCGAAGGGGTCGAAATGCGTAAATTTCTTGTGGTGCTGGACAGCTCAACTGAATGCCTGAATGCGATGCGCTTTGCCGCGATGCGGGCTGCCAATACTGGTGGTGCGGTGGAAATTCTGGCCGTGATCCCACCGGAAGAGTTCAACCATTGGATCGGGGTTGGTGCGATAATGCGCGAAGAAGCCCGTGACCGTATCAATGCCCATTTTGAGGTCTTCGCCAAATGGATGCGCGAACGCCACCAAATTGAACCCGAGCTGGTCATCCGCGAAGGTGAAGTGGTGCCTGAAATTCTGGCACAGGTCAGCGAAGACACCGAAATTGGCGTACTAGTGCTAGGGGCGGGGGGCGAAAAATCCGGGCCGGGGCCCATTATCACCCAGCTGACCCGTGCGTCCTCAACCCTGCATGTGCCAATGACCATCGTTCCCGGTGAGATGTCGAAAGACAGGATCGCCGAGGTTACTTAAGGGTCCTACGCGCGGCTCGGGTCCTGAACAAAAGAACCAGATTTGAGATAAACAGCGCGCTGATTACCACTGCGCCACCGATCAAGGCCCATATGCCGGGATCTTCCCCCAGCCATGCCCAGACCAGCAATGGTGCAAGAACGCTTTCCAGCAAGATCAGCAAGGCCACCTCGGCCGAGGGCAGGTAGCGCGGGCCGGTGGCCAGCAACATGGTTGAGACAGCGATGAAACCGCCGCCATGCAGGCCAACCAATATCCAGGTTGCATTTTCCAACGCCCAGATATCTGTGAAGGGCAGGATTAAAAGCGCCGCGCCGATATTGGCCAATGGAATTGCCGGCACCATGGAAATTGCCCGCATTTTACGTGCTGCGGTCAGGGCGACCGCAAAACTGGCCGCTACTAAGAGCGCTAAAAGGTCTCCTGACAGGTGCCCACGCTCTGAGCCTGCCGATCCGTAGGCGATTACCGCCAACCCCATGGCGACAAAGGCAATGGTCAATGCTGTACGTTGACTTATTCGCTCGCCTAAGAATACCCAGCTGAAAATAGCGGCAAATACCGGCATCGAGGCGATGATAAATACAACATTGGGCACGGATGTAAGGGACACTGCCAGAACAAACAGAACGCCGCTTGCACCCAGAAAGATAGTATAGACCAGTGATATCGGACCTTGCGCATAAACACGGGCAAAACTTCCTTTCCCCATGAACACGGCTACCAATAGCCCAATGACCGCGCCCGATAACAGGCTGCGCCAAAAGGCGATGGTAAGCGGATCGGCCGCGATCAGCCGGACGAACAGCGCATCGGGCACGACAAAAAGCACGCCTAGCGCGGTGATCAGCAGGCCTTTCATGTGGGTTTCCATAAGCTGCAAATGCCTTTGTGAAATCCGGAAGTAAAGGCCATTGGCCGAATGAGAGTTGCACGATAGGATAATCCGAACCGCAGAAGAAGGATACAGACCTGACTGAACCCCAAACTATTACCGGCACCTGCCATTGCGGGGATGTCTCGTTCGAGGTGTCACGCCCGGTCCGTATGACCTCCTGCAATTGTTCGATTTGCAGGCGGTACGCGGCACTTTGGGCGTACGCTCCGGAGAATACTGCGCGCATCACGCGCGGTGAACGGAATACAAACATTTATATGTGGGGGGACAGGATGATCGCGTTTCACAGCTGCAAAACCTGTCACACAATTACGCACTACACCGGCGTTGATTCTGAAGAATGGGCTGTGAACATGCGGCTTGCAGATCCGGCTGATCTGAAGGGTATCCGGGTACGCCATTTTGACGGGGCGGACAGCTGGGAATATCTTGATTAACGACCTGTGCGGGCTTTTTTTTGACCCTTCGAAGGGTGATTCGCGGCATAATTCTTGGGCCAGGAGGGTTTTGGAAAATCCATTTTAACCTGGAAGAAATTGCTGCCGCGACGCTCGCAAAGCCCTGCTTTTTCAGCGCTTACAGACAATAAACAGAGTGTGTCAGAGAGTACCCTTTCAAAAATCTGAGTGAGTCGTTACACGTTAAACGCATAAGAATATACGAATGTTTCGTCGATGGTGGTCGGAACGTCAGGAATGGGCCAGAGCAGGTCAGAGGATGCCATGTCGGATCACGAACACGAACATGAAATAGAGTTTGTCGCGGATAGGGGCGGCTATTTCGTGGTCTTTACAACCGCGCTGATCGTTGTCGTTATGGCCATTTTCACTTGGGTCATGTGGGGCATGGCCAAAAGGGTTTTTGTTCTGACCGATGTGATGGTCGAGATGAACGATTCGTTCAAATCCATCGTCACCAACATGGACACGATGGCCACCGAGATGCAAAACATGAGCGGTGATGTTGACCAGATGAACGGTTCAATGACCTCGATGAATACCAATATCGGGGAAATGAACGTGCATATTGCGGGCATGTCTACCGATATTACCCAGATGAGCAGCGACATTAACGGCATGTCGGAAGACATGGCCTACATGTCCGCTGGCATCTATTACATCGGCTCTTCGGTGAGTCGCATGACCTATGATGTTGGCAAAGCTTCGAACGCTTTTACCCAGCCAATGTCGTATATGTTTGGGAATATTCTGCCATTTTGACCGAGTCTTTTTAAGACTCCGAAAGTTTGGGTAATTTAGCCACATTACCCCCCCAAATAAAAACATGGTTAAGATTCAACGTCCTGACCCGAAAAAATGTCGGGGAATGGCGCAATATTATTGCGCGAAAAGCCCTTTTAAAAAGAAAATCTAAAAAATTGAATATACAAATCTTGAAATACACAAACAAACAAGGTATGGTAATACTCAATTGACGTAAGTCCCATCACTCGGCCAACGTCACCGGGTACAAAGATGCAACCGCACCTCAAGTATCGGTTGCGCATAACAGGGGGAAAACATGGGAATCAGGCTTTATAAGTCTGCCTTAGTACTGGTCGGAGCTCTTGCCTTAGCGGCGGGACCGGTGGTTGCCGAGGGTCAGAGTTACACCACGGGTTTTGTTACGGTTACGTCATCAGGTGGCTCTGCCACGGTCGGCGGAACAGTGATTCCTTACAAAGAAGTGACATTATCGGCACAAGTGCCTGGTCGCATAACATTTCTTGCGGGTGTCGAAGGGCACCGCGCTGAAGCTGACGAGGTGCTCGTCACCATCGATGACGATGATCTTCAGGCGCAAAAATCTGCGGCTCTGGCGCAGATTTATAACGCCGATGCGGCCTTCAGAAACTCCCAGATGCAGTATTCGCGCGAGCTTTATTCACCGCGCCAGAACTCTGTTACCGCATTGCCGGGCATGGGCGCACCGGGCTTGTTTGACCAATTTTTCACCCGCGGATTCTCAGACATGATGGGTCAGTCCGATTCGGGGCTGGAGCGTCAGGCGGACCTTTACGCCAGCGGCGTGGGCATTAATCAGGCCCAGGGTGGGCTGTTGCAGGCGCAGGCAAACCTGGAAGCGATTGAGGCGCGCATTCGCGACGCCCGCCAGGAGGCACCTTTCGCTGGTGTGATCCTCGAAAAAATGGTTGAGGTTGGCGATACCGTCCAGCCCGGCATGCCACTGATAAAATTCGCTTATATCGATTATTTGCGTGTACTGGCAGATGTACCAGTTCGGCTGGCTTCAGGGCTTGAAGTGGGCATGATCGTGCCTGCGCGCCTTGACGCTGGCGGTGCCGAGGTTCAGGTGCGCGTGGCACAGATTTACCCTGTCGCCGACGCCCTGCGTCATACAGTTGCTGTCAAATTCGACCTGCCGCAAGGCACCCCCGGCGGTCCGGGCATGTATGTCGAGGTGACCGTGCCTGACGCTTCGGTCCCCGTAAGTGCGCAACCTGCGCTCCCCGCGGCGGCATTGATATGGCGCGGCTCGCTACCGTCGGTCTTTGTGTTGGAGGATGGCAAGCCAAGTCTAAGGCTGGTGCGGGTCGGATACCCCATCGAAAATGGCCTGATTTCGGTTGTTTCCGGGCTTTCGGGCGGCGAAGAGGTTATCCTCAATCCACCTGCTAACCTCGTTTCCGGCGAATAGGGCGGGGCGGAGCATGGCAAGCAATCCAAACATAGAAAACAACGACGAGGCACTTGGCCTTGCGGGCAAACTGGCGCGCGGCTTCATTAACTCGCCTTTGTCGCCTTTGCTGCTGATCACCTGCCTGGCGCTTGGCCTGATGGGCCTGATGTCTACCCCGCGTCAGGAAGACCCGCAAATTTCGGTGCCGATGGTTGATATATTCTTCACCTATCCCGGTGCGTCAGCCGAACAGGTCGCGTCTCTGGCTACCGACCCGCTGGAACGGTTGATGAGTGAAATTCAGGGCGTCAAGCACGTCTATTCACGCTCGGACCGCCATGGTGGCATGGTAACGGTTCAGTTTGAGGTTGGCGAAGAGCTTGGCCCGTCGCTGGTTAAACTCAACGATAAAATTCAGTCGAACCTCGATAAAATTCCCCCTGGCGTTAGCCAGCCGCTGATCAAGCCAAAAGGTATTGATGACGTTCCGGTCGTAACCCTGACATTGTGGAGCCATGAGGTTGACGAAGCCGCATTGCGCACCCTTGGCCTTGACCTGATGCAGCGCCTCAAAGAGGTGCCGGAAACCGCGCAAAGCTTCATTACCGGAGGTCGTTCCGAAGCCATCCGCGTCGAAGTTTTCCCCGAGCGTCTGGCGGGTTTCGGTATCGGTCTTGACCAGTTGGCCCAGACCATCCGCACGGCCAATTCCGAACGTGGCGTTGGCGCGATGGAAACCGGCGATAACGTGTTTACACTCTATACCGGGTCGTTCCTGCAATCTGCACGAGATATCGAAAACCTGATGGTGGGCGTCAGCCACGGTGCCCCCGCCTATGTACGTGACGTTGCTCTGGTGACCGAGGCTACCGATGACGCCAGCAACATGGTTACCTATTACACCGGACCGTCCTATGGCAGTCATGGCGAGGAAACCGAGGAAGCCGAGGAAGGCGATGGCCATGCAACTACCGCCAAAGCCCCGGTCGGTGCCCCGGCTGTTACGGTGTCTGTCGCGAAAAAGGCTGGCTCAAACGGCGTAAGTGTCGCCGACGATATTCTGGCCTATGTTGAGCGTCTACAGGGCAACCTGATCCCTGATAACGTTCATGTGGAAATCACCCGTGACTACGGCGAAACCGCCAATGAAAAAGTGAACGAACTGATCTTCAAGCTCTTTGTCGCAACTGGCGCGGTGACCCTGATGATCTGGCTGGCACTGGGCCCACGGGCAGCGGTTGTGGTTGTGATTGTTATTCCGATCGTAATCCTGATGACGGTATTCTCGGCCTGGGTCCTTGGATTTACTGTGGATCGGGTTAGCCTGTTCGCGCTAATCTTCTCAATCGGCATCCTTGTGGATGACGCCATCGTTGTGGTCGAAAACATCTACCGTCGCTGGCTTATGAACGGTGAATGTACCGAAAGTTGCAGCATTGACGCGGTGCGTGAAGTGGGCAACCCGACCATTCTGGCAACCTTCACGGTGATTGCGGCTCTACTTCCTATGGGTTTTGTATCCGGCATGATGGGCCCCTATATGGCGCCGATCCCGGCACTTGGTTCGGTAGCAATGATCTTTTCACTGTTTGCGGCGTTCATTTTCACGCCGTGGCTGGCGCAATGGTTCCGCCCACCTATCAAGGCGCTGGAACGCGCGCACCACAAAGAAGACAAACAGAACCAGTTTCTTGAGCGCCTCTATGCCAAGACCCTCGTTCCGCTGATCCGCGAGCGCGTAAAGGGCTGGGTCTTTGCGGTGGTCCTGCTGGCCGTGTTCATCATGAGTGTAGGCCTGTTCTATACAACCGGCGTCACCGTCAAAATGCTGCCCAAGGACAACAAGCCCGAGTTTAACGTCGTGGTGAACATGCCCGAGGGTACAGCCTTGCCTGTTACCGCCAATGTAGTGAACCAGCTGACGGCAGAAGTTCTGAACATTCCCGAAGTGACTGCGGCCCAGACCTATGTAGGTACTGCCAGCCCCTTCAACTTCAACGGTCTGGTGCGCCATTCGTACCTGCGCCAGCAATCTTGGAATGCGGACATTCAGGTGCAATTGCTGGACCGGCATTACCGCGAAAAGTCTTCCGAGGACCTGGCAGTCGAGGCCCGCGCTTTACTGACGCCGCTGGCACGTGAGCTTGGCGCTGTCATTGAGGTGGTGGAAATGCCGCCTGGACCGCCGGTTCTTCAGACCATGGTTGCTGAGATCTATGGACCCGATCCCGAAACTCGTCGGCAGGCTGCCCGTGATATGGTAGCCCTGTTTGAAGAGGCTGAGATTGTAGTTGACGTCGATAGCTTCCTTGAGAGCCCCTATGAAGCCTGGCGTTTTGTGGTCAATCGTGACAAGGCATCGCGCCGTGGTGTTTCGGTTGAGACCATTAACCGGCAGCTGGAAATGGCCATGGGCGGCTTTACCCTTGGTGACGTGAAAAGCGAACGCTCCCTTGAGCCAAAGCTGATCTATCTGCAAATGCCTCTGGCGGTGCGTGCAGATCTGGGTCGCCTCGGGCAGCTTCCGATCCCGTCCGCCAATGGCGCCATGATCCCACTTTCCGAACTTGGCCGATTTGAGCGCTTCGACATGGATGCTCCGGTGTATCACAAGGACCTGCGGGCTGTTGAATATGTCACCGGCGAAGTGGCAGGTCGACTGGGTGCGCCTATCTATGCGATCTTTGAGCTTGAGGCCCTGCTGGATGATTACACCACCCCCGACGGTGTGCGTATGGACACCAACTATATCGGGCCGCCCTCTGACAGCCTGAAATCATCTCTGGAATGGACCGGTGAATGGACGGTGACCTACGAAACCTTCCGCGATATGGGCCTGGCCTTTGGGGCGGCACTTATCCTGATCTACATCCTTGTTGTGTGGGAGTTTGGTAACTTCACCATGCCGGCGATCATCATGGCGCCGATCCCGCTGACCCTGATCGGTATCGTACCCGGTCACTGGTTCTTCGGCGCGTCCTTTAC
The DNA here is from genome assembly GCA_964550345.1 of uncultured Aliiroseovarius sp. Lineage (GTDB taxonomy): Bacteria > Pseudomonadota > Alphaproteobacteria > Rhodobacterales > Rhodobacteraceae > JAAEUB01. Next base: position 30,276 of record CAZJYZ010000011.1, on the reverse strand, counting down.
CGCGACCTCGATGATTGGGTTCATCGCGCTGGCGGGGATTATCGTACGAAATTCGATCCTGCTGGTGGACTTTTCGCGCCATGCAGTTGCCGAAGGGATGAGCGTCGAGGATGCGGTGGTTTATTCGTGCCAGACCCGGACACGCCCAATCATAATAACCGCCCTCGCGCTGGTTGCCGGTTCCTCGGTGATCCTGTCGGACCCGATTTTCCAGGGCATGGCGATCTCGCTGATGTTCGGCGGGCTGGTCTCGACCATCCTGACGCTGATCGTGATCCCTCTGGGTTGTGTCAGTTTCTCGAAGTCGCTGGTTGCGGGAACGGATATTGAGCTTCCACCCTCGAATAGCGCGGTGGTAACCGCGCCGCCGGCCGAAATTCAGGAACAGCTTGCAACAGCGCAGCGCGAACGTCGCCGCAACACTCCGATTGGCCACTTGATTGCGACCGGAATTATCGCAGCTGTTTCGGCAATTGCAGCGGTGCTTGGTCTTGTCTGGCGCATCATTGCAGGTCTGTTCAGGGCAATTGCCGGGCTGTTTGCACGGTCAGACTCTGGGGACGATGACGGAACACCCGGCGGTGGTGGCTCGATCAAGCCTGCTCCGATAGCACCTGCCCCAGCTCCTGTCGCGGCCGCTCCGGTTGCTGCTTCTGCGGCGGCGTCTGATGTGGCGGTGAGTGAAACACCGACAGCACCGCCCAAACCAGTAGCGCCACCCAAACCAGTGGCAGCACCGAAACCGGCGGCAGCGCCGAAGCCTAAAGCAGCGCCGAAGCCTAAAGCAGCGCCGAAGCCTAATGCAGCGCCGAAGCCTAAAGCGGCACCGAAACCGGCGCCCGCTCCCAAGCCCAAAGCTGCGCCTAAACCAAAGGCTTCGCAGGCGGCCAAAGCGGCGCCAAAGCCCAAAGCAACTGCAAAGCCGAAAGCCGCGCCCAAGCCAAAGGCTGCCGCTAAACCTAAAGCTACACCTAAGCCCAAAGCTACGCCGAAGCCTAAAGCAGCCCCGAAATCACCCGCTGCAAAGGCGCCGGCACGCGGACGGCGGGGTATCCGCATAAACACCGACCTTCTGGGTCCTGAGGAATAGGAGAGCACCATGATGAAAACTCGTCTCATACTGCCCCTGGCAATGGTCGCGCTGACCTCTGCAGTTCCTCTTTTGGCGCAAACCCAGGGGGGAGGAAATCCGCCTGCGCCTCCGGGGCCGTATCAAGCAAGCCCGAATCAGGTTCAGGTGCAAACTCCAACCCCGACACCTACTGTGCAGCAATCCGCGATCCCGGCAGCCACACAGCGTTGGGCACCGCCTCAGGGGCAGTTACTTCCCTACTGGATGCAGGCACCGGCACAGAATGTAGCCACATCAGACCAGGGCGGCATGTCTCCCAATGCCAGCCCAAACAGGCGGGGCGGTCAGGTCGCTCCAACGCAGTTCTCCCCTGCGAATGCGACCGCCGCCCCCATAAATCAAGTTGCGCGTGCGACGGCACCTACACCCTATTTCGGGACACGGGTCGCACCGGGTTACTTCCCGGGTTACACCAATGCACAATCTGCTGGTGGTCAGGCCCATATGCAGGGCGGCGCTGCAATCTCAACGAATGTACAGGCGCAAGGACAGACACAGGGCCGGAGCGTAGCTCAACCTTCACAATACCCTGCCAATCGCGCCTATCCTGCTTATCCCGCCTATCCAGCTTTTCCGGGATATCAGGGATTTCAGGGGCCATTCCCAATGCCGTATTGGGCAGCGCCCACCGCGCCGATAGCACCATTTTATCCGGGTTATGCGCCCGCCTATCCGGCCCCAGGCCAGGTTAACAGGTGAGGGTCGTATCCATGAAAGCTAACCGCATGACAAATTGTACCATCATAGACAGCGTCCGCCGCAAAACCCGGCCGGAATTAGCCTACCGGGCTACGGCGGGTCTGGCAGTAGTCGCATGGCTGGCACTCGCGGGGGATGCATTTTCCCAAACCACCAACCAATGGGCCCCTGCACCTGTTGCGCCTATTGTGCAAACCGCGACACCAATACAGGTCTGGGCTGGTGGCAATGGCGTAAATACCCCGGTTTTCGCCCCTACAGATCTTGATTTGCGTCTTGAAAATCCGGCTGGCATTCAAGCTCTGAATGCACCGCTTGCAACTCCGGTTGCGCCGGCTGCATCGTTTACGTCTACTGCACCTTCCGCAGCACCAATACAGACACCTGTTTATGCGCCATTGTCTTTGGCCAGTACCGGTCAGGCACCGGCACAGCGTGTTCAACCGGGGCCGCAATATGCTGCCCCAGCCCAACTGCCCTATGGCGCCGCCTATCCGGCTCAGGGGTATGGCGGGTACGGTTATCCCGGCCAGCAAGCCTTCGGAAATGGCTTTGGCGGCCTGCCTTTTGGCACTGGATTTGGCTATCCGGGCGGCGTTGGCGGATATCCGTATGGCAATGGTTTCGGTGCTGGGTATCCCGGTTTTGGCACTGGCATTGTTCCCGGCCTTGGCGGCTGGGGAACACCCTATAATTCTTATAACTCCTACACAGGAGTTCCGATCTTCGGCGGCGCACCATTTGGTTTTTGGTGATCCGCAGATACCCGGCAGGGGCTGGACCCCTCTGCCACACGAGACACAGGCATATGTCCCGATGCCCGTTTCTTCTAACTTAATCCGGGACAAAATGGAGAGAGAGAAATGAAAAAGACACTTATGATTGCTGCAATCGCTGCAGCCGCTGGCCTTGCTGCCGCAGAAGCTAACGCTCAGTACTGGGGCGGTGCTCCTGGTTACGGCGGATACCCCGGTGGGTATAACAACGGTTGGGGTGGCCCATGGGGCGGCAACAACTGGGGTTCCCCTTGGGGCGGCAACAACTGGGGTTCCCCTTGGGGCGGCAACAACAGCTGGATGCCCTGGGGCGGCAACAACGGTTGGGGTAACAACGGCTGGGGCAACAACTGGGGTCCCTTCAACGGTAACGGTCTTGGCGACGGCGCCTTTGACATGAGCTTCTCGGGCAACTCGCGCACAAGCGGTTCGGGTTCCGGTTACGGTTCCGGCTATGGCAACAACCAAATGGGTAACGGCTGGGGCTACGGTCCTTACGGCTACCCTGGCTACGGCTACCCGATGGTACCGAATGCTGACGGTGAGATGCCTGCTTACCCGGCGATGCCTGGCTACATGATGCCCCCTCCCGGTTTCCCGGGTGCTCCGGCAGTTCCAACAGCTGACGCCGAAGTACAAGCACCTGAGGCACCTGCAGACGGCAGCTAAGCCTGACGCAAAAAATTTCCCTGTCCCGGTATTCCGGGGCAGGGCGCCAATATTCTAAGGACTGCCCCATGCGACATGCTGCCCGCCTTTTCGCCGCCATGGCCCTGAGTGCTGTGATCAGCCCGGCCTTGGCCCAGACATCTGCCAGCCCGGACGATCGCGCATTTACGGCGAACGCCGTGCAGATATTGCCCGACGGCAGTGAACAGATCGGACGGATTATGAAATCCGGTCAAAATATGCGACTTGAGATGCAGGCAAACGGCCAGACCTCAATCCAGATTATGCGCGGGGCCGAAGGTGTTGCTTTCCTTGTGAATCCGCAAAACCAGACATTTGCCGAGATCCGCGACCCGTCCGTGAAAGACGCTGTCGCAGGCGCTTCAAACCCATGCCCAAGCGAGGCTGAAATGCAGGCCAGCGGCCTGCGATGCGAGCTGACGGGGCAGGGGGCTGTTTCAGGCATCATCACCCAGCGCTGGGAAATTCAATCGCAGCAGGCTGAAGGTGTGACCGTAGTTGAATGGGATACCGGCAGGCGCCGCGCACTTAGCCAGGTATGGCCCGACGGTACCAGCCAGACCATGACCTTTCAGGCGATGGAGCAAATGGAGGGCCGATCAGTTGAACGGTGGACCAGCGCTGTGCAAAGCCCCAATCAACCCGCAGCCCTTGGCGGCTGGTGGTTTGACGCAGGCCTGCGCGTCGTGCTGCGCGAAGAAATACCGGGCGGGATCGTCCGGCAGCTGAAAGACATCAAAGTCGGCCCAATTGATCCGGCCATGTTCCTGCCGCCGCAGGGATATACGCAGATACAGCCTCAGCCCCAACAATAGCGGGCGGTGAGCAGACAAATAAGGGGTGCAGACATGCGCGTTCTCTATGCAAATTTCAAAGGTGGTACCGGCAAAAGCACCATCGTTTTCAATCTTGCGCTGTGGCAGCAGGAGCAGGGTCATACAGTGCAGGTTTGCGATCTCGACCCGCAGCGCACCGTCAGCGATGTTGCTGCGATCCGTGCGGAAGATGAGGTTGAGCCCGGACTTGAGGTGGTGAACCAACTGCCGGCGCGCAAGAAAAAAGGCGTGCATTATCTGATAGATGTGGGTGCTTCTGATATGGAAGCCATGCGCGCCGCCATTCGTGCCGCTGATCGGGTGGTTATTCCAGTTACGCCCAGCCAGGCAGATATCTGGGCAACTCAGCGGTTTCTGGAAATCATGCGCGAAGAACGCCCCAAGGGAAAATTACCCCCGGTCATGGCTTTTTTGAACCGTGCTGACCCGCATCCGCGCAGCCGCGAAAACGCCGAGGCGCTGGAAGCCCTTTCCATGCTGCGCGGCGTCACCCCGGTCATGCCGAAACTGGTGCAGCGTCTGGCGTTTCGCCGCTCGTTTTCCGAAGGGCTTTCGGTTAGCGAGCTGGAGCCGGGCAGCAAAGCCGCGACCGAGCTTGATGCGCTGGCCCGCGTGGTTTGCACAGATTGAAGATAGACTGAAGACTGCTAAGAGGAGCCTGACATGATTGCCCCGATACTGCGATTGCTAGCGATTTATTTGGTGGTTGGCCTCGCCGTTTTCGGCTTTTTCAAGCGAGACACGCTTATGCCCATGTTTTCAGGGGGCTCCGAGGCGACGATTGAGACGAGTGAACCGGTTTCTACCAGCCACGTGGAGGCTCCGGCAGCAGCACCTACTTCTGCGCCGGTTTACGCTCCGCTTCCGGACGAGGGGGATGCAACCCTGCAACCGCCTGTGCCTCAGGCAGCGACCGGCTCGGAGGGTGACGCTACCTATGCAACGAAACTGAGTGAGGCCCGCTCTGCCTATTGGCGCGGGGATTTTCAGGCAGCGATTGCAAGCTATACCACTTTGCTGGCACAATACCCCGAGGATGAAGGCCTGAATGGCGAATTGGGGAATATCTATTTCATGAATGGACAAAATAGCGAAGCGGCAACTTACTATGAAAATGCGGCCATGGCAGCGCTGGCTGCCGGGCACACGGACACGGCACGCGCCCTTGTAGGGGTGTTGCGTTCCCTGGATCAGGCCGCGGCAAGCCGGGTCATCGCAGCCGGTGCAACGCAGTGAGCCAGTTCCTCACCAAACGCCTGTCCAGCCTTGAAAACCACCTAGCCAGTGAAAACCCCGCCCTGCTGGAAGTTCTGCCAACCTATTATAAAATTGACAAAATCCTCTATCGCCTGGGGTTGCTGGACGTAGAAAGCTCCTTGGCCACCAAAATATCCTGGTGGCCTCTGGTTGCGGTGATGGGCACGTTCAGCTCGGGTAAATCGACCTTCATCAACGCCTATATCGGCGACAAAATTCAGGATACCGGCAATCAGGCGGTGGATGACAAATTCACCGTGATCACTTACCGCTCAGCTGCGACCTCTGGCAACCATACCCTACCCGGATCCGCCCTTGATGCCGACCCGCGCTTTCCATTTTACCGCATCTCGGGCGAGATCGAGAAGGTGGCAAAGGGCGAAGGCAAGCGGATTGAAAGCTATCTGCAGCTCAGAACCACACATTCGGACAAGCTCAAATCAAAAATTCTGATCGACAGCCCCGGATTTGACGCCGATGACCAGCGGCGTTCGACCTTGCGAATTACCGATCACATCATTGACCTGTCGGATCTGGTTTTAGTGTTCTTTGATGCGCGCCACCCCGAGCCCGGTGCCATGCAGGATACGTTGCAGCACCTAGTCAAACGAACGGTCGAGCGCGCGGATACGTCGAAGTTTTTTTATGTTCTCAATCAGATCGATACCACTGCGCGCGAAGATAATCCCGAAGAGGTGTTCGGCGCCTGGCAGCGCTCGATCGCGCAAGCTGGCCTGACCTCGGGAAAATTTTTCACCATCTACAACGAAGAAGCCGCGACGCCGATTGAGGATGACGCATTGCGCGCCCGGTTTCAGGCCCGCCGCGATGCGGACCTAAACGCCATCCACAAACGCATGGATGAGGTCGAGATTCAGCGCAATTACCGCGTGGTAGGGGTGTTGGAAAACGTTGCCAACGAACTTGAACATGATGTGTTGCCACGCCTGACAGAGGCCAAGAACAAATGGCGTCGTCGGGTATTAATTGGCGATGCAGTCGGGGTGGGGCTGGTGCTTGCCTTGCTTATTGCTGCCAAGATCAATTTCGGCTGGACCCTGCCCGAAGGTATGTTCCGTGGCGAATGGCTGGCTGCGCATCGCTGGGACATCCTGATCACGCTACTGGGCATTGCGGTCCTCATAGGGGCGCAGCATGTGTGGATGCGCGGCATCATGCGCCGCCGTCTGGCGCGCAAGCTACCCGAGGCACAGGGGCAGGCCGAGTTGAACCTGCGCGCTGGCTTCATGCGCTCAACCTCTTGGCGCGGATCAGTTTTCTCGGCCCGTCCGGTTGGATGGTCCACCCGCGTGGCACGTAATCTGCGGGTAATCCGTGACACCGTGGCGACCCATATACAAAGCCTGAATGATCTCTATGCGGATCCGTCAGGCAAGGGCGATGTGGTGGATGCAGAAGTGGCGGCCCCCGAAGTGGAAACCGCCACTGAACTCGCCGCTGATGTTGCTGAAACCAGCGACACCGCAGAGAAAACGTAAATCTTATCAGGCTGAGCGCAGGCCCAGCTTGGCTAGGATATTTGTCATCAGGCACCAGCCGGAAAGGCCGGACTGAAACAGGTTCACACCAACAAATGCGGTGAACCACAGCCAGCTGAGTTTGCTCAGGTCGGCCTGGCCGTTAACATGCGCCAGAACCAGGCTTAGAACGATGAAAAGCCCGGCAATGACACGGGTCATGGATTGTGCAGTCATGATAGTCTCCCTTATGTTTGGCGCATTATATTAAAATATTACAATAGGGCAATTTAATAAAATCAACACGAAAAAACCCGGCCTCTCAGCCGGGTCAATCCTTGTTCGTTTCAGGCTTTGCGCTTTTAGTGCAGTTTGGCCTCGGCGTCCTTGATGGCCGCTTCGATCAGCTTGTTGCCCTCAGCCGCTGTCATGCCTTTGGTGATCACATCGCTAGCAGCACCAATGGCCACTGTGATCGCCGTATCGCGCACTTCCTTGACTGCTGCTGCTTGCGCAGAAGCAATCTGATCCTCGGCTGCTGCCAGACGCCGGGCGATCGAGGCTTTCAGGTCAACCGTGGCCTGCTCAGCCGCAACCGCAGCTTCGGCCTTGGCGGTCGCAACAATGCGCTCTGCCTGTTCACCAACTTCTTTTTGTTTGCGTTGGTACGAGGCAAGGATGGTCTGCGCCTCTTCACGCAGGGCGCGCGCTTCGTTCAGCTCATCACGAATGCCGTCTGCGCGTTTATCAAGCTGCTTGGTCACAAGGCCGGGGACCTTGAGATAAATCAGCACGCCGACAAAAAGCAGGAAAGCCAGAAGCACAACAAAGTTGGTGTTGTTCAGCGACAGGAAAGGACCGGAAGCTGCAAAAGCAGGGCTTGCGGTCAGTGCCATGGGAAGGAGGAGTAGTTTTTTCATGTCCTTACCCTTTCATCCGTGCGGTGACTGCCGCAGTTACAGCCTTGGCATCCGCTTTTGAGCCCATGGCGCCAAGGATTTCCTTGGCCGTGTCCTTGGCCACAGCCTTGACGCTTTCGACAGCGGAAGCGCGGATTTCGCCAATTGCCGCTTCGCTTTCGGCGGCCTTGGCAGCAATCTCGGCGTCAGCCTTGGCTGCGGCAGCATCCAGGTCAGCCTGAATTTCCGCCTTGGCCTCGGCAACGATCTTGCCAGCTTCAGCGCGTGCGTCCGCCAGTGCCTTGTTATAGGCATCCTCGGCTTCAACCGCTTTTTGCTTGAGCTCTTCAGCTGCAGCAATGTCGCTGGTGATCGTGCCCTGACGTTCCGCCAGAACCGCCGCGATGCGGGGCAGGGCGATCTTGTTCAGGATGAAGTAAATGACCACAAGCGTGATGACGAGCCAGAAAATCTGGTTCCCGAATGTCGAGAAATCCAGTTGCGGCATGCCTTCGGCGTGTTCCGTTGCCGGATAGCCTGCGCCGGTCGTTGTCTCAGTTCCAGATGCCATAGCACCCTCCGTAATCCAATGGGGGCGGGAAAGCCCCCCGAACATCGGGGCGGGTTCCCCCGCCCACTAAGTCAGTCCGTTAAGGCTTACGATGCGTACATCAGCAGAAGAGCTACGAGGAACGAGAAGATCCCCAGCGCTTCCGAGAACGCAATCCCGATGAACATGGTCGCAGTCTGGCTGGCCGAAGCTGACGGGTTACGCAGAGCACCCGCAATGTAGTTGCCCACAACGGTACCCACACCGATAGCAGCACCACCCATGCCAGTACATGCCAGGCCAGCGCCGATATATGCGCCCATTTGTACGATATCACCTTCCATTGGTCTTCTCCTTTAGTTTGTCTGTTTTTCAGGTTGTTAGGGTTGTTTCGAATTAGTGGCCCGGATGCAGCGCATCTTTCAGGTACACACATGTGAGGATTGCGAACACATAGGCCTGGATGAATGCCACCAGCATTTCCAGAGCATAGACCGCCGAGATTGCCAGGATCGGAGCGACCGCTCCAAGCCCCAGTGCACCGGCAAAGCCCGCAAAAACTTTGATAACCGCGTGACCCGCCATCATGTTACCGGCAAGCCGGATCGAGTGGCTGACGGGGCGTACGAAGTAGCTGATGATCTCGATCAGCGCCAGAATGGGCCGCAGGGCCAGAGGAGCCGCAGAAATCCAGAAGATCGACAGGAACTTGGTGCCGTTCTTGGCAAAGCCCAGAATGGTTACGAACAGGAACACCGCCAGCGCCATAGTAGCGGTTACCGCGATGTGGCTGGTTGGGGTAAAGGCCATTGGCAGCAGGCCAAGGAAATTTGAAAACACGATGAACATGAACAGGGTCATGATTGCCGGGAAGTATCTCAGCCCGTCTTTCCCGGCCACATCTTCGACCATCTTGTAAACAAATCCGTATGCCAGTTCAGCAACGCTTTGTGTCCGCGATGGGATGATGGCGCGTCCGCGTGTGCCCAGTACCAGAAGGGCGATGACCGCCAGAATGGCGATACCCATCCACAGGGCTTCATTGGTCGGCGTGTACCAGTTCAGCTCAGAACCGCCGAAAAGCGGCTTGATGACAAACTGGTCCATCGGGTGGATGTTGAATGCACTCGCTTCTTCCGCCACGTTTAATTCCCTTCGTCTTCGTCTCCGGCAGATTTCTCTGCCTGTTTGACCTGCATCTGTTTCGCAGTTCCCAGCATGACGCGCACACCGGCTGCAAAACCCAGCAATATAAACAGCACCATGAATATGGGTGTGGTGCCAAAAACGGCGTCCAGCCCGTATCCGATGCCAAAGCCGATCGCCAGACCGACTACAAGCTCGATGATCATCTGCCAGGCATATGCTGCCTGAGAGGTGACCTCGTCCCCGGTTCCCTTGTCCTCAACCTCAACGCCCTTCAGGGCCTTAATCTTCGCATCAAGCTCGTTCAGCTTGGCGGGATCGGGTGTTTCGGACATGAAAATTGCGCCTCAGCGCCCCCGGTTACGTTTGAGGCTTTGCTAAGGGGCGCAGGGCAGTGAGTCAACCGGTGGCGGCGTTTTCTTCGCGTGGCTTAAGTCTCTGATTAAAAGTGATTAAAATGCACTGCGACAGAAAGGCCTTCCTGTTGAAGGCAGGTAGGTGCTCAAAAACGGCTCATATGCGATATTCAACCAAATGGTTGACGATTTCAGCGGGTGGATTATAGCCAAAGGCATGAGTACCCGGCTTGACCTGACCTTTGCGGCCCTGTCTGACCCAACACGGCGCGCAATCCTGACCATGTTGTTAGAAGACGACATGGCCGTCACGGACGTGGCCGAGCCGTTTGAGATGTCGCTGGCGGCGATCTCTAAACACCTCACCCTGCTGATGCGCGCCGGGTTGATCGCTCAGGAAAAACGCGGGCGGGTGAAATGGTGCAAGCTGGAGCCGGATGCCATGCGCGAAGCCTCGGTCTGGATGCAGGGATTTGGGCAGTTTGAACCGGTCAATCTGGATGATTTTGAGCGGTTTTTGGCGCAGGAAATACCCGACTGATCAGGTTTTAACCCGGTCTGTGGTATACCGCAGGGAAGGGGGCTCTCCATGAAACCCATTTTCACCGTTGTATTATTCGCGGCCAGTCTTGCTGCCACCGCCGTCAGATCTGACGGCGTAAGTTGCGGACCGATGATTTTTGACACCGACGATTGTCTGGTCGGTAGCTGGGTGGGCACCAATACCATTGCCGAACGCGTGCGCGAAATGTTTGGTAGCATGGCCCCTGCCGGGGTCAGTCGTCAGGTCTTCCCGGATGATTATGCCCGCGTTATCGGCATGGTGGTTTATCCCGATGGGTTTTACGCAACTATACCGTTTCAGAATGCCGTGACGATGCATGACATCGAAGACGGCGAGGTGACGGTGACAGATATGAACCTTGTGGTGAGTTCAAACTTCGGCTGGATCTGGACCGCTGACTCGTCCTTGAGGTTCTGCGCGTTAGAGGGCAGCACGGCGATGTTGCATATGGATGTCTCCGGGCCGGGTGGGAACGCCTCGGCAGCTATTGATCCCAATAGCACGCCAAATACCTTCATGCCGAAAATTGCCTATTCCTGTGCAGGTGGCACCCTTTCGATGACCGTTGCTTTGCCTGAGCCGATTGGCCCCGTTGATCATTATTTCACCCGCATACCCACGGATAGGTTTGACGATGAGATGCGTGACCTTCTGGATAGCCGCTTTGCCCCGGCTGGTGGAGGTGGTGAATAATCGGCTGATGTGCGCCCTCGCGTTACACCGGACATGCCTTTAAAACTTTGCCAATGCGCCCGGTTTGTACTTGTCGCCAGCAATCCAGACGTCCCGGATCGCCCGGTCATCTCCCATCATGATGGTGGGGAAGAGGACTTCCCAGAAACTTTCAGCATTACCCGCTCGCTGGGCAATGGCCGCAGTTGAGCCCAAGTCGATGATCGCCAGATCCGCCTCCGAACCCGGCGCCAGAGTGCCGATCTTGTCCTCCAGATGCAGCGCGCGGGCTGAACCTTGTGTCGCAAGGTACCAAAGCTGCGCCGGATGCAGGGCATGGCCTGATAATTGAGCAACTTCATAGGCCGCAGCCATGGTGCGCAGCATTGAAAAGGACGACCCGCCGCCCGTGTCGGTCGCCAGCCCCAGCCGGTGCCCCTCTTTGCCAAGACCTGCCATGTCAAACAGGCCCGAACCGATGAAGGTGTTCGAGGTCGGACAATGGATCAGGCTCATATCCTGCTCTAAGATGCGCGCGCGTTCACGCGGCTTCAGGTGAATGGCGTGGCCCATCAGGGCGCCGGACCCGGTCAGGCCAAAGCTTTCATACACATCCAGATAGTCGCGTGCTTCGGGGAATAGTTCGGCCACCCAGGCAATCTCTTCCACCTGTTCCGAAATATGCGTCTGCATCAGGCTGGCGGGGTTTTCGCCCCAAAGCGCCCCTAATGCCTCGAGCTGCGCCGGGGTTGAGGTTGGCGCGAAACGTGGTGAAATAACATAGGAGAGCCGATCAATCCCATGCCACTTCTCCAGCAATGCTTTGCTGTCGTCGTAGGCACTTTGAGCGCTGTCCATAAGGTCCTCAGGCGCATTACGGTCCATGCAGGTTTTGCCGCCGAGGGCGCGCAGCCCGCGCTTTTGCGCCGCAGAGAAATAAGCGTCCACACTTTCGGGGTGGATCGTGCAATAGCTGGTCATGGTCGTAGTGCCGTTTGCCAGTGTCAGATCAAGATACCTCCCGGCGATATCACCGGCGTAATCCGCATCGTGAAACCGGGTTTCTTCGGGGAAGGTGTAGGTGTTAAGCCAGTCAATCAGCCGTTTGCCCCACGAGGCGATGATGGCCGTTTGCGGATAATGCGCATGGGCGTCTATAAATCCCGGTGAGATCAGGGCAGTGCCGTAATCGGTAACATCGGCCTGCGGGTAGCGCTTGCGTAATACATCCGCTGGGCCAAGGTCGGTAATCAGGCCGTTTTCTACTGCGACAGCTCCGTGGGATTCGTGCCTGGCTGCCGCCAGAGGTGATATTTCAAACGGGTTACCCTCAAATGTCAGGGTCTGACCCAATAGGAGTTTCATTTCGCGCATTCCTTTAGAAAACCCACACAGGCTAACGGGTCAATTGGCCGCGGTAAACGGTATATTACCTCTGTTTCTTTGAAACACCTTCGCCTATACCCGGATGAGGCGGAGGGTGCTGATTTTGGTCGACGAACACGCACAAACCGATGCCCCGGTTGAGGGGGATTATGAACTGGACGAAGACATCTTTGCCCCGGTTCTTTCAGCCGTCAGGGTAGGGGATGCCGAAGCCCTTGCCAAAGCGCTTGAGCCGCTGCACGCCGCTGATATCGCTGACCTTTTAGAGCAGTTCAACGCCCCTGACCGTCAGGCGCTAGTGGCGCTGAGCGGGCGCGAGTTTGACGGCGAAATCCTGGCTGAACTTGACGAAGGGCTGCGCGAAGAGGTCGTTGGGGTACTGCAGCCGGATGTTCTGGCCGACGCGGTGCGTGATCTTGAGACCGACGATGTCGTCGATCTGATCGAAGATCTAGATGCGCCGCAGGCCGAGGCCGTGCTGGGTGCGCTGGAAGCCCACGACCGCGTCGCGGTTGAGCAATCTCTGACCTACCCCGAGGAAAGTGCCGGCCGGCTGATGCAGCGCGAGCTGGTGGTGGCGCCTGAGCATTGGAATGTGGGGCAGGCAATAGATTATCTGCGCGAACATGATGACCTGCCGGAACAGTTTTACCACGTCATTCTGGTTGACCCGCGCATGCGACCCGTAGGTTATGTCACGCTGGGCCGGATCATGGGCTCGCCCCGGGAGGCGCTGCTTACCGCAATTACTGAGGACAGTTTTCGCACAATTCCGGCGTTGCAGGATGAAGCCGAGGTTGCCTATGCCTTCAACCAGTACCACCTGATCAGCGCCCCTGTGGTGGATGAAAACGAACGCCTTGTTGGCGTCATAACCATCGACGACGCGGTCGTCATTCTGGAAGAAGAGCACGAAGAAGACATCATGCGTCTGGCGGGTGTCGGCGAGGGTCGCCTTTCCGACCGGGTGCTTGCCACGACGCGTCGCCGCATGCCGTGGTTAGCGGTCAATCTGGTGACATCCATTCTGGCCTCGCTGGTCATCGCCCAGTTTGAGGCCACAATTGCCCAGTTTGTCGCCTTGGCGGTGCTGATGCCGATCGTGGCCTCGATGGGGGGTAATGCGGGAACGCAAAGCCTGACAGTTGCCGTGCGTTCACTGGCGACGAAAGACCTTACCAGCGCAAATGTCTGGCGCGTTATCTGGCGCGAGGGCATTGTAGGGCTGATTAACGGGCTGGTTTTTGCTGTGGTCATGGGGATCGTTGGGGTGGTCTGGTTCGGCCTGCCGTTACTGGGCGTGGTGATCGCCGTGGCCATGGTGGTTAACCTTGTCATTGCCGGACTGGCAGGCGTTGTAATCCCGGTCCTCTTGGAGAAAATGGATATCGACCCGGCGCTGGCATCCGGTGCTTTCGTGACCACGGTGACGGATGTGGTGGGCTTTTTTGCCTTCCTCGGTCTGGCCGCGATGGTGCTGTTATGACCCTTGCCGGGGTTAAAGCCGCTGCCCGCACGGCCGCCTTTGCCCGCCGAAAGCAGGCCCACGCAGATGGGCAGGGGGGCAGGGCCGTGGTACATCTGTTGGAGGTCCTCAAAACACATCGTGGCAAGGTGCTGGCCGCCTATATGCCGATCCGAACTGAGATTGATCCGCTGCCAGCCATGACCGAAATGGCACGATATGGCCCGGTCACCGTCCCGGTCATTCAGGGCGAGGGTCAGGCATTGAAGTTCCGGGAATGGAAACCGGGCTGCGCCATGGTCGACGGACCTTTTGGCGCCAAAGTGCCTGCGGAAGGTGATTGGTTAGAGCCGGAAGTTGTCATCGTACCACTTGTTGCTTTCGATCGGATGGGTGGGCGGTTGGGATATGGCGGCGGCTTTTACGACCGCACACTGGAAGGCCTGCGCGCCAAACGGCCAACTCTGGCAATTGGATTTGCCTATGCGGCGCAAGAGGCTGAAAGCCTGCCGTTGGAACCTACCGACCAACCCCTTGATGTTATGGTGACTGAAAAGGGTGTGTTGGATTTTAAAGGCCGGCCTCGGTAAGCGGGCAGTTACCCAATAGCGGGTTTGAACCCAGAACTGACCTTCCGTAAGTATTAATCCGTATATTGATCATATCAGAGCTGAATTGACTTTGAATGTTTGGCGACCGGGGCGCTGATCAGTTTCGTGCGCGTGGTCGTGATTTTCAATAATGGTAACAACGGGAGCAGGAGCAACGCTTTGGGTCAGAAACAAAACTAAGCTTTGTCCGCAATCCCGATATCAGAGAATTCTGAAATGCTTCGCAACGCCAAGGAACGCTTTGACAGCCCCATCAGGTAGATAGTATTCCAGTCAGCGCCTAAAACTGAAACCATTTCAGATCCCTATCCAGCGGCCAAATTTTGCGCACCCACAGGGTTTCTGGGTCAACCTGAATGCCTGCACGTTCCCCCTTTTTAATCCGGTTGATTGTACGATCTGAATGTATGTACCCTTGGACAACCTGGGGATCTTCGGCAAAGCGCAGTTCATAGTATTTGTTGCCTAACGGCATAATCACCAGATCAACACCACCAAATCCTACGCCGTTACCATCGGCAAGCTCAAAACGACGCATAACTGAAAGCGTTCCCTCGCGCACAACCATGCCCCGACCCGTCAAACGGCGCCATAAATCGTGGCCGTCTTGTCTGAATCCTTTCGATTCAAATGGGTAACGCTTGCGGGCCATATCAACCTTCCTGCTGCTGGTACCAGCAGCGGAAAGAATGGTTGCTACTGCGCAGCTTAGCAACCGGTATTATTTAGGGTTAGATATGGAAATACGAACACTTAAAACCAAACAAAGTGTTTGAGATCATTAGGTTGGGATTATCAGAGCTCTAAAGAACTCAGGTTGAGAGAATTATAAGCTCAGTATCCCACTAAAGGCATGATGATCCAACTCAGTTCCTCCAACTTTGGGGTGTCCGCTAAGTCCCGTATAGTGGCCATTTGTGATGCTAACCTCCTGTTCTGCCCAGCGCCTGACCTTTGGCGATACTAAACACGTTTATATGTGAAGCTCGTATATTGCGGGAACCTGATTAATGTGGGCACGTCTCTTACACGCGGTAAACAAGGTGTTTGTCTGCTTGCCCTTGTCCGATAACCCGACTAGGCATTCCTTCATGAAAATACTCTTTCTTGGTGATATCGTAGGGCGCGCCGGACGGCGGGCTGTTTCTGAGCGGCTTGCAGGTTTGCGCGAAAAGTGGCGGTTGGATTTCGTCGTGATCAATGGTGAAAACGCTACCAATGGCGCCGGGCTTTCAGGGGCGCATGCCAAGGCAATGCTGGAGGCCGGGGCAGATGTCATCACCCTTGGCGATCATGCCTTTGACCAGAAAGATATGCTGAGTTTTTGTCAGAACGAACCCCGCATCATCCGCCCTCTTAACTTTGCCAAAGGCGCGCCGGGCACGGGCGCGCGTATGTTCAAGGATGCGCGTGGCCGCAAGGTGCTGGTGGCGCAGGTGCTGGGCAATGTGTTTATGAAACGCGCCTTTGACGACCCGTTTTCCACAATCGAACCAGTTCTGACGGCCCACCCTTTAGGTGGACAGGCGCAAGCGATCCTGATCGACATGCATTGCGAGGCGACATCCGAGAAAATGGCCATGGGGCATTATTGCGATGGACGTGCCAGCATGGTGGTCGGCACGCATACCCATATTCCAACGGCGGATGCGATGATCCTGCCGGGCGGTACTGCCTACCAGACAGATGCCGGTATGTGCGGCGATTATCATTCCGTCATTGGTATGGAAAAGGCAGAACCCATGCGCCGTTTTGTCACCGGAATGGTCAAAGGGCGGTTTCAACCGGCGAACGGCGAGGCGACCCTGTCCGGCCTTTACGTGGAAACCGACGACCGGTCCGGCAAGGCGACGCGGGTTGAAATGGTGCGCGAAGGCGGACGGCTTACTGGTTCAGCTCCGTGAAAAACAAATTTGGGCTACTGGCACTTTTGGTTTTACTGGGTGCTGGCTGGGGGCTGTCTCAACCCTTGTCAAAAATTGCCGTCAGCACCGGGCACGGACCGCTTGGCCTGATTTTCTGGCAAATGCTTATTGGTGTGTTGGTGTTGGGGGTAATCAATTTTCTGCGCCGCAAACCCTTGCCGCTGAACCGGAATGCCCTGTTTTGGTACATTCTGATAGCACTTGGCGGGACGTTAATTCCGAACTCAATCAGCTATATTTCCATCGCCCACCTGCCATCGGGAGTGGTGTCGATCATCATCGCCGCAGTGCCCATGTTTGCCTTTCCCATTGCGCTGGCGCTGGGCAATGACCATTTCAGCTGGCTGCGCCTGACCGGGCTTCTGGCCGGGTTGTTTGGGGTTGCCATGCTTGCTCGTCCCGAAGCCAACCTTCCCGCTGGGGCCACCTTTTTCGTAGCACTGGCACTGGTTGCCCCCCTTATGTACGCGATCGAAGGTAATGTGGTGGCAAAATGGGGCGCCGGGGGGCTGGACCCGGTCACATTGCTTATGGGGGCAAATATGGTGGGTGTTGTGCTGGCGTTTCCGCTGGCGGTATTTTCCGGCCAGTGGATTGACCCGCGTGGCGCGTGGGGCAGCCCTGAATGGGCGCTGATTGCTACAAGCGTGATCCATGTTTTCGTGTATTCTGCTTACGTCTGGCTGGTTGGGCGGGCCGGGGCAACCTTTGCGGCGCAAGTCAGCTATCTGGTGACCGGATTTGGCGTGGTATGGGCAATTCTGATTTTAAATGAAAGCTATGCCGGATCGGTCTGGTTGGCGCTTTCGCTCATGTTCGCCGGGCTGTTTTTGGTGCAACCGCGCCGGCGATAAGTGTTTGGCTGTTGTGGCGAGGGGGTCAGCCCCCTCGGACTCCCCCGGGATGTTTTCGGCAAGAGGAAGACAGGCGATGTGTTGCCGTTAAACGCTTGCGGTACTCTGGAATAGGGGTGAAACTGGGAGAGGCCAGACGGAGGCAGCCAGTATGGACCTGATCACCCTTGCCCCAACCACGCAGGCAATTATTGCCCTTCTGGTGGTCGTGGCGATGTTCGCGCTTTTCCTGCGCGAAAGTTTTCCGACCGAGGTTGTTGCCATTGGTGGTGCGGCATTCATGTTGTTGACGGGTATTCTGCCCTATGAGGACGCGCTGAGCGTCCTGTCAAACCCCGCGCCCTGGACCATTGCCGCCATGTTCATCATTATGGGGGCCCTTGTGCGCACCGGGGCGTTGAACTGGTTCACACAGGTGGCTGAGGATCAGGCGGGTACGCGCCCGGTGCTGGCAATAGGCGCGCTCATGGCTTTCGTCGTTCTGTCCTCGGCGGTGGTTTCAAACACGCCGGTCGTCGTGGTGATGATCCCGGTTTTTGTGCAACTTGCACGCAAGATGGGGTTGGCGGCGTCAAAATTGCTTATCCCGCTAAGTTATGGCGCCATTTTGGGCGGTACGATGACGCTGATTGGCACCTCGACCAACCTGCTGGTTGATGGGGTGGCGCGTGCCAACGGTTTGAAACCGTTCAGTATTTTTGAGGTCACGCCGCTTGGTATCATCCTTGTCCTGTGGGGCATGGTGTACCTTTATTTCATCGCCCCGCGTCTGTTGCCGGAACGTGAAAGCATGGCCAGTCTGTTGGGCGGCAAGGCGCAAAAGAAGTTTTTTACCGAGGTTGTCGTGCCCCCCGACAGTGCCCTGACTGGCCAGAATGTGCGCGACGTGACCTTGTTCAAACGTGCTGGTGTACGGCTGGTGGATGTGCTGCGCGGGGATGCCAGCCTGCGCCGCGACCTTGGTGCGGTGACGCTGGAAGTGGGCGACCGGGTCGTGTTGCGCACCAAGATGGACGAGCTTTTGACCCTGCAGGAAGATCGCAATCTCAAGCCTGTCGATCAGGTATCCTCGGTAGAGACCACGACTGTTGAGGTGCTGGTGACGCCGGGCTGCAAGATGATCGGCAAATCTCTGGGGCAGATGCGCATACGGCGTCGGTATGGTGTTTATCCGCTGGCGGTGCACCGTAAGAACCAGAACCTTGCCCAGCAACTTGATGCGCTGGTGGTGCGAGTTGGGGATACGCTGCTTTTGGAGGGGGCCGCCGCTGACATTCGCCGGCTGGCGAATGACATGGACATGGTGGATGTGGCACAGCCGTCCGACCGCGCCTTTCGCCGGGGTCATGCTCCGGTGGCTATACTGGCGCTGATTGGCCTCGTGGTGCTGGCCGGGCTGGGGGTCGCGCCGATATTTGCGCTGGCGGTGGTTGCGGTGGCAGTCGTGCTGCTCAGCCGCTCCATCGACGCCGATGAAGCCTTTGGATTTGTCGATGGACGTCTTCTGGCATTGATCTTTTCCATGCTGGCCATAGGTGCTGCACTTGAGGCATCGGGGGCGGTGAAGCTGATTGCCGAAAGTCTGGCACCGCTACTTGGCCGCCTGCCGCCGTTCCTGATCATCTGGGCGATATACCTGCTGACCTCGGTGCTGACCGAACTGGTGTCAAACAATGCCGTTGCCGTGGTGGTGACGCCTATCGCCATCGGCCTTGCACAAGCGCTGGGTATAGACGCGCGGCCCCTGGTGGTGGCGGTGATGGTGGCAGCATCGGCCTCGTTCGCGACGCCGATCGGCTATCAAACCAACATGCTGGTTTACGGGCCGGGGGGGTACAAGTTCACGGATTTCATGAAGGTGGGCATTCCGCTTAACCTGTCCGTCGGGCTGCTGGCCAGCGCAGTTATCCCGTTTTTGTGGCCGCTATGAGCTTTCTGCGCGGACATTGGCAATTACTGGCCCTGACGGCATTGGTCGTCTCGCTCTGGTCGACACCGGTGACGTTGCCTTTGAAAATACTGGTGGTGTTTCTGCACGAGGTATCGCACGGCGCGGCAGCGGCGCTGACTGGTGGCGAAGTGATTTCCATTTCCCTGTCGCCAGAGCAAGGAGGCCTGACCACGACGCGCGGTGGCAGCCTGTTTTTCATCCTGTCGGCGGGTTATGTGGGGTCACTGTTGATCGGGGTGATGGTGCTGGTCGCAGCCCTGCGCACCCATCTTGACCGGCTATTGATGGGGGCCTTTGGCATGGCCACCCTATTGATCACGGCCTTTTATATCCGAGAGGTTTTCCCCTTGGTCTTTGGGGTGGCGACGGGTGTTGTCATGCTGGCCATAGCACGGTTTTTGCCAAGAGATATCAATGACTTGATGTTGCGCATTTTTGGGTTGAGTAGCATGATCTATGTGCCGCTGGACATCTTCAGCGACACGATTGCGCGCTCTGAGCTGCGCTCGGATGCCTATATGCTGGCGGAAAACTTTTTTGGCGCGACGATGCTTTGGGGAGCGATCTGGCTGGTAATATCACTGGCGGTAATTGGTCTGTGCCTGCGTTACGGGCTGGGGACGCAGAGCAATATTTCCCTGCGCCGTCCCCCCGTCAGACCTCCAGACACCAGCGCATGATCGCCTTTTGCGCGTGCAGGCGGTTTTCGGCCTCGTCAAAGATCACCGATTGCGGCCCGTCCATGACCTCATTCGTGACTTCTTCGTCGCGGTGAGCGGGCAGGCAATGCATGAACAGAGCGTCATCCGACGCGCCGTTCATCAACGCCTGGTCCACCTGATAGCCGCGCAGCTGGTTGTGACGGCGCGCCCTTGTGGACTGGCCATCATGCATTGAGACCCAGGTGTCGGCTACGATCAGATCAGCGCCTTCCACGGCGCGGGCCGGGTCCCGCTCGATCTCGATATTGACACCCTTGGCGCGAGCTTCCTCGACGAAAGCTGTCTCAGGGTCCAGTGCTTCAGGGCCGGTGAAGGTCAGGTCAAAGCCAAACTGCCCGGCTGCGTGAACGAAGCTGGCGCAGACATTGTTGCCGTCGCCTGTCCAGACCACTTTCTTGCCTTTGATGGGGCCGTTATGTTCCTCAAACGTCATCACGTCCGCCATGATCTGGCAGGGATGGGTGCGGTTGGTCAGGCCGTTGATCACCGGCACCGTGGCATGGTCCGCAAGCTCCAGCAAAGCACTTTCGTCAAAAGTTCGGATCATGATCATATCCACATAGCGCGACAGAACGCGGGCCGTATCGGCGATGCTTTCGCCGTGCCCCAGCTGCATTTCCGAGCCGCTGAGTACCAGCGTTTCCCCACCCATCTGGCGCACGCCAACATCAAAGGAAACGCGTGTGCGGGTTGAGGGTTTTTCGAAAATCAACGCCACGATATGGTTTTTCAGGGGCTGTTCTGCGTCCGGTGTTCCCTTGGGTAACCCGTTGCGGGCATCCTTCATTTCGCGCGCATGGTTGATCATGCCCCGCAGATCGTCCGGGTCGGTTTTGTTGATATCCAGAAAATGGTTCATGTCTTATCCTTCCAGCGCCGTGGCGGCGGCATCGAGCCGGGTGATCGCCTCGGAAATTTCTTCGTCCGTGATGGTCAAAGGTGGCAACAAACGCACCACATTATCCGCCGCCGGAACGGTCAGGGCGTGTTCGCCGTAAGCGGCATTGACCACATCCATGTTGGGGGCTTTGCATTTCAGGCCCAGCATCAGGCCGGTGCCGCGCACAGCTTCAAAAACGTCTGGATGGCTGGCAACCAACCCTTCCAGTTTCTGCCGGAGAAGCCCCGCCTTACGGTTCACCTCGGCCAGAAAGTCAGGGTCGTTTACGACCTCCATCACTTTAGCGCCTACCGCGCAGCCCAGCGGGTTGCCGCCGTAAGTCGAGCCATGCGTGCCTGCAACCATACCCGAAGCGGCGTTTTCCGTGGCCAGTACCGCGCCCAGCGGGAAGCCGCCGCCAATACCCTTGGCGACCATCATGATGTCCGGTGTCACCCCGGCCCATTCATGGGCAAACAGCCGCCCTGTACGGCCAACGCCGCATTGCACTTCGTCGAAAATCAACAGGATGCCTGCCTCGTCGCAAATTTCGCGCAGTGTTTTGAGGTCAGCGTCGTCCATCGGGCGGATGCCGCCTTCGCCCTGCACGGGTTCCACCAAAACGGCTGCGGTTTTGTCAGTGATGGCGGCGCGGGTCGCCTCCATGTCGCCAAAGGGCAATTGGTCAAACCCGGGCAGTAATGGCCCAAAGCCCTTGGTCAGCTTTTCAGCACCCGCCGCCGCAATCCCGGCGGAAGAGCGGCCGTGAAATGACCCTTCATAGGCGATAATCTCAACCCGTTCTGGCGTATCTTTGTCATACCAGTATTTACGTGCCATTTTCACGGCTAGTTCACAGGCTTCGGTGCCGGAATTGGCGAAGAACACCGTATCGGCAAAGGTAGCGTCCACCAGCGCATCCGCCAGCGCCTGTTGCTCCGGGATCTGATAGAGATTGGATACATGCCAAAGCTTGCCTGCCTGTTCGGTCAATACTGCAGCAAGGGCAGGGTTGGCATGCCCCAGCGCATTCACCCCGATGCCGGCGCCAAGATCAAGGTATCGGCTGCCGTCAGCCTCAACTAGCCAGGAGCCTTCCCCATGGGTGAAAGCAAGTGGAGCGCGGGCATAAGTGGGCAGAACCGAAGTGATCATGGTCTTATCCTTGGATGTAAGAGCCTTGGGTGCCGTATGGCAGGCTGCGTGTCAATATGTTCGGGATTTTGAAGTGTTTCGCCAATTGGCGCGATCATAGCAGGCGGGACGTCAGACGTGTTAGCGTCGGCGTCGGTTGGTCGTGATGTGGCTTGCTTTGATCATGGGGCCGGGATAGGGGATTGCGGCGGCGCTGTCTATCCCCTTTTGTGAAGGCGCTTGTGCCACGAAAGCCATACCAATGACGCGAAGTCCTCAACCTCTTGCAGCAATAGGCTTCATACTTGCTGCCTCGGCCATGTTCGGGGCAACAACTTTGTTGGCTAAGGTGGTCGGGCGGGACATGTTGGGCGAGCCCCTCAACCCCCTGCAGATAAGCCATGCGCGGTTTTTGTTTGCCTTCGTGGCGGTCGCTTCGACGTCGATGATCCTGCGTTTGCGTATTCAACAGCCTAACCTGCGCCTGCATTTCCTGCGTTCTTTTGCCGGTTGGAGTGGCGTATCGCTACTTTTTGCCGCCGTTACCTTCATCCCGCTGGCCGATGCGACGGCCATCAGTTTCCTCAACCCGGTATTTGCCATGGCGCTGGCTATTATGCTTTTGGGCGAGCGGGTTGGTCGCTGGCGCTGGCTGGCTGCCGGGATTGCTCTGACCGGCGGACTGGTTTTACTGCGCCCGGGATTGGGTAGCTTTCAGCCCGCCTCTCTGCTGGCTTTGACCGCCGCCGTCATCATGGGGCTTGAAATTACCATCATTAAACTTCTGTCGGGACGCGAGAACCCGCTGCAAATCCTGTTGATTAACAATGCGATGGGTCTGGTTATCGCCAGTATTGCCGTTGTTTTTGTCTGGCAGCCACCAAGTGGATCGCAGTGGCTCGCGCTGGTGGCAATCGGTGGCCTTATGGCCGTCGGGCAGGCTTGTTTTATTCAGGCCATGCGCCGGGCAGATGCCAGTTTTGTTGTGCCGTTCTCCTACACCACGCTGATCTTTGCCGGGCTCTATGATTTCGCGGTATTCTCGATAATCCCCAGCCCTCTCAGCCTTGTCGGGGCAGGGATCATTGTGGCCGGAGCTGCGCTTTTAGCATGGCGCGAAGGGCGTGTGCGCAAAAGGCAGTGATCGGTGCTTGCATGCGCCGCCTGCATGACTAGAATAGGCGCTTGAATTTGCGCAGGGCAGCATGGCTGCCGCATGATGGGAAAAAACATGTCCTGGACTGACGATCGGGTTGAGATACTGAAAAAAATGTGGGGCGAAGGCCAGTCGGCCAGCCAGATCGCCAAGGAGCTTGGCGGGGTGACGCGCAATGCCGTGATCGGCAAAGTGCACCGTTTAGGCCTTTCCAACCGCAATGGCGGTGGCGGCTCAAAGGCGGCCAAGGACAAGGCCGCACCACGTGCAGCGGCCAAGCCCAAGGCGGCACCAAAGAAAAAGGTTGAAGCAACAAAGCCGATACCGGCGACCACCTCGGCCGTGCCTCCAGCGCCGGAAAATAAACCGGTCGGGCCTATGCGCAAACCGATTGTACCGGCAGGTCAACCATTGCCGCCACAACGTTCTGCCAACGAGATCAGCCCAGAAGCGCTGGCCTCGGTCCGCGAAGTTGAAAAGGGCGCCAAAAGGCTTGGCCTGATGGAACTGACCGAGCGTACCTGCAAATGGCCCATTGGCGACCCCGCAACCGAGGATTTCTGGTTTTGCGGTCTGCCAGCCCAAAGCGGCAAACCATATTGCGAGGCACATGTGGGCGTGGCGTTTCAGCCGATGTCATCCCGGCGCGATCGTAAACGCTAAATCACAGTTCGATTTGGTAGCAGGGGGTTTCCCGGCCCGTATTCTTTAGAAGAATTCGGTCGCTTCAGCGCACGTGGCTTTCGATATGCGTTAGCTGCTTCAGGATGCGTGATTTGACCGGCGGCAGGAAATTCCCTAACCGCAACGCGGCCCCGCGCAGAAACTTACCTGGCGCTGAATCGTCTGTGTACAGGCGCACTAATGCGTTTGTTCCGTGATAAAGTGGCAATACGGCGCGCCGATGCGCTGCTTCATACCGTTTCAGCCCGGCCAGATCACCAATATCGCGTCCGCTCTGTTTCGCGGCCAAAACTTCTCCAGCCAGCAGCAAGGCCCCGCTCAGCCCCAGATTATACCCATGCGCCGTTACCGGATGCATGCCCACCGCTGCGTCACCAATCAGGGCAAAACGGTTGGTGACAAATTCTTTCGCCAGAACCCCGACCAACGGGTAGGCATGGCGCTTGGTCACCAGTTTCATCGCTCCTAAACGGCCCTCAAACCGCTCGGCAATATTATCGGCAAAGTCCTGTGGGTCCATGTTCAGCACCGCCTCGGCCTTTACCGAAGGCAGGGTGACCACCACCGAGGATTTGTTGCCGTACATAGGCAGGATGGCCAGCGTCTGATCATAGTGAAAACACTCATAGGCGGTGTTTTCATGGCTCAGTTCATGCTCCATTTCGCAGACAATAACGATACGGCCGAAATCAAGGCTGTTTGCCGCCAGCCCCATTTTGCGACGTGTTGTCGAAAAGCGGCTATCAGCTGCTATGACCAAGGCGGCCTGCAACTGGCGGCCATCCTTCATACCCACATGCCCGCCGGCTGTATCGGTTTCGACCGATGTCACCTCGCTGTCGCAGATCAGGGTGACATTTGGCAGGTCCTTTGCAACCTCAAAGGCGGCTTTGCGGATCAGGTAGTTGGGCACGATCCGGCCCAGATAATCCGCACCCGAACCGGCAGAATCAAAATGCAGAGCAAAAGGCGACGGGCCGTTTAGCACCTTGGCGTCACGGATCGTGCCCACCTGATCTGTGGGAATATGCTCCCACATACCCAAATCAGTCATGATCTTTTCAGAGGTATGCGTCAGCGCAATATCGCGGCCATCTTCCGGAGGGCTCTCCAGCACGTCCCGGCTTTGAGTTTCCACAAGGGCAATTTCAAGCCCGCTATCTGCCAAAGCGCGGGCAAAGCCAAGGCCGGCAGGCCCGGCGCCGATGACGACAATATCAAAACTGGTTTTCTTGGGCATGGTACGACTCGCTGATTTTCGCGACATTATAGGCAAGGGAATAGTGATTTGGAATGTAAGCGGCTTGATTTTCGTCCGACCGGTCGGGTGACGTGGCAAAAACCTGCTTCACAATTCCGGTATTTGCGGGCATCAGGGTCGAAATCCCCAGTTTCAACAATGATCGACCGCCTGTGAGCCAAAATCCACCAAATCTGCGCCCTGATCTGGCCCCCAAGCCACGTTACCAGGACACGCCGCGCCCCGGCCAACCCCGTATCGGCATGGTCAGCCTTGGCTGCCCCAAGGCGCTGGTTGATGCGGAACGTATCCTGACCCGCCTGCGCGCCGAGGGTTATGCGATCTCGCCCGACTATGTGGGCGCCGATGCGGTGGTGGTTAATACCTGTGGCTTTCTAGATAGCGCCAAAGCGGAAAGTCTTGAGGCTATTGGCGAGGCTCTGGCCGAAAATGGCCGCGTTATCGTCACGGGCTGTCTGGGGGCCGAGCCGGAATATATCACCGGTGCCCATCCGTCCGTTCTGGCCATCACCGGCCCGCACCAATATGAGGCAGTACTGGACGCCGTACACAAAGCTGTGCCGCCAGACCCCGACCCTTACGTGGACCTTCTGCCCGCTTCGGGTGTCAGCTTGACCCCGCGCCATTATTCCTACCTGAAAATATCCGAAGGCTGTAACCACCACTGCAAATTCTGTATTATTCCGGATTTGCGCGGACGTCTTGCCTCGCGCCCGGCCCATGCGGTCATGCGCGAAGCTGAAAAGCTGGTGGAAAACGGTGTGCAGGAGCTTCTGGTGATCTCGCAGGACACTTCGGCCTACGGGGTTGATATCCGCCACGGCGAAGAACGCGGGCACCGCGCCCATATCACCGATCTGGCCCGCGATTTGGGATCACTCGGCGCATGGATACGGCTGCATTATGTCTACCCCTATCCCCATGTGCGCCAGCTGATCCCGCTGATGGCCGATGGGCTGATCCTGCCCTACCTTGATATCCCCTTTCAGCACGCTGACCCCGGCACCCTAAAACGCATGGCCCGCCCGGCAGCGGCGGCAAAAACTCTGGACGAAATTGCCGCCTGGCGCCAGGCCTGCCCGGACATAACCCTGCGCTCAACCTTCATCGTTGGCTACCCTGGCGAAACTGAAGATGAATTTCAGACCCTGCTCGACTGGCTGGACGAAGCACAGCTCGATCGGGTCGGCTGTTTTCAGTATGAAAACGTCGCTGGAGCAGCTTCAAACGCCCTGCCGGACCATGTTCCGGATGAGGTCAAAGAAGAGCGCTGGCATCGCTTTATGACAAAATCACAGGCGATATCGGCGGCAAAGCTGGCCGCGAAAGTTGGAAAAGTGCAAGCGGTGATCGTCGACGAAGTGGACGGTGACGCCGCCACCTGCCGCACAATGGCCGACGCGCCTGAAATTGACGGCAATCTGTTCATAGATGACGGGCATGAAAACCTCAGCCCCGGTCAGATCGTCACGGTCGAGATCGACGAAGCCTCGGAATACGACCTGTGGGGGCGACTGATACCCGGTTGAAACAGGGGCCTTACCTGTTTCATCTTGGTGCAAATACCTCCGCCAGAGGCCTCAAATCTGAACGCGAAGCGTGCCCGGCCCAACCAGAGGCGCCCCGAAGGGGCCGACGATGTGCGGGAGTACCCTTTAGTAAAAAAGGTCTATTCCCCGTAAGGCACCCAGATGGTTTTGACCTCGGTGGCTGCCGCCAGAAATTCCCGGCCTTCGCCATCCTTCCCTGTCCAGTCACGGGCGCGGGCGTTGTTGACCCATGTGCGTTTGAGGTTCCCGGCCGAGTCATGTTCGATCAGGGCGGAGATATCACTGCCGGAATGGGACCAAACCGCGTCCACATCCAGATGCCCGGCCATGGTGCTGGCCAGATCCGCGTGCGGTCCGGTCAGAATATTGACTACCCCGGCGGGCACGTCTGAGGTTTCCAGCACCTGATAAAAATCGGTCGCTGCCAGCGGGTAGGGCTCGGATGCCGCCAAAACGATACGATTGCCCATGGCTATGGCCGGCGCCATCAGGGAAACCAGCCCCAAAAGCGGTGCTTCATCCGGGCAAAATGCACCGATCACGCCCACAGGTTCGTGCATCGCCAGTGCGATCCCACGCAAGGGAACCCCCTTGGCGGCTCCGTCATATTTATCGGCCCAGGCGGCGTATGTGAACAGGCGTGATATCGCTGCCTCAACTTCACGCGCGCCACCGCGCTTTCCGGTCAAGCCATTGATCCTGTGGGCAAATTCGTCCGCCCGCGCAGACAGGTTCTCGGCGATGTAATAGATGATCTGGGCGCGCAGATGGCCGGTTGTCCCCGCCCAGCCCTTGGCGGCATGCGCCGCCTCAACCGCATTGCGGATGTCTTTGCGGTTGGCGATCCCGGCATGGCCTAAAAGCTTGCCGCCCGGCGACCAGATGCTTTGCGAATACCCCCCGTCCGGGCGTTTTTGCTTGCCTCCGATATAGAATTTCGCGGTGCGGTCCAACGCATCGGCGCTGGTCTTGTCCGATGCCGCAAAGGGTGCCAGTTGTTTCAGCGCCGGGGCCTTGCGGCGCGGTTTGGTATAGGCCAGCAGGCCTTCCCAGCCGCCTTCGCGCCCATAGCCACTTTCCCGCACCCCGCCGAAACCGGCAGCGGCATCAAACAGGTTCGTGGCGTTGACCCAGACCACACCGGCCACAAGCTTGGGCGCGATATCCAACGCCAGATTGACGTTTTCGCTCCAAACACTGGCGGCCAGCCCATAACGGGTGTTGTTGGCAACCTGCACCGCCTCGGCTGGGGTGCGGAAGGTCGTCGCGACCAGAACCGGGCCAAATATTTCCTCTTGCATCAAAGCGTTAGAGGGGGTCAGGCCGGTAATAAGAGTGGGCGGGTAGTAACAGCCATTATTCGGCAGAGTGCAGGGCGCCTGATAGACCACGCCCTCGTCAGAATGGGCGTCCACAAGAGCGGTGATATTCGCCAGCTGCGTCGGGTCAACGAGCGTGCCCACGTCTATGCTTTTGTCCAGCGGATTGCCGATGCGTAGGGTCTCCATGCGCGCGCGCAGCTTGGCATAGAAGGTTTCCGCGACGCCCTCCTGCACGATCAGGCGCGACCCAGCGCAGCAGACCTGCCCCTGATTGAACCAGATCGCGTCCACCAGCCCTTCGACGGCGGAATCCAGATCAGCGTCGTCAAACACGATATAGGGCGACTTGCCGCCCAACTCTAATGTCAGGGAAATACCGCGCCCCGCAGTGGCTTTGCGAATAATGCGGCCCACTTCGGTCGAGCCCGTAAAGGCGATCTTGTCGATATCGGGGTTGCTGGTGATGGCTTCGCCAACTTCCCCGTCGCCGGTGACGATGTTGACCACGCCCTTGGGCAGGCCTGCCTCGTTGCAAATCTGCGCAAAATACAATGCGGTCAACGACGTGAATTCTGCCGGTTTCAGAACCACCGTATTGCCCATGGCAATGGCAGGCGCGATCTTCCATGCCAGCATCAGAAGGGGAAAGTTCCACGGGATGATCTGCCCTGCAACGCCAAGGGGCTCGCGGTCTTGCAGCTCGGCATCCTGCAATTGCGCCATGCCCGCATGGTAATAAAAATGCCGTGCCACCAGCGGGATGTCGATATCGCGGCTTTCGCGAATGGGTTTACCGTTATCCAGCGTTTCCAGCACCGCGAACAGGCGGGCGTGTTTTTGCACCAGACGCGCCAGAGCATATAAGTATTTGGCACGCGCATGTCCGGGAAGGGCGGCCCATTTCGGCTGGGCGTTGCGGGCGGCCGTTACCGCACGCTCTACGTCATCCGGGCTGGCTTGCGTGACTTCAGCCAGTACCTCGCCCGTCGCCGGGTTTTTTAAGGCGAAGGTGTCGCCAGCCGCTTCCATTTTTCCGTTGATAAACAGGCCGAAGGGGTGGTTTTCGGCCAGCCAAGCCTCGGCCTCCGAGGTGCTTTCAGGGGCAGGGCCGTATTCCATGCTTTCCAGGAGTTCTTTAACGCTCATTTTTTATCCAATCGGGTGACGGTGCGCGGCAGAGTAATGCCCGGTGATGTGATGTTCTAACTGGCGTTCGATATCGCCCAATAGGGAGGATGCGCCAAAGCGAAAGAGGTGCGGGGACAGCCAGGCATCCCCGAGCTCGTCCTTGATCAGTGTCAGATACGTCACCGCGTCTTTCGCCTTGGAAATCCCGCCTGCGGGCTTATAGCCAACGCGGTAACCTGTACGTTGGTAATAGTCGCGAATGGCGCGGATCATCACCAGAGAAACGGGCAGGGTGGCATTGACACTTTCCTTGCCGGTCGAGGTTTTGATGAAGTCGGCGCCGGCCATCATGCAAACAAGGCTGGCGCGGGCCACATTGCGCAACGACCCAAGCTCACCAGTCGCAAGAATGGCCTTCACATGTGCCTCGCCGCAGGCTTCTCGGAAGGCCCGCATTTCATCATACAGCGCCTGCCAGTTGCCGGTGAGGACATGGCGGCGGGAAATGACAATGTCGATCTCGGCAGCGCCTGCTTTGACACTTTCGCGGATCTCCTGCACCCGCAGCTCAAACGGTGACAGTCCGGCGGGAAACCCGGTTGAGACCGCCGCGACCGGAATGCCGGTGCCTTCAAGCGCCTCAACGGCAGGGGCGATCATGTCATGGTACACACATATAGCGCCGGTAGTGATGCCACTGACGTCCAATGCGTCCAAGATGTCGGCGCGCACAGGCTGGGCGGCCTTGGCGCAGAGGCGGCGTACACGGCCCGCCGTGTCATCGCCTGCCAGCGTGGTCAGGTCGATACAGGTGATGGCTTTCAGCATCCATGCCGCCTGATGATTTTTTTTTAGCGACCGGCGCGCGCCCAGCGATCCGGCGCGCCGTTCTATGGCCGAGGTGTTTGCCTGCACGGCGCGCACCCAGTTCATATCAAGCTCCATCCCCGGATTTCGCGGCTCGGTGACTTGCGGAAGCTGCGCGCCGGTCACGCCGGTCTGGCTGCTTGTTGGTGATTCTTTTTGCATGGCATTTCCCGAAATAGCGGTTCGTGACAAGTTCGCACGGAGGGGGAGAATTGGCAAGATTTACCGTTTGGTCAATTTTTCTACCAGAGGTGGTTGTCCAGTTGCCATTGATCAGCCCCCCTTGAGTGGTCCAGTTTGAATGTTAGTGCATGATTGGCCTGA
>CAZJYZ010000010.1:2618-80589 GCA_964550345.1 uncultured Aliiroseovarius sp. | reverse complement strand
CAGGCTCATAACCTGAAGGTCGTAGGTTCAAATCCTACCCCCGCAACCAAAAATCCACAACAAGTCAAACGCTTCCCATGATTTTGCGGGGCTGATACCGCATTCCGGTCGTAAAACTCTTCAGTACGCACCTGAAAGCGTAGGTCTGGACTAGGCCGAACGAGCTTCCAGGCTGCTCAGAATGGCGGTTGCGTCCTGGCCGAAACTGGACCCTAACCCACCGTGGAACTGTGCCCATTTCTCTGTGAAATCAGAACGATAGGCGACAATGACCTGAATGCCCAATTCCACCGCCTTTTCAATGGTGCTGCGAAAGCCTTTGCCCTCGCTTTCAGATTCCCCGAACCTGTTGATGATCAGTACGTCAATATTTTCATCCAGCATACGTTCCAGCTTGTCAGCTGCTACAGTGATAGCCTGCCAATCCAAATGGCAGCCCATGCTTTCCGGACCACGATAATCTGAAATCACAACCTCTTGCCCTGTTGCCACATCACGCAGCCGCATATCAGCGCAGGAACAATCGCCCTTTAGCTCTCCACGTGTCTGGATCAGTCCGGCAACCGAAAGGCCCCGGTCCTTAAGTGTGTCGGCAATACTTTCCAAAAGCGGATCAATCGGATCGCCTTTTTCAAATTGCACGCCAATCAGCGGCGAAAAAGTGATGCTGGCAGGGTCGGTCATTGCATTTGCCTTTCGGGAACATTCTCTGCCTATCACCCTAGGATGTAAAGCCTTGGCTAGCCCCAGCGGACTTCCCCAAGAAAAATGTAACCAGCGCCATAGATGGTTTTGATCAGTCGCGGGTTTTTGGGATCTTCACCCAGCTTGGTGCGCAATCGGCTGATGCGCACGTCCATGGCCCGATCAAAGCTTTCCCCGGCGACCCCACCCAGACTTTCCTGCATTTGTTGGCGCGAGATCAGGCGTTTGGGCGCATTCAGAAAAAGCCGCAACACCTCGCCTTCGGCATGGGAAAAAGCGGTTTCTTCCCCAGCCTCATTTTCCAGAACATAGCGGTCGAAATGCGCGAACCAGCCATTGAAATAAGCGCTGTTTGCCGTGTTTTCTGCTGGTTTGGACTGGCGCAGGCGGGCGCGAACGCGCGCGACAACCTCGGCAGGTTCAAAAGGTTTGATGATATAGTCGTCCGCGCCCAATTCCAGTCCCGTCACCCGGTCCTGAACCTGCGCACGCCCGGAAATGATGATGATCGATGCGCCGCTTTCCAAGGCCAGCCGGTGTACCAGCGTCAGCCCGTCTTTGTCGGGCAGGCTGAGATCTACGAGACAAACATCAGGTGACGTGGTTTTCAGAGCGGCCTCAAATTCGGTAGCTCGAGCGAACGAAATGGTGCGAAAACCCGCCTCTTCCAGTGCATCCGCAAGCATTAGGCGAATTTGCGGTTCGTCATCAAGGATGGTTACTAATGGCCTGTTCATTTGGTGAGTTCCTGAGCCAGAAAGTTGGACAAATCGCCTTGCGAAAAGGGTTTGGCGAGGACTGGAAACCTAGTTCCGGCCCGGCGTGGATCACTCGCAGGCAGCGAAGTCATCAGGAAGGCTGGTGCTTTGTTTCCTTCGGCTTGAAGGCGTAAAAGTAAGGCGTCGCCCGACATGCTGCCGTGTAGGTTGATATCAGACAGGATCAGGCCGATGCCATCAATCCCGGCCAGAAAAAGTGCTTCGTCAGCACTTTCGGCCTCAATCACCTTGTGGCCAAGTGAAATCAGCATTTCGCGCACGTTTTCACGAATTTCAGGAGTATCCTCGACCAGTAAAATAAGGTGTGGGCTTGGTTGGTCCGCCGCCTGCCGAAGCGGTAGGCGTAGGGTCACAACCCCTCCTCCCTGATTTGAGTTTGTTAACCAAACCTGCCCACCTGCCAGCTTGGTCTGATCATAGACCATGGACAAGCCCAGCCCCGAGCCTTCACCGCCTTTCGTGGTGTAAAACGGGTTTAGGGCGTGTTCCAGCGCCTCCGTGCTAAATCCGGGGCCGCTGTCGGTCACCCGTAGCTGAAGCCATGCCTCGCGGATTGCTTCGGCGGTGACGGTTATTATGCCAGGGTTTTTGCCGATGGCATCGCGGGCATTCAGGATCAGGTTCAGTACCATGTCCTGACAGGCGCCGGGGTCCAGCAATACGGGGTTGGGAAGGCCCGCTGTGTCGATCACAAGCTGAACGTCGACGGGCAGGCTGGGAGTTGCCAAAGTTCTCAGCCCGTTCAGCATGGCGGTGACATCCGTGGGCTCAGGGTGGATTTCCCGGTGCCCGGTCACTTGTGCAATGCGGTCCAGTAGCACCCCGCCTCGCCGTGCAGCCCCGGTCGTCGCCCCGACCAGCTCGCCCGCACTTTCGGGCAGCTCCATTTGCCCAAGCCGCGCCTGCAGGCCCAATATGATGGTTAACAGGTTTGAAAAATCATGCGCCAGGCCCGAGGTTAACTGAGCCGCCAATTCGCGTTTCCGGGTCTGGTTAAGCGCCTCGCGTGCCTGCGCCTCTTCGGTGATATCCATCGATAAAACATAGATGCCGCGTACCGTACCGTCTTTTTCCTGATCCGGGGTAAACGCAACTCTGATCCGTTGACCTGAGCCCTCGTGGGTAAATTCGTGCACACTCGCTTTACCTTTCGCAGCTTTATCCAAAGAGGGCCGGATCGAACTAAAGGCCTCGTCCCCAAGGGCTTGGAGTGCGTGCAGGCCAACAATGTTTTCCGGGCGTCCGGGAATGACTGCGCCCAGCTTGCGGTTGGAAAAAGTATAACACAGGTCAAGATCGAGGCGTGCAATATGGGCTGGCATCATTTCTGCAGTCAGGCGGGTGCGACCCTCCATTTCAGTCAACTGGCGCGAGGTTTCCTCCAGTGCGACGTTAGTCGAAGCCAGCGCCCGGTTGGTCTGGGCAAGCTCTTCGGCATGGGCCAGAACCTGCTCTGACAGTTCTTCCGAGCGGGCTCGCAGCAGCGCCTCTTGCCGCTTGATGCCGGTTATATCCGTATAGACAGCGATCCAGCCACCTTGTGGCAGGGGCGATCCCTCGACTGAAATGACGCGACCAGAGGCGCGGGTGCGCTCCATATAATGGGGCTCAAAAGTCAGCGCCTGATCAATGCGTGCCTGCGTGAAACTTTCCGGGTCATCCACATCGCCATATTCACCTTGTTCAACGAGATGGCGAATTGTGTCGGCAAATGGTGTGCCTGGGCGTACAAGTTCATCCGGCAGGGCAAACATTTCCTGAAAAGTGCGGTTGACCACGACCAGTCGTAGGTCGCTGTCATAAATCGACAGGGCCTGCTGGATCAGGTTAAGCCCCGCCTGTGTCAGGGCAGCAATATCAGTTTTGTTTGGCACAAACACCCTCCTGTCCCTAAGCGCTAGCACCGGAGGAACCGCGAGGAAAGCCCAACTGACCCAATGGCAACCCCGGTAACAATTCGTTAGAATTGCGAAAAAGTAAGGAAAGCTTTGACCCGCAGGAATATATCGTCAGGGTGTAATGACCGAGAATCGCTTAAGCGATCATATGGTTTGGGAGGAACATAATTGGCACAGGAACTAGCCGCTGCGGGCGAATACGCCTCGGTGCCCGCGCTTTTGGCGCGAAATGCACGTGAATTCGGTGACAGCCCTGCTTACCGTGAAAAAGAATTTGGTATCTGGCAAAGCTGGACATGGGCCGAGACCGCCGTAGAAGTGCGCAATCTGGCACTGGGCTTGCTGGCGCTTGGCATCAAGCGCGGCGACCATGTTGCCATCATTGGCCGCAACCGCCCGGCGCATTACTGGGGCATGGTAGCTGCACAGATGTGTGGCGCGGTGCCGGTACCGCTTTATGCGGACGCAGTGTCGGACGAAATGGCCTATGTGTTGGAGCATTGCCATGCCCGCTTTGTGATCTGTGGAGATCAGGAACAGGTCGACAAGGTGATCGAGGTTCAGGACAAGATCCACCATATCGAACATGTGATCTATTATGACAAACGCGGCATGCGTAAATATGACCACGAACACCTGAACTGGTACCAAGATATCCAAGAAGAGGGCCGGGTGGCCCATCACCGGTTGGAACATGAGCTGGAAGAGCGCATTGGCGAACTGACTTACGATCATACCTGCGTCATGCTCTACACGTCAGGCACAACAGGCCGCCCCAAAGGCGTTGTTCTGTCAAACCGTAATATCATCGAAAGCGCCATCAACTCGGTCGAGTTTGACCATCTGCGCCGGGATGACGATGTGCTTGCCTACCTGCCTATGGCGTGGGTGGGCGACTTTATCTTCTCGATCGGGCAGGCTTACTGGACCGGTTTTTGCGTGAATTGTCCGGAAAGCCCGGACACGATGATGACCGACTTGCGCGAGATTGGTCCCAGCTATTATTTTGCGCCTCCCCGGGTGTTTGAAACTCAGTTGACCAATGTGATGATCCGCATGGAAGATGCCGGGAGGCTCAAAAAGCGAATTTTTGATTCCTTCATGGCCCACGCCAAGAAGGTTGGTCCTGCCATTCTTGACGGAAAACCTGTCGGCGGCTGGGATCGGCTTAAATATAAGCTGGGCGAACTTCTGGTCTACGGCCCGCTGAAAAATACGCTTGGTTTCAGCCGGGTGCGCATTGGCTATACGGCTGGCGAGGCGATCGGGCCGGAGATTTTTGAGTTTTACCGCTCGCTTGGCATCAACCTCAAACAACTCTATGGCCAGACCGAAGCGACCGTGTTCATCACGGTACAGCCGGACGGTGAAGTGCGTCCCGATACGGTAGGGGTTCCCGCGCCGGGGGTTGAGCTACGAATTGCTGATAATGGCGAGATTTTCTATCGTTCGCCCGGTACATTCGTTGAATATTTCAACAACCCCGACAGTACCGCCAGCACCAAGGATCCGGAGGGTTGGGTGGCAACAGGTGACGCTGGCTTTATCGAAGAAAGCAGCGGCCATCTGCGGATCATCGACCGCGCCAAGGATGTGGGTAAAATGGCCGATGGTTCCCTGTTTGCGCCAAAATACGTGGAAAACAAGCTCAAGTTTTATCC
This sequence comes from uncultured Aliiroseovarius sp., assembly GCA_964550345.1. GTDB lineage: Bacteria > Pseudomonadota > Alphaproteobacteria > Rhodobacterales > Rhodobacteraceae > JAAEUB01. The sequence continues at coordinate 75,546 of CAZJYZ010000010.1, read as the reverse complement.
GGACATCTTGGAGGCCGTGGTCTTTGGTGACGGACGCAACATGTGCACCGCTTTCATCAATATCGACCTCACCGCTATCGGCAACTGGGCTGAACGCAACAACATCGCCTATGGTTCTTATCAGGAACTGGCAGGACATCCGGAAGTGTATTCGACCATTCAGGCGCATGTGGAAGAGGTCAACAAATCCGTTGCTGCAGACGAGATGCTGTCGGGCTGTCAAATCCACCGTTTTCTGATCCTGCACAAGGAGCTGGATGCGGATGACGGCGAAATGACCCGCACCCGGAAAGTGCGAAGGATCGTGGTCGAGGACAAGTTCGCCGACCTGATCACGGCGCTCTATGACGGTTCGAAAGAGCAATATACCGAAACCGAAGTGACCTACGAAGATGGCCGCAAAGGCAAGATCACTGCGACGCTGGAAATACGCGATGCGGCGGTGGTGGAAGTTAAGCAAGAGGTGGCGGCAGAATGAACAACACGGCAGAAAGCTACGTCACCGAAGACGGGCGCACCATTGGTGGTGTGGTCATGGAAATGAAGGATATCACCCTTCGTTTCGGCGGAGTGACGGCTATTCAGGATATCAGCTTTGATATTCGCGAAGGCGAAATTCGCGCCATAATCGGCCCTAACGGTGCCGGCAAATCCTCGATGCTGAACGTTATTTCGGGTTTTTATGTACCACAGGAAGGTGAGGTTTGGTTCCACGGAGCAAAGCGCCCGAAAATGAAGCCTTACCAGGTCGCGCAGCAAGGCATTGCCCGCACCTTCCAGAACATCGCCTTGTTTGAGGGGATGAGCGTGCTTGATAACGTCATGACCGGGCGCCTGACCCACATGAAAAGCGGCATGCTTTCCCAGGCAATGTGGTGGGGCAGGGCCCAGCAGGAAGAATTTGAAAACCGCGAGAAAGTCGAGAAAGTCATTGATTTTCTTGAGATTCAGGCCATCCGGAAAACTCCTGTGGGGCGCCTGCCTTATGGGCTGAAAAAACGGGTTGAACTGGCGCGTGCGCTTGCCGCCGAACCGAAACTCCTGCTGCTGGATGAACCGATGGCGGGGATGAACGTCGAGGAAAAAGAGGACATGAGCCGCTTTATTCTGGATGTGAATGATGAATTTGGCACCACAATCTGCCTGATCGAACACGACATGGGTGTAGTTATGGATCTGAGCGACCGGGTGGTGGTGATGGATTACGGCAAAAAAATTGGTGACGGCACCCCGGATGAGGTGCGTGGAAATCAGGCGGTGATCGACGCCTATCTGGGGGTGAGCCATGACTGAGCCGTTGACGCAACGCAGAGGAATTTCTGCGCAGGAATCTGTTGGGAGTGTGGCGCATGCCTGATCAGTTACTCTTTGCTATGGAAGTCACACTCAATGGTCTTATGGCCGGGGTGCTGTACGCGCTTGTGGCGCTGGGCTTTGTGTTGATTTTCAAAGCATCCGGCGTTTTCAACTACGCACAAGGGGTCATGGCGCTGTTTGCAGCGATGACGCTGGTGGGTATCCAAAAAGGCCAAATACCGTTTGCGCATCTGTTCAACACCATATTTGACACCGAACTCCACTATTTCGGCTGGCATGTCCCGGCGGTGATCGCGATTGTTTTGACTGCAGCGGTCATGGTGCTTTTCGCCTGGCTGGTTGAACGGTACGTCCTACGGCATCTGGTCAACCAACCCGACATTATCCTGTTCATGGCGACAATCGGTCTGACCTATTTCATGGAGGGGTTTGGCGACCTGATGTGGGGGCCAGACCTGAAGAAACTGGATGTAGGCATTCCACAAGGCATCAACCTGTGGATTGATAACACAACATTCGGCTGGTTCGGGTACGGGTTCTTCATAGATAATCTTGATATCGTAGCAACCATTGTAGCGGCGCTTCTGGTCACCTCACTGGTTCTGTTTTCACAATACACCAAGCAAGGCCGGGCTATGCGCGCGGTGGCGGATGATCATCAGGCAGCTTTGTCGGTGGGTATCTCTTTGCGCTTCATCTGGGTTCTGGTCTGGTCGGTCGCGGGTTTTGTGGCACTGGTTGCTGGCATCATGTGGGGCGCCAAGTCCGGCGTGCAATTCTCGCTCAGCCTGATCGCCCTGAAGGCGCTGCCGGTGCTGATGCTGGGTGGCTTCACCTCGATCCCCGGTGCCATCATCGGTGGTCTGATCATCGGTGTCGGCGAGAAATTGTTTGAGTTTTCGATCGGGCCGCTCATTGGTGGCGCCACGGAAAACTGGTTTGCCTATGTGTTGGCACTCATCTTCCTCGTCTTTCGGCCACAGGGCCTGTTCGGCGAAAAAATCATCGAGAGGGTATAGGAAATGCTTTACCGCGAGGCCGGAGATTTCAAGACGTCCTATGCCAAGGACAGCCAGACCTTCCCGATCAAATTTGATCGCTGGGGTTACTGGGTGCTGATGGCATTCGTGTTTGGCGTTGTTCCCTTCATCATCAATGATTACTGGGCGTCGGCGGTGCTGCTGCCCTTCCTGATCTACGCTATTGCCGCACTGGGGCTGAACATATTGTCCGGCTATGCCGGGCAGGTGTCGCTTGGTACCGGTGGTTTCATGGCGGTTGGGGCTTATGCATCCTACAAGCTGATGACGTCGTTTCCCGAAGTGCCGTTCTTTTTCCACATCATCCTAGCGGGCCTGATTACTGCAATGGTGGGGCTGGCATTCGGTTTGCCTAGCATGCGGATCAAGGGGTTCTATCTGGCGGTGGCCACACTGGCGGCACAATTTTTCCTAGTCTGGCTGTTCAACAAAGTGCCGTGGTTCTTTAACTATTCAGCGTCGGGCATGATTAACTCGCCCGAGCGCACAATGTTTGGCTACGCTATTACAGGGCCGCACGCCTCAGCTCCCGCAAAATACCTGTTCTGTCTGGTCTTCGTGGTGCTGCTGGCCTGGATCGCGCGCAATCTCACCCGCGGATCCTTTGGCCGTAAATGGATGGCAATCCGGGATATGGACATCGCCGCCGAGATTATCGGTGTGAATCCTCTGGCTGCCAAGCTTTCGGCCTTCGCTGTCTCAAGCTTCTTCGTTGGCATCTCGGGCGCTCTGTTTTTCAGCGTCTATCTGGGGGCGGTTGAGGTTGGCGAAGCGTTCGGCATCCAGAAATCGTTTCTGATGCTATTCATGATCATCATCGGTGGACTGGGCTCGATTTTCGGTTCCTTTGCCGGTGCTGCCTTTTTGGTGCTGATGCCGGTGCTTATGAAAAACCTACTGGTTGGCGCTCTGGGCTGGCCAACTGATCTTGCGGTGCATTTCGAGTTCATGATCGTTGGCGGCCTGATCGTCGCATTCCTGATTTTTGAACCACACGGATTAGCGCAGCTTTGGCGGCTGACGAAAGAGAAATTACGGCTTTGGCCATTCCCTCACTAAAGGGGGGGCCGAATAAGACGCGCGCTTGGACGCGGGCGTGCGAAATGTGAAACCTAGGGAGGAAAACACATGAAACTAAAGAAACTAGCAGCGGTAACGACCGCAGCGGTGATGATGGCAACACCGGTCCTTGCGGATCTGATGTTCCCGTCGCTGAGCTACCGCACAGGGCCATATGCCGCTAACGGCACACCTGTTGCCGACGGTTTTGCCGACTATTACACGCTTTTGAACGAGCGTGACGGTGGTATCGGTGGTGTAATGACGCGCGTGGTCGAGTGTGAAACAGGTTATTCAACCGAAAAGGGCGTTGAATGTTATGAGGCCACAAAAGGTGACGGCGCGCTTGTTTATCAACCGCTTTCAACCGGGATTACATATCAGCTGATCCCGAAAGTGACTGCAGATGGCATTTCGCTGCTGACCGGCGGCTATGGCCGTACTTCGGCTGCAAATGGCGATGTTTTCAGCAACGTCTTCAACTTCCCGGCCAACTACTGGAACGGCGCGAGCCATGCGGTAAACCATGTGCTTGAAGTCAATGGTGGTGATATTTCCGGCAAGTCAATTGCGCTGGTCTACCACAACTCTGCCTATGGTAAGGAGCCAATCCGTACACTGGAAGAGCTGGCTGCGAAACATGGCTTTAACCTGAGCCTGCTGCCCGTTGACCACCCTGGTCAGGAGCAGAAATCTCAGTGGCTGCAAATCCGCCGTGAAAAGCCTGACTATGTCTTCATGTGGGGCTGGGGTGTGATGAACCAGGTTGCCATTCAGGAAGCTGCGAACATCCGCTTCCCGATGGAAAACTTCATCGGTATCTGGTGGTCCGGTTCTGAAAACGACGTAGCTGCCGCTGGCGATGCTGCCAACGGCTACAAGGCGCTGACTTTCCACAATGTGGGCACAGACTTCCCAGTATTTGACGATCTGCAGAAACATGTGATCGACGCCGGTCTGGCTGCTGGTGACGGCTCGAATGTTGGTACCGTGCTTTATAACCGTGGCATGTATGGTGCGATGCTGGCAGCGGAAGCTGTAAAAGTTGCACAAGCCATGCACGGCGTTGCAGATATTACACCTGCGATGATGCGTGACGGGTTGGAAAATCTGGTTGTGACCGATGAAAGCATGGAAGCAATCGGCTTCAAAGGCTTTGGTCCGAATTTCGCAGTTTCCTGTGAAAACCATGGTGGTCCGGGTCTCGGAGCGGTCCAGCAGTGGGATGCAACCAATCAGCAATGGAACATGATCTCGGGCTTCGAGCCTTCGGATATGGAAATCATCCAACCGCTGATCGATGCGGACTCGGCTGCTTATGCTGCGGAAAACAATATCCCCAGCCAGTGTAACTAAGCTGATCTGAAAGAAACGTCCGGGCCTCTCACTGGGCCCGGACCCACGCATTAAACAGGAACCCGCCATGTCGGAAGCTCAAATATCCGAGACCCTTCTTGAGGTCAACAATATTGAGGTGATCTATAATCACGTGATCCTTGTGTTGAAGGGCGTGTCCCTGAAAGTTCCCAAAGGTGGCATTACAGCACTTCTGGGTGGCAACGGGGCGGGTAAGTCGACGACGCTTAAGTCGATTTCGAACCTTCTGCGTTCGGAACGTGGCGAAGTCACCAAGGGTACAATCGAATATCGCGGCGAAGACATCTCAACCATGACACCGGCGGCTCTTGTACGTCGCGGCGTCATTCAGGTGATGGAGGGGCGTCATTGTTTTGAGCACCTCACCGTAGAAGAAAACCTGTTGACCGGAGCCTATACCCGTGCGGATGGGCGCGGCGCGGTCGATGCGGATCTCGACATGGTATATAAATATTTCCCGCGCCTGAAAGAGCGACGCAAAAGCCAGGCCGGTTATACCTCGGGCGGGGAACAACAGATGATCGCCATCGGGCGGGCGCTGATGTCCAAACCGGAAACCATCTTGCTGGACGAACCCTCGATGGGTTTGGCCCCGCAATTGGTCGAAGAGATTTTTGGTATCATTAAAAGCCTGAATGAAAACGAAGGCGCAACTTTTCTGCTGGCTGAGCAAAACACTAATGTGGCGCTGCGTTTCGCCAATTACGGATACATCCTGGAAAGCGGGCGCGTGGTCATGGATGGACCTGCCGCAGACCTGCGCGAAAACCCGGATGTTAAAGAGTTTTATCTGGGCATGTCGGATGAGGGGCGTAAAAGCTTCCGCGATGTGCGTAGTTATCGCCGCCGCAAGCGCTGGCTGGCGTAAGGGATTGTAAAATGCAATATTTTGATGAACTTGAGACACGCTCGGTGGACGAGCGTCTGGCTGACCTCGCTCAGATTCTGCCCAGTCAGATAGCACGGGCGGCTACGCTCGCCGGATATGCGGATAGCTTGAAAGGTGTTGACGCTGGCGCGGCTACTAATGTGGAAGCCCTTGCTACCTTGCCGGTTTTGCGTAAGTCCGACCTTGGCAAGGCGCAAGCGGCAAGCGGACCTCTGGGCGGCTTCGCAGCCCGCCCGGCCTCGGACTTCCCCCACATATTTCAAAGCCCTGGTCCAATCTATGAGCCCGGAGGTACAAGCCATGACTGGTGGCGCATGGGGCGTGGTCTGTTTGCTGCTGGCATCGGCAAGGGCGATATTGTCCAGAACTGTTTTTCTTACCACCTGACGCCCGCAGGCATGATGTTCGAAAATGCGGCCCGTGCAGTGGGGGCCGCTGTGGTGCCCGCAGGAATTGGCCAGACAGAACTACAGGTGCGCGCTGCTCATGATATCGGCGTCACTGCCTATGTTGGCACGCCGGATTACCTCAAGGTTATTCTGGATCGGGCCGAGGCGGATGGCGTCGCGCTGAAAATCACTAAAGCGGCAGTTGGCGGGGGTGCCCTGTTCCCAAGCTTGCGTCAGGAATACGCCGATCGCGGCATCTCTTGTCTGCAAGGTTATGGCACGGCTGATCTGGGCTCGATCGCCTATGAAAGCCCGGCGATGGAGGGGATGATTGTCGATGAAGGCGTTATCGTCGAAATCGTGCGCCCCGGCACTGGTGACCCGGTCGCACCCGGTGAAGTGGGCGAGGTGGTGGTTACAACGCTGAACCCGGATTACCCACTGATCCGGTTTGCCACTGGTGACTTGAGCGCCGTGCTGGTTGGGGAAAGCCCGTGCGGACGCACCAATATGCGTATCAAAGGCTGGATGGGTCGCGCGGATCAGACCACCAAGATTAAAGGCATGTTTGTACGCCCTGAACAAGTAGCTGATTTTGTCGCCAAGCATGACGAAGTGGTGAAAGCCCGCGTCATCGCCGCCCGTGAGGGGGAAAGCGATACAATGTTGGTACGAATCGAAGCCAAAGGTGGGGACAATGCGGGCTACGCAACCTCGGTTGCCGAGACCCTGAAGTTGAAGGGTAAGATCGAGGTTGTTGAACCCGGCAGCCTGCCCAATGACGGTCTGGTGATCGAGGATACCCGCACCTACGACTAAGAGTTGGTTCTAAACACCAATTAATTATTTCCAGACATGCTAAAAGCCCGCCCGGTCACCCCGGCGGGCTTTCAAAATTCAACCTGTCGCTCTTTAGCCTTGGCGGGCTTTGAAACGGCGCTGCGTCTTGTTGATCACGTAAACGCGGCCTTTGCGGCGCACTACGCGGCAGTCGCGGTGCCGGTTTTTCAGCGAGCGGAGTGAGTTACGGACTTTCATGGTCCTTCTCCCTTTTTCGCGGCGCTGCCTCGCGCCTTGGTTAAAATCATGCCCGTTTCCGGGCGCTTCATGGTGGGCGATACTGGGATCGAACCAGTGACCCCTTCGATGTCAACGAAGTGCTCTACCGCTGAGCTAATCGCCCTATGTCTTTTGCCGGATTTGCCCCCGGCGGGACTTAAACGCACTCGACGCGGGGAAACCCGCGCCGACCTGCGCCTCTATAAAAGGAGTCGCCGGGGTGATCAAGGGGTTTCGGCATGGTGTATTCTTCTCGTATAAAGGGTGAAAGGAGTTCTGATGCAAAGCCCGCCATTTACATTGGCCATGCCAGCCACGCGCACCACGCCTGTGGTCTTTGCCTCGCCTCATAGTGGGCGCGAATATCCGCGAGAATTCCGGCGCGCAACTCGGCTGGGCAACATGGCGCTTCGCTCGTCCGAGGATGCCTTTATTGACCTCCTGTTTGAAGCGGCCCCGCGTTTCGGCGCACCCTTGTTAAGTGCCGGTATGCCGCGGGCTTATCTTGACCTGAACCGGGGGACAGATGAGCTTGATCCCGCCCTGATACAGGGGATTGGTGCCGGTGGGCTTAATCCGCGTATTTCATCGGGCCTTGGGGTGATTCCGCGCGTCGTGTCCGGTGGGCGGCAGATTTACCGCGGTAAGATTTCCCAAGACGAGGCGCAGTTGCGTATCGACAGGTTCTGGCACCCTTATCATAACCAGTTGCAGGGTCTTCTTCAGGAAAGTGACCAGCTATTCGGGCAAGCAATTCTGATCGATTGTCACTCGATGCCTCGTGAGGCCATTCAGGGACTTAGCGGCCAGCGGGGTCCTTTGCCCGAGGTGGTTCTGGGGGACCGTTTCGGTGCCGCCGCCAGGGGCGACATCGTTGATCAGATTGAGGCGCTGTTCAAGGATGCCGGCCTCAGGGTTGTGCGCAACAAACCCTTTGCCGGGGCCTATATTGCTCAACGATATGGTCGCCCGTCCCGCAATCAGCACGTGGTGCAGATCGAGATTGACCGCGCACTTTACATGGACGAGGCTAAGGTTCTGCCCAACAAAAATTTCACCCACCTGAAGTCTTTGCTTGATGGTATCATTGCCAAAATTACCGATATTGGGTGCGAAGATTTGCCCCTCGCTGCCGAGTAAATAAACCGGATTTGCACAGGTTTGGGTAGGCTGACACTATTCTATCTGAAGGTGCGGCCTTTCAGGATCGCATCCTTGCCAAAACGGGCGCGGACCTTGTCGGTTGCCTGTTCCGCAGCGCGCCGTTTACCTGCATCCGGGTCCAGAAGGTCACCTTCCAGATCCGCCGCTTCGTCTGATGTCAGATCGCTGATGCCAACCCCGATGAGCCGAAACGGTCCCTGATCCGCTACAAGGTCAAACAACCCGCGCGCGGTTCGGTAAATCCTGTCGGCTGACTGGGTGGCGTCGGGCAGGCTTATCCTGCGTGACAAAGCTGAATGGTTGGCGCGTTTCAGCTTGACCGTCACCACACGCCCGGCGATATCACGCGCTTTTGCCCGGTCCGAAACCTTTTCGGACAACCGCCATAAATGCCCGTCCAGAATATGGCTGTCCGAAGTGTCTTCAAAAAATGTGATTTCGTTCGAGATTGACTTCATCGGCGCATTTGCTGAAATCCTGCGAAAATCCTGCCCGCGCGCCAGATGCCACAACCGATCGCCCATCGACCCAAACCGCGCCGAAAGATCCTCGCGCTCCCACCTGAGCAGATCCGTGAAAGTGCGGATACCGGCCTTTTCCAGCGTGTTTCTCGTAACTGCACCAACGCCCCAGATCAGGCTGACCGGCTTGTCGGCCAAAAAGTCGGCAGTTTCGGCCTTGCCAATGATGGAAAAGCCGCGGGGTTTATCAAGATCAGAGGCGACCTTGGCCAGAAACTTGTTGTGCGAAAGCCCGATTGATCCTGTCAGTCCCAATTCGTCCTGCATGCGTTTGACCAGCCGTGCCAGCATCACGGCAGGCGGTGCGTGGTGCAGCTTTGCCGTGCCGGTCATATCCAGAAATGCCTCATCCAGCGACAGGGGTTCGACCGAGGGGGTCAGTTCATCCATCAAGGCGCGGATTTCCTTGGAAACTGCTGCATAATGTCCACCACGTGGGCGGATAACCACAGCATCGGGGCATAGCTTAAGCGCCTGAAACATTGGCATTGCACTTTTTACACCCCGGATACGCGCCACGTAACAGGCGGTAGAAACTACACCACGACGCCCCCCGCCGATGATCACCGGTTTGTCCGCAAGGCTGGGGTCGTCGCGTTTCTCGACCGAGGCATAAAAGGCATCACAATCCATATGCGCAATCGAGAGATCGAACAATTCGGGATGCGACAATACCCGAGGGCTGCGGCAGGTCGGGCAGCGGGCGCCATCATCGAACATGGCCAGACAATCACGGCAAAGGGCAGGCATGGGTCATTTTACGCTATGCAAGCAGAGGGCACAAATCGTAAACATCCTTATGGATGATTTTGGCGGCGCAAAACTGGTGTTATTGTCCGCAGGCAAGTTGCTGACGATGCTGCGCGATGATGTGCCGGATATTCCCTTTCCCGGCCACTGGGACCTGCCTGGCGGCGGACGCGACGGTGCGGAAACCCCCGAAGAATGCGTTTTGCGTGAACTGGAGGAAGAGTTCGGTCTGCAATTGTCACCGAGTGAACTGATCTGGAAGAAACGTGTGCCCTCGTCCCGGCGTCCAGACGGGCGCAGCTATTATTTTGGTGCCAGCATTTTACAGGATCTTACACCCGAGATCGCCTTTGGCGATGAGGGGCAGGAATGGCGGCTGGTGGCACCTGAATGGTTCATGGCACACCCACTGGCGGTACCGCATTTTCCTTCAATGGTGCGCATCGGGCTTAGGGCGATGGGGATTGAATAGTCAGGGGTAAAAGCGCATATATCGCAGCAATAGTATTCAGAAATATTTGGAGGTTTGGTGAGTATGGAAGACGTTCTGGCGCAGTTTTTAGGGTCTAATACCGTGCCGCTTTTATTAGCGGCCCTCATTATCATCGTTATCTATCTGGGCGTTCGTATCGTCCCCCAATCGGAAAAGCACGTGGTTGAGCGTTTTGGCCGACTGCAAAAAGTGCTGGGGCCGGGGATCAACTTTATCGTGCCGTTTCTGGATCGGGTGCGTCACAAAGTGTCGATTTTGGAACGCCAATTGCCGACATCCTCACAGGATGCCATTACAGCCGATAACGTGTTGGTGCAGGTCGAGACCTCGGTTTTTTACCGTATCCTTGAACCTGAAAAAACGGTTTACCGTATTCGTGATGTGGATGCAGCGATTGCCACTACTGTGGCAGGGATCGTACGTGCGGGCATCGGTGAAATGGAGCTCGACGAGGTTCAGTCAAACCGCCAACAGCTTATCGCGAAGATCAAGGCGCAGGTCGAAGATGCCGTTGACGATTGGGGTATCGAGGTGACGCGGGCAGAAATTCTTGATGTTAACCTTGATAATGCCACCCGCGAGGCGATGTTGCAGCAGCTCAACGCTGAGCGTGCGCGTCGGGCGCAGGTGACCGAAGCCGAAGGCACCAAGCGCGCGGTAGAGCTTAACGCCGATGCTGAACTTTATGCCGCTGAACAAGAAGCCAAGGCGCGCCGGATTTCCGCCGACGCCGAAGCTTATGCAACCGAAGTTGTGGCCAAGGCGATCAAGGAAAACGGCATCGAAGCGGCGCAGTATCAGGTGGCCCTAAAACAGGTGGAAGCCTTGGCTGCTGTTGGCGCCGGTGAAGGCAAGCAAACCATTCTGGTGCCTGCCAACGCGCTGGACGCATTCGGGGATGCCTTTGCAATGCTGAAAGGAAAATCCTCATGATCTGGGAAATATGGTGGGTCTGGATCTCAGCAGCACTTGTGCTGGCAATCTTGGAAGTCCTCGTACCGGGCTTCATCTTTTTAGGGTTTGCCTTTGGCGCTGCCTTCGTTGGGGTAATGATTGCGCTGGGCATTGCCACCAGCCTGCCGTGGCTGTTGGTTATAGCCGCGGTGATTGCGTTGTTATCCTGGGTGGGAATGCGCCGCTTCTTTGGTGTCCGCAAAGGTCAGGCCAAATATTTTGACGAGGATATCAACGAGAACTGAGTTAGCCCGCCCTGAAAGGGGCGGCTACCTTTGACCCCGAAGAGTGCGCGTCTTGCACAAGGAAGGGGTGAAACCCGCCCTGCCTAAACACTCGCAAGTTCCTCTAGAACACGCATCGCCGCTTCTTTAGGATCGGGCGCATTTCGGATGGGTCGCCCCACGACGATATGGTTAGCCCCGGCCTGAATGGCCGCAGCTGGGCTGGCCACACGTTTCTGGTCTCCCATCTCGGCCCCCGCAGGGCGTATCCCGGGGGTTACAATCAGCCTGCCAGTGGCTTCCGGCAGGGCGCGGATTGCGCCAGCTTCTTGCGGCGAGGCGATGACACCGTCAGCCCCGGCATCAAAGGCGCGCCCAGCGCGTTCCAAAACCAAATCCGCAACATTGCCCGGCTTGATCAACCCGTTATCAAGATCGCCCCGATCCAGCGAGGTCAGGATGGTCACCGCTAGGATTTTCATGCCTGACCCGGCAGCCCCCTGCATGGCGGCTGCAACCACATGCGGGTCGCCGTGGACGGTCAGAAAATCCAGGTCTTGCGCTGCCAGTCCACGAACAGCCGCTTCAACAGTGTTGCCGATATCAAACAGCTTCATGTCCAGAAAGATGCGCTTGTCCATCTCGTCCTTGAGCTCGCGCGCTAAAGCCAGCCCGCCGCCGGTCAGCATGCCCAGCCCAATCTTGTAGAACGAAACACTGTCACCCAGATCCTGCGCCAGTTTCAACCCGGCTAGGGCGTCTGGCACGTCCAGAGCAACGATCAGGCGGTCATCCGACAGGCGCGGGGATAAGGTGGCAGGCATGGGGCATCTCCTGTTGAGGGTTGCGCCCCTTTTGCGCCGCTGGTTTTACAAGGTCAAGCGGCGGTAATCTTGACATTTTCCAGATCCAGGGACAACGCATTTTCAGGCCCGCGAAAAGCCGGTAGGTTTCGTGCCTGTTCGGTGGCATGTTTGATCAAGCCATACAGAACCAGCGTCGACGGGCAGGTTTCCGGTTGCGCCGCATGGCAGGCAAACTCAATGTCAAAACCAGCGCCAGAGGGGCCTGTCATATTCAGTGCGACATTAGCTTTGTGCAGCGAAGTGTCGGCCTCAAATCTGACTTCACTCAGTTCAACAGAATTCACAATCATCGGGTTCGTCCTTTCCTGGACCCGACCCCGCGCCTTTTGTTACATGATTAGGTTAATATTTTGTTGCGTTGCCGCTACGCCCCGTAAATACGCCGCATATCCGGGGCCTCGGTACAATACATATGCACCCATATATAGCTGTGTTGAAACAGTGCCACGACCATTGCGTTCCATGACCCGAACAATAGTGCGATGCCCCAAAGCCCCAGAAAAACCACGCCGTACATGCCGTTATCCGTGTATTTGAACACACCCTTTTTTACCAACGGCATCTCGGCGAAATGGTCGCGAAAATGATCCCCTCCCAATGCGCGGGGAAGGGTGAAATGAAAAAGGGTCGAGTGCATGCCCCAGGCCGCGACACCGACCAGCAGCAGGCCGACGGCAATCTCGACCTCGCGCAATGAGGTGATGGGTTCTGTATCGGCCCAGCCAACCATGATTACACCAAGTGGGCGCGCCACTAAGAGCGGCATGAATATGATGGCCCAGATTTTCATGTCCCTTTCATCGAACAGCCGGGTCATCAGGTTTTTGTGTAATTGCAGCCGGAAAACGATGGCGACAACTACCTGATGCAGCACGGCCAGACTGATAGATAACAAGGCCCACTCGCTTGCTGTCATTCCCAGAAGTTTTGGCGCTTCGGATGGGGTGAGCAGCATTGCCAGCGCCCCCATCGCCATAAGCAAAGCGATGCCAGCATGTTGCAGCTGACCCTCGATCACCTGCCCCCAGGTGCTTTTTGCCCGGATCATTTCCAGCTGTGCCATATCCACTCCCCAGTAGCAGGCCCTTGTCACCGACGGGCGCGATACCCATCTAACGTGCAAGGCCTCAATAGGAGTGTGCCGCATAGCGGGCATTTTTGCAAAGGGCGCTTATGAGAAGGAGAGAGACATGAACTTAGAAAAGTTCACTGAACGGTCGCGCGGTTTCATACAAGCTGCCCAGACCATTGCAATGCGTGAGAACCATCAGCGCCTTGCGCCCGAGCATCTGCTCAAAGCCCTCATGGATGACGAAGAAGGCATGGCCGCCAACCTGATCCGCAAATCAGGGGGGGAGCCCAAACGTGTGCTCGAGGCTGTGGACGCCGAGCTTGGCAAGATGTCCAAAGTGACCGGTGACGCCGGGCAGCTCTACATGGACGGCCAGACCAGCAAGGTGCTGGACGAGGCTGAGAAACTGGCAAAAAAGGCAAGTGACAGTTTTGTGCCGGTGGAGCGTCTTCTGACTGCCCTCGCCATGGTCAAGTCTAAGGCGCGTGAAGCTTTGGAAGCGGGTGCGGTGAACGCGCAGGCGCTCAATGCTACCATTAACGATGTGCGCAAGGGGCGCACGGCTGACAGTGCCAGCGCCGAGGATACTTATGAAGCCCTGTCCAAATATGCCCGCGACCTGACTGAGGCTGCTGAAGAAGGCAAGATCGACCCGATCATTGGCCGTGACGAAGAAATTCGCCGCACCATGCAGGTGCTGTCACGGCGCACCAAAAATAACCCGGTTCTGATCGGCGAACCCGGCGTGGGTAAAACCGCCATTGCCGAAGGGCTGGCCTTGCGCATTATTCACGGGGATGTGCCTGAAAGCCTGAAGAACAAGAAGCTTCTGGCGCTCGATATGGGGGCGCTTATTGCCGGTGCGAAATATCGCGGTGAGTTCGAGGAACGGCTGAAAGCGGTTTTGAACGAGGTTACCGATGCTGCCGGTGAAATCATCCTGTTCATTGATGAAATGCACACTTTGGTAGGAGCCGGCAAATCCGACGGCGCTATGGATGCGGCTAACCTGATCAAGCCCGCCCTTGCGCGTGGTGAACTACATTGTGTTGGTGCGACCACGTTGGATGAATACCGCAAATACGTGGAAAAAGATGCGGCCCTGGCGCGGCGTTTCCAGCAGGTGCTGATTGATGAACCGACGGTTGAAGACACGATTAGCATCCTGCGGGGCATCAAGGAAAAATATGAACTGCACCACGGGGTGCGCATCAGTGACAGCGCGCTGGTCTCAGCGGCGACGCTCAGCCATCGCTATATTACCGACCGCTTCCTGCCCGACAAGGCCATCGACCTGATGGACGAAGCCGCCAGCCGCTTACGGATGGAGGTGGATAGTAAGCCCGAAGAGCTGGACGCGCTCGACCGTGAGATCATGCAAAAGCAGATTGAGGCCGAGGCCCTGAAGAAAGAGGACGACAAGGCGTCAAAAGACCGGCTGGGCAAGCTCGAGGTGGAACTTTCGGACCTGACGGAAAAATCCGCCAGTCTGACCGCCCGCTGGCAGGCCGAACGCGACAAGCTGGAAGGGGCCCGTGGCCTCAAGGAACAGCTTGACCGCGCACGTGTCGAATTGGACGCTGCCAAGCGCGAAGGCAACCTTGCCAAAGCCGGTGAGCTTTCCTACGGCGTAATCCCCGACCTTGAGAAAAAGCTGGCCGACGCCGAAGCGCAGGAAAGCGACATGATGGTCGAAGAGGCCGTGCGGCCCGAGCAGATCGCCTCGGTCGTGGAGCGTTGGACGGGCATCCCGACCGCACGCATGCTGGAAGGCGAACGCGAAAAGCTTTTGCGTATGGAAGACGAGCTGGGCAAGCGCGTCATTGGCCAAAAAGCACCGGTGCGGGCGGTTTCAAACGCCGTGCGCCGGGCGCGTGCTGGCCTGAACGATGAAAACCGCCCGCTTGGTTCTTTCCTGTTCCTCGGGCCAACCGGGGTCGGGAAAACCGAGCTGACCAAGGCCGTGGCCGAGTTCCTGTTTGACGATGATAACGCCATGGTGCGTGTCGACATGTCCGAGTTCATGGAAAAACACTCGGTCGCTCGCCTGATCGGTGCGCCTCCGGGCTATGTTGGCTATGACGAAGGCGGTGTGCTGACCGAAGCGGTGCGGCGCCGACCCTATCAGGTCGTGCTGTTTGACGAGGTTGAAAAGGCGCATCCGGATGTCTTCAACGTGCTGTTGCAGGTGCTGGACGATGGGGTGCTGACCGATGGGCAAGGCCGGACGGTTGATTTCAAGCAAACGCTGATCATCCTGACGTCGAACCTTGGTGCCCAGTCGCTCAGCCAATTGCCGGACGGCGCGGATGCAAGCGACGCACGCCGCGACGTGATGGATGCCGTACGCGCGCATTTCCGGCCGGAATTCCTGAACAGGCTTGATGAAACCATCATCTTCGACCGGCTCAGCCGCGCTGATATGGACGGGATCGTTGATATTCAGCTTGGCCTGCTGGCCACACGTCTGTCCCGGCGCAACATCACGCTGGAACTGGACGAAGGTGCCAAAACATGGCTGGCGGATGAGGGCTATGACCCGGTATTCGGCGCGCGCCCTTTGAAACGGGTCATGCAACGCAGCTTGCAGGATCAGCTGGCTGAACTCTTGCTGGCAGGCGATGTGATGGACGGGGACAGTGTTTCCGTCAGTGCCGGAGCCGACGGGCTGATCATTGGCGAACGCGTCGGTGCCTCGCACAGGGAACCGCCTGAGGACGCCGTTGTGCACTAAACATACACCCCGCTTTTGCAGGGCCATATAACATTATCCAACCCGCCGTGACCTGTGTTGCGGCGGGTTTTGCTTGCGCAGGCACGGTGTTCGGCGCAGTTTGCGCTGAAGATCCCGGTTTCAGACAGAGGAATTATGCGCCCGGTACATGTGTTTTCTGCCATGCTGGTGACGCTTCTTTGGGGGCTGAACTTTGTTGTCATCCGCATCGGGCTTGATCATTTCCCGCCATTGTTCCTGCTGGCTATCCGCTTCACTCTGGCAGCTTTGCCGCTTGTCTTTTTCCTACCCCGCCCGTCACTGCCGTGGCGTCTGATCCTTGGGCTTGGGCTGGTTTTCGGGGTGGTGAAATTCGCACTCCTGTTCATCGCACTTGATACAGGCCTGTCGCCCGGCCTGGCCTCACTACTCTTGCAATCTCAGGCCTTTTTCACCCTGCTTCTGGTCGCATTCCTGTTTCGCGAACCCATCTCACGGCTGCAAATCACGGGTGTTGCCATTGCCTTTGGTGGTATTACCCTGATTGGCCTGACAATTGATGTCGGCATGACCTCGCTCGGGCTGACTCTCGTGCTTTTGTCCGGATTTGCCTGGGCCGTATCCAACCTCATGATGAAAAAGGCCGGGCAGGTCGACATGTTGGCGTTAATGGTGTGGATCAGCCTTGTGCCGCCCATCCCGCTTTTCCTGCTATCCCTGATCTTTGAGGGCACCGGGGCGATGCTGCAGGCAGTCAGAGACCTCAACCTCACAGGCGCCGGAGCGATCCTATACATCACATATGTCGGCACCGTGTTCGGCTTCACCATCTGGGGCAGGCTGATCCGTCTCTACGGCGCTGGGCGTGTGGCCCCGTTTTCCTTGCTGGTGCCTGTGTTCGGCATGACCTCATCGGCGGTATTTCTGGGCGAGAGCTTTGGACCTTTGAGGCTACTGGCAGCTCTGTTGGTCCTGGCAGGTCTGGTACTGACCATCTTCAAATCCAGTACAAATTCAGTGCCGGATTAAACCGGCCCAGTGCAAACAAACCTGTTCGTACAGGTTTTCCTTGTCCTGATTCGGTGAAAAGTCCATGTTGAGTTCATTAAAACGAGGTATTCAGGCATGACCCCCGAAGTAGAACGAATTGTAAAACGGCTGAGGCTGGGGCGCCCGGTGCATAGCCACGCATTGGAAATGACCCATGCGCGTATAGACGACAAACCGGTCATTTTTTGCACGGATATGGAAAACGATCCGATCCAGCGCAATCACCGACGCGGAAATTTCTATGAAGCGAAAGAGTTAACCGGACTTAAAGAGATTTTTCCCAAAGGGGGTACCTTTGTAGATATTGGTGCCAATGTCGGCAACCACAGCCTTTATGCCGCTATGTTTTTGGATGCTGGCCGCGTGGTGCCAATTGAACCCAATCCACTTGCCTACAGGCTGCTTGTGCAAAACGTGCTGGTAAATCGGCTTCAGGGTGTCTTTGATCTGTCAGTGCTGGGTGTTGGCCTGTCGGATGAGGAAACCGGCGGCTACGCTATGCAGAAAAAAGAGCGTAACCTTGGTGGGGCCAAGATGCTTTCCGGCAAGGGCGATCTACAGGTGTTTCGTGGCGATACCCTGCTGAAAGACACCTATCCTGACATGATCAAGATCGACGTCGAGGGTATGGAGATGTCCGTGCTCGCGGGGCTGAGCGAAGTTGTTGCCGAACACAAGCCGGTATTGCTGGTTGAGGTCGACAATGAAAACGAAGAAGCGTTCATGCAGTGGGTAGCAGATTCGGGATATGATGTTACCGAAACAGTTCAAAGGTACCGGTTAAACAAAAACCATCTTTTAAAACCCAAACCTGAGGCTAAACCTAAAGCTAAGGCTAGACCCGGAACGCAAAGTAAATCCGCTCCGGCCACCACAGCAGAAAAACCTGTCAAAGCACGCGGGATTTTCGGGAAGTTCAGGAATAAGACCAGCAGGGCAAAGTCAGCCTGACCGTGTGTGAATTACCTTCGCCCTAGAAAAGGAATGTAACATGCCAAATCTGGTCTGGGTCCTGCAATTGCTGGCCTTTGGGTTTGTTTTTCTTCTTGGGACGATACTGGCACTGGTCGTGCTGTGGTTTTTTCTGGACCGATTTCAAACCCATGATGCTGTGCGACGAAACTATCCGGTCATCGGTCGATTCCGCGGATTGTTCACGGAACTCGGTGAGTTTTTCCGTCAGTATTTTTTCGCTATGGACCGTGAGGAATTGCCGTTCAATAGGGCGCAGCGTGATTGGATCGCCCGAGCAGGTTTGGGTCAGGGAAATACGGTAGCCTTCGGCTCGACCCGCAATCTGGCCGTGGTGGGTACGCCGATCTTTGTGAATGCCGCGTTTCCTCCGCTGCATGATCAATATGCCCGCACCCAGCCTTTAGTAATCGGACCGGGCGCGAAAAAGCCATTCGAAGCACCCTCGATCTTCAATATTTCCGGCATGAGCTATGGGGCCCTTTCACGCCCGGCGGTAACGGCTCTGGCAATGGGAGCAGCGAAATCAGGGATCTGGATTAATACCGGCGAAGGCGGGTTGTCACCCTTTCACCTGGAAGGGGGGGGCAGACATCGTATTTCAGATTGGCACAGCCAAATACGGAGTGCGTACGCCGGAAGGCGCCTTGTCGGACGAAAAGTTACGTGAAGTGGCGGCCAATGATCAGGTGAAGATGTTTGAGTTGAAACTGGCACAGGGGGCAAAACCCGGTAAGGGTGGCATCTTGCCCGCTGCCAAAGTCTCGGCTGAAATTGCCGCCATCCGGGGAATTGAAGCGGATAAGCCCAGCATTTCCCCTAACCGGCATAAAGAGATCGACGATTGGGGTGACCTTCTGGATATGGTCAGCCATATTCGCGATGTCACCGGAAAGCCGGTTGGATTTAAGACCGTGGTCGGTGCCCAGGAGCCCTTTGAGGAACTTTTCGCTCTGATCCGGGAAAGGGGGGCTGCAAGTGCGCCGGATTTCATTACCATAGACGGTGGCGAAGGGGGCACCGGGGCCGCACCCATGCCACTGATTGATCTTGTTGGCATGCCCATCCGCGAGGCTCTGCCTTTGGTCTGTGATCTGCGGGACGCCGCCGGCCTGCATGATCGTATTCGGCTTATCGCCTCGGGCAAGATGGTAAATCCCGGGGACGTGGCCTGGGCGCTGTGTGCGGGTGCGGATTTTGTGACATCCGCACGCGGTTTCATGTTTAGCCTTGGCTGTATTCAGGCATTGAGATGCAACAGAAATACCTGCCCAACAGGTATCACAACACATGACCCACGGTTTCAAAAAGGTCTGGTGCCAGAAGATAAATTCAAGAATGTGGCTGCCTATGCTGACAACATTGTCCATGAGGTGGAAACCATTGCCCATTCCGTTGGTGTTGCGGAACCACGCCTGATGCGGCGTCGCCATGTCAGAATGGTGCAGGGGGATGGGCGTTCAGTGCCGATGAACGTTTTTATGCCGTCTGTTGAGCGCCCAAATCCATAGGTGGCGGGCAGTTGCCTTTTAGCGAGTTCGTTTAATTGGACTTGCCCGATATCGACTGTTTATGCGGCCCGGTGTTGGCCGCCGAACCCATCCCTACACTGTCCAAGTACGGCACTTATGGTTTGGGCGAGTGGTGCCGTTGTCAGGAAATATGATACTTCAACCCCTTTTCGTTTCCGACGGATCAGCCCGCAACGTTCCATTTCACGAAGGTGGTGAATCAGGGCCGACGCCGCAAAACCGGTTTCCTGAACAAGCCGTCCAAAGCTTTGTCCAGCTGCCGGGTACTCAGAAAGTAGTCTGAAGATTCGTGCTCGCCTGGGGTGAGACAATGCGTTGAAGCGCCTGGCAATCTTTACATCATTGTTGCTGATCATGGTAACCTCCGGATTGGGTTGCTTGAAATTTAGATTGTTGCAAGGTCAGAAAATCATGGAAAGGTTGCTTAAGTGTTAAGCCGATGGAAAAAATTAGTGTTGTTAAACAAGGGATTGACGGGAGTTTAATGGCGAACATTCACTGGAATACCGGAATACCGGAATACCGGAATACCGGAATACCGGAATACCGGAATACGGAATACCGGAATACCGGAATACCGGAATACCGAACCGAAAGCACATTTTACATCTGGGCTAACAATAAGATTAGTAAAAGTGACAGCGCAATTCCGAATCTGCCTATCGGCCAGCCTCAGAACTCTTCAGGCTCGCAGCTTTCCCCCAGCAGGCATTGATGGATGTCATCGAGCGTATCCTGCGACGGCTCCCAAAACGCGTATCCACTGCAAGGGTTAACCTCCAGCAGGTATTCACCGCCTTCTTTTTTAAGAAAAACCAAATATTCAATGCCCGGGCGAAGAGAGGCACACCAGGGGCCGTAGCATTGAACATTTACCCTAATCTGGCGCACGAAACGGGCATTAAACCCGCTTCCGGTCAGGGAAAACCCTGTGAGACTGGCATTCAGGAATGTATCTTGTGGAGTGGCCTCCTGATGCTCCCAGTCAACATCGGGCAGGTCACCCGGATTAAACTCCAGTTGCCCATGGGCAATGATATACGGCTCAGGTGCGTTTGATGCATCGAGAAATGCCTGCTGCGCTGAGTATGGCGCGCACGACAGTGCAAGTGCGGGCTCAGCCATAAAAATGGAAAGGATCAGTGAGGCTAAAAATGGTCGGGCAAGCATACTTAACTCTAGCGCGCCGGGCTTATTTTGAGAAGGGTGTTTGCATCACACTTATATCTGCCCCTCAAAACCGGTGATCAATGCGGCGTAAATCGCACGCTTGAATGGGACAATTTTTTCCACAACCTCACTTGGCTCAATCCATGTCCAGTTGGAAAACTCGGGGTGTTTTGTTTTGATATCAATGTCCTTGTCTACCCCGGTAAAGCGCATCAGGAACCAGCGTTGTTTCTGACCGCGAAATCGCCCCTTCCAGATTTTTGGCACAATATCGTGGGGCAGATCGTAGGTCAGCCAGTCAGGGTGTTCTGCCTCTATCCGCACGAGCTCCGGCGTCAGTCCGGTTTCCTCCCAAAGCTCGCGCAGGGCTGCATCGCGTGGCTCTTCGCCCTTGTCTACCCCACCCTGCGGCATTTGCCAGGCTCCGTCTGTATCTATCCTCTGACCGACAAAAACCTTGCCTTCTTTGTTTACCAGCATGATGCCGACGCAGGGTCGATAGGGTAGGCGGGTGATGTCTTCAGGGGTCATGTTATGCCTCGGTCAGTTTCCGGAAAGATACATAGTGGCGCGCGATTGACCAGCTAAAACGAGGTTCTGGCATGTTAGACAACATGAGATGGGAGCCCGAAGGGAACCTTCTGGGAAGCCTGACAAACAACAAATGAGAAGGCGCCGGAGAGGTGCCCCCGACGCCTTTTCGTTTTTTCATTCGGCGCACTTTTATGGCGCTACCGAATAGCGGCCAGGCCTTTGAGCAGATCCACTGCATAGCTGAGCTGAAAATCCTCAAAGCGCAATTTCGCTGCCTCTTCAGCGGCTATCTGCTCTTCTTCAATCTGACGCCGCTGGTCTTCGGTCAGGCTGTCATTGTCCAAAGAGCCGCGCAGGTCCGCTTCTGTGCGGTTGAAGCGGTCCATCGGGTCCTCTTCACCGTCATCCGGCCGGCGCGGAGGTTGCTCGACCACGATATCGGGGGACACGCCCAGCGCCTGTATTGAGCGCCCGGAAGGCGTGTAATAGCGCGCTGTGGTCAGGCGCATCAGCCCGTCCCCGCCAAGTGGCATCAGCGACTGGACCGAGCCTTTGCCAAAGCTCTTTTCGCCAACAATGATAGCGCGTCGGTGATCTTGCAGGGCGCCCGAGACAATCTCGGACGATGAAGCCGAGCCACCATTGATCAGCACAACCAAAGGCTTGCCCTCGGCAAGATCGCCCGCGCGCGCGTTGACGCGTTCGCTTTCAGCAGGGTCGCGGCCGCGGGTTGACATGATCTCGCCCTCTTCAAGGAAAGCGTCTGCCACGGCGATGGCCGACGATACAAGCCCGCCGGGGTTGTTTCGCAGGTCCAGTACAAACCCTTCAACGTTTTCCATGCCGCCCAGCTCTGCGACGACCTCCTCAAGCCCGTTGGACATATTCGGATAGGTCTGGTCGTTAAACGTAGTCAGACGCAGCACAATGGTATTGCCAATGGCGCGCACCGTGGCCGCGGTCAGTTTGATCTCGTCGCGCACGATCGTCACGTCAAATGGTTCGTCGATGCCTTCACGCACCACGGTAATGACAATCTCGCTGCCCACCGGGCCGCGCATCAATACCACGGCTTCATCCAGCGTCAGGCCAAACAGGTTTTCGTTGTCCACATGGGTGATGATATCGCCGCTTTCGATGCCGGCCTCGTAGGCAGGGGTGCCGTCCATGGGCGATACCACCTCAACCCAACCTTCACGCTGTGTTACTTCGATCCCCAGCCCACCGAACGAGCCGCGGGTCTTTTCGCGCATATCTTCGGCTTCTTCTGGCGGCAGATAGCTTGAATGGGGATCGAGTGATTGCAGCATGCCATTGATGGCCGCTTCGATCAGCGCACCTTCGTCGACTTCTTCGACATAGTTGGCGCGAATGCGTTCAAAAACGTCCCCGAACAGGTCAAGCTGCTCATAGACGCTGGCGTTGCGGGCATCATCTTGCGCGATCAGCGGTCCGGCGATCTGCGTGGTCAGCAGGGTCCCTGCAAGGATTCCGCCAAAGGCGGCCATAATAAACTTTTTCATCTTGCCTCACTTCATTGGTGCGCACGGGTCGTTTTGACCCTTTGTTAGTCCCCGTTTAACGCAAACCAGAGGCCGGGGTCCACCGCGCTTCCGTTCTCTCGTATCTCGATATACAGGGTTTCTGAGCTATCCGGGCTGTTTCCTTGCCTCTGATCCATCAAAAATACTTGTGCATCAGGTGAGGCACCACCCATCAGGCCAATCGGCGCGCCCTCTGGCAGGACCTCGCCGACGTTCCCAAAAACCTGCCCCATACCGGCCAAAACTATCAGGTACCCCTCGCCAGGTTCCAGAACTGCGACCTGATCGTAATCCAAAAGCGGCCCGTTATAGCGGATCGTGGCCGGAACCGGCGTGGTCACCAATGCCAGCGGTCGGGTGGCCAGTATAAGGCCTGGGCGGGGAATGCCTGCCGCATCAGCCTCAAGGTAGCGGCGCAGGATGCGCCCCAGCACCGGCAAGCTTATGCGCCCTTGTCGTTCCTCAAAACCAATGATCGGAAAGGTTTCCCCCGAGCCTGGCAACAGGTCAACGCTCATCAATCCGCTGGCAAAACTTTCCAGCGTTTCGGTCGAGTTAATCAGGGCTTGCATCTGCAGTTCATCGGCAAAAAAACGGCGTGGCAGGTCGCGGCGTTCGGATACGGCCAGCGAAAGGTCGGTGCGTGCGTCCTGAGCGCCGGTGAGCCCCTTTTCCAGTACGTCAACAGCGCTTTGCTGCAGTTCACGCAGAAGGGCGACTTCTTCAAGTGACAGGCGCAGGGCTTCGGCTTCGGCCTGTAGGGCAGGCACCACCTCGGATAGCACCATGCCGCTGCGTGCCGCGCCAACAGGGCCAGCCGGGTGCAGCAAAGTGATGGGTGCCGGGCTTGCCTCAATGGATTGCAGCACGCCCAGCAACTGAGCCAGACGGGTTTGGTCGGCTTCAAAGACGCCGCGGATGCTGGCCTCGCGGATCGTGGCACGGCGCAGGCCTTCGCGCATGGCATCCAGCCCGGCCTCATAAGCACGCACGGTCTGGGTCAGGGCGGCAACGCGGTCGCGTGCGCCATCGGCTGCCCGCAATGCGACTGCCGCTTCTTCCAATGCGGCGATTGCAGCCTGCGCACTTTCGGCGGGGCTGTTTTGTGACATTGCTGGTGTGCCAAATGATAGAACGGCAATGGTCATCATACCGGTCAGAACGTGTCTAAAGGCAGGTGAGGCGCAAGCCAGCAGTCTGCGGCCCAAACCGCACAATTTTCTCCGGGCAAGTAAATTCACCCGCTTACCAACAGGCTGTGGCCGGTCATTTCATCCGGCTGTTCCAGCCCCATCAGCTCTAGCAGCGATGGTGCAAGATCCGACAGACGTCCGGGCGTGACCCGGGTCACACCGGGCGCGTTGAAACAGATCAAAGGCACCGGGTTGGTGGTGTGCGCGGTGTGCGGCCCACCCGTCACCGGATCGACCATGGTTTCGCAATTGCCGTGATCTGCTGTGACCAGCATGGCGCCGCCAACCTCTTTGAGCGCAGCCATCGCCTGACCCAAGCCCTGGTCCACTGCTTCACAGGCACGCATGGCGGCGGCCAGATCGCCGGTATGACCGACCATATCCGGGTTGGCAAAATTGCAGATGATCAGGTCGTATCCTTTGTGAATCGCTGCCACCAAGTGTTCCGTAACCTCGCCGGATGACATTTCTGGCGCAAGGTCATAGGTGGCGACCTTGGGGCTGGGCGCCATGTAGCGATCTTCGCCCTTTTCGGGGGCCTCTTTGCCGCCATTGAGGAAAAAGGTGACGTGGGGGTATTTTTCGGTTTCCGCCAGCCGGAACTGGGTCAGGCCATGTTTAGCCACCCATGCCCCCAGCGTGTTGACGATGTCACGGGATGGGAACATCGTGGTCATATAGGCATTATGCCCGTCGCTATACTCCACCATGCCCAACAGGTCGGACAGGGCCGGGCGTGGACCGGTGTCAAATTCGTTAAAGCCAGGTTCACCAATGGCACGTAGGATTTCGCGCGCCCGGTCGGCACGGAAATTGGCGAAAAAGATGCCGTCACGGTCTTTCACACCGGTAAAACCGTCAATGATGGTTGGTAAGATGAATTCGTCGCTTTCACCGCGCGCATAGGCGGCATCAAGGGCTGCGCCGACTGAAGCGGCAGCCTCGCCTTCGCCGCCGATCATCGCCCTGTAAGCCAGCGCGACCCGCTCCCAACGGTTATCGCGGTCCATGGCATAATAGCGGCCGCTGACGGTTACAATCTGCGCCCCATCGGGCAGTGCCGCCTCAAAAGCACGCAGGCTTTCTCCAGCGGCTTTCGGCGCTACGTCGCGCCCGTCAGTGATGGCATGAATGGCAACATGGCCTCCGGCTGCACAGATAATCTCAGCGGCATGCAATATATGAGCTTCGTGGCTATGCACGCCCCCGGCGCTGACCAGCCCCATGATATGCACCACGCCGCCAGATTGCTTCACCGTGCCCTGAAAATCCCCCAAGGCAGCGTTTTCAGTGAATGAGCCATCCTCAATCGCCAGATCGATCTGCCCCAGATCCATCGCAACCACACGGCCAGCACCAATATTGGTGTGGCCAACTTCACTATTGCCCATCTGCCCACTTGGCAGGCCCACGTCCGGCCCGTGGGTCACAAGGGTTGCGTTGGGCCAGTCGCGCATCAGGGTGTCAAAGTTCGGAGTATCCGCCAGCACCGGAGCATTATTGTCGCGCTCCTCACGAAGGCCCCAGCCATCAAGAATACATAACAGGGTGGGTTTGATCTTGCCCATTGGGACCTCCGGTCGACTTGCCCTTTATCTATGGCCCCGCCGGGCCAAGGGCAAGGCGGTCATATCCGCCCGCCAGCTACCAGCAACTGGTTCTAGCCGACTTTGACCACGACCTTGCCAAAGCTTTTGCCAAGCAGCACATCGTTCAACGCAGAGGGCGCATTTTCAAGCCCTTCGACCACTTGTTCCTTATACTGAACCTTACCCTCGTCAAGCCAGCCGGTCATGTCGCGGGCAAACTCCTGATAGGTGCTTTTCGGGAAGCTGTCGAAGATGATAAAGCCCTGCACTTTGACCTTCATACGAAGGATCGTGCCCATAATGGTCGGACCGAAATCCGGACCCTCCGGTAGGCCCGTAAGGTTGTACCATGAAACCACGCCGCAAACCGGCATACGAGCAAAGGGGTTGAGTAGCGGCAAAACCCCATAAAGCACCTTGCCGCCGACATTTTCAAAATAGACGTCGATACCATCCGGGCAGGCTGCTTTCAGCTGGTCGGCGAAGTCTGCGGCCTTGTGGTCGATACAGGCATCAAACCCCAGGTTATCAACAACATGGGTGCATTTATCTTTGCCTCCGGCGATGCCGACGACACGGCAGCCTTTAAGCTTGGCAATCTGCCCGACCGTGGCCCCGACGGGGCCAGAGGCGGCGGCAACCACAACGGTTTCACCCGGTTTAGGCTCGCCGATTTTCAGCAGGCCGGCATAGGCCGTATATCCCGGCATCCCTAATATCCCCAACGCCCAGGATGGGTTTTGCGGGTCTTTGCCAAGGTTCATGACCTCGGTGCCGTCAGAAAGTGCGTAATCCTGCCAGCCAGAGCCAGACAGCACGTAATCCCCATCTTCATATCCGTCGATATGCGAGGTCACGACCTGTGCAACGACCTGCCCGGTCATCACTTCGTCAATCTTCACAGGCTCCGCGTAAGATTTAGCGTCATTCATCCGACCACGCATATAGGGATCAAGCGACAGATAAACGCTGCGCAAAAGCATTTCGCCCGCGCCGGGTTCCGGGATTTCCGTGTTTTCCAGACGAAGAGTGTTTTCGTTTGGCAACCCGACCGGGCGCTCCGCAAGGACGATACGACGATTTGTTTGAGTTGTCTGTGGCACGATGTACCCCCTTCTTCATATTTTTTTATTGCGCTTTAGTCCGGCAGGCTCTGATAGGTCCGGATAATCCACCACTCTCTGCTGCGGATTATTCCCGGTGATATGGCCCCCCCGACAGGATTGATGCGGCACGGTAGAGTTGTTCGCCCAACATGACACGCACCATCATATGCGGCCAGACCATTTTGCCAAAACTCAGCTTATAATCCGCCCTGGCACGCAGTTCCGGCGCTGTGCCATCGGCGCCGCCGATCACAAAAGCCACATCGCCGCGCCCCTCATCGCGCCAGCGCCCCAGAAGGCGGGAAAACTCGGGCGAGGTTACATCCTTGCCACGTTCATCCAACACACAAAGCAGCGCGCCCTTTGGTACTGCGCGGCTCAGGGCCTCGGCCTCACCAGCCATGCCGCCCTTGCCACCGGCAATTTCATGCTCGCGCACCGGGCCAAGGCCTAGCCCGCGCCCGGTGCGCTCAAACCGTGTCAGATAATCGTCAAGAAGCGTGCGCTCGGGCCCGGCGCGCAACCGGCCGACGGCACAAAGATGTACCCGCATCAGGTGTCGCTGTTAGCTGCGCCTTTGGCCGCACCCGGTTCCATCCACATTTTTTCAAGCTGGTAGAACTCGCGCACTTCCGGGCGAAACACATGTACGATCACGTCGCCTGCGTCGATCAGCACCCAATCGCCCTGATCCTTGCCCTCGACGCGTGAAATAATGCCCAGCTCATGCTTGAGCCGGTCATTCAGCTTTTCCGCCAACGCCACCACCTGACGTGAGGACCGGCCCGAGCAGACCACCATGTGATCGGCCATTTCCGATTTACCTGCCAAGGGGATCGTGATGATATCCTCGGCCTTGTCGTCTTCCAGCGATGATTGGATATGTTTAAGCAGGCCAGAGCCTGCGCCGTTGATATTTGCACCCTTCATCGGGCGCGCCTTTGCAGCCTGCATCCCGGCTGCGGATAAGTCTTGAGACAGGACATTGTCCTCCTTCACAAAAACGCCGAAAAACCCCGACGCCGGGTTAAGATAAGCGTAACATCGCTATTTTCAATTCTCAACGGCACATTTTTGTAGGGGGAAAAGGCGGGTATTTACGCCACGCTACTGCGGTTTAGCGGCTGCGAACAGGTTCCCGCTCCTCGGCTGAAAGCCCTGTCAGCGCGGCAAGACGGGTCTGAACATCACGCGCCAGCGCTTCGTCGCTGGCCTGAACAAGGGTGACATCCCATGCGCCGGTTTCGTGGATCAGTTCAACGCCGTGCAGAATGCGTTCAGCCTTGGTGGTCGAAGGTGGCAGGACCTTGCGGTAGGCCACAGCCTTATATTGCGACAAAGGCGCATTCCAGCGGGTCTTGCGAAATGGTGTGAAACGCAGAAACTCTACCTCTTCAGCCCCAATGCGTACAATGGTGCGCGAGCGGATCACATACCAGCCCCAGGGCAGGGCAAGCAGAGGGAAGCAGGCAAAACCCAGCACGATCCAACCCCAGTTGTCCGGCATGTCGCCAACCAGCCCCATCAGTCCCAGAAATCCACCGACAAATATCGGCCCCAGAACACCGGCCAGCATCAGGATAATTCCGTGAAAAGGCGTGGGTCCGGGGAAGAAGTCAACCGGCAACCGGGTCAGGTCCGGATCAGGGGGCACAAACGCACGAAGGTCAGACGGCTCCAGCATAAGGCGAGTATGAATGAAAAGGCCCAGCCGGGGAAGGTATTTCCACCTGCGGCATAATTACTTTGAGGGTGCTTCTGACAAGCCCACCCTCGGAGCCGGGCGCAGCCCTTTGTTGGGTTAAGGTGCCATTGAGAGCCACGTCTTTGCGACCTCAAGAACGGCGGTAATCTTGTCGGGGTTTAGGGCAAGGTAACCCCCGCCCGCCGCCGGAACCGCCCACTTGATAACCGTATCCACTGCCAAATCCGCCTTGGATGCGCACCAAGCAAACCCGGCTTTTAACGCTCGGCCAAGCGCTTCGATTGCTTTCCGAATCTTCCCCTTGTCGGGGGCCTCCGCCTCAGCCTCTTCCTTCAGAGATTGCAGAGGCTCCCAGATGATAAGTAGTTCCTTCGTGGCAACCCGTGCCTCGTCCAACGGTTCTGGAGGGAAATTTCCCCCGATCTCATGACGTGACTGCGCAGTAACCCTTAGCTCTTCTTCAAGTTCACCAATCCGCTTGTTAAGCTCAAACCGCGCCCTGATCTCAGCGATAATTCCCGCAATATGCTCCGGCCCCTTCTCCCAGTCCTCATTCGGGATCAAGGCCACCTCGCGCTGAAGGTCCCAATCCAGTGGCTTGCCTTCGAGAAATCCTTGATACCATTCGCGCCAGAAGGACCAAGCTTCCCCTACAATGTCCGGAAAGCGCAATAACAATTCTTTTCGGATATGTGCGGTTGTGCTCCAATCTAAATACCAGAGTTTCATTTTGCGAAGCTGGTTCAGGCTTGAATTCGCTTCGTCTAAAATCAAGCTGTCGTATACTGCATCTTGGAAGAACGTACGGCTCGAAAGCTCCAAACGACCGAACGCTTTCAAGACTTCTGATGGCTTAGTGCTGTGTGTCAATGATGCTATAGAATTTGAAGCTATGCCAAGTTCGTTTTCCTGAGTGGCCATAGTTCGTTGTTCTGAGGATTGGGCGCGGCCAACCAATCTCGAAGCTCGGGCTATTTGATTTCCAGATTTTTCAGCACTCCAACGGGCCGCAGACATGCGGGCAGAAGCAACAGTTCCATCATTACTTCGGGTCGAGACAATACTCGACATAATCGCCCTCAAACAAGAAAGTAACAGTTGTTCTTTACGGATCGAGTGTTCGCCTGCCTCGAATGCAAAAGGAAGAAGGCGAAGGGCAGCCCGAGAGCCCATGAGCTTAACATGGGTAAAGTCCGCGCCTTCTACCCAATCTTCAAAGTCATCCATAGTTTTCATGTTTTGAAGACCCTTTGCACTAGATACTGAACCAATTATCGCATAACTAGTATGACCAACCCCCAAAACCGCCGCATATCCTCCCCCATGACAACAGACCTCGAACATATCCGCAATTTCTCGATCGTGGCGCATATTGACCACGGGAAATCCACCCTTGCTGACAGGCTCATTCAAGAGACCGGTACGGTCAAGGAGCGTGACATGCAGGCGCAGCTTTTGGACTCGATGGATATTGAGCGTGAGCGTGGCATCACCATCAAGGCCAATACGGTGCGGATCGATTACACGGCCGACGACGGGCAGGATTATGTGCTCAACCTGATCGACACGCCCGGCCACGTGGATTTCGCCTATGAGGTCAGCCGCTCCATGCGCGCCGTCGAAGGCTCCCTTCTGGTCGTGGACAGCACGCAAGGTGTGGAAGCGCAGACGCTTGCCAATGTCTATCAGGCCATTGATGCGGACCATGAGATTGTGCCGATCCTCAACAAGATCGACCTGCCTGCCTCGGATTGCATGCGCGTGGCAGAACAGATCGAGGATGTCATTGGTATTGATGCCACCGGCGCTATCGAGGTTTCCGCCAAGACCGGGCAAGGCATCCGCGAAACGCTTGAGGCGATCGTCACCGAACTGCCCGCCCCCACAGGCGACGCAGATGCGCCCCTCAAAGCCATGCTGGTCGATAGCTGGTATGACAGCTACCTTGGCGTCATCGTGCTGGTGCGCGTCATCGACGGGCAGCTTCGCAAAGGCGACAAGATCCGCATGATGCACACCGATGCGGTCTACCCGGTTGACCGTATCGGCGTTTTCCGCCCGCAGATGGAGGCCATCGACGTGCTTGGCCCCGGCGAGATCGGCTTTCTGACCGCAAGCATCAAACAGGTGCGTGACACCCGCGTTGGCGACACCATCACGCATGAGAAAAAAGGCACGGCCGAGGCGCTGCCCGGTTTCGCCCCCGCCCAGCCCGTGGTGTTTTGTGGCCTCTTCCCCGTCGATAATGCCGAGTTTGAGGATTTGCGCGATAGCATCGCCAAGCTAGCCCTCAACGACGCCAGCTTCTCGTTCGAGATGGAAACCAGCGCGGCGCTGGGCTTTGGCTTTCGCTGCGGCTTCCTTGGCCTTTTGCACCTCGAAGTGATCCGCGACCGGATTGAACGTGAATACGGGATCGAGCTTATCACTACCGCGCCTTCGGTTATTTATCAGATCTACATGAAAGACGGAGAGCTGCGCGAGCTGCACAACCCCGCCGACATGCCGGACCTTTCCACTGTCGACCACCTTAAAGAACCGCGTATCAAGGCGACCATTCTGGTGCCGGATGATTACCTCGGCGACGTGCTGAAACTGTGTCAGGACCGGCGCGGTATCCAGCTTGACCTGACCTATGCCGGGTCGCGCGCTATGGTGGTCTATGACTTGCCGCTGAACGAAGTGGTGTTCGACTTCTACGACCGCCTCAAATCCGTCACCAAGGGTTATGCGTCGTTTGATTATTCGCTTGAGGGCTACCGCGAGGATAATCTGGTGAAGATGAGCGTCCTTGTGAACGATGAACCGGTTGATGCGCTTTCCACCATGGTGCACCGTGACCGGGCCGAGGCGCGTGGGCGCGCCATGGTCGAAAAGCTCAAAGACCTCATCCCCCGCCACATGTTCAAAATCCCTATTCAGGCGGCCATCGGCGGCAAGGTGATCGCGCGCGAAACCCTGTCAGCCATGCGCAAAGACGTGACGGCGAAATGTTATGGCGGCGACGCGACCCGCAAGAAAAAGCTGCTCGAGAAGCAGAAAAAGGGTAAAAAGAAAATGCGCCAGTTCGGGAAAGTAGACATCCCGCAAGAGGCGTTTATTTCAGCGTTGAAGATGGACGGCTGACCCGTCTGAACTTCAGCCACAACAGTCCCCAAACAAACCTGACCGGGTCGCTTTCGACCCGGGCAGCGCCCGACCCGCCCCCAAGGGCGGGCGCTTCACGCCCACCCACGTGCCGGGCGCTTGGCATTATCCCTTCCCCAACCCTTCCGTTTTTACAAAATCCAAAAAATGGGTCATTATACCCCCAGCGAACGGGATGAAGGAGTGAGGCATGCTGGAGCTGGTCCATTACATCCATATTACATCGGCGGCTGTCTTTGTTGGGAGCGTCGTGTTTTTCGACTGGGGGATTGGTATCGGTATGCTGCGGATGGATCCGGCGGACCGCAAACATTTTTCGATGGCCGTCGGTAAACCTGCCGGGATGGTCATCATGACCTCGCTAATCCTGGCTGTTGTTGCGGGGGTCACCCGGCTTTTCATGTCGGGCATGATTCAGAATGTGGGTGACCTTTTCCATGGTTACGGGTTACGCGCAACAATCGCGCTGAGCACCATCATTCTGGCCGAGGCCATATCGGGGCCGCTACGAAAGAAAATGCGTCAGGGGCTGATCAATGAAGATGACGCATTGTTCGTAAAATCCTATCTGAGCCAGGCCGTTGTTTCGGTGGCAATGTTGTTGATCGTGTTGTTCATGATGCTCTCGATGCGCATGGGGGTGTACTAAAAAACCGCACCGGCACCGTGCGTTGCATTTCACCCAAAGGTCTTGCCTATCTGCGTGTGTGGGTTAAAAGGTGCCCAGCTTTCCTGACGCGGCGAGAAATCGCATTTTTGCCAGCATTACCCGCCCTCCCCACAAGCCACTGACTCAAAAAACTAAATCGACTTATCCACCGGTTTTCCACAGGAAATCCACCGACCTATCCCCATAAATCTTTGATTCTATTACAGATTTTCCTTGCGCGACTCACCTGACTTTGGTTGGTTTAACTTATCGCAGCGGTTCTTCGGAACCAAAGCGCTAGCGAAAGCCTCAGAGGGCAGAGCGGAACGGAGGGGGTCTTCGGATCCAATTCAGGAAGCGAAATTCTCAGGGAATCGTCAGGGCATCAAAGTTCTTCGGAACGATGAAAGCCGGTCAATTTCAAACGGGTCAAGCGGGTCATGGAAAGTCGCAAGACACGAAATGATCGTCACAACGGATCTTCGGAAAACCGGGTGGCAGCAAAGGTTCTCAGGAACCCGAGCATATGAGCGGGAAAGCTCTTCGGGGCAGACCAGTTCAGGAAGGCGTCAGGATGTGCTGGCAACAGCACGATGCGAGGACCGCGTCTGAGCACCTGGCGCCTTTTCCTATGGCAAATCAAAGAACTCACGCCAGAAAATGAAAAGGACCCGCCTGCCATTGGCAACCGGGCCCCCGTCAGTTGATGCGACCGCGTCTTGCACCTGTGAGGGCAGGGTTACACCGGTCGTAAGCGTAAATCAACAATATCTCGTGTAAAAATCATTCGGACGCGTATATATAGTCGATAACCACAGAATGTTGCGGGTTGAAATCGAATATTGTGTTTAGCCCTGCCTACGCCCCGGAATTCGGAGCCGAGGCGATGCGGGTGCAGTAAATCAAGGGTTCAGCAACCTGCAGTAAGTTTGCTCTTACCTTTTAATCCGGATGGAGAGTTTCCATTTGCGTTATGCGTGGTAAGAGGGGGAAATTTTTTACATTGCTTGCAGTACAAGCGAAAAGGAAATGACATGAAACCTGCCGGATATTCCCGCCTTCAAATCAGTTTACATTGGATCATCATGCTTTTGGTGGCGCTGCAGTTTATTTTCCACGATTCAATCTCGGAAGCGTGGGACAAGATAGAGGGCGGACTGGAAGCCGCCTTTAACCCGATGGTTGCAATGCATGTTTTCGGTGGAATTCTGATCCTGCTGCTGACGCTCTGGCGCCTTGCCGTGCGCAGAAAACGCGGTGCCCCGGCCTTGCCGGAAACGGAAAGCGCTGTGCAAAGAATAGCGGCACACGCTACCCACCATACACTATATCTGCTGCTGATCCTGACGCCGATCTCCGGCGCGGTAGCTTGGTTCGGCGGGGTCGAGAAGGCAGCGGACGGGCATGAAGTGCTGAAAACACTGATGCTGATCCTCGTCGCCCTACATGTCCTTGCGGCGCTGTTTCACCAATTTGTGTTGAAAAACAACCTCTTGGATCGGATGCGCACGGAGGACAAGGGTTAGTCTTGCGCCTGATCCTTATCTTGCATTCTATCATCGGCGCGACACTGGCCGGCGTCGCCGTGGTGGTCGGGCTGGTTTCAGGCCTGACCACGCTTTGGCCGCTGGTTGCCTGTGCCATCTCGGGCTGGCTGGCGGGCTGGCCGGTTGCGTGGTTTGTGGCAAAACGCCTCAACCCGTGACGCTTTGATGTAGGTCAAAGAAGACCCCGGATGTGCCCCTTACGTATGGGTCGTTAAATTTTGAAGGGGGGCAGATATGCTTCGTTTGTTATTACCAATTTACGCCATGCTTGGCACCACATTGGCTGGTATCGGTGTGATCGTGGTGTTGACCATGGGCATTGATACTATGCAGACGGTAGCCATCGCTGCAATCGCCGGATTTATCCTGGGCCTGCCGGTTTCCTGGATGGTTACGAAAAAGCTGATCGGCTAACCGAACTTATCGCTTGAGGGAACGTTGCGCAGAAGTTATGCCTGCGCCAGCGGTCCCGTAGCTCAACTGGATAGAGCACCTGACTTCTAATCAGGATGTTGGGGGTTCGAGTCCTCCCGGGATCGCCAGTTTCGGCATAATAAGTTACAGGTAATGCGTCAATTCACCTGTCTCTCACAAAATTCCCGGCAGGTTCAGGCCATGTTCGCGGGCACAATCCATTGCGATGTCATAGCCCGCATCCGCGTGGCGCATGACACCGGTGGCAGGGTCGTTCCACAAGACGCGCGCCAGTCGCCGGTCCGCATCTTCGCTGCCGTCGCAGCAAATCACCATGCCCGAATGCTGTGAGAACCCCATGCCTACGCCGCCACCGTGGTGCAGTGACACCCATGTCGCGCCCGATGCGGTGTTTAGCAAGGCGTTAAGCAGCGGCCAGTCCGAAACGGCGTCT
The DNA here is from genome assembly GCA_964550345.1 of uncultured Aliiroseovarius sp. Taxonomy (GTDB): domain Bacteria; phylum Pseudomonadota; class Alphaproteobacteria; order Rhodobacterales; family Rhodobacteraceae; genus JAAEUB01. Next base: position 41,053 of record CAZJYZ010000010.1, on the reverse strand, counting down.
GACCCGTCCTTCATGGCCTCGGTTTCACGGTTTGGCGATGCGACCGAGCCAGAATCCAGATGGTCACGTCCAATGACCACGGGCGCGCTCAGTTCGCCATTTCGTACCATCTCGTTAAAGGCCAGTCCCAGCCGGTGCCGTTGTCCAAGACCCACCCAGCAAATGCGCGCTGGCAGGCCCTGAAAGGCGATGCGGTCGCGCGCCATATCCAGCCAGTTATGCAGGTGTTTATCGTCCGGTATAAGCTCTTTCACCTTTTGGTCGGTCTTATAGATATCCTCGGGATCGCCAGACAGGGCACACCAGCGAAACGGGCCGATACCTTTGCAAAAGAGCGGGCGGATATAGGCAGGCACAAAACCGGGGAAAGCAAAGGCGTCTTCAAGCCCTTCTTCCAAAGCTACCTGTCTGATATTATTGCCATAATCAACCGTTGGTATGCCCGCGTCATGAAATGCCACCATGGCCCGGACCTGCACCAGCATCGAGGCACGCGCGGCGGCCTCGACCTCTTTCGGGGCGCTTTCCTGTTTTTCGCGCCACTGGCCGACGCTCCAGCCCTGCGGCAGGTAACCGTGCACCGGATCATGGGCCGAGGTCTGATCGGTGACAATATCCGGGCAGGGGCCTCCTGCCTGCATCCGGTGCAAAAGCTCAGGGAACACATCAGCAGCATTGCCGATGAGGCCAACAGACTTCGCCTCGCCCGCCGCTGTCCAGCGTGCGATCATCGCCAATGCTTCGTCCAGTGAATGTGTTTTGGCGTCCAGATATCCTGTGCGCAGGCGAAAATCAGCGCGGGTCTCGTCGCATTCTACCGCCATGCAACAGGCGCCGGCCATCACCGCAGCCAAGGGCTGTGCGCCCCCCATGCCGCCAAGTCCTGCGGTCAGGATCCACTTGCCGGAAAGGTCGCCGCCATAATGTTGGCGACCTGCCTCTACAAAGGTTTCATAGGTACCCTGCACGATACCTTGCGAGCCGATGTAGATCCACGAGCCAGCCGTCATCTGGCCATACATGGCCAGCCCTTTTTTATCGAGCTCGTTAAAATGGTCCCAATTGGCCCAGTGCGGCACGAGGTTTGAATTGGCGATCAGCACCCGCGGCGCATCTGTGTGGGTCTGAAACACACCAACCGGTTTACCTGATTGCACCAGCAAAGTCTGGTCCTCTTCCAGCCCCTTGAGGCTATCGACGATGCGGTCAAAATCCCCCCATGTGCGCGCAGCACGTCCGATGCCACCATAGACCACCAGTTCATGCGGGTTTTCCGCCACATCCGGGTGCAGGTTGTTCATCAACATGCGCATAGGCGCCTCGGTCAGCCATGACTTGGCGGTTATTTCCGACCCGGTGGGAGGATAGATATCGCGGGCGTTTTTATGGGCGTCATTCATGCGGGGCTCCAGTTTTTCAGGGCGGTAAGGATGGTGGCAAGGTGGGTGCGAAGTGCCTCAACTTTGTTGGGTAGAAGCTTCCGGGGTGCGGCCTCTTCCATATAGGTGGACTGGGCCAGCTCCATCTGGATGGCGTGCAGCCCTTCGGTGGGTCTGCCGTAATGACGTGTGGTCCAGCCACCCTTGAAACGACCGTTCAGAACGCTGGAATAACCGGCGGCATCCTCGCATATTTTGCGGGTCAGCAGTTCTATTTCAGGGTCGCAGCTTGCCCCTTCATTGGAGCCAATATTGAAATCCGGCAGGCGACCCTTGAAGAGGTGCGGGATATTGCTGCGGATTGAATGGCAGTCAAATAGCACGGCAAATCCGTGGATGGACCTGACCCGGTTCAGTTCATCCGCAAGCGCCCTGTGATAGGGCTTGTGAAATGTGTCACATCGTCGGCTGACCTCAGCTGTGTCAGGTTCTGCCCCTTCTTGGTAAATTGCGCGCCCATCAAAGTCGGTCACCGGGCACAGGCCGGTGGTGTTTTGCCCCGGATAAAGGCTTGCGCCATCCGGGGCCCGGTTCACGTCAATCACATAGCGGTGCAGCGGGGTGCGCACCGTTGTGACGTCTTGTGCCAGACCATCGTAAAGCGCGTGAATATGCCAATCCGTATCCGCCATTTCGCGGCCCGTGTCGTTCAACCCCCGCCAGATTTCCGGCGGGACCTCTGTGCCCGTGTGGGGTAGGCCCAACACAAGCGGAGAACTGCCTTGGGTCACCTCGATCATGGCGCGATCTCCACCGCGACAATGTCCGCCAACCTACCTGCCTGAACCAATGCCGCAGCGGCTTCGATATCGGGGGCAAGATAACGATCTTCACGCAAGGCCGGGACCTTGGTGCGCAATAGGTTGATTGCGTCCTGCAAGTCGCGCGAGGTCACAAGCGGGGCGCGTGCCTCAACCCCCTGAGCGCCACAAAGCAGCTCGACCCCAAGGATTACCGACAGGTTTTTCGTCATACGTGACAGGCGCAAAGCCCCGTGGGCGGCCATGGAAACGTGGTCCTCTTGATTAGCCGAGGTGGGCGTGCTGTCGGTCACGCAGGGATTAGCCAGATGTTTGTTTTCGCTCATCAAAGCGGCGGTGGTTACCTCGGCAATCATCAGACCGGAATTGACGCCGGGGTTTGGGGTCAGGAAAGGGGGCAGATCGTGGTTGAGGGCAGGGTCTACCATCAAGGCGACCCGGCGCTGGGCAATGGCGCCGATCTCGGCCACTGCCAGCGCAATCTGATCGGCGGCGAAACCAACATATTCCGCGTGGAAATTGCCGCCCGAGACGATGCGGCCGGTCTCGGCCAACACCAGAGGGTTATCGGTCACCGCATTCGCTTCAATCTCCAGCGTGCGTGCCGCCATGCGCAATACGTCCACAGCGGCCCCCACGACCTGCGGCTGGCAGCGGATGCAGTAAGGGTCCTGCACACGTTCATCGCCGTCACGGTGACTATCGCGGATCTTGCTGCCTGCCATGATGGTGCGCATTTCGGCGGCGACGTCTATCTGGCCGGGATGGCCGCGCAGGTGATGGATGTCCGCCACAAGCGGTGCCGTTGACCCCATAATGGCATCAGTCGAAAGCGCGGCGGTGACAAGCGATGTTTCGGCCATGCGCCACGCATCCATAAGCCCGGCAAGGGCGCAGGCGGTGGAAAACTGCGTGCCATTGATCAGCCCCAGCCCTTCTTTCGGACCCAGCACAATCGGCGATATGCCTGCCTTCTGCAACGCCTCGCCACCGGGCAGTCGCTGGCCCTGAAACGTGGCCTCGCCCTCGCCGATCATCACCGCAGCCATATGGGCCAGCGGTGCCAGATCGCCTGATGCCCCGACAGAACCTTGTGACGGGATCACCGGGATGACGCCGCGCTCCAACATGGCCTCGATCTGTGTTATGATCCGCCAGCGCACACCGGATGCTCCGCGCCCCAGCGACATCAGTTTAAGCACCATCATCAGATGCACCTTGTCCTCGGGCAGGGGGTCGCCAACGCCGCAGCAATGGGACAGGATCAGGTTGCGCTGCAGCTTTGCCGTGTCTTCGGGCGCAATTTTCTGGCTAGCCAGTTTGCCAAAACCGGTATTGATCCCGTAGACCGCCGCCTTGCCCGAGGCCGTGTCGGCCACGATCCCGGCTGCCTGCTCCACCGGAGCGTGCGCCGAAGAATGCAGCCGTGCAGGGGCCATGTTGTGGTAGATGTCGACAAGAACCGCCAGTGTCACCTGACCGGGGATCAGCGTGATCATAGAAGGCCTCGGAATATACGAGTGTGGAGCGGGTTAAAGCCGATGCGGTAGGCAAGCTCGGCAGGTTGGGCGATGTCCCAGATTGCCAGATCGGCGCGGTATCCGGTGGCCAGTATCCCGGTATCGGTCAGGCCGAGCGCCTTTGCGGCGTTGCGTGTGAAACCCGCCAGGGCCTCCTCTGGTGTCATCCGAAACAGCGTGCAGGCCATGTTCATCGCCAGCAAAGGCGAAAACATCGGTGATGAGCCGGGATTGGCATCGGTGGCGACGGCCATGGGCACGCCGTGGGCGCGAAAGGCTTCGATTGGCGGGGCCTGCGTCTCATGCAATGTGTAAAAGGCGCCGGGCAGGATTACCGCGACACTGCCCGCTTTGGCCATGGCTTGCACGTCCGCGTCGTTTGCATATTCCAGATGGTCCACGGATAGGGCGCCATATCGCGCCGCAAGTGCGGTGCCGCCGAGATTAGAAAGCTGCTCTGCATGCAGTTTTACAGGCAGGCCCAATGCGCTAGCGGCTTTAAAAACACGCTCGATCTGTGCCGGGCTGAAGGCAATACCCTCGCAAAATCCGTCGACCGCATCCACCAAGCACTCTTCATACGCGATGCGCAGGGTGGGTATGCAATCCTCGTCAATATAAGCGTCTGCGCGCCCGGCATATTCCGGTGGGGTCGCATGGGCGGCAAGATAGGTGGTTTTGATGGCGACCGGGCGCAAATCCGCCAGCCTGCGCGCGGCGCGCAGCATGTTCAGTTCAATGTCGCGGGTCAAGCCGTAGCCCGATTTTATCTCGACGTTGGTGATACCCTCGCCAATCAGCGCATCCAGCCGGGGCAGGGCAAGCTCAACCAGTTCATCCACCGTCGCCGCGCGGGTTGCTTTTACGGTTGAGATTATACCGCCGCCAGCGCGGGCGACCTCTTCGTAACTGGCACCGTTCAGGCGCATTTCAAATTCGCCCGCCCGGTCACCTCCAAACACCAGATGCGTATGGCAGTCGATCAGCCCGGGGGTCACCAGCCTGCCACCCAGATCTCGGATCTGCCAGTCGCGGTATTCTGCGGGCAGAGCATCCCTGTCACCAAGCCATGCGATGCGGCCTTTTGAAACCACAAGTGCCGCGTTCGGGATCAACCCGTATGCGGCTGAACCTGTCTGCATCGTCGCCAAAGTGGCGTTTGTTAGAACATATTGATCACTCTTTGGCATGTTGTGAGCCCATTCCCCTTGCTGATTTATTAAATATGCGTTTAATGAGATTAAGTCTAGACAAAAGGGACTATCATGCAAACCATTTTCGCCCGCCAATTGCGTGCACCAGCAGGGTGGCTGCAGAATGTTCGTGTCATCATTGAAGACGGACGGATCAACCGGATCGAGGCCGAAAATCCCTTGCAGGAAGGTGATACAAGGGTTGATACCTTGCTGCCAGCGCCCAGCAATCTGCACTCCCACGCCTTTCAGCGCGCCATGGCCGGAATGACTGAGTTTCGGACTGGCGGGCGTGACACATTCTGGACATGGCGCGACTTGATGTACCGTTTCGCCCGGCTCCTGACGCCCGAGCAATATGAGGCTATTGCGGCGCTGGCATATATGGAAATGCTCGAGGCTGGATATGCCGCTGTTGGCGAGTTTCACTATATGCACCACCAGCCTGACGGGGCGCCATATGATGATATCAGCGAGCTGAGCCAGAGGGTTTTTGCCGCCGCCCGGCAAACCGGTATCGGCCTCACCCATTTGCCGGTGCTTTACACCTATGGGGGGGCTGGGCGCACTGATTTGCACGATGGTCAACGCCGGTTTGCCAATGATGTGGACACCTACGCGCGGCTCGTTACCCGGACGCGCGAGGTGGCGGTTGCGAACATGCCAAAAGACACCTGCACTGGCATCACCCCCCATTCCCTGCGTGCAACCTGCCCTGAAGATCTGGCGCGTGCCGTGGCCCTGCAGGAAGGCACACCAATACACATCCACATTGCAGAACAGCTTGAAGAGGTTGAACAAATTACGGCTTGGCTTAGCGCACGCCCGGTCGAGTGGCTTTTGGAAAACGCAGCAGTTGATGCGCATTGGTGCCTTGTGCATGCCACCCATATGACAAAAACCGAAACGCGTGGGCTGGCCCGGTCTGGCGCAGTGGCGGGTCTCTGCCCGATCACCGAGGCCAATCTTGGGGACGGTATCTTCAAAGGTAGCGAATTTGTTAGCGCGGGCGGTGCCTTTGGCATCGGATCGGATTCAAATATTCGTATCGCGCTGGGGGAGGAATTGCGCATGCTGGAATATTCACAACGCCTGCGGGATCAAAGCCGCAATGTGATGATCCCCGGTGAAGGCTCACTGGGGGCCACTCTGTTTTTGGGGGCCGCTCATGGCGGGGCGCGGGCGCTCGGCCGCGATGGTGGGCGCGTCGAGGTTGGCGCTCTAGCTGATCTTGTGGCGATAGACGGTGACCACCAGACTCTGCTGGCGCTTGAGGGCGATCAGATATTGGATGGCCTGTGTTTCGCAGCGCCGGATTGCGTGGTGACCGATGTCTGGTCCGCCGGTCGCTATCTGGTGCAGAACGGCACCCATATTCATCGCCCTGCCATTGTTGCGGCTTACCGCAAACATATGGCTGTTTTGTTGGAGCACCTCTGACAGGCGTGCTTCTTGCGTCCATAAAACGACAAGCATAATAATGATATGTGCAGATTAAACGTAAGTTGGGTGCCCTATGCAAGCCAAAAGAAAGACTAGCTATCAACAGGTTCGCGACGAGGTAATCAGGCGTATCCAGAGCCGTGTCTGGCCTTCGGGTAGCCTGCTGCCAACCGAAGTTGAACTGGCCGCCGAATTCGGTTGCGCACGCGCTACGGTTAACCGGGCCATGCGCGAACTGGCCGAGCAGGGTGTTATTGACCGCAAACGCAAAAGCGGCACCCGGGTTGTCACCGCACCGGTCAAACAGGCACGGCTGGAGATTACCCCTGTGCGTCAGTCTGTCGAGGATCAAAATGCTAAATACCGCTACGATCTGGTGCGCCGCGCGATCATTCCTTGTCCGCCGTGGCTAGCCTCTAAGCTGGAATTGCAGGCGGGCTGCAAGGTGATGCATCTTGAATGCATGCATTATGCGGATAATCAGCCGTTTCAGTATGAGGAGCGGTGGATCAACATCGCGGCCGTACCCAATGTGGCAACTGCAGATTTGGCGGAAACCGGACCCGGGGAATGGCTGCTGAACGAGGTACCATTTTCAAATGCCGAGATCGTTTTTTCGGCCGTGGCAGCGGATGCGCGGTTATCGCAGTTTTTAAGCGCACCCGAAGGTGCCCCTGTATTTCAGATGGAGCGTACCACCTGGTTTCGCAAAGAGCCGGTGACGTTCGTGCGCTTCACCTACCATCCGGGGTACCGCATGAATACGCGTTACTAAGGCGGAATTCAGGTGCGATGTGTGTCCGATCAGCTTGACACAGATGGGCAGTAGGCAAGACGGATTGGCTGTAGATATCTGGCACCAAGCTTGACGCAACGCCGTCGCACGCCTAGTCGTTATCGCAACAAATGCAGGGCAGAAAACCGGTGACGCAGGCAAATTACGACCCCCACCCCGCCTACCGGCCCGAGATTGACGGGCTGCGGGCGATCGCGGTTCTGGCGGTGGTTCTCTATCACTTTTCCATGCCCGGCCTTGGTGGCGGACTTGTCGGGGTGGACATCTTTTTTGTTATCTCTGGCTTCCTGATCGGTGGCATCCTGATGCGCGAACAGGAACGATCCGGGCGTATCAGGCTGGGGCGGTTTTATCTGCGCCGTATCCGTAGGCTTGCGCCTGCCTATTTTGCCATGGCTGTTGTGTCTTTAGCTGTAGGCTGGGCGATTCTGTTGCCGTTTGAATTTCGCGAGTTTGGCAAGGCGCTGATCGCCTCGACCACCTATCTGGCCAACATCCATTTCTTTCGCGAGACCGGATATTTTGACATCGGGATCGAAAACAAGATTCTGCTGCACAACTGGTCGTTGTCAGTGGAAGAACAGTTTTACCTTTTCCTGCCCTTCCTGATCCTGGCGCTGAAATTCAGCCAGTCCCTGCTGCGGGCGGCACTTTGGGTGCTATTTGGGGCGTCCCTTGTCGCCTGTATCTGGCTGACGTCCAGCAACCAATCCGCCGCCTTCTACTTGTTTCCTTTTCGCGCATGGGAGCTGTTGGCCGGGGTACTACTGGCGATCTGGGCCGAGGGGCGCTCTGGTCCCAAATCTGCTTGGCCAAGTTGGGTCGGTCTGGCGCTGATGCTGGCGGGGATTATCTGGGTGCAACCGGGTGCGGGCTTTCCCGGCTGGCAGGTTGCAGTGCCTGTTTTGGGCGCGGTGCTGGCGCTGGCAGGCGGACGCCACGGTAATCCGGTCAATTGGGCGCTGTCCTCGCCGATCCCGGTATTTTTCGGTCGCATCTCTTATTCCTTCTATCTGTGGCACTGGCCGGTCCTGACTTTGTCGATGTATTGGCGCGGGCAATATGCTGGTTTTTGGGAGGCTTCAGCCTGGCTGGCACTTGCGTTTGGCCTGTCGGTTATATCTTGGCGTTTCGTCGAGCAACCGGTGCGTATGTCCGCCCGCATCACTTCGCCGCTGTTGCTGGCAGGTTGGGCGGCAGGGTCGCTGGTGCTGATCGCGGCCGGGGGGGGTGGTTTATCTGAAAGACGGCGCACCGGATCGCTTCGCGCCCAAGGTCCGCACCCATATCGATGCCTCCGCCGATTTCCTGCAGGACTGGTCTCGTTGTTGGGTGCCGCAGGAGGGCGCACTGGCTGGCATTCGCAGCTGTGCCATTGGTCCTGAAGGCGCGCCTGAGGCGCTGATCTGGGGCGACAGCCACATGCGTCCCTTGCATGCGGCTCTTTCATTGGCCGCGGATGAGGCCGCTGCACCAGCCGTGATCGTCTGGAATGCAGGCTGCCCGCCCTTCTTTGGCGTCAGCAAGGTGGAAAACACTACCAATGCCGCCGAGGATGCTACCTGCACGCAAACCAACGCCCGCCTGCGCGCAGCGCTTGATGCTGGAACCCTGCCTGATCGCCTTTTGCTGGTTGGACGCTGGAGTTATTACGCCGAGGGAACCGGGATTGGGCTGGATGCCTCGAACACAATCACCCTGACAGCAACCGAAGGGGCGGCGCTGACGGCCTCGACCCAATCGGGTATTTACGCTGAGGCATTTGGCGAAAGCCTTGAGGCGCTGGCCGATGGGTTTAGCGCAATTCACGTCCTACGCCAGCCCCCCGAAATCCCGGACTATGGCAGCCGCGTAATTGCCCGGGAAATGGCCCATGGACGGCTGCGGGACGCATCCGCGCGCGCCAGTCAGGACCTTGCCCATGCACAGGAACGGGCTGCGCGGGGCGAAGCCCCCCTCAGACGGGCCGAAGCCTCAGGGCTGATCACTTACCTAGATAGCTGGCCGTATTTTTGTGACGAAAACCTTTGTTCGGCAATGCCGGAAGGGCAGGCGCTATACTTTGACAATAACCATATGACCAATAGTGGTGGAATACGTTTGCGATCCTTGTTTGCCCCGGTTTTGACAGGGGATGCGCCATGATAAGCGAGGTAAAAACCACCGAATGGGATGCCATCGTCATCGGCACCGGCATCGGAGGTGGCACCATTGGGCGGGCGCTGGCCGAAAAGGGACAAAAGGTTTTATTCGTCGAACAGGGCCCGGCCGGATACCGTGTTGAGGAAACACCGCTGGACCTAGAAATGGGCGACCCAGTTGCGCGGTCTTTACGCGGTTACTGGCCCGACCCGGTGGCGGCGCGCGTTGGTGGGCGCGATATGAGTTTCTTTGCCCCGCTTGGCGCGGGCCTTGGTGGATCGTCTGCCTTTTACGCCGCCACCCTTGAACGGCCGGAACCGCATGATCTGGACCATAGCACAGCGCGTCCACATCCAACTGGTGGCTGGCCGGTCTCCTACACCAGGATGCAGCACTATTACGACATGGCCGAAGCGATGTATCATGTCGGTGGCCAGCCTGACCCGCTTTCGGACATTACCTGTCCAAATCTTGCTGAAGGTCCGGAAATCTCACCCGGAGATGTCGCCCTGATGCAGGCATTGCAGGCAAATGGCCTGCACCCCTATCAGCTTCATGCAGCCATCCGTCGCCTGCCCGGCTGCCTTGATTGTCTGGGCCATAAATGTCCGCGTGCCTGCAAGATGGACGGGCGTTCAGCCGGGGTTGAACCGGCTTTGGCCACGGGCAACGCCGCGCTTTTGGACCGAGCCGAGGTGACCGCCATTCGCGGGCGGGGCAAAGTCAGCCACATCGAGGTAACGCGCGACGGTGCGTATCACGACTTGCACGCAAAACGCTATATTCTGGCCGGGGGCGCGCTGGGATCCGCGCGGCTGCTGCTGGCATCGGCAAACGAGGACTGGCCGGATGGTTTTACCAACTCATCGGGGCAAGTTGGGCGCAATCTGATGTTTCACCTCAATGAAATGCTTGCGGTCTGGCCCAGACATGGCGCTGGTTTTGAGGGCCCTTCCAAGGCGGTTTCCTTCCGCGACCTCTACTATCATCAGGACCATCGTTTTGGTACCGTACAGGCGATGGGGATAGATGCCTCATATGGTGAAATCCTGCACTATCTGCGCCTGATGATTGCGCGCTCGCCTGCCCTGTCACGCCTGCCCGGTGCCCGTGATCTGGCACGCCTGCCTGCTATGGCGGCGGCGCGGATGTTTGGCAGCGCCAAGGTTTTTGTCGGGTTGATCGAGGATCTGCCCTACGCCGAAAACCGTGTTACCTATGATGCCAACCACCCGCGCCGTATCAGTTTCACTTACGATTTCGCGCCCGAGCTTCTGACCCGTCGCCGGGCGTTTCGCCGGGCCCTGCGCCATGCGTTTCGCGGCCAGTGGCGGATGTTTCTGGGGCAGCTTCCCGAGCCAAACTTTGGCCATCCGTCCGGTACGACACGTATGGGAATTGACCCGGCCACGTCTGTGCTCGACGCGAATTGCCGTGCCCATGGGGTGCAGAATTTCTACGTGGTTGACGCTGGCGTGTTCCCAACTTCACTTGGTGTCAATCCAAGCCTGACCATTGCCGCAAATGCCCTGCGCGTGGCAGAACATGTCGTGAAAGGGGCTGCAGAAAATGACTGAACCATCTCCCTCTGAGCAAATCCGCCAAGGCCTGGCGGTTGTAACCGGCGCTGGTGGCGGGCTGGGGCGCGCTCTGGCATTAGAACTGGTACGTCAAGGGGTGCGTGTTGCCGGGTTGGGACGCGGCAAGGCTGCCTTGCAGGAAACGGCATCACTGGCGGGCGAGAACTTCACCGCCCATGTCTGTGACGTGGCTGATCCGGCTGCGGTGCGCACGGTCTTTGAGGAACTCGGACCGGTGCACCTATTGATCAATAATGCTGCCGTGTACCCGCGCCGGGATTTTCTGGAGGAAAGTGCCGAGGGCTTTATGCATTCAGTCAACATCAATCTGGGAGGTGTGGTTGCCTGCACAGGTTGTGCCCTTGAAAGCATGGTGGAAACCGGGGTCGGGCGGATCGTCAACGTGGCGACTTTTGCCGATATTGCGCCACTCCCTGCCAGCGCGGCCTATGCGGTGTCCAAAGGGGCAGCACGGGTTTTGACCCGCGCGCTGGTGGCCGATCTGGGGGACCGCTTCCCTGATATCGTGATCAGTGACTGGATGCCCGGCATGTTGGCGACAGGCATGGGTATTGAGGATGGGCTGGCGCCAGAAGTTTCAGCCCGCTGGGGCGTAGCGTTTGCCCTGTGGCACGAACGGTCGCTGAACGGAGCCGTGTTTGAAATGGAGCGTGAAATACTGCCGCCAAGGGGGATCAAGGGTAAGGTTAAGGATTTGATATTGCTGCGAAAGCCCACGAAGCCCCGGACGATCAAAATCTCCTGACTGGGTGCCTCTTTTGCCAGAAGGGGTTCGAATTGCTGAGCCATCCGACCGGTGCCTCGCTTCGCTCGGCAAGCCCTCAAAAGCCGCGGCTGACGGTGCCATACCTGATGTCGGGTAAGCGGTGTTCCACGGCGCCTTGCCACGCAGCGTGGCCCGGCCCAACTATCGTAAGGGCATCTTTGATGCCGTGAGATGGGCGGGAGTTACGCTTGCAGGGAAACCAGCCTAAGCCCCGGCTTCCTGCATTTTCTCCAGCGCCAGTTTTACCATGCTATCGAGCCAGGCGCGAGCCTGGTCCATCTGGCTGGTGAAGGTCTCAAGATATGGTGCCAGAACCGGAACTTGTTCGCTGACTACGGGGGCGTAAACGTAAAGGACGATCACCACTAATACTAACAGGATCATAATCAAAAAACCCCGTCTGAAGCCGCCTTTGCGCTCCCGTGGTTCGGCAAAGTCATCTTCTGGCTCTTCACTGCCTATCGGTGCAAGGCTGGAATTGATTTCCTCGATATCCGGCAACAGGTCACGCCGTGCACCGTCTCCGCCCGAGGCTGTGGTGTCATCTTCGCTATCTAAACCACGCAGGCGCGCCATGCGCTCTTGTGCGGCGATGCCCCTTTGGTCTTGCGAAGATGGATTTTCATCCAGGCCAAGCTCATCTTGGGTTTCGATCCTGTCCAATTCACTCCTGCGGGCAAGGGTTTCGCGCTCAGCCTCTTCGCGCAATACATCTCGCACGCCATCGTCCAGTTCACGCCTGGTTCGGGTGTTGTCCTCGGCGGGTGCTGTGTCTGGCTGAATTTGCTGCTCTGATCCCTCCTCTGGGGTCAGCTCGGGTTCCGGCTCTTTTTCCGGTTCGTCTGCCTGTTCCTCTCGGATCATCGCATCAATGGCATCCTGTGCATCACTACTGGCAAAAGTATCTTCCGTTTGGTCAGAATTGTCCGTCTCTGGCTCCTCACGAGGTGGTTCGGATACCGGTGCCTGTGCTGGTTCTGGGGCGCCGCCGTCATAGCCTTCCGGGTGTTGAAACCATGTATGGCCGCAATTTGAGCATTGCACATCACGGCCGGCCTCGGGGATGACCCGTTCGTCAACCTCGTATTGCGCACCGCAATTCGGGCATACTAGCCGCATTTTATAACCCCGTTTTCGCGCCTATCAGGCAAAATACTTGCCACAATCGACCCCTAATATGCGTTTAAGTCCGCATAAAATCAAACGATTGCATTCGCTGCATTGAAACAGTTTTCCGCCTCAGGGTAAAGTACCAGCAAAACCAGCAGGCAGGAAATGGGGGCATATTAGTGATTGAGTTGGACGAGGTCACTTATGGTTACAATGGCGGCACCCTTTTTGAGTCTATTTCGCTCAAACTGGCGCAGGGGTCGTTTCACTTTCTGACCGGTCCCTCTGGGGCGGGTAAGACCACTTTGCTCAAGCTGTGCTATGGTGAATTGGTCGCCGGGCGGGGACAGGTCACCTTGTTTGACCAGAATGTGCGCGACATGAGCCGCGACGATGTTGCATTGGCGCGGCGGCGTATTGGCGTTGTCCATCAGGATTGCCAGTTCCTCGACCACTTGTCCCTTGCCGAAAACGTCGCCCTGCCGGTGACTGTCTCGGGACGCGAAACGGCTGGGGTTGAAAGCGACCTTGACGATTTGCTTGGTTGGGTCGGACTGACCGAACAGAAACACGCCCAACCGCCTGAGCTTTCTGGTGGGGAACGCCAGCGTGCAGCCCTGGCCCGTGCCGTGATCATGTCCCCCGACGTCATACTAGCGGATGAGCCTACGGGCAATGTCGACTGGGAAATGTCCCTCAGGCTGCTGACTTTATTGATCGAGCTGAACCGGATGGGAAAAACCGTGATGATCGCCACCCATGACATGAACCTGATCCGGCAGGCCAAGGCGCAGGTTGCTGTCAGGGTGCTGCGTATCTCGAACCGGTCTGTGCAACTGGCGGGGGCGGACCTGTGAGGGCGTACCTTTCCAAAGCACTGCTTTTTGTGGCCGGGGATGCTCAGGCTGATCGGGTGGTGCCGCCTACCGGATATACCGCGCGCCTGACGGCGCTTGCTTCCGGGGCCATGGCCTTTCTGGCGGTATTTGCGCTGGCCTTGTCGCTCGCCTCGGGCCGGCTGGCCCATCGTTGGAGCGATGCGTTGGCGCAAAGTCTGACAATTCGGATATCTGCTCCTGCCGATCAGTTGGATGCGCAGGTTTTGGCCGTGATGGGAGTGCTGGAAACAACGCCCGGCGTGCAGGATGCCCGTCCTCTCAGCGCCGCCGAACAGGATGCCCTGCTGGAACCATGGTTCGGGCCAGACCTGCCGCTGGATGCCCTTCCGATCCCACGCCTGATCGAGGTGATTGAGGATGCAGACGGGCTTGACGCTGACGGTTTGCGCAATCGGCTGGCGGGTGAGGCACCGGGGGCAATTCTGGATGACCACACCAGATGGCGCGAGCCGCTGGTGCGCGCGGCCGGACGTTTGCGTGCCCTTGGATATTTGGCGATTAGCATTATTGCCATCACCACAGCGATTATAATAACGTTGGCTGCCAGTGCTGCCCTTGCCGCCAACGCACAGGTCATTCGGGTGTTGCGTCTTATCGGCGCGCGTGACGCCTATATCGCCCGGGCCTTCGTGCGGCGATATACGTTGCGTGCATTGTTAGGGGCCGTGATCGGCACGGGACTAGGGGTCGGGGCTGTGGCGCTCTTACCCGCAGCAAATCCGGCCGGTGGATTCTTGACCGGGTTGGGCCTGCAGGGTGCGCACTGGTTCTGGCCACTGATTATCCCGCCACTTGCCGCACTGGTCGCATTCTTCGCAACCCGGATCACTGCTCACGCCACTTTAAAGGAAAGAAGCTGATGAAAGACGCATTTCAATGGCTGCGCAGCCTGCTTTTCATCACCCAGATGTATATCATGCTGCCTCTGATAGGCTTTGGTCTGATCCCGCTGGCCCTGATCAACCGGCAGTTTTCCTACTGGATCATCCGTCTTTATTGTAACTGGGTGCGCTGGACGGCTTCGTGGATGGTGGGCCTCAAATCGGAAATACGTGGCGAGGTTCCGCAAGGCGAGGTAATCGTTGCTGCCAAGCATCAGTCCTTTTTTGATATTCTGCTCATTGCCGGCGTTTTACCGCGGATCAAATTTATCATGAAAAGCGAATTGCGCTGGGCACCCATTATCAACCTTTACGCCTATTGGACGCGCACCATCCCAGTGAACCGTGGCAAACGGGGTGCCGCGATCCGGCAGATGGTAGCGGCGGTCAAGGCGGGGGCAGGCGAGTCCAGCCAGCTGATCATTTTTCCGCAGGGCACACGTGCGGCAGTTGGGACACGTGGACCGTACAAGATCGGCACCGGCGTGCTTTATAAGGAAACCGGGCTACCGGTCGTGCCTGCCGCGACCAATGTGGGCGTATTCTGGAAACGTCACGGTATCATGCGCAAACCCGGCCTGGCCGTACTTGAGTTTCTGCCGCCGATTGAACCGGGCCTGCCGATGGATGCGTTTATGGCGGAAATGCAAGAGGCGATTGAAACTGCTTCAGACGCCCTTTTGCTCGAAGCCGGCATACCTCAGGAGGTTCTTGATGGAATACCTGAAAACGACTGACGAACTGGCCGAGCATTACGGCGAACCCGGCCACGCTTCTTTGGTCAAAGTGGCGACCGGGCTGACGCCGACCTACCGCAAATGGATCCTGTCCTCACGGTTTTGCATCCTGTCCACAATTGGCCCCGAAGGCACCGACGGCAGCCCGCGTGGCGATGATGGCCCGGTGGTGGCCGAACTTGATGCGCAGACCCTGGCCATGCCCGATTGGCGCGGCAATAACCGTCTGGACACCCTGCGCAATATCATCCGTGATCCGCGCATATCCGTGATGTTCATGGTGGCGGGGTCAAACAACGTGGTGCGGGTCAACGGCACGGCACGGATCACCACGGACAGCGCCCTGCGCGCCCGGTTTGAGAAAAATGCTAAGCAACCCGCGACCGTGATCGTCATCCGTATTAGCGAGGTCTACTCCCAATGCGCCCGCGCCCTGATGCGGGCCCGGCTATGGAAAGACGGTGATCAAAGCATGGATCTTCCGACAATCGGTGACATGCTGGCGGAAATGACCTCGGGCGAATTTGATGGGGTGAGCTATGACAGGGAATGGCCGCAAAGGGCGGCTGAAAGCCTGTGGTAAGGCCGTGATCACCCACCTGATGATCGACATCGACGGGGTGGTTGTGACCGGGCGCGTCAGCGATGGTGCCCACTGGAAAAGTGGGTTACGCGAGGATCTGGGGCTGGACCCGGCGCTGTTACGTAAACATTTCTTCCAACCCTATTGGGTTCAGATTGTCACGGGCAAACTGGCGTTGCGTCCAACGTTGACCAAGGTTTTACAAGGTTTTGCCCCGAAGATCAGCGCCACAACCCTGATGAACTACTGGTTCACCCAGGACGCCCGCCTGAATACGGAGCTGCTTGGAGATCTGGATAAGGCCCGGACAAAAGGGTTGAAGGTTTACTTAACCACTAATCAGGAACATGAACGCGCGGCGTTCTTGTGGAATAATCTGGGATTGAGCCAACACGCCGATGGCATCATAACGTCAGCCGCGCTTGGCCTGAAGAAACCGGATCCGGCTTTTTTCAAGGCTGCAGAAACGGTCACCAAGGCACCTGCACAAACTCACCTGTTGATTGACGATACCCCTGAAAATATTGAGGGCGCGGAAATTGCAGGCTGGCGGGCCAGTCTCTGGGATACCAAAAACTCTCTTACTCTTACTCTTGCCTAAAATATCCTGGGGGTTTGGGGGTAAAACCCCCAATATTACGCCGCCAGCCCCTTAGCGCCCATATCAAGGAACTTTTTACGGCGATCCTGCATCAGAACGTCCCCCTTGGCGCGTGCTGTCAGAGCCTTCAGCTCTTCCTCCAGCGCCACGCCAACGGCAGCAATAGTCTCTTTGCGCCCGCGCTGGGCCCCACCTTTGGGTTCAGGGATGATCCGGTCGATCACCCCAAGATCGCACAGGTCCTGTGCCGTCAGGCGCATGGCTTCGGCGGCTTCGCGCATCTTCTCGGAATCTTTCCATAGGATGGACGCGCAGCCTTCCGGCGTAATCACCGAATATATCGAATGTTCCAGCATCATCACCTTGTTTGCCGTGGCAAATGCCACCGCGCCGCCTGAGCCACCTTCGCCGATGATCACCGAGATGACCGGGCTTTTCAGTGCCAGACATTTTTCGGTTGAGCGGGCGATAGCCTCGGACTGGCCACGTTCTTCGGCACCTTTGCCGGGATAGGCACCGGGTGTGTCCACCAACGTGATCAACGGCAGGCCGAACCGGTCGGCAAGGTCCATCAGGCGGATGGCTTTGCGGTATCCTTCGGGCCGCGCCATGCCGAAATTGCGAGCGATCCGGCTTTTGGTATCATTGCCCTTTTCCTGTCCGATCACCACGACCGGCACGCCGCCAAGGCGCGCTAAACCGCCCATCACCGCATGGTCATCAGCAAAGTTGCGGTCACCTGCCAGAGGTGTGTATTCGGTAAAGAGCGCGTCAATATAATCCTTGCAATGGGGGCGGTCCGGGTGGCGCGCTACCTGACATTTGCGCCATGGCGTCAGGTTTGCATAGAGGTCCTCCAGCATCGCCACGGCTTTCTGGTCAAGCGCACCAGCTTCCTTTTCAATATCCACCTCGTCTTCCGAGGCCCGCGCCATTGCGCGCAGCTCTTCCGCTTTGCCTTCGATCTCGGCCAGTGGTTTCTCAAATTCAAGGTAGTTGGACATGCATCGCTCCGCTGCTGATCGCCACTATATGGCCCTGACGGCCGGTTTTTGCAACATTTTCGCAATACAGCAAGACAAGATAAAAGCGAACAGGTCATATATAGGCTGGAAATTGAAAGGGCAGGGGATGAGCCACGAATATGAGGAACGGATCCGCAGGGTTCTGGACTATATTTTTGACGATCCGGCGGGGGATCATTCCCTTGATGCACTGGCTGATGTCGCAGCCATGAGCCGCTTTCACTGGCACCGGGTTTTTCATGCCATGACCGGTGAAACCTGCGCGCAAGCCTCGCGCCGGATACGTCTACACCGGGCAGCCTGTTTGCTGGTGCAGAGCGATCAGCCAATTGACCAGACCGCGCATGGCGTTGGGTTTGGTTCCGTACAGAGCTTTACCCGCGCCTTCAGGGCAGCTTACGGAGTTGCTCCGGCTCGGTTTCGCAAAAATGGCAGGCTCGACCCACCCCCGGTTATGAACAACGAAGGAACCCCGGTCATGTATGACGTTACTATCGTAAACCACCCGGATCGCCACCTGCTGGCATTGCCGCACAGGGGCCCGTATCTTGAAATTGGCAAGGCATTCGAGGGGCTGGCTGCGGCGATCACTGCACGGGGTCTCTGGCCGAATGTGCGCGGTTCGGTCGGGGTTTACTATGACGATCCGGCAGCAACTCCCGAAGCTGAACTCAGAGGTCATGCAGGCGTGATCGTTCCGGATGGATTGGCCGGTGAAGAGGGGTTGGAAGAGGTCATCCTGACCGGAGGGCGCTTTGCCGTGCTGCATTTCAAGGGCCCCTATGCGGGGCTGCACAAGGCTTATCCTTATCTTTACGGTGACTGGTTGCCCGGATCCGGGGAAGAACCACGCAATGCGCCCTGCTTTGAGGTCTACGTCAATAACCCGGCCAATACCGCGCCCGAGGATTTGTTGACTGAAATTTGTATGCCGATAGAGTGAGAATATGGGACAGATACTGACAATACGCATTTTGCTGCTGGGGCTGGCCTGTTGGGCGCTGCCATTTCTGGCGTCATTCGCATTCTATGATCGCACGGGAAATCTGCAGGTCGACATTTTCCTGTTCAAATCCATCATGATTGTTTTTGGCGGGCTGGTCGGGGCGTGGTTGCTGCTGGCGGCGTTTCGCCGGATAGAACCGGGGTTTTCAAGCGGGCTCATTTTAGGTCTGACATGGTTTGCGCTGAATTGCGTTCTTGATCTGGCTGTTTTGGTCGCCGCGATGGGTGTGGGGGCAGGTGAATGGTTAACGGGGATAGGCCTGCGTTACCTGATGATCCCGATCATGGCGGCAGCGATGGGAAGCCTTGCCGCCCGACAGGTAAAATGAGCGCCTTTGGCGCGCTGGTTGGTTTGCGTTCAGGCCAGGCGGGCCCGGGGGCGCTGCCCCCGGTTCAAAAAGCAGGCATTTTGAACCACCCCCGAGGTATTTTGCCAAGGTGAATAGGTATAGGGGTGCGGCCTGTATCCCTGTCAGAAGACATAGGGGGCGAAATATCCGGATCAGTTGCTGCTGATCATTTCCGCCTGACGCACGATCACTTCGGCCTGTTTGATCGAGGCAATATCCACCAGGCGCCCTTTATAGACGGTTGCACCCTGGCCCTCGGCCTTGGCTTTCTCCATGGCGGCGATGATCTCGCGCGCTTCAGTGATGGCTTCTTCGGATGGGGTGAAAACCTCGTTGGCCAGGGCCACCTGTTTTGGGTGGATGGCCCATTTGCCAACCATGCCAAGCGTGGCGGAGCGCCGCGCCTGCGCGCGAAAGCCTTCGTCATCCGAGAAATCCCCAAAGGGTCCATCAACCGGTAACACGCCGTGGGTACGACAGGCGGCGACAATAGCGGCCTGCGCCCAATGCCAAGGGTCCGACCAGTGCTTTTCACCTTCGCGGTGCATATAATAGTTTTCCTGCGTGCCGCCGATGCCGGTGGTCTGCATGCCCATCGAGGCGGCAAAATCGGCGGCCCCAAGGCTCATCGCCTGCAGGCGTGGGCTGGCGGCCGCGATTTCCTCGACATGGGCGATGCCAGCGGCAGTTTCGATGATGACCTCGAACGCAATGGGTTTTGTGCGTCCCTTGGCTGCTTCGATGGATGAAACCAGCGCGTCCACCGCATAGACATCGGCAGCACAGCCAGCTTTCGGGATCATTATTTGGTCAAGGCGGTCGCTGCTTTGTTCCAGCAGGTCCACCACATCGCGGTACCAATAGGGGCTGTCGAGGCCGTTGATGCGCACGGAAAGGTGTTTGTTGCCCCAGTCAACATCATGGGTTGCGGCGATGATATTGGCGCGTGCTGCGTCTTTGTCATCGGGGGCAACACTGTCTTCAAGGTCAAGGTTGATCACATCGGCTGCAGAGGCTGCCATTTTTACAAAAAGCTCGGGCCGTGACCCCGGGCCGAACAGCTGGCAACGGTTGGGACGGGCGGGGGCAGCGGGTTGGATACGAAATGACATAAGGATCGGCCTTGTAAGGATGTTACGTTTTGCGTTGCCTATCCGGTAGAATATTGCGCGCGCCTTCGCAAGTGGAATATTGTGCGAATGCAGAAAAAAGGTGCTGCGGTGCGGCGGGGCGCGATTCGACTTTCGGGCAAGGATCAGATGAACGAATCTTCGACAATACCTCAAAAATGCGCAAGAAACTTCTTAAGTATTGCGAAACAGGTAATGAACTACCGAAAAAATCCCTGCAACGCCCGGATAAATCTCGGTGAGCGATATGGAGGGCATCATGATCAAAACACCCTATTTACTGTTCCTGGGCGATGCGCCTGACCAGCTGGCGGCAAAGGTCGCGCAGGGTATCAAGGATTGGCGACCGGATAATGCTGTGGGGCAATACCGCATGCCGGGCTGCGGCGCGGATCTTGGTCTGAAAGATATGGATCTGGCTGCGGCTAAGGCGGCTGGAGCAAAGACGCTGGTGATTGGTGTTGCCAATCGCGGCGGGCTGATCTCAAACGAATGGAAAAAGGTGCTGGTGATGGCGCTGGAGGAAGGTTTTGATCTTGCCTCGGGTCTGCATAACCTTCTGAAAGACGAGCCCGATCTGGTGGCCGTCGCCAAAGCCTGTGGGCGTGAATTGCATGATGTGCGGGTGCCGGAGGTGGAATATCCTATTGCCAACGGCATGCACCGCAAAGGTAAACGCTGTCTGGCGGTTGGCACAGATTGTTCAGTCGGCAAAATGTATACGGCGTTGGCGATGGACCGCGAAATGCAGGCGCGTGGCATGAAGGCGACGTTTCGCCCGACCGGGCAGACCGGCATTCTGATTACCGGGGACGGCGTGCCTCTGGATGCGGTGGTTGCCGATTTCATGGCCGGGGCGGTCGAGTGGCTGACGCCGGATAACGACGATAATCACTGGGACCTGATCGAAGGGCAGGGTAGCCTGTTTCACGCATCCTATTCCGGTGTGACCATGGCGCTTATTCATGGGGGTCAGCCCGACGCACTGATATTGAGCCACGAGCCGACACGGGTGCATATGCGTGGTCTGCCGGACTACACACCGCCCAGCCTTGAGGCCTTGCGTGATCTGGTGTTGCCGATTGCGCGGGTGGTGAACCCGGCAGTTCAGGTGGTGGGGGTATCCGTGAATACCCAGCATATGGGCGAGGATCAGGCGCAGGCCTATATTGGCGAGACTGAAAAGCAGATGGGCCTGCCAACGACGGATCCGTTCCGATATGGTCCGGGTAAGTTGGTGGACGCGCTGGCGGCTTTCTGAGACCATAGTGCGGCTGGGCGGGGTGGGAGCCTCCGGCGGGGATATATTCAGCAAGAGGAACAGAGCATGCGGATTTCTGTGCAGCCAGATGTATTTCGACTGGCGCAAGTATTCACCATCTCCCGTGGATCGCGCAGTGAGGCCAAAGTTTTGACAGTTCGGGTGGGGGATGGCGACCATCAGGGTTGGGGCGAATGTGTGCCCTATGCGCGCTATGGCGAGACATTGGAGAGTGTGACGGCTGAGATTGAGGGCCTGCCTTCGGACCTGACACGCGCAGCGTTGCAGGATTTGTTGCCCGCCGGGGCCGCGCGCAACGCCGTCGATTGCGCCCTGTGGGATTTGGAGGCCAAGCAGGCTGGAAAACGCGTGTGGGAGCTGGCCGGGCTGGAGCGGCCCGGACCAGAGATCACCGCCTATACATTGTCGCTGGACACGCCTGAGGCCATGCAGGCGCAGGCGGCCAAACATGCTTTTCGCCCGCTTCTCAAGATCAAGTTGGGCACGCCCGATGACATGGTCCGGCTTGAAGCGGTACGCGCGGGCGCGCCCGCATCGCGGATCATCGTGGATGCCAATGAAGGCTGGAGCGCCGGGGTCTACGCCGATCTAGCCCCGCATCTGGTACGCTTAGGCGTGGATCTGGTTGAGCAGCCCCTGCCAGCAGGTGAGGACGACGCATTACTGGGAATGGAGCGCCCGGTGCCTGTCTGTGCCGATGAAAGCGCCCATGATCGGGCCAGCCTGCCGGGCCTGAAGGGTAAGTATGACGTTGTGAACATCAAGCTGGACAAAACCGGCGGCCTGACCGAAGCGCTTGCTTTGCGTGATGCGGCGCAAGCGGAAGGTTACAAAGTCATGGTTGGTTGTATGGTCGGTAGCTCTCTAGCTATGGCGCCGGCGACCTTGGTAGCGCAAGGCGCGGCTGTAACAGACCTTGACGGCCCGCTGCTTCTGGCCGAAGACCGGGGCAACGCATTGCAATTTGACGAAGCCGGAGTGCATCCGCCGCAAGCGGCGCTCTGGGGATAGGGGAAAGATGAGCCGGACCGTTTATGTGAATGGGGAATACCTGCCGGAGGGCGAGGCGAAGGTTTCGATCTTTGACCGCGGTTTTCTCATGGCCGATGGGGTCTACGAGGTGACCAGCGTGCTGGGTGGCAAGCTGATCGACTTTGACGGTCACGCGGTGCGTCTGGCGCGATCTCTGAGTGAGCTGGATATCGCCCAGCCTATTTCCCACGAAGACCTACTGGAGGTGCACCGTGAACTGGTGCGCCTGAATGACATCGAAGATGGCATGATCTATTTGCAGATCACACGCGGCGCGCCTGGCGACCGCGATTTTGTTTTCCCTGACCCGGAAACAACGCCGCCGACAATTGTTTTGTTCACCCAGTCCAAACCGGGGTTGGCAGACAGTCCGGCGGCCAAGGTGGGCATCAAAGTGATCTCGATCGACGATATCCGCTGGGGGCGGCGTGATATCAAAACCGTGCAATTGCTTTACCCATCTATGGGTAAAATGATGGCCAAGGCGGCTGGGTGCGACGATGCGTGGCTGGTTGAAGATGGGCAGGTGACCGAGGGCACCTCAAACAACGCCTATATCGTCAAGGATGGTCGGATCATTACCCGTCATCTCAGCAATGACATATTGCACGGCATCACCCGCGCCGCTGTTTTGCGCTTTGCCAACGAGGCACAGATGCATGTTGAGGAGCGTAGCTTTACCATCGAAGAGGCGCAAAGCGCTGATGAGGCCTTTGTGACCTCCGCCAGCACCTTCGTGATGCCGGTGGTTGAGATTGATGGTGCCGCTATCGGCACTGGGAAACCGGGCGCAGTGGCAACTCGACTACGCGAAATATACCTTGAGGAAAGTCGCAAATCCGCGATCTGAGCGTTCACGTCTGCTTGTTAACCCTCGCTTTTTCTGGATTTAATTAACCGGTTCCGGCAGGCTTGCTGGGAAAAGGAAAAAGTCAGGGGTAAAAATGCATATCACAGCGCGCTGCCATTGTGGCCAGATTTCTTATGAGGCCGAACTTGACCCGGAAAAAGTGGCGGTCTGCCATTGTTCGGATTGTCAAAGCCTGTCCGGCACGGCCTTTCGTACCGTTGGCATGGTCGCGGACAAGGACCTGACCCTGCTGACGGGCACACCTAAGGTCTATGTCAAAACAGCTGAAAGCGGCAACCGACGTGAACAGGCATTTTGCGGCAATTGCGGCTCGGCATTATGGGCAACCTCGCAAGGCGACGGGCCAAAGGTGCTGGGGCTGAGGTTGGGCGTTGTGGAGCAGCGGGCCACTCTTACCCCCAAGGTGCAGATCTGGGCCCATTCGGCGATGCCGTGGCTGTCAGAACTTGACGATGTGAAGAAGGTCGAAGGGCAGCCTTAACACAGCAAAAACCCGCAGCGCTGAGCACCTAAAGGTCAGCCCTTGTCTTCACCGACATTCTCGGCAAAGGCAACCTTGAAGGCATCCTGTTGTTCGGGTGTTGCTTCGCGCTGGTACTTATCTTTCCATTCACCATACGGCATGCCGTAGTAAGCTTCGCGGGCTTCTTCTTTGTTCATCTCAACGCCGCGTTTATTGGCGGCTTCCATGTACCAGCGGCTTAGGCAGTTGCGGCAAAAACCGGCAAGGTTCATCAGGTCGATATTCTGCGCGTCAGTGCGGTCCTCCAGCAGATGTTTTTGCAAGCGGCGAAAGGCGGCGGCTTCAACTTCGATACGGGTCTGATCGTCCATGTAATGTCCTCTCTACAAGACGCGTTTGCTATAGGATGGGCTAAGCTCAGAGACATTGACCGTCAAGCTCCCAACCTCTGGCAAGGCACCCGTTAGTACAGCCAGAAGTGTTCTGGCCAGGTCGGCTTTGGTTACCTCATCCCGCCCCGGCAGCAATGCCAGATCAGCGTGGACGAAACTATCTGGGTCGGTGCCAATTTTCCAAATTTCATAAGGGATCGCGCGGATTTTCAACGTTGCTGGGTTGGGGATGGCACTATGGGCTGCAAGGGCGGCAAAGGCAGCGTCGCACAGGGCTTGCATGTCGTGCGTATCGCTGACAGGCGCTGAATATTCAAGTATTACATGTGGCATCGAATGACCTCACAGCCCGGTTGTGTCTAACACTTCTTCCAGTATCGGGGCCAGACGTTTGGCCCAAGCATATTGCTGCTCATCAGTGCGGATCAAGTCGTTGCGAATCTCGATCAGCACGTTGTTACGCCCCGGCTGGATGGCGTGACGGTCCACTGAATCGCCATCCAGATGGCCGCCGTAAGGTTCGTTTTCCCCGACACACAGGTCCGGTTCATCCTCCAGCCTGCGGATCAATGGGATGGCGAAACGGCTGTCCTTGCCGTGCAGAATGCCGATATGCCACGGGCGCGGTTCACGGCCCCGCAATTGACGCGTGTAGGAATGGATGGCCACCAGAATTGTGTCCTCGTGTCGCGCTGCCAGCCGCTCAAGTGCGCCATGATAGGGACGGTGATAGGCAGCCAGACGGCGCTCTCGCTCTTCAGGGCAGGCGTGTCGGTTGGCCGGAATAATGGTGCCGTCATACAGCTTCATCAGCACGGTCGGGTCATCCTCGCCCCGGTTCGGATCAATCACGAGGCGCGAAAAATTACCAAGGATGGCGCGCGCATTCAGCATCTCGGCCAGCGCGATAGACACGCCTGCCGCTCCGGGATCCCAGGCGATGTGGCGGGCCATGTCTTCGGCCGGAAGGCCCAGCGTGCCGCCGTTAACCTCAGGCGGTACATTGTTTGAGGCATGGTCGCAGGTGATCAGCCAGCGGGCCGGGCGGTCTTCGCCAAGAATGTGGAAGGGCAGGTAGGTCATAGGCAAGTCTTCATTTCTGGTTCCTGCCTCAATATGCGAGCGCGCGACAAAGCGCCAGTTGTCACTTTGTCAATTTTCAGGCATATGCTTTGCTGCGCCGATTTAGCGCTAACAAATAGGGAATTTGAGGCATGAAACGCAGTCGTAGCCTGAAAATCGTTGCCACATTGGGACCAGCGTCAAGCGATTATCACATGATCCGCGAGCTTCACATGGCCGGCGCGGATGTTTTTCGCCTGAATATGTCCCACGGCGATCATGACGAACATCGCAAACGGCACGCCATCATTCGACAGATCGAGGCGGATATAGGCAAGCCAATCGCCATTCTTGCGGATTTGCAGGGGCCAAAACTGCGCTGTGGGGTCTTTGCTGAAGGCCGGGCGAAGCTAAAGAAGGGTCAGGACTTTCGGTTTGATCTTGATGAAACTCCGGGCGATGCAACCCGTGCGAACCTGCCGCACCCTGAGATTTTCGAAGCCCTTGAGCCGGGTGAAGAACTGTTGGTTAATGACGGGAAAATCCGGTTGAAGGTTCGGGAATGTGGACCTGATTACGCCGATTGTACCGTCGTGGTTGGGGGTAAGATTTCCGACCGCAAAGGGGTTAATGTGCCAGGCGTCGTGCTGCCACTTGCGGCGCTGAGCGACAAAGACCGTGCCGATCTTGAATTTGCCTGCACCCTGGGCGTCGACTGGTTGGCGCTTAGCTTTGTGCAGCGCCCCGAGGATGTGGAAGAGGCGCGTCGCCTTGCCCAGGGTCGGGCGTCGATCATTTCGAAAATAGAAAAACCGGCCGCGGTGAAGGCCTTTGATTCCATCCTGGAGGCTTCAGACGGGATCATGGTGGCGCGCGGCGATCTGGGCGTGGAGCTGCCAGTACAGAATCTACCTCCCATTCAGAAACGGCTGGTGGTTGCCTGCCGTGAAGGCGGCAAGCCCGTTATTGTCGCTACCCAGATGATGGAAAGCATGATCGAAAGCCCGGTACCAACCCGTGCCGAGGTTTCGGATGTGGCTACGGCCATTTACGAGGGTGCGGATGCGGTGATGCTCTCTGCCGAAAGTGCCGCGGGTAAGTATCCGGTCGAAGCTGTCAGAACCATGGACGCCGTGGCGCAGGAGGTCGAGGCCGACCCCGCCTACCGTACCGGGATCGAGGCCAGCCACGTGGTCAAACGCGGGACCGTCGCCGTGGGTATCGTTGCAGCCGCGCGCGAGATCGCCGAGAACACTGATATCAAAGTAATCTGTTGTTTCACCCATTCGGGGACGACGGCTATCTTGACAGCGCGTGAACGTCCAAGGGTTCCGATCATCGCGCTGACCCCCCTTGTTCGCACGGCCCGGCGCCTGTGCCTGACATGGGGCATCACCTGTGTGATGGAGCCTGACAACGTGGACCGCTTCAAGCTGGCAGTGGTTGGTGCAGCACGCGCAGCAGTTGCATTGGGGCTGGCAAGGGAAGAAGACCAGATCGTAGTTACCGCCGGCGTTCCTTTCAACGTGCCGGGCACCACGAATATTCTCAGGGTTGCGCCGTGCGCGGAAAGGTTGATTTTTGCGTCCGATCCGGAGTAGACAGGGCCAGTTTTTTAGGAGATTGGCGTGACAAACGATGTATTTTTAGTGGTAGGTATTGTTGTTCTCGTATTGGCGATTCCGGCAATAGTTGGCGCATATGTCGATGGCCGTGTGCCACGTTTTGCAGCGATTATGGTGCTGATTGGCGGCGGTCTGGTGGTTTTGGCCGTGACCCAGCAGCCGGGTGGATACGCATTTGCTGACGTACCGCGCGCCTTTGCCAGCGTCATCAACCAATTGATCAATTAACCGCCATTTTTCCCTTGTCAGTCAGGGTAAACCCGCCTATACGGCGCACTTCGATGCGCGTCCGGCCGAGTGGCATGCCGAGTCGCGTTCAAGACCGATCTGAATGAAGGAGACGGAAATGCCTAAGATGAAGACGAAATCGAGCTGCAAAAAGCGGTTCAAGGTCACGGCCTCTGGTCGTGTACTGGCAGGCCAGGCGGGTAAACGCCACGGCATGATCAAACGCCATAAGAAATTTATCCGCACTGCACGCGGTACCACCACGCTGTCGGCCCCTGACGAGAAAATCGTCAAGTCGATGATGCCGTATAACCGTTAAGGAGGTCTGATCAATGCCCCGCACAACATCCGGCCCCGTCACGCATGCGCGTCACAAGAAAGTCGTCAAAGCCGCTAAAGGTTACTATGGCCGCCGCAAGAATACCTTCAAGGTAGCGCGTCAGGCTGTCGACAAAGCCAACCAATACGCCACCCGCGACCGTAAGGCGCGCAAGCGTAATTTCCGCGCTCTGTGGATCCAGCGCATCAACGCCGCCGTTCGCAGCCATGACGAAGCACTGACATATTCGCGCTTCATCAACGGCCTGAACCTGGCTGGTGTCGAAGTTGACCGCAAAGTTCTGGCCGACCTCGCCGTGCGTGAGCCCGAAGCTTTCGGCGCTATCGTCGAAAAGGCAAAGGCCGCACTGGCCTAAGGTCAAAACCAGCGCAACCAGATAAGAAAGGCCCAGGCAGACATTGCCTGGGCCTTTTTCTTTGCGTTGTTAATTTAGCCCTGCTCGCTGGCGGCTCCGTCCAGTATCCATGTCAGCGCACGTTCGTACCTTTGTGTACCATCCCGGTCCGAGTAATATTCCAGATGCTTCGCCATGAATGGGGTTTGCTCGTTTGGCGCCTGATCCCACAGCTTTTCCCTCACCTGTTTTGGACGTGTCAGTTCGTTTGCGATTGAGCCGATTAACAACATGGTCATCGAATCGGCGGCCTCTGGGACCGCATTGACGCGAATCCCTCCTGCTTCCAGCAAACGAAACAGTTCCTCGGTTGCCAAGGCGGTTCCCGGTCCAAGGACAGCCCGGGATGTGAATACTCTGCCCGCACCGGGTATCTCCAACAGGCAGGCGCGCATGGAGAGCCAGAAATCTGTTATCTGCTCGTACCATGTTTCACATTTGCGTGCTTCGCCAGTTATTTTCAGGAACAAGCTGTCAACTGCCGGTTTCTCAAGTTCCTCTTTGTTATCAACATGATGATACAACGCCATCGCCGAAACCCCACACCGTTCAGCAACACTGCGCCTGGTCAGTGGAGACGGGTCATCTTCGGACAGAACCTCAAGCGCTGCCTCTACCAGTTTTTCAACTGTTAGGTTGCGTTTGCGGACTTTGCGGGGCTTGAGGAAGACGACGCCGTGACCGCTCGTTTTTCCAATGGTAGCGAGGAAGTGTTTGACC
Organism: uncultured Aliiroseovarius sp.; assembly: GCA_964550345.1. Classification (GTDB taxonomy): domain Bacteria; phylum Pseudomonadota; class Alphaproteobacteria; order Rhodobacterales; family Rhodobacteraceae; genus JAAEUB01. Next base: position 12,662 of record CAZJYZ010000010.1, on the reverse strand, counting down.
TGCACGTTAGTGCCGATGGCAATGGCTCTATCGTGCGGGCTGAACTTTCGCCGGGTTCAAAACCTGATTATGGGGCTATGTTTGTGGCGGGGCAATTATGCTGAAAGTGAGCTTAAGGACCGTGCATTCATTACGGCAATAGACCAGGAAGAGGCTTGGCTGACTGTGCCGTTTCCCGGCGGGCATGGAGTGCTCTATGTGAACCCCGATTTTGGTGGTGCTACGGCCCCCGGAAACCTTCGGGTAAATTGGGAGATATATGCCCCTCTGCCGAAAGGCCAAAAGCTGAACGGCATTGAATCCATCCCGCCCGGAGGCGTTTCCCCGCAGGTCTATGATGAACTGTCCTAATTACTCGAAACGCATTTCCCACCCGCCATAGCAAAGTTGGTGTGCCATTCACGGCGCGAAGATATCTCGATCCAGCCAATATACGATTGTGTGGTGGATCGTTATGTCGGCCAGCGCAGCCTTTTAGTCGGCGACTCGGGCACTATGACCTGGCCACATACCGCAAGTGGCGCCCCCAAAGCGCTGGAGGAGTTGGCCGTGTCCTGCTCAAGCCTTCCTGAACTACTAGCCGCTTACGACGATCAGCGATGCGGGGCTGCAAGAACCCTCAGCAAGATTGGCCAGCGTATTGAACGTGCGCAGGTTCTTGAAACTCCGGACTGGGGCCGGATGCGCGCGCAGGATTTTGAACAATGGATTGCAGCAATTCTGGCCGGGGATACCTTCTATCTTTTTGGAGAAAAGGAAACTGCCTGAATTTTGATCCTGTTACCCGCTTTGGATTAACCCCCTGCGCACCTGTGACTTGCATTTAGACAAGCCAGTGGGTAGCAGGGCAGGGTCTTAAACCAAGGGGCTGCGAATGGACGATCTGAGGCAGAAATACATTGCGGCTGTGGCTAGTGCCGCGGACGAGGCCGCATTGGAAGATATCCGTGTCGCAGCCGTGGGTAAAAAGGGCGAGGTCGCTCTGAAAATGCGTGAACTGGGCAAGATGACGCCCGAGGAACGCAAAGAGATGGGGCCAAAGCTGAATGCCCTCAAGGACGAGATTAACTCGGCCATTGCCGCCAAGGGGGCTGCCCTCGCGGACGTCGCGCTGGACGAACGTCTGCGCAGCGAATGGCTGGATGTTACCCTGCCTTCGCGTCCCGCCCGTCAGGGCAGCATCCACCCGATCAGCCAGGTTACCGATGAGGTCACAGCGATTTTTGCCGATATGGGTTTTTCGGTGGCCGAAGGTCCGCAGATCGAAAGCGACTGGTATAATTTCGACGCCCTGAACATTCCGCCGCACCACCCGGCACGGCAGGAATTTGATACGTTTTACATGAGCCGCGAGGAAGGCGACAACCGTCCGCCCCACGTGCTGCGCACCCATACCAGCCCGGTGCAGATCCGGGCGATGGAAAAACAAGGCGCGCCAATCCGGGTGATTGCGCCGGGGCGGGTCTACCGCTCGGATTATGATCAGACCCACACGCCCATGTTCCATCAGGTTGAAGGGCTGGCGATCGACAAGGACATCTCTATGGCCAACCTGAAATGGGTGCTGGAAGAGTTCTGCCGCGCCTATTTCGAGGTGGATGAGGTCGAGCTCAGATTTCGCGCCTCGCATTTCCCCTTCACCGAACCTTCCGCCGAAGTTGACCTCAGATGCTCGTGGGATAACGGCCAGCTTAAGGTTGGCGAAGGTGACGACTGGATGGAAATCCTCGGCTCCGGCATGGTCCACCCGAAAGTGCTGCAATATGCAGGCGTCGACCCGGATGAATGGCAAGGCTTCGCCTTCGGCCTCGGAATCGACCGCATCGCCATGCTGAAATACGGCATCCCGGATTTGCGGGCTTTCTTCGACAGCGACCTGAGGTGGTTGAGGCACTATGGCTTCAGCGCACTTGACGTGCCGACCATGCGGGGTGGGTTGAGTTCGTGAGTGAGGCAACAATCCCTGATTGGATAAATGCTGTTGCGGCGGCGATTGGAGCGATTGCAATACTTATCGGTTTGTTCGGTGCCAATCGAAAATTCAATGAATCCAGTCGTGCTGCCAAAGCGCTGAGACGCTCAGAGGTAGCCGAGGAGCTAATCGCACTGGCCTATAACGCTGACGACGCTTTGCGGGAAATCCGAAACCCACTTGACCGTATTCCCGCTGAAAAAGCTGGAGATCGCGTCTACGGGTACCAAAAGCGTTATGAGCGGATTGTGAAACATAACGAATTATTCAAAGATCTCCGAGAAGCTCAAATTCGTTACCGCGCTGTGATAGGGGATCTGGATGTTGACGAAGCTGTAGAAGAACTTTTCAAAGCAAGAAATTCCGTTGCAATAGCGATTGAGACATTGGCTGACTATGCACGCGATGGAGATACTCACTCCGAGGACTTAGATCATGTCTTCAACTTGAAACGGATGCTCTTCGGTAGCTATTCTGAAAGAGACGAACTGGGTACCTCCATAAATAACGCTGTTAAGAAAATTGAAAAACGGGCCAGCCCAATTGCTAGGCTAGAGAGACCAAAATGAACTTTTTCTTCCCCTAGCTTAAATATGACTTTGCCATAACCATCTTTGTGGGCATGGCCGCAGTTTAAAAACACAGGGACAGCGCCTAACCCTGGGTGGGTGCGCAAAGGGATTTGTTGCAGGTGCGAGTGAAACACGGCTAACCTGAATGTCAGTCGAGGCGTTGTAAAAGCGCCCTCCCGTGGGGATGAAGAGGGACCGTCGCGCCTGTGGCGCGGCGTAAGCCCGATGAACGGGCGCTGTCCGGCGGTGCCGGACGAGACAGAACATAATTGGAGCGGAGACATGTACGACTTTGAAGCCCTCCTTAAAAAATACCCCGGCGCAACCAGCTTCAAATTCGGTGACAGTGACGCCATGAACGCCGAGCTTATTGCCCTCGTACGCGCCGGTAAAAAACAGGCGACTTGCGGCAGGGCGGCGGATTTTGACGAGGGAGGCGAGGAGCCTCCGGTTGAAGGCCGGCGCGACATCATCACCAACTGGGACGGCACCCCTGCCGTAGTGATCGAAACTGTCAGCGTTGAACGCATGGTCTTTGATGAGATCAGCGAAGACTTCGCACTGGCGGAAGGCGAGAATGAAACCTACGCCGGATGGCGGCGCGACCACATTGCCTTTTTCAAACGAAATGGGGGTTGGTCGGGTGACTTGGAAATGATTTGCGAACGTTTCAGAGTAGTCGAGGATTTAGCCTGACCCGATCCGACCTTGTAGAAGGTAAGCACTAAACGGTTTTTAAATTTTTTGCTATGCCTATTCGTCGTTTGACGAAACGAACACAGCGCCTCCCGTGGTTGTGCGACGGCTCCAATCGTCATCGCTACGCGTAGCCTCTGCAACTGCCGAAGGGCTTACCGCTGTGTCTTCGGTTGCCGTAGTTGCAGTCTGTTTCTGCGACTGCACCATAACAATGCCTGAAAACAGCAGACCCAGAGATGTGGCAATCAAGGTTGGCCCCTTGGTGTCCATTTTGGCGTATCCCATTATTGTGTTTCCCGACATGGTTGCATGGTGACTTGGGCCAAAATAAGCCCGAAACAGGGCGTTTTATTACGCCATCATCGCTAAGTTCCCATCAATTCCGGTTTTGGCTTGCTTGCAGTGCTTGGGGGTCTTTATCGCGGGCCAACAATCGGATATGAGCAGGGCCGACCCGACTGAATTGGAACAACGCAAATGAAATTCACGCTTTCCTGGCTGCAGGATCATCTTGAGACCACCGCCTCAGTCGATGAGATATGCGAAGCCCTGACCGATCTTGGCCTGGAGGTCGAAGAGGTGATTAACCCTTTGGATACACTGGGGGAGTTTACCATTGGTAAAGTTAAAAGCGCCGAGAAACATCCCGATGCGGATCGCCTGCGTGTCTGTGTTGTCGAGACGGACGAGGGTGACAAGCAGATCATTTGCGGCGCACCCAATGCGCGCGAAGGGATCACCGTGGTGGTGGCCAAACCCGGACAATATATCCCCGGGATCGACACGACCATAAAGGTCGGCAAGATCCGCGGCATTGAAAGTCACGGTATGATGGCGTCCGAGCGCGAGCTGGAACTTTCGGACGAACATGATGGCATCATTGAGCTTAGCTCGGGTCAGGTCGGGGATAGTTTTGCCGACTGGATGGCGGCTAATTCGCCGGACAAGGTTGATCCGGTGATCGACATAGCCATCACTCCGAACCGTCCCGACGCTCTGGGTGTACGCGGCATTGCCCGTGACCTGGCGGCGCGCGGTCTGGGTGTGATGAAGCCTGCAAAAACGGCCGAGGTTAAAGGTACGTTTGATTGCCCGATCAATGTAACTATAGATGAAGACACGAAAAAAGACGGCTGCGAAGTATTCATGGGACGCCTGATCCGGGGTGTCAAAAACGGCCCCTCGCCGCACTGGTTGCAGCAGCGGCTCAAGGCAATTGGGCTCAGGCCTATTTCGGCACTGGTCGATATCACCAACTTTTTCACCTATGATATGAACCGGCCTTTGCACGTCTTCGATGCGTCCAAAGTTAAGGGGAACTTGCGTGTGCACCGAGCCAACGAGGGCGAGACCCTGATGGGGCTTGATGAAAAAGAATATACTTTTGCCCAAGGCGCGGTCGTGATCTCGGACGACGAAAACATTGAAAGCATAGCCGGAATCATGGGTGGACTTGCAACGGGCTGCACCGAGGAAACTACCGATGTGTTTCTGGAGGCTGCTGTTTGGGATCCGATCCAAATTGCCCAAAATGGTCGGGCACTAAAGATTAATTCGGACGCACGTTATCGCAATGAGCGCGGGATTGACCCGGCATTCAACGCGCCTGCTATCGAGCTGGCGGCGCAGATGATACTGGACCTTTGCGGTGGTGAGGCCAGTCATGTGGTGACGGCCGGCACCGTGCCGGATGTGGACCGTGCATACAAGCTTGACACCGACCGAGTGCAAAGCCTCGTTGGTATGGATATTCCGGCAGACGAGCAACGCAAGACCCTGACAGCACTTGGTTTTAGCGTCGATAAAGATGACATGGCGCATGTGCCTTCATGGCGGCCGGACGTGCAGGGCTCGGCCGATCTGGTCGAGGAGGTGGCGCGGGTTGCTTCACTGACCAAACTGGTTGGCAAACCAATGTCGCGCGCCCATGTGGGTGTTCCACGCCCCGTGCTAACACCCTTGCAAAAACGTGAAAGCATGGCGCGTCGTACGGTGGCGGCTTTGGGCTACAATGAATGCGTGACCTACAGCTTCATCGACGCGGATAACGCCGCCCGTTTTGGTGGCGGGTCCGAAGCAAGCCGGCTGGACAACCCGATTTCAAGCGAGATGAGCCATATGCGCCCATCACTTTTGCCGGGCCTTTTGATGGCTGCATCGCGCAATCAGGCGCGCGGCTTCATGGATCTTGCCCTTTATGAGGTTGGTCCGGTTTTCCACGGTGCAGAACCGGATGAGCAAGAGGTTATGGTAACCGGCATTCTGGTGGGTCACACCGGACCCAAAGATCGTTTCGGTGCCCGCCGCGCAGTGGATCTTTACGATGCCAAGGCCGACCTTCTGGCCACGTTGTCGGCCATCAATGCTCCGGCCAAGCTGATGCATCTGCGTGACATGAATGACTGGTGGCACCCCGGACGCTCAGCCAAGCTGTCGCTTGGCCCAAAGAACGTGCTGGGCGCCTTTGGTGAATTGCACCCGAAGGTGATACAGGCGGCGGATGTGAAAGGTCCGGTAGTGGCATTTGCGCTACATCTAGCTAAGGTGCCGTTTCCAAAGGTTAAAACTGCCACCCGTGCAGCGTTGGCAGCCAGTGATCTGCAGGCGGTTGAACGTGACTTTGCCTTTGTGGTGGCCTCAGATGTCGAGGCAGTATCGCTGGTCAATGCCGCGGCTGGAGCAGACAAGGTGTTGATTGACGAGGTGCGGCTGTTTGATGAGTTTTCTGGCGGGTCGCTGGCTGAGGGCGAGAAGTCTCTGGCCATTACCGTGCGCCTGCAGCCGCGTGAAAAGACACTGACGGATGCGGATATTGAGGCGGTTTCTGCCAAGATCATCGACAAGGTCAGTAAGGCCACGGGCGGGACATTACGCGCATGACTTTTCAAAACCTGTGGCGAACGTCATACTTACCCCATGTTTGCAGATCGTAAAGCTGCCGGAGAAGCTCTGGCGAAGGAACTGGTCGCCAGCGCGCCTGAAAACCCATTGGTTTTGGCACTGCCGCGCGGCGGTGTGCCGGTAGCGCTTGCCGTCGCGGACGTGCTGAACGCGCGTCTGGACCTTTTGTTGGTGCGCAAAATCAGTATGCCAGACCAGCCCGAGCTTGCCGCAGGCGCGGTGGTGGATGGTGCTGTGCACGAGGTGGTCTTCAACCATGAAATTCTACGCAGAATGGGGCTGGACGAGAGTGACTTTGATGACGCCATCCGTGACAAGCTGGAAGAAATTGAGGCGCGCCGGGAGCGCTGGATGGGAAACCGAGCGCCGGAGCCTGTTAGCGGACGTAACGTCATAGTGGTGGATGACGGTATTGCAACCGGCGCGACCATTCGAGCCGCGTTAAAAGCCCTGAAAAAAAGCGGGGCGGCACATATTTTATTGGCCGTTCCGGTTGCACCACCTGAGGTACTTGAAGAGCTTGAACCGCTTGTGGACAAGGTTCTGTGCTTAAACACACCCCGGCCATTCTATGCTGTTGGGGCACATTACGAAGATTTCCGGCAGGTCAACTCTGCCGACGTATCGGAACTGCTGCGCAGTTTTGATGAAAAAACAGGAGAAGAAAAATGACTTTGAACGTGTACCTGTCTGGGGAAATTCACACCGATTGGCGTGAACAGATCATCGAAGGTTCAAAGGGGCTGGACGTGACGTTCTCCGCGCCTGTAACCGACCATGATGCCAGCGACGATTGTGGCGTCGAGATCCTCGGGGCCGAGCCAAATAAGTTCTGGCACGACAACAAGGGTGCTAAGGTTAACGCCATCCGCACCCGCACGCAGATCGAGGCGGCGGACGTGGTCGTGGTGCGTTTTGGGGACAAATACAAACAATGGAATGCCGCCTTTGATGCGGGCTATGCCTCGGCGTTAGGTAAGTCCCTTATCGTGCTGCACGGTCCGGACATTCAGCACCCGTTGAAAGAAGTGGACGCGGCAGCCCTCGCAGTGGCTGAGCATCCGGAGCAGGTGGTTCAGATCCTTAACTATGTTCTGACAGGCGCATTGCCCGGGTAAGCCAGGTGTAATTCTGGTGAACTTTGCGGGAAATATTCCGGAATATTACAAGGCGAAACGGAACTCGCGTGGAAATCATGCGGGCTAAAACAGGACGGGGTGAGATATGCTAAAAGAATTCAAAGACTTCATTGCCAAGGGCAATGTCATGGACATGGCTGTCGGGATCATCATCGGCGCGGCCTTCACCGCGATTGTCAAATCCATGGTTTCCGATCTGATCAACCCAATTGTCGGGATATTCATGGGTGGTGTCGATTTCACCAATAAATACGTGGTTTTGGCCGGTGAAGTAGCCGCTGGAACCAGCCTGTCTGCGGCTCGTGAAACCGGGGCAAATGTATTTGCTTACGGGGCCTTCATCATGGCCGTGATCAATTTCCTGATCATCGCCTTTGTGGTGTTTCAATTGGTTAAAATGGTTAACAAAGCCAAGGACGTCGTCTCGAAAGAAGAAGTGGTTGAGCAAGCAGCCCCTGCGGGGCCCTCTGAGATTGACCTGTTGACGGAAATTCGGGACTCGCTGGCGAAGAAATAGACTTTTCCGGGGGGGGTGGTTACCCCGTCCCCTCGGAAATTCCTTTCAGCTCGGTCGCTTCGGCGCGGCTAAGCTGTTCGCCCTGTTTGCGCTTCAAAAGCACCTCGCGAGCACGGGCATAAAGGTCATCCTGCCAGAACATCATACAGCCGTTGCAGCCTTTGCCGCAGCAGCCCTCGGTACCCACCCGGTTGGTTTTGAACCGTCGTTCCTTTGCGCCGTCACCGATGGTTTCAACCAGCGCATCGCGGCGTTTCTCATAAGCTTTGGGGTTGTCTTTGCCGCTGACCTCAAGTCCCTGCACCAGCCGGTCAAGGCGGACCCGCGCCCAGTCATCCTCGCGAAGGCTGCGTTCCTTGCGCATCACCGAAAAAACCGGGAAACGGGCGCGGATATCGGCGGGATCTTCGTGGTCAAACAAGGCAAAGGGGATGCGGATGGTCGTGCGTGAGCCGCCGTGGATTACCTCAAGCCGCTCACCGCTATCGGCCGCTTCGAAATCATAAAGCCTGAGCAGCACGGGTTCGCGCGATACCGGGGATATAAACTCAAGCACTTCGCCTGCTTCCAGCTTGTTTTTTACCTCAACCAGCAGGGCATCCTCGGTTACTTCGGTGACAACGCCGGCATATTCCCATTGGGCGATCGAGGCCGTGTGTTCGTAATTATGGGCGTGGTTTGTCAGGCGGCCATCGTGAAAGGCCAAAGTATAGCCACGGTTACCGACAGTGGTCAGTTCTTTCATGTATGGTTCGGGTGACCAGTTTTCCGGGTCGGCGTAATAGTCATCAATGGCCATGCGGTAGGCGCGTGCCACGACGGCCACGTAATACTCAGATTTTCCCCGACCTTCGACCTTGAGGCTGTCAACGCCGATGGACAGGTAATCATCCAGTTTTGGCATGATGCACAGGTCTTTGGAGTTGAGGATGTACGATCCACGCGCATCCTCTTCGATAGGTAGCAGTTCGCCGGGGCGGCAGCCTTCCTCCAGCAAAAACTCAAACAGATGGGCGTTTTCATCGGTGATGTTCAGTTCTTCCACCGAACCGTCCTTCAGGCGCAGGTGGAAGGTGTAATTCCAGCGACAGGAATTGGCGCAATTGCCTTGGTTGGCGCCGCGTTCCGCCATGAAGTTCGACAACAGGCAACGTCCGGAATAGGTCATGCACATGGCGCCGTGGACGAAGGCCTCGAGCTTGATATCCGGGCACTTTTCGCGGATTTCAGCCAGTTCGGCAAAGGAAACCTCGCGGGCCAGCACGCAAAGCTCGGCCCCCTGATCCTGCCAGAACTTAACTGATAACCACGAGGAGACATTGCTTTGTGTTGAGATATGCAAGGGCAGTTCCGGCGCGCGCTCACGCACATAGGAGAACACACCGGGATCAGCGATGATCAGCCCGTCCGGGCGCACTTTGCGTACCGTATCAATGTATTCATCCAGCTTGGGGATGTCCTTGTTGTGCGAAAACAGGTTGAGCGTCAGATAGGCGCGCCGCCTGTGGGCGTGGCAAAACTCAACCCCCTCAATCACTTCTTCCAGTGAAAACTCAGACTTGGTGCGCAGGGACATATCCGGCGTACCCAGATAGACCGCATCAGCGCCGTAAAGCACCGCCATTTTCAACTTGCGCAGATTGCCCGCAGGCATCAGCAATTCGGAACGTTTTTGTGTCATGTGCGCGCCATTCAGGATGTGAATAGTGCGTATTAGGGCATGGCGGTGCTAATCGCAATATCCCGCAATCAGCTTGTGCCCGGTCCGGGTGGCGGACCGGGCATCAGGTATGCCTATTTCTTTAACGCCAGACTTGGCGAGATCACATTGATGCCAAGGGCTTTACCAACTGCGTAGTAGGTCAGCTCTCCGGCGTGGACGTTCAGGCCCTCCAGCAGATGCGGATCATCTTCGCAAGCCTGCCGCCAGCCCTTGCCTGCCAGTGCCAGCATGAAGGGCATGGTGGCATTGGACAATGCAATGGTCGAGGTGCGGGCCACGGCACCGGGCATGTTGGCCACGCAGTAATGCATGATGCCGTCAACGTCATAGATCGGGTCAGCATGGGTGGTGGCGTGCGAGGTTTCAAAACAACCGCCCTGATCAATTGCCACATCCACAAGGGCGGCACCGGGCTTCATATCACTTAGCTGTGCGCGACTGACCAGTTTGGGCGCAGCGGCACCGGGCACCAGAACCGCACCGATAACCATATCTGCCTGAACCAGCAATTCGTGGGTATG
>CAZJYZ010000010.1:0-2573 GCA_964550345.1 uncultured Aliiroseovarius sp. | reverse complement strand
CGCTGGCATAGCCATTTTTAAACAGCCGACCAAACGTATCATCAAGATAGCGCAGACGCGGAAGCGAACGGTCGAGTACGGTCACATCGGCCCCCATCCCGGCAGCGACACGCGCCGCATGGGTGCCCACATTTCCGCCACCGATTACTACGACACGGGCAGGGCCGACGCCGGGCACGCCGCCCAGCAGCACGCCGCGCCCGCCATTGGCTTTTTGCAGGGTCCAGGCACCAACCTGTGGTGCCAGTTTGCCCGCAACCTCGGACATCGGCGCCAGAAGCGGCAGGCCACCAGTTGCATCGGTCACGGTCTCATAAGCTATTGCCGTACAGCCACTTTCCATGAGGTCCTTGGTTTGTGCGGGGTCCGGGGCCAGATGGAGGTACGTAAACAGAAGCTGGCCTTCGCGGAGCATCTTACGTTCACCCGCTTGTGGCTCTTTCACTTTCACGATCATATCGGCGCGGGCAAAGACATCTTCGGCGGTGCCGAGAATTTCCGCACCCGCTGCAATGTAATCTTCGTCACTGAAGCCCGACCCGCTGCCCGCTTCGGTTTCAACAACAACCTGGTGGCCGCGCGCTATGGCTTCCAAGGCGGCATTAGGCGTCAGCCCAACACGAAATTCCTGTGGTTTGATTTCTTTTGGGCAACCGATCAGCATGTATCCCTCCGCCGGATTAATTGGGTTCAACCTTTATCCGTCTCTACGCCGTCACCGGTGCAAATGCTTTGACATATTGCGCGCATAAACCTAATAAGTCGCACGAAAACACCGGAAATGCCTCTAAATGCGCAAGGAACTTGCACAATTATGGAACTGGATAGTATAGACCGTCGAATCCTGAAGGCACTGCAAAAGACCGGTAGGATATCGAATGCGGAATTGTCCGAACAGATCAACCTGTCACCTTCTGCCTGTCACCGGCGGGTTCAGCGGTTGGAGGCAGAGGGGTTCGTGCGCGACTATGTTGCCCTTCTGGACGCGCGCAAACTTGGCCGCCCAACCACGGTTTTCGTAGAAATCACCCTGTCAGGGCAGGCCGATGAAGTATTAGATGCGTTTGAACGAGAGGTAGCTTTGGTGCCAGACGTTCTGGAATGTCACCTGATGGCGGGCACGGCGGATTATCTGCTGAAGGTGGTGGCTGAAGATACGGAAGATTTTGCACGTATCCACCGCAGATATCTGGCCCGCTTGCCGGGGGTGCAGGGCATGCAGTCAAGCTTTGCCTTGCGGACCGTATTCAAAACCACCGCATTGCCGGTGTGAAAAGTGCAGTTTGAAAGGATGCGTAAATAACGGACGATTTTGCCGGGCAAATCAGGCCCGAACTGCGGAGTAATGCAACATGGGAAATGGTTTTAAGCGGCCTATGGATGGGTTCCAGTTGACGGTAACATTCCAATATTACCGGGACTTACCGGCCGCCATGGATTTTTATGAGAAGGTTCTGGGGTTCACGTTGGCGATTGATCAGGGGTGGTCAAAAATTTACTTGATTGCGGGCAATTCCCATATTGGCCTCGTGGATAATGACAGGGGAATGCAACATTGGGCCGAAGCTAAGACCTGCCAGATTTGCCTGCGTGTGCCGGATGTTTCTGCCTGGTATGACTGGGTGCGTCAGGAAGGGGTTTCTGGTCTGACCGAACTTCGCGAAAACGAAGAATTGGGGATAACGGCTTTCGCATTCCTTGATCCCGAAGGATATCAGAAAGAAGTGCAGACCGCGCAACCTGGTCACTGATTATCTGACCATTTCCCACTGGGTGGAGGGAGAAATTTTCTGAAATTCACGGGGTCGTTCCTGAGACGGGGATTGGTAGCTATGCCCATTGCGCAGCGGATAACACTTTGCCCCGAACCTCGTAAAAACAGCGAACGGGCACCCGTGTTCTAGGCCAAAGCGCCTGCTGGGCGTTCCCGGATGGGAAGGTGGACAATGGCCGAGAAGGCCCCGACGCCGACGCCGATCCACCAGACGAAGGTGTAATCTCCGGTGGCGTCATACATGCGCCCGCCCAGCCAAATGCCAAGGAAGCTGCCTAATTGATGGGAAAAGAAGACAATACCGTAAAGCGTGCCCATATAGCGCAGCCCGTAGATATGGGCGACCAGCCCTGACGTCAGGGGCACCGTGGCCAGCCAGAGGCTGCCCATCGCCAGTGAGAACAGGATGACGCTGGTTGGGGTGATCGGCATTAGGATGAACAGGGCGGCAACGATTGTGCGCCCGGTATAAATCGCTGCCAGCAGGTATTTTTTTGAATATCGGTTGCCAAGCCAGCCTGCCAGCAAAGTCCCTGCAATATTTGCCAACCCGATGAGCGAGATTGCGACCGCCCCCAATGCTGAGGTTGTTGAGACACCGATTGAGGCAAGCGTGCCGGAGGGGTCAATGGTGCCGCACATCTCGGTTACGAAGGCCGGGAAATGCGCGGTGATGAAGGCAAGCTGATATCCACAGGAAAAGAAGCCCAAAAATATCAGGCTGAAGGACGGATCGCGCAGGGCGCTTTTCAGGACCGTGCCCATGCTGGCCTCAAGCTCTGCGCGGGTTGCAGGTGGG
>CAZJYZ010000009.1:0-80803 GCA_964550345.1 uncultured Aliiroseovarius sp. | reverse complement strand
CCAAATTTACTCCGGGATTGACAATATTGGTAAGATTGTTTTACCAGTTCAGGGAGGGGTGACTCGCCCTCAAACGGCTTGCGGGCCAAAACTTACGTTTCATGGGAGGAACGAAATGAAATCAATTACACTAGCGGCTATTGCCGGTATCGCCCTGTCGGGTGGTGCTGCCTCAGCCCAGACAACGATTGAGATGACCACTGCGTTCGGTCAGAACCTGCCCATCCTCGGCACGGCGGCGGTGGACTTCACCGGCCGGATCAACTCGATCTCGGATTCGGTCGAGATTGAACATTACGACCCCGGCAAGCTTGTCCCGACGCTTGAAGCTCTGGATGCTGTCGCAAACGGCTCGGTTGACGCAGCTTACGCAACATCCGGCTATTGGCAGGGTAAAATCAATTCAGCCTCGCTTTTCGCGGCTGTACCATTTGGTCCGGAAGCTGGCGAATTCCTCGGCTGGATCCTCTACGACGATGGTGCCAAATACTGGCAGCAGATGTATGACGATGCCGGCTACAACGTACACGCCATCCCGTGTGGTGTTATCGCCCCGGAAACTTCCGGTTGGTTCAAGAACGAGATTAACTCGGTTGAAGACCTCAAAGGTCTGAACATGCGCTTCTTTGGCCTGGGTGCCAAAGCAATGCAGAAACTGGGCGTTTCGACGTCTCTGTTGGCTGCTGGTGATATCTTCCCGGCGCTTGAGCGCGGCGCGATCGACGCGACCGAGTTCTCGATGCCACGCATTGATGCGCGTCTTGGCTTCCACAAGATTGCCAAGTTCAACTACTTCCCCGGCTGGCACCAGCCCTCGACCTTGTTCGAACTGCTGATCAATGGCGATGTTTGGGAAGATCTGGATGAGATCTCTCAGGCGCAGATCGAAACAGCTTGTCTGGCTACCATCACCACCAACCTGGCGGAAGGTGAAGCCACCAACTACGCCGCCATGATCGACAACCAGGAAAATAACGGCGTGACCATCAAGCAGTGGTCGCCGGAAATGCTGGCTGCGTTCGAAGGTGCTTGGGACGAGGTTGTTGGAGAACTGTCGGCTGACGATCCGTTCTTCCAGGAAGTTTGGGCTGACCTGCAGGATTACCGTGCTGGTTACAAGGTCTGGTCATCGATCTACCTGCCGCGTAACTGATAACCAGTCACGTGAAGCGATTTGCTGGCGGCTGCCTTCGGGTGGCCGCCTCATTTAAAACAGGGGAGTAGAAATAATGTCCGGCACCGACATTGACGTCGAAGAGGTGATCAAGATCTCCGATCCCGGCGAGATGAATCGCAAAGAGCATCTCTGGGGTGATCGCCTGGTCATCAATATTGGCAATGTCCTGGCTTGGTTGTTTCCACTCCTGATGGTGGCAATTGTCACACAGGTCGTGATCCGCAAAATGGGACACAATCAGGCCTGGCTCGATGACTTGCAGTGGTGGATGTATGGCATCGCGATGATCGCCGCATTCGGCTATGCGATTACCACGAACAGCCATGTACGGGTGGATATCTTCCACGCCCATTACAGCCTACGCAAACAGGCGCGGATTGAGGTCTTTGGGCTTGGCTGGTTGTTGCTTCCTTTCCTGGTAATCATGACGGACGTCCTGATGCACTATGCGTTTTCGTCTATTCAGGCACGGGAAGGTTCTGACAGCCCCAACGGGCTACATGGTCTCTTTCTTTTGAAAACCATGATGCCACTCCTTTTTGTAGCCGCGATCATCTCGGCAGTCGCGACGCTTACTCGCAACTTGGCAAAGTTAGGCAAGCCAACTGTCTGGCGGATCATCATCGCCGGGCTGCCTGGCTTCTGGTTTCTGGCTGAGAGGGCGACATATTACGCATTGTGGTGGATCGTGCATCTTTCCAACCCCGAGCTGAGCACGCGCAAGGTATCGCGCGAGCCGGTTTTCGACTACACGGTCTGGTATGGTCTGGGCCTAATTCTCATCATCGCGGGGGTCAGCTTTATGATCAGCCGACGCTCCAGTTCCGAGGCCTGATCACATGCAAATCCTTTCTGCTATGGGCGTGTTGATGGACATGAACCAGTGGCTAGTCCTGGCCATGTTCGCAACTTTCGTCATTATGCTGTTTCGCGGCATTCCGGTTGTTTATGCACTTGTTGGCGTCAGCCTGATCTTTGCCATGTTCGCGATGCTGGTGCTTGATCCAAATAAAAAGCTGATCAACGAATATATCGAGTTTCACCGAACTGGTGTCTCCTACATCAAACTTCACACCAATGCCGGGCGCTTTTTCGGCGGGATCATCAAAAATCCGGTGCTCGTGGCACTGCCAATGTTCATCTATATGGGGCTGATGCTGGATCAATCCGGCGTGGCGCAAAAGATGATGCGCTCGATGCAGGTGTTGTTTGGCGCGCTCAAGGGCGGTCTTGCCCTTACGGTGATGCTGATCGGTATTATCCTTGCGGCCTCGACCGGGGTGATTGGCGCCTCTGTCGTGCTGTTGGGCGTGATGGGTATCCCCGCCATGATGGGACAGAATTACGCCAAGCCCATAGCCACCGGCACAATTGCCGCAAGTGGTACATTGGGCATCCTCATACCGCCCTCGATCATGCTGGTGATTATGTCGGATCAGCTGGCAATATCGCTGGGCGATCTGTTCATGGGCGCCTTGTTTCCCGGCCTTCTATTGGGTGTTCTGTATATCGCCTTCATCATCATTTATGGCTTGATTTCACCAAAATCCATGCCGGTTCCGGAAGATCGTGAAGCGATAAATCTTAAGATAGTCGGTGAAGTGGCTCTGTCGGTTGTGCCTCCGTTTGGCCTGATTGTCCTGGTTCTTGGTTCAATCTTCTTTGGTCTGGCAACGCCAACTGAAGCTTCGGGTCTTGGCGCTTTAGGGGCCACATTGCTGGCATTGTTCTCACGCAACCTAAACGGCAAGGTGTTCAAGGACGTCATGCGTCAAACCCTGAACACCTCGGGGTACATTGTCGGGATTTTTATCGCCGCCAACTTCTTTTCTTATATCCTGCGTCGGTTCGGTGGAGATGAAATTATTGAAAACCTTGTTTTGGGCAGTTTCGATAATCCTTACATGGTGGTTGCTTTCATCCTGTTCATCATCTTCCTTCTGGGTTTCCTGCTGGATTGGATCGAGATTACTCTGATCATCATGCCGCTGATGCTGCCAGTAATTCTAAGCCTGAATATTCCGGTTGAAGGCTTCGGAGTGGTCGATAATCCGTCGGTTGTCTGGTTCGCGATCCTGGTGGCGGTAACGCTGCAAACGTCGTTCCTGACGCCCCCGGTGGGTTTTGCGCTCTTCTATCTCAAAGGCGTCTGTCCTCCGGGTATCAGCCTTGGCCACATTTACCGGGGTATCATCCCGTTTGTGATATTGCAGCTGATCGGGCTTCTGATCGTGTTCTTCTGGCCAGAACTTACAACCTGGCTGCCGGCGGTCGCTTATAAAAACTAAATAAGCTGAGAATTCCCGGCTTTAAGCTAATGTTACCCCGGCCCATCGAATTGATGGGCCGGGGTTTCTTTTGTCTGAAGCCCTAAAAACTTTGCGCCCGATTGCCCACTAAAAAGAGAAGGGTTGAAGTCTGGTCACAAATATTGGTAAGTTTGTTTTACCAGTTCAGGGAGGGTGACTCGCCCTCAAACGGCTTGCGAGCCAAAACTTACGTTTCATGGGAGGAACGAAATGAAGTCAATTACACTAGCGGCTATTGCCGGTATCGCCCTGTCGGGTGGTGCTGCCTCAGCCCAGACAACGATTGAGATGACCACTGCGTTCGGTCAGAACCTGCCCATCCTCGGCACGGCGGCGGTGGACTTCACCGGCCGGATCAACTCGATCTCGGATTCGGTCGAGATTGAACATTACGACCCCGGCAAGCTTGTCCCGACGCTTGAAGCTCTGGATGCTGTCGCAAACGGCTCGGTTGACGCAGCTTACGCAACATCCGGCTATTGGCAGGGTAAAATCAATTCAGCCTCGCTTTTCGCGGCTGTACCATTTGGTCCGGAAGCTGGCGAATTCCTCGGCTGGATCCTCTACGACGATGGTGCCAAATACTGGCAGCAGATGTATGACGATGCCGGCTACAACGTACACGCCATCCCGTGTGGTGTTATCGCCCCGGAAACTTCCGGTTGGTTCAAGAACGAGATTAACTCGGTTGAAGACCTCAAAGGTCTGAACATGCGCTTCTTTGGCCTGGGTGCCAAAGCAATGCAGAAACTGGGCGTTTCGACGTCTCTGTTGGCTGCTGGTGATATCTTCCCGGCGCTTGAGCGCGGCGCGATCGACGCGACCGAGTTCTCGATGCCACGCATTGATGCGCGTCTTGGCTTCCACAAGATTGCCAAGTTCAACTACTTCCCCGGCTGGCACCAGCCCTCGACCTTGTTCGAACTGCTGATCAATGGCGATGTTTGGGAAGATCTGGATGAGATCTCTCAGGCGCAGATCGAAACAGCTTGTCTGGCTACCATCACCACCAACCTGGCGGAAGGTGAAGCCACCAACTACGCCGCCATGATCGACAACCAGGAAAATAACGGCGTGACCATCAAGCAGTGGTCGCCGGAAATGCTGGCTGCGTTCGAAGGTGCTTGGGACGAGGTTGTTGGAGAACTGTCGGCTGACGATCCGTTCTTCCAGGAAGTTTGGGCTGACCTGCAGGATTACCGTGCTGGTTACAAGGTCTGGTCATCGATCTACCTGCCGCGTAACTGATAACCAGTCACGTGAAGCGATTTGCTGGCGGCTGCCTTCGGGTGGCCGCCTCATTTAAAACAGGGGAGTAGAAATAATGTCCGGCACCGACATTGACGTCGAAGAGGTGATCAAGATCTCCGATCCCGGCGAGATGAATCGCAAAGAGCATCTCTGGGGTGATCGCCTGGTCATCAATATTGGCAATGTCCTGGCTTGGTTGTTTCCACTCCTGATGGTGGCAATTGTCACACAGGTCGTGATCCGCAAAATGGGACACAATCAGGCCTGGCTCGATGACTTGCAGTGGTGGATGTATGGCATCGCGATGATCGCCGCATTCGGCTATGCGATTACCACGAACAGCCATGTACGGGTGGATATCTTCCACGCCCATTACAGCCTACGCAAACAGGCGCGGATTGAGGTCTTTGGGCTTGGCTGGTTGTTGCTTCCTTTCCTGGTAATCATGACGGACGTCCTGATGCACTATGCGTTTTCGTCTATTCAGGCACGGGAAGGTTCTGACAGCCCCAACGGGCTACATGGTCTCTTTCTTTTGAAAACCATGATGCCACTCCTTTTTGTAGCCGCGATCATCTCGGCAGTCGCGACGCTTACTCGCAACTTGGCAAAGTTAGGCAAGCCAACTGTCTGGCGGATCATCATCGCCGGGCTGCCTGGCTTCTGGTTTCTGGCTGAGAGGGCGACATATTACGCATTGTGGTGGATCGTGCATCTTTCCAACCCCGAGCTGAGCACGCGCAAGGTATCGCGCGAGCCGGTTTTCGACTACACGGTCTGGTATGGTCTGGGCCTAATTCTCATCATCGCGGGGGTCAGCTTTATGATCAGCCGACGCTCCAGTTCCGAGGCCTGATCACATGCAAATCCTTTCTGCTATGGGCGTGTTGATGGACATGAACCAGTGGCTAGTCCTGGCCATGTTCGCAACTTTCGTCATTATGCTGTTTCGCGGCATTCCGGTTGTTTATGCACTTGTTGGCGTCAGCCTGATCTTTGCCATGTTCGCGATGCTGGTGCTTGATCCAAATAAAAAGCTGATCAACGAATATATCGAGTTTCACCGAACTGGTGTCTCCTACATCAAACTTCACACCAATGCCGGGCGCTTTTTCGGCGGGATCATCAAAAATCCGGTGCTCGTGGCACTGCCAATGTTCATCTATATGGGGCTGATGCTGGATCAATCCGGCGTGGCGCAAAAGATGATGCGCTCGATGCAGGTGTTGTTTGGCGCGCTCAAGGGCGGTCTTGCCCTTACGGTGATGCTGATCGGTATTATCCTTGCGGCCTCGACCGGGGTGATTGGCGCCTCTGTCGTGCTGTTGGGCGTGATGGGTATCCCCGCCATGATGGGACAGAATTACGCCAAGCCCATAGCCACCGGCACAATTGCCGCAAGTGGTACATTGGGCATCCTCATACCGCCCTCGATCATGCTGGTGATTATGTCGGATCAGCTGGCAATATCGCTGGGCGATCTGTTCATGGGCGCCTTGTTTCCCGGCCTTCTATTGGGTGTTCTGTATATCGCCTTCATCATCATTTATGGCTTGATTTCACCAAAATCCATGCCGGTTCCGGAAGATCGTGAAGCGATAAATCTTAAGATAGTCGGTGAAGTGGCTCTGTCGGTTGTGCCTCCGTTTGGCCTGATTGTCCTGGTTCTTGGTTCAATCTTCTTTGGTCTGGCAACGCCAACTGAAGCTTCGGGTCTTGGCGCTTTAGGGGCCACATTGCTGGCATTGTTCTCACGCAACCTAAACGGCAAGGTGTTCAAGGACGTCATGCGTCAAACCCTGAACACCTCGGGGTACATTGTCGGGATTTTTATCGCCGCCAACTTCTTTTCTTATATCCTGCGTCGGTTCGGTGGAGATGAAATTATTGAAAACCTTGTTTTGGGCAGTTTCGATAATCCTTACATGGTGGTTGCTTTCATCCTGTTCATCATCTTCCTTCTGGGTTTCCTGCTGGATTGGATCGAGATTACTCTGATCATCATGCCGCTGATGCTGCCAGTAATTCTAAGCCTGAATATTCCGGTTGAAGGCTTCGGAGTGGTCGATAATCCGTCGGTTGTCTGGTTCGCGATCCTGGTGGCGGTAACGCTGCAAACGTCGTTCCTGACGCCCCCGGTGGGTTTTGCGCTCTTCTATCTCAAAGGCGTCTGTCCTCCGGGTATCAGCCTTGGCCACATTTACCGGGGTATCATCCCGTTTGTGATATTGCAGCTGATCGGGCTTCTGATCGTGTTCTTCTGGCCAGAACTTACAACCTGGCTGCCGGCGGTCGCTTATAAAAACTAAATAAGCTGAGAATTCCCGGCTTTAAGCTAATGTTACCCCGGCCCATCGAATTGATGGGCCGGGGTTTCTTTTGTCTGAAGCCCTAAAAACTTTGCGCCCGATTGCCCACTAAAAAGAGAAGGGGATGGTTCGCCTCAGATTGCAGTGGCTAGTGTTTTGGCAGCGTTTCAAATAACATTCCAATAATTGAAATGCTCCAAACAGGCAGAAGTCAGATCCGCACAGAATTAAGCGCGGGCGATTAAACAAGGAGATTATCATGCGGTGGATCATACGAATTGTTTTGGTTCTGGTGTTGTTGGTGCTTGTCCTTGTTGGGAGTCTGTTTTTGATCCCGGCAGAAAGGATCGGCGCACTGGTTGGCGAACAGTTTGAACGGTTTACAGGCCGCAGCCTTGTGATTTCTGGCGGTATAAGCCCATCGATCTACCCTTCGCTTGGCGTGAGTGCTGAAGGGATCGAGATTGGCAACCCGGATTGGGCCGGTGAGGCACCTTTGTTGCATGCAGAGCGGCTTAATGTCGGCGTGGCACTGGGGCCGCTATTTTCGGGAAAAATTCACGTAAAGCGCTTCGAATTAGTGAAGCCCGAGGTCGTGCTGATAAAGAACACAGACGGGGCGGTTAACTGGGAAATGGCAGGGGCGGGGGACGTCTCGGATCAGACCGGAGGGCCAGCCAGACAAGGTGGCGGGCTTGGAAAACTGAATATCGACGAAGCACAGATTTCGAATGGGTCACTTGTTTACCGCGACCTCGCCGCGGGTACTGAAATGACTGTGCAGGACATGAACCTTACATTTCGTCTACCCTCGCTTGCCCAACCCGCAAGCCTTGAGGGAAGCGCTGAGATGAACGGCGCAGTAGTGAGCGTCGAAGCCATGGCCAGTGACCTTG
Organism: uncultured Aliiroseovarius sp.; assembly: GCA_964550345.1. GTDB lineage: Bacteria > Pseudomonadota > Alphaproteobacteria > Rhodobacterales > Rhodobacteraceae > JAAEUB01. The sequence continues at coordinate 72,861 of CAZJYZ010000009.1, read as the reverse complement.
CGCAGTTAATGGACGGTGCACAAGGCCCTGTAAGGCTGAAGCTGGCCTGGGATGGCGGTAGCGCCGGTTTTGAGGGGCAGACGGGTTTGACGCCATTGTCGGTATCGGGGGCGGTTAACTTTGACGCCACAGACCTTGCCCCCTTATTGGCTCTGGCAGGGTAGGGGGCGCCTGCGCTGCCCCGTGGGTTGGGCCCCGACCGGCTGGCAGCGCTTGGTTCCATAACGCTTGCACCTGATGGTGGCGTTTCCCTTCACGACTTACAGCTGACCTTTGACGAGAACCAGCTTATTGGCTCGGTTGAGCTAGATCCATCGGGGGAAAGGCCGCTGATCCGCGCCAATTTGCAAGGCGGGCCACTTGATCTTTCAGGTCTGATGGAAGGGGAAAGCGAACCTTCACCAGCTGGTTGGTCGCGCGCCCCAATTGATGTCAGCGCCCTTCATGCTGTCGATGCCGAGGTATCGTTGGCGCTGGCCAGTCTTGATGCCGGGATCATAACGCTGGGGACAACCAGACTGACCGCGACCCTGACTGCAGGGCGGCTGGTGTTCGACCTTGCTGAAGTCGCGGCTTATGGCGGGTCAATTGCAGGGCAATACGTACTCAACGGGCGTGGCGGGCTTTCCACCGGAGGGGATATTATGGCCTCAAATGTGGGCTTGAAGCCGCTTTTAACCGAATTTGCCGGATTTGACCGGCTTGAAGGAACCGGGACCGGGCAGGTCAAGTTTCTGGCCGTTGGCAATGACATGCATACGCTGATGAATTCCCTTTCGGGTTCCGGTGCTGTGGAGTTCGGGCAGGGCGCAATCCTTGGGCTGGATATTGGTGGAATGATCTTGAACCTTGATACTTCTTATCGTGGCGAGGGGCAGCGCACGGTCTATGACAGCATCACGGCAAGCTTCGCCATGGAAGGTGGTATTGTCAGTAATGATGATCTGGAAATGCGCGCGGCATTTGGGGAAATGACCGGCTCAGGCACAGTTGGGGTGGGCCAGCAGGTGCTTGATTATACAATTGTGCCGGGTGTTTTGACCTCTGAAGGGACAGAGGACGGCGTGCGGGTGCCCCTGCGCATACATGGCCCTTGGGACAATCTTGCCTACAGCCTTGATGTGGAAGCTCTGGCTGAACAGGAATTGAGTGACGAGATTGAAGCGCTGGAAGAACGTGCCATTGACGTTATTTCAGAGCAATTGGGTATAAGCACCTCAGAAGAGCCAGACAGCGAGGGGGACGCCGCGCAACCCGAAGGGGGGACGGGCGAGGACGCGCAAGCCCCGACGCTGGAGGAGCAATTGCAAGAAGGTGCGGCAAACGCTTTGCAGCAATTGTTAGAGGGCAGCAATTAAGGCCCGGATAATTGACTAAAAAACATACGATGTCGCAAATAGAATTGGTTTCAATACTGGTGGTGTTAGGGTCCCCGGGAAACATTCAGATAGGATTTCAGATTGCCCGCGGACCTCATTATTTTGCTTCTTGCCATAGGTTTAGGGGCTCTGATTCAGGTCGGCGTTGGCGTCGGTTTCAGCATTGTGGTGGCCCCTGTGATGATGGTGCTGCTTGGCACGTCAACCGCCGTTCCGGTTTTGCTGATGCTGAATACTCTGGTTTCCGCCTTAGCGGTCCAAAGACGCGTCTGGCAGGCGGATAAGACGTTGATTAGGAACGCTATTCTGGGGTGCCTTGCAGGGATCGCAGCGGGTTTGCTGGTCTATCCGTTTTTATCTGAACCGGTTGTTCTGGCCCTGACGGCCTCCTTGTTGCTGATAGGGGTTATTTCCACTTTTTTACCAAGGGATTCCCATATTAGCCCGGCGGGGTTCAAAGGGGTGTCGGCTTTGTCCGGTCTGGCGACGGTGTGGGCGGCAACACCGGGGCCTTTGATGGTGCTTGGCCTGCTGGCAATCGGGCGATCTGCGCGCGAAGCACGCAAACTGGTGCAGCCGATTGCGCTGATCGCCTACGGTACAGCCTTTGCGCTGCACAGCCTGACGGATTGGGGGGCGATTGTAGGGGCCCCGTGGCTAATACATTTCACACTGGCAGCATTCGCCGGGTCAGTTTTGGGACGCTGGATAGGGCCAATGTTACCACAAAAGGCGATCACTAATTCAATATTGGTAATCTCACTACTTGCCTGCATCGTCCTTTTCCGCCGCGCCTGGCAGATTGGATGACACATATACTGAGGATGGACGGAATTATGAATATCAACGACAGGCTGGCACGCTTTCCTCGCGCCGATCTAATGACCCATGAAACTCCGGTTGAACCGCTTGAGCGTATGTCTGACCTGTTGGGAATTGACCTGTGGATGAAACGCGATGATCTGACCAGTCTGAGTTTTGGTGGCAACAAAACACGTCAGTTGGAATTCTATTTCGGAGAAGCTCTGGAACAGGGTGCCGATACAATCCTGATAACCGGCGCAGTTCAGTCTAATTTTGTACGTTCTGCCGCCGCTGCGGCCACGCGTTTCGGGATGAAGTCAGTTTTGCAGCTGGAAGAACGCGTGCCGGACATGGACGCGCTTTATTACAACTCGGGTAATGTTTTTCTAGGCCGTATTCTTGGGGCCGAGCATATGAGTTTTCCTCAGGGCGAGGATGAGGCTGGTGCCGACAATGCTCTTCACGACCGTGCGGATCAACTGCAGGCTGAAGGCCGTAAACCCTATGTCATACATCTGGGATTAGGCCATCCGCCCTTGGGCGCGCTGGGATATGTTGCCGGAGCTGCCGAGTTACACCATCAAATGGATGACTTCGACATGGCCGTTGTACCTTCGGGTAGTGGGGCTACCCATGCCGGATTTTTGACGGGTCTGCGTTTGGCAGGTCAAAATGCTCCGGTCCACGGCATTTGTGTGCGCCGAGACAGCGACCAGCAAAAGGCGCGGATGGAAACCGTACTTGGCAAGCTGGCCGGGATGCTGGAAATTGATCCTGCCCTCACCATGGATGACATAAATGTCTGGGATAATGTGCTTGCGCCTGGCTATGGTCGTGTTGGCGAAAGCACGCGCGAGGCTTTGACCCTGATGGCCCGTCAGGAAGGGGTTCTCCTCGACCCGGTTTACACGGCCAAAACCTTTGCAGGTCTGCTTGACCTCCTCAAAAGGGGAGTCATCAGTAAAGGGCAAAAAATCCTGTTGCTGCATACTGGTGGTTTGCCCGCTCTGTTTAGCTACCCTGAAGTGCTTGAGTGAATTGCAGTAGTCATGGTTTACGCTTCAAGCTGAGTAAATTTTGATCAGGCGATCAGCTAGTAGATCAAAAACCATTCTGATACGGCGTGATGTATTCAATTCACGATGTGCCACCAGCCAGATCGGAAAAATAAGCGGCTCCATATCGGGTAGAACCCGTTCCACCAATGGTTCTGCATCCCCGATATTTCCGTCAAGGACGCCAATGCCTACACCCTGTTTCACCAATTCCCACATAACCGGATAGCTTCCTGTTAGCACGGGAAAGTTTGCTTTCGTCAAGCTGACCCCCATACTTGCAAGTCCCTTCATCATCCCGCCGTGATGGTCGATATTGATGAATTCAGCTTTGTGAAGGTCATCGACTTGGCTCGGGTTGCCGATGTGACGAATATAGTCTGGTGTTGCATAAAGATGTGCCGGCACGTTGCCGATTTTTCTGGCGATCAGGTCCGGTTCAGCCGGGCGGAAATTGCGGATAGCGATGTCCGCCTCGCGTCGCCGCAAATCACTGGGGGCGTTCGAGGCGACGATTTCAATACTTATTCCGGGTTCAAGCCTACGCAGTTCGGCTATGATCGGGGGCAGCACCTTGGTTGCATAAATCTCGCTTGCTGCAATGCATATTGTGCCCTCGATGGATTGTGATTGCCCGGCAGCTGTCAGAGAAACCAAGTTTGCCGCATCCCCCATGGCCCGCACATGTTCCAACAATTCCAAGCCGCCAGGTGTCAGCGTCAGGCCACGCCCCACCCGTTCAAACAAAACGATCCCCAAATCTTGTTCCAACGCAACAACCTGCCGCCCCAGCGTGGGTTGCGCCAGCCCCAATGCACGGGCGGCTGCCGACAGTGATCCTTCCTCGGCGGTCACCAGGAAAGCCCGGGCTCTGTTCCAGTCAAATTTTACGGCACGCCAATCCATGCAGATACGCATATCAAACCAGCATAATTGGTCAATTTATTTGTAGATTTGGCCAGGCTACCTCTTTGTCAAGGAGTTGAACACCAACCTTCATCCTTTGAAATCCGAAGCAACTTCACACACCGCCCAAGTAACAGCGCGCAACAACAGGAAAATTGGCATGACCAGTCAACATTTTGAAATTAGTCCCAAATCATACGCACGAATTGCCGGTACGTTGTACTTGGTCATTGCAGTTTTCGGCGCCTTCGCCATTGGCTATGTACCCTCGGTCATAATTGAGAGTGGCAACGCAAGCGTTTCAGCCAGCAACCTCGCGGCAAATCTAACTTTGTTTAAGGCAGGCATATTTGCCGATATTGTGGTTTTGCTGGTCGAAGTCGTCCTGACCGCCTTGCTGTACGTAATGTTTAAACCGATCAGTAAAACCCTGACAACAATCGCTGCCTATTCGAGGTTTGCCATGGTTTTGGTGATGGCAGTGAACCTGCTGATTAACATCATGCCACTCACCCTTTTGGGTAGTGCTGATAATCAAAACACGCTTGAACCAGCGCAATTACAGGCTGCAATTATGCTTTTCTTAACGGCGCACGAGTTTGGGATTTATGTTTGGCAATTGTTTTTTGGCATGCATCTCGTGGCTATTGGTTACATGGTTATCAAATCGAATATTTTCCCGCACCTTTTGGGATGGGCGATGCTGATAGGTGCTTTCGGTTATAGCTTGCAGGGTGTTTTCAAAATCCTGAATGTTGAAAATACCGTGCTTTCAATTGTGATCATTGGTTTGCTAATCATCGTAACCATCGGCGAGCTGGCATTTGCATTATGGTTGTTGCTCAAGGGACCCCGATCTTTTCAGTGAATCCCGTTTGGTCCATATCTTGCCTTCTTGCAACAATGTGTGGAAAAGAAGAGGGACAATAAAGGAAAAGGGCAGGCATGCTGAAAATTACACAAACCACCCTGCCGGGGGTGGTAATCGCCACCCCAAAGCGTTTTGGGGACCACAGGGGATTTTTTGGTGAAACCTGGAATTCCACCCGTTGGCAAGAACATGGTATCGCATTGGATTTTGTTCAAGATAATCAGGCGCTTTCCAGTGAAGTCGGGACATTGCGAGGCCTGCATTTCCAGGCCCCTCCCCACGCACAGGACAAACTAGTGCGTTGCGGACGAGGCCGGATACTTGATGTGGCTGTGGATATACGCAAGGGCAGTCCCAATTACGGGCATTGGGTAGGGGTTGAGTTGAGTTTCGAGAACGGACGGCAGCTCCTTGTCCCGGCAGGGTTTTTGCACGGCTATGTTACCCGAGAACCGGACACGGAAGTTGTCTATAAATGCACGGATCAATATGCCCCGGAATGCGAAGGTGCCGTCCGTTGGGATGACCCGGGGATCGGCATTGACTGGGGTTTGGAAGGGCCCGCCATCTTGTCAGAAAAAGACATGATACCACCGTATTTGAATGAGTTTGATAGCCCTTTCACCTATTCAGGCCCATTTCCATGGGAGATTACGGCTTAAAGCTGCTGGGATTGGCTAGCTCGTGAATATCTTCCTCAATTCCTTTCAAGCTAACGAGTGCCAACCTTCTGTCAACCCAACGGCGTCTTGAGGATACGTATTCATTTCCCACCGCTGAAAACCGCATCCCGATAATGTCCATTTGGCTCAATTGAGACTTTGTCTTGTCTTTGCGCGAATTGGTTAACCCAATCTGGTGTTTGACAGCGGCAAACTTCCTATCAATGGATGCCTTTGAATGCCCAAAACCTAACACACACACCCCAAGTAGAACTACTTGCCACTACAAACAACCATAAAAGGATCGATGCCGCCAGTAAAAATGATTGGCCGAGCTGATAACGTAGTGAGTTTTCACTAGGAGTTTTCGCCATGCTATTGAAGCTGATGCGGATCGAATGTCTCCGACTGGCCTTGATCGCCTCATTGGTTCGACCGGGTTCGCACTTCTAAATGGCAGCGTTTTCGTCAATTCATGTAACCGTCAGGTCAAACACGAGGATGCCCGCATACCCACCCTTGCACATGCTGACCAGTTCCTTCCCAAGCTCCTGGTGCCTTGGGTGGTTTTCGTATTCCAGATGTGCCGCACGATCGCGAAAAGTAACGATGAAGCCATCGCTGTAGTCCTGTGATTTATTTTCAAAATCCAAATTTGGCCCAAAATCATAGGCAAGCATGCCATCAACTTTGTCCACAAGCTCGCCAAAGCCTGCCAGAACTCTTGCACGGCTTTTCAGGTCTGTGTCATCGCGGAATTTTACAAAAACGCAGTGTTTGAGCATGTTATTCTCCCGTTGGATAAATCAGGAAGGCACGGAAATCATTGACATTTGTCAGGGTAGGGCCGGTTACAACCTGCCCGTCAACCCCTGCGAAGAAGCTGTGACTATCATTTCGTGCTAAAGCTTCTTGCGGATCGAGACCTTTTTGACTGGCACTGGCCAGTGTCTCGGGCCGAACTATGGCTCCGGCGATTTCAGCCGCGCCGTCTACCCCATCCGTGTCACAGGCAATCAGGTGAATGCCGGGCTGGCCATTCAGGCTGATCGCCGCAGCCAGGGCGAATTCGGCGTTGGGGCCACCAATTCCGTCCCCGCGCCCCGTTACTGTGCATTCGCCCCCTGACAGCACAAGCACCGGTTTGTCACCTGGGCGCATTTCCCGTTGAATTTTGAGGGCGAGCTGTGCTTGCCGGGTCCCTTCATCGCGTGCTTCCCCTTCGATGTCATCGCCCAGCATTGTGAATTTCAGACCATTGTTTTCAGCGATGCCGGCAGCGGCGGACAAGGATTGCGAGGGGGCGGATATGATCTTGTTTTCGGTGGTGGACAGGCGGCGGTCTCCGGGCGGTATCGTTGTTGAACCGCCCGCCAGCGCAGCTTTGGCCCGTGCAGGCAGAGGGATGGCGTGTTCATCGACGATTGAAAGCGCGTCCTGCACGCTTGTTTCTTCGCCGACAGTCGCACCTGACGCAATATCACCCAACTTGTCGCCCGGGACGTCCGAGATTGACAGTGCCAGCATGCGGGCGGGGTAGGCCGCTGCTGCCAGCTGCCCGCCTTTCACCCGAGACAAATGCTTGCGCAAAACATTCATCTTACCAATCGGAGCGCCGGATTTCAGTAACGCACGGTGCACATCCTGCTTGTCAGCCAATGACATTCCGGCAGCCGGAGCGCTCAGCAATGCCGACCCGCCGCCAGAGATCAGCGCCAGCACGTAATCATCCGCGCCAAGGCCAGTCAGCATTTCAAGCATCCGGGTAGTGGCATGCATGCCCGCCTCGTCCGGTACCGGGTGTGCGGCTTCAACGATTTCAATTCCCTCACAGGGTCGGGCATACCCGTATCTGGTGATCACCAGCCCGTCACATGGCCCCCAAACACTCTCCACCGCCTCGGCCATGCGCGCCGAGGCCTTACCGGCGCCTATGACAACAACGCGCCCAGCGGGTTTAGGGGGTAAAATCTGGGGAATGACCCGCATCGGGTCAGCAACGGTGACTGCCACATCAAACAGGCGTCGCAAGAAAGCATCCGGTGTTTCGTTTTCAAAAGCCATCTCAGCTTGTCGCCCTGACCACAAGTTCAACCGGCATATGCTTGGGCACACCCGGATGCACGCCATTTTCAAGCCAGTTCAATAAGAGTCCGGCAGTCCAGCAACCAAAACTGTTCACGTCACAATGGACTGTGCTCAGACCGGGATAGGATTGTGCCGCTTCTTCGATGTCATCAAACCCAACAAGACGCATATCTTGGCCCAGTTTCACACCGGCTTCGGCAAAGCCTGCTACCATACCGAGGGCGACCAGATCGTTGAACGCCATAACTGCGTCAATTTCCGGGTGCTTGCTCGTTATTTCCAGCGCCATTTCATAGCCAAAGGCCCGGCTTGAAGCACCATGGAAAAGGCGTGGTTTATTTTTGGTCTCGCTCATCTTTTCCAGATAGCCGCTTTTTCGTTCGGACGTGATGTCAAAGGATTCGATACCACCGACAAAGGCTATTTTTTTAGCGCCTTGCCCTACAAGATGCTCAGCCGCCAGGTAGGAGCCACGTTCGTAGTCCATCGAACAAAAAGGTAATTGTTCAGTGCGTTTATCCCCACGTCTCAACACCTGAATCGCGGGGATGCCAGTACGGATGATCTGATCGAAATCCCCACCTGTGCCACCGTAGCAAGGGGCAATCAACAAAGCATCGATGCCATGTTCCAGCATAGAGCTGATGACTTCTTCCTGAATTTTCGGGTCTTCATTCGAGTTTGCAACGACCGTTGTGTATCCACGTGTTGAAAAAGTCATCTGGGTACTTACGGCCAGCTCAGTATAGTACGGGTTGCGCAGATCATTGATAACCAGACCAATAAGCCCGGCAGGCCCACCACGCAGATTGGCAGCACCCCGGTTATAGACGTAGCCGGTTTCACGGATGGCCTCCTGCACTTTTTCACGGGTTTCCAGTTTCACCGACGGGCTGTTTTGCAACACCAGGGACACGGTGGATTTGGATACCCCGGCCTTGTTTGCCACATCTATGATCGTAGGACGTCTAACCATGGGCCTCTCTAATCAAATCCATGAAGGCGAAGCAACAGCCTCATTCTTTCCTGAGCCAGATCCGGGTTGGATAACAGGCCTGCCGCGTCTGCCAGACGAAAGATCTCGGCGTAATGTGTGATCTCACGCGAAGACTGAAAACCAGCGGGCATGATGAAGTGTTTCTGGGTGCCGTTCAGCCAGGACAGAAAGGCAATACCAGCCTTGTAATATAGCGTCGGCGCTTTGAAAATTTCGCGCGACAGAGGAACAGTGGGGGCAAGCAGGTTGTGATAGGTTTTACTATCTCCCATGGCCAGCGCCTCAAGCGCTTGTGCTGCGGCCGGGGCAATCGCTGCAAAAATGCCCAGCAAAGCATGGGAAAAGTGCGTGCCATCCCCCTCGATCAGCGCGGCGTAGTTAAAATCATCCCCGGTATAAAGGCGCACATTCTCCGGCAGACGAGCGCGAAAGACTTCTTCGCGCGATTGTTCGAGAAGCGAGATTTTGATGCCGTCGATCTTAGCTGCATGGGTCTGGATAATCTCCAGCACATTGTCCGCCGCCTTATCCAGATCATCGTCGCCCCAATAGCCCTTTAGGGCAGGGTCAAACATGTCGCCCAGCCAGTGCAGGATAATCGGTTGGGAAGCCTGTTCAATAAGTTTGCCGTAGACGCGCGCATATAGGTCAGGTCCACCACCAAGGGTCGCCATCGCCCGGCTGGCCATGATGATGATCTGCCCGCCAGCAGCCTCGATCGCTTCCATCTGTTCGCTATAGGCGGCGATGATGGCCTCTTCACTGATCAGGCTGGTAGGATCAGCCTGATCAGTGCCTGCACCGCAGGCTACGCGTGGCTTCAAGGGGTGCGCGCGGGCCGCACTCATCGTGCGTTCGATCAATTCTTTCGCGGTCAACCAGTCGACACCCATGCCGCGCTGGGCGGTATCCATTGCCTCGGCCAGCCCCAGCCCCTGATCCCACAACATATGGCGAAACTTCAGGGTGGCTTCCCAGTCCACCGCCGGGCGTCCCTGCCACGGTGTGCGTTCGGCCATCGGGTCTGACACAACATGCGCGGCGGCAAAGGCGGTGCGGGTGAAAGCAGTTTTAGGCGCGTGCGGTATCAGCGGCGTGCCGGACAACGCATATTCTTCTAAAGCACCTTCGTAGGTGGGTAGCAACATAGCGGTTCTCACATTGCATGATCGGCCTTGATCATGTCCGCCGCTTTCTCGGCAATCATGATGGTCGGCGCATTGGTGTTTGAGGATATAAGCCGCGGCATGATCGAGGCATCGACCACCCGCAAATTGTTTATCCCACGGAAATTTAAACGTGGGTCCACGACCGAGCCATCATCGGCCCCCATCCGGCAGGTGCCGGCGGGGTGGTGGTCGGTTTTGGAATTGGCACAGGCATAGTTGAAATAGTCATCATCCGTCTGCACGTCTGGTCCCGGCAGAATTTCCCGCAACACATATGGTTTGAGCGCATCCTGACGCATTATCTCCTGCACCAGTTTAAGGCCGCGTATGGACATTTCCCGGTCATGGGGGTCCGCCCAGTAATTCGGATCTAAAAGAGGCGGCGTGTTCGGGTCATTGCTGGCAAGGCGTACCGTTCCGCGCGAGCGTGGGCGCAGATATGCCGAATTCAGCGTTACGCCGGAATGGCGCATTTTATCGACCCCCGCTTCGATGCCCGAACCAAGCCCAAGGTGGAACTGCACATCGGGTGAGCGCGCGCCTTCTTCAAGATACCAAAAACCTCCGGTTTCAAACAGGCTCGAGGCAACGGGACCCCTCTTGGTCAACAGATATTGCAGTCCCGCCACGGCCGACCAATGCAGCTTGGCATATTTGTCATAGGTGTGATCGCCGGTGCATTCAGAGATGGTGAACAGGTCCAGATGATCTTGTAGATTGGTACCCACTTCCGGCTGATCCAGCACTACGTCTATGCCAATGCTTTGCAGGTGATCCGCCGGGCCAATGCCGGAAAGTTGCAGCAATCGGGGTGAACCGATGGCGCCGGAGGACAAGATAACCTCGCTATCCGCAACAACGGTTTCCACACCGCTGCCTTGGGCAAGCTCGACCCCACGAGCCACGCCGTTTTCAACCAGAATGCGCAACACCTGAATCCCGGTGCGGATTGTCAGGTTGGGGCGCTTTCGGGCGGATTTCAGAAAGGCTACCGAGGCGGAAGACCGCAAGGCATTACGCTGGGTTAGCTGGTAATAGCCGACCCCGTCCTGACTGGCGCCGGTCATGTCCGCGTTGCGCGGCATGCCGAGTTGACCAGCGGCCTCAAAATACGCCTCGCATATCGGTAAAGGCGCGCGCGGCTGGCTGACCCCCATGGGGCCACCCTTGGCATGAAACTCGTTATCGAAACTGTCGTTGTCTTCGGACTTCCGGAAGTAGGGCAAAACGTCGTCATAGCTCCAGCCGTCACAGCCCATCTGGCGCCATTCGTCATAGTCCAGCCGGTTGCCACGGGTATAAATCTGGGCGTTCACGGTGGAGCCACCGCCAAGGACTTTGGCCTGGGTGAAGCGGATCACCATGTCGTTCATGTGTTTTTGCGGGACCGTGTGCCAACCCCATGATCCTATGCCTTTGGTCATTTTGGCAAAACCTGCGGGCATCTTGTAAAATGGGTGCCAGTCAGTGCCGCCGGCCTCAAGCAACAGCACCTGGGCCTCGGGGTCTTCACTCAGGCGCGCGGCCAGAACACTGCCTGCCGAGCCGCCTCCAACAATGATGAAATCATAGCCTTTTGCCATTTTATCCCCCTAAAGTCTGTGGATGGACAGGCCGCCATCCACGGGGATGACAGCGCCGTTCGCAAATGAGAATTGCCCGGATACAAGCGGCACGATTGTGGCCCCGATATCGGCGGGTTGTCCCCAGCGCGCCGCGGGAACCAGCCCGCCTTCGATTCTGGGAGTGTATTTGTCTTTGACACCTTCGGTCATGCCGGTTTCGATGATGCCCGGGCGTAGTTCAAACACACCGATGCCGTCCCCGGCCAGACGCGCCGCAAATAGCTGCGCCATCATGCCGGCACCTGCCTTTGAAATACAGTATTCGGCGCGCTCGACCGAAACCATTGCGGCGCTGACAGAAGTGACGAAAGTGATTGAGCGATAGTGGGGTGGAGCCTTGGCCTCAACCATCCTGCGCGCCACGGCCTGTGACAGAAAGAAGGCTCCTTTCAGGTTGATATCCATGGTGAAATCATAGTTTTCCGGCAACATTTCCAACATGTCCCCGCGTATTTTGGCAGGCACACCTGCATTGCTGATCAGGCTCGAGATTTGACCCTGATCCGCTTCTATTTGGTCCAGCAGGGCAGGGATGGCATCGACGCGCCGCAGGTCGTGTTGGTAATAGCGCGCCTTTGAGCCTAGCTCGTCTAGAGCTGCGCCAACATCCTCGCGCTTGGTGTCCGACGACGACGCAATGGCCAGCGCCCAGCCATCAGCCACAAGTGCGCGGGCAATGCCCAGTCCGATGCCCTTCTGCCCACCGGTTATCAATGCCAGTTTAGTCATGCCGCCAGCCTCCTGTCAGTGATGTGTTTGCCGACGCGCAAGGCTTGCGCAGCGATTGTCAAAGCGGGGTTCACGGCCGCTGAACAAGGCAGAAAGCTGGCATCGACAACAAATAGGTTTTCGTGATCATGGGCACGGCAATACAGATCGAGCACATTTGCGTGCGGATCCGCACCAAAACGCGCCGTGCCACATTGGTGTGAGGGGGTTTTGCGGTCAAAGGCCTGTGAGACCACCAACGGACATCCCGCCTTTCGGAACACGGACTTAGCCCGGCGTACCAGGGCCTTGTGTGTTGCCCAGTTTGAGCGTTTCCAGTCCAGTTTTACCTTATCGCCCACAAGCGTCACCCGGCTGTCGGGGTCCGGTAGGTCTTCGCTCATCACATACCAATCCACAGAATGACGTGCGATCCACCTTGCCAGAAACCCAGGCAGGGGGGAGGTTGCCGCAAGAATGTTCCCCGAGATTTTTCCCAGTAATTGGACATTTCCAAGCGGCATGTTTTCGGGGCCGCCTCCAAGGTAGAAATCGTTGAACTGCAGGGTCTTTTGGTAAATGGCGTCGTTGCGGCGCAGTGGGTTGAGGGCAAGGACTGCCGAACAATTGTGGTTCATGAAATTGCGACCAACCATGTCTGAGCTGTTGGCCAGTCCGGTCGGGTTCCCTTCGTTGGCAGAACTGAGCAGCAAAGCCGCTGTGTTTACCGCGCCTGCAGCCAGAATAACCAGTTTTGGAGCCACTTCGCGGTATGTATCGCCTTGCCTGTATTTGATTGCAGTAATCCGGTTGTCTTTACCTGTTTCAAGCCGCGTTACTTCGGCTCCGGTGGCAAGGGTTACGTTTGCGTACTCAAGTGCCATGGCAAGGGGAGCTGTCTGTGCGTCCCCTTTGGCACCGGTCGTATCCGGGAAGGCGTCCCATGGTGTCTGACCACGCTCCAGCCAGCCGTCAATATCAACCGCAAGAGGTAGCGATGACGGCGTCACCCCGGCCCTGATCAGCGACTGGCGTACATGTGCAATCGACGCTTCATTCGGCACGGGAGGATATGGATAAGCGCCGGAATGCGGTGGTTCGCTGGGGTCCTCGGACAGGTTGCCACGGACCTGAAATAACTCTTCTGCGGCCTGATACCAGGGTTCAAATTCATCGTAAGAAACAGGCCAGGCCGGGGAAATTCCACCGAGATGCGCCAGCTCTGCAAAATCTTCCTTGCGATAACGCAAAAGCACAGCGCCATAGAACTTTGAATTTCCTCCCACGCAGTAATAATTGCCTGGGTTAAAGGGCGTGTCGGATCCATCCAGCCATTCTTCATCAGGCCTGAAGTAACCGTCCCGGAATATAGCGTTATCGTCGCGTGCCTGCGGGATGTCCCGCAGCGCTTCACCTTTTTCAAGGATGAGAATCGAGTGTCCTGACGGCGCCAGCGCTGCCGCCAGAGTGGCGCCGCCCATGCCTGAGCCAATGATTACGATATCCGGTTGATTTGACATCCCGCAGTAGCTTTGCCCTTGTTGATTTTTGACGACCCGGTTGCGCTTCAGGCAATGCGCTCTTCGCTTTTCGGGTTAAATGGCACAGCCTTCTCCATGTTAATGGCAAATTTAACATTCTGGCCAACCATTACATCTGCATCTGCACGCATGCGGGCGATACATTCCTTGCCGCCCAGTTTTGTGGTAACAAACGTGTCCGACCCGGCTGGTTCGGTAACTTCAACCACATTTTCAATAACCTCGATATGGGTTGAATGCCTGTCGGAACTGTCAGGATCCGTCATCGCCTCAGGCCGGATGCCCAACATAATTTCCTGCCCGTCATGGGATTTAAGTTCAGCGCTGGGCTCTGGAAACTCCAGCCGGATATTGTCACCTGTTCCGGTTGTGGTTTCGGCAAATGCTGCGTCGCCTTCAACCTTAAGCCGCACGCGAAGCAGGTTCATTGATGGCGAGCCCATGAAGCTGGCTACGAACAAATTTGCAGGCGTGTCATAGATTTCGCGGGCCGTCCCCAATTGCTGGATATAGCCACCGTTCATTACGGCAATCCGTGTAGATAACGTCAGTGCCTCGATTTGGTCATGGGTGACGTAAACAATAGTGGTTCCCAGTTTCTGGTGCAGCTTCTTGATTTCGGTGCGCATATCGACCCTCAGCTTGGCGTCGAGGTTCGAGAGCGGTTCGTCAAACAGGAAGACATCGGGGTTACGGACCAGAGCGCGGCCCATTGCCACCCGCTGGCGCTGACCCCCGGAAAGCTGGCCGGGTTTGCGCCCCAACAGGTCTTCGATTTGCAAGAGTTTCGCAACATCCTGCAAAGCCTTTTCCCGTTCGGGTTTTGACACTTTGTGCATTTCCAGCCCGAAGGTGATGTTCTGACCGACACTCATATTCGGGTAGAGCGCGTAGGACTGGAAAACCATCGCAATGTTGCGTTTGGAGGGGTGCACGCCGTTAACAATCCGATCACGGATCGAAACCTCGCCCGAGGTGATATCCTCAAGCCCCGCGATCATGTTCAGAAGGGTGGATTTGCCGCAACCCGAAGGGCCGACCAGCACCAGAAACTCGCCTTCTTCGACGTCGATATCGACCTTGTGAAGCACTTCGACCGCACCGTAGGATTTTGTTGCGTTGTCAATTTTAAGAAAACTCATGTGATTATCCTTTCACCGAGCCGGCCATAAGACCGCGCACGAAGTAGCGTCCGGCTACGATGTAAACCAGGAGAGTGGGGAGGGCGGCCAAAATGGCACCCGCGAAGTGAACGTTGTATTCTTTGACGCCGGTTGAAGACTGAACCAGATTGTTCAGCGCCACGGTCATTGGCTGGCTGTCAAGGTCGGCAAAAGACGCGCCGAACAGGAAGTCATTCCAGATATTAGTGAACTGCCAGATTACGCTGACAACTATGATCGGCCCTGAACTTGGCAGTAGGATACGCCAGAAGATGCGGAAAAAGCCCGCTCCGTCGATCTGCGCTGCGCGGATCAGCTCGGTTGGGAAGACCTGATAATAGTTCTTGAAGTAGAGCGTGGTGAAACCGAGGCCATAGACCACATGCACCAGAACCAGCCCGCTGGTTGACCCGGCAAGCCCGGCGATCCCAAGCACCCGCGCCATCGGGATCAGCACGATCTGGAACGGGATGAAGCAGGCAAACAGCATCAGCCCAAACAGGATCGTATCCCCGCGAAAACGCCATTTGGTTAGCACATAGCCGTTGAGTGCGCCAAGGATGGTTGAAATGGCAACGGCAGGGGCCACCATCTTGATCGAGTTCCAGAAGTAAGGCTTCAACCCGGTCGGGTCGACACCGATCTGGGCCGTGGCCCAGGCTTTCAGCCAGGGCTCGATGGTCCAGGCTTGCGGCAGCGACATCATGTTGCCACCAGTGATCTCTTCGAGCGGCTTGACCGAGTTGATGACCATGACGCCAAAAGGCAGCAGGTAAAACAATGCGAACAGCAAAAGGACAAGATAGATTAGCGTCCGGGTGACGCGTCCGGTGCGAATGGCGGTATCCTGAGAGGCGACAGACATTATTTCTTCTCCCGCAATTCGGCATAAAGATAGGGCACCATGATGGCGGCAATTGTCATCAGCATGATCACGGCTGAGCTCGCACCAATCCCCATCTGGTTGCGTGTGAAGGTGTAGGAATACATGAACGTCGCGGGCACTTCCGTGGCGCGCCCGGGACCGCCGCCTGTCAGGGCAATCACAAGGTCATAGGACTTGATTGCCAGATGGCTGAGGATGACGAAGGCCGACAGAAAAGCGGGGCGCAACTGCGGTATGATGATGCGGCGATAGAGGCTGAAGTTTGAAGCCCCGTCCATTTGCGCCGCTTTCAAAATCTCATTGTCGATGCCGCGCAAACCCGCCAGAAACATCGCCATGACGAAACCGCTCGACTGCCAAACGGCGGCTAGTACCACGGTGTAAATCGCGAAATCCCGGTTTTTGATCCAGTCGAAGTCGAAGCTTTCCCAGCCCCAAAGATGCATTGTGTGTTCCAGCCCGATACCGGGGTCCAGGAACCATTTCCAGGCCGTGCCCGTTACAATGAAGCTCAGCGCCATTGGATAAAGGTAAATAGGGCGCAGCAACCCTTCGCCACGGATTTTCTGGTCCAGCAGGATTGCGAGAGACAGGCCGATTACTGTGCAGATTGCAATGTAGCATATGCCGAATACGGCAAGGTTTGTTACCGCAATGTCCCAATGACGCAGGCGGAATAGTTTTTCGTAGTTTTCAAAACCTACCCAGCCGAAGCTTGGTAAAATCCGGCTGTCGGTGAAAGACAGGTAAACCGAGAACAAGATAAATCCGTAAACAAACAAAAGGATCAGCGCGAGGGATGGCGACAGGACCAGTTTGGGGATCCAATGCTGCAATCGCGTTCTGAAATCAGTTTCCATGACACGCTGTGTCATCGCGCTGCCTCTCTTTCTTCAAAGTGGTGTCGGGGGCGGGTGTGCGCCCCCGACTTTAGATTTCCGTGACTTACTGAGCGATCGAAACAGCGTCAGCCATTTCGTCTACGGCAGTTGCCGCGTCATACTCGCCGTTGAAATGCGCTGTGATGACATCATACATCGCATTCTTGACCGAGGCACGGTTGGCGTGGCCGTGGGCCATGGAGCCAAACAGGTTGCCGCTGGAAGCAGCCGCCGCCAGATCAGCCATACCCTGCTTGCCGCAAGCGTCAAAGGCGTCGTTCGGAACGTCCGTACGGGCTGGAACGGATCCTTTGACCACGTTAAACGCAGACTGGAACGAAGGTGACATGATCGAACGGGCAAGTTCACCCTGATCCGCTGCCGCTCCGGCGTCGCCCGCAAACATTGCGAACTGGTCCGAGTTGAAGGTCACGGTACCGCCTGATCCCGGCACGCGGAAGCACAGGAAGTCTTCGCCCGGTACTTTGCCAGCATTCAGGAATTCACCCTTGGCCCAGTCGCCCATGATCTGGAAAGCGGCTTCGCCGTTGATGACCATGGCCGAGGCCAGGTTCCAGTCACGACCCGAGAAGTTTTCATCCACAAAACCACGCAGGGTTGCCATACGGTTGAATGTTTCGGCCATTGCGTCTCCGGACAGAGCGTCCGGATCAAGGTCGATAAAGGCTGCCTGATAGAAGTCAGCACCACCGGCCGACATTGCCACACCGTCAAATACCGTGGCTTCCTGCCAGGCTTGGCCACCATGGGCCAGAGCCACAAGGCCTGCATCCTGCACCGCCTGCATGGCTGCAACGAACTCGTCCCATGTGGTTGGCTGAGCGATGCCCAGATCATCCAGGATTTTCTTGTTCGCCCACACCCAGTTGGTCGAGTGTACGTTCACTGGTGCAGAAATCCACTTACCGTCATGCTTGGCAAAGAACTGGAGTGCTGCAGGAACAACATCGTCCCAGCCTTCTTCGGCAGCAACCGCATTAAGGTCAGCCAGTGCGCCTTCTTCAGCCCAGTCAAGAATATCAAAACCAAGCATCTGTACGGCTGTTGGCGGGTTGCCAGCAGTAACACGGGCACGCAGAACGGTCATGGCGCTTTCACCGCCACCACCTGCAACCGGCATATCGGCCCAGCCGATGCCTTTGCCTTCAAGGTCGCCCTTGAGCACGTTCAGCGCGGCAGCTTCCCCACCGGATGTCCACCAGTGCAGAACCTCTACATCTCCGGCAGAAGCAGTGCCTGCCATCATGGCAAGAGCCGCGGCCGACATTTTCAGATTTTTATAGATGGTCATTGGTATACCTCCCTTTTGACCGATTCGTCCCAGATGGAACTTCAGATTTATAACGTTACAACTCGTTAGCCTGTCAATACACCGTTTCTTTCCTGCCTCAATATTTGTTGAAAAATAAGTGTTTTTTTGTGTTTTCGGTTTTCAGTATCTCGTAATTCACCTGTTCTATTGCATCGTTTTAAAGTTTTTGCGTATTCTGTCAGCGAATCCGAGGAAACAGAAGAATCACGATGGACAGACCAAAACGCCAAACCTCGAGGCCGAATGGCCGGCCAACTTTGCGAACTGTTGCCGAGGCTTCGGGGTTTGCCGTAACGACTGTTTCCCGCGCCCTTGCCAATGATCCCCGTATTGCGAAAAGCACCCGCGAAAAAATAGCTAAAACGGCCGAGAAGCTGGGTTATGTGCCAGACCGGGCTGCGCAGAGGCTGCGCACCGGACGCACCAAGGTGATCAGCCTGCTGCTGAACACGAACCATGAATACCTGGGTTTCTCCAGCGAGATTTTGGCGGGCTTTACCGAAGCCCTTAGCGGCACGGGTTATTCGGTGACTATCACACCCGATTTCGTGTCCGAGGACCGGCTTGAAGTTGTCCGGCATATCTTGCGGAACAAGTTGGCGGATGGAGTTATATTTACCCGAACGGAATGTTTCGATCCCCGCGTCAGATACCTGACCGAGAATGATTTTCCTTTCGTTTCTCACGGGCGGACAGAATTCTCGACCCCGCACCCTTTTGTTGATTTCGATAACGAGGCCTTTGCCCGCTGGGCTGTGGACCGCCTTGTCGAAAAGGGGCGTAAACGTGTGTTGATCATCATGCCCAAGAACGATTTTACCTTCGCGCAACACTTGCATTACGGCTTCATGTCGGCTGTTCGCCGTCACGGCATCGATTTTGAAATCCCGGATGCGGTGGATATGGAAAGCACGCCGCAGGAAATCTCGGAATATTTGCGGAGTCGCATGTCCCAGCCAAATCCGCCAGACGGCTTCATTTGTGTGGGCGAGGTTGTCGCCCTGTCCACATTGGCTGCGCTGAATGATAGTGGTATTGTTCCGGGGCGAGATGTGGACGTTCTGGCCAAACACGCGTCGCCGATTTTTGACCAGCTTCGCCCACGGATCGAAACGGTTTTTGAGGATTTGCGGCAGACCGGTCTTGAAATGGGTCGGTTGTTGCTGGCGCGAATAGAGGGCGCTCCTGCCAAAGACCTGCAGGTTATCCTGCCACCGGTTCCGGGGCCAAAGATCTGACGCGAAGGCGAGTATCATGCCACCCAGGCCTCCCGCGTTTTGCCGATCCGCATCTGCACGGTTTTCACCTCAAGAAATTCTTCTAATCCATATTGTCCAAGCTCACGCCCCTGACCGCTTTCCTTGAAGCCTCCAAAGGGCAGTTCGGGAAAGCCGTCCATCCAGGTATTGGTCCAGATTGTCCCGGCCTTTGCGCGGCGGGCAAATTCAAGGCAGATATGGACATTTTCGCTCCATACGCCTGCCGAAAGGCCGTAGTTGGCATCGTTCACCAAGGTTATCGCTTCGTCCATCGTCCGGAATGTCAGGACGGATAAAACCGGGCCAAACACCTCTTCCGTGGCAATCGGCATGTCCGGGGTGATATTTGTAACCACGGTGGGGGCATAAAACTCGCCCGCAAGGCCTTCGACCTTGATGGGTTCACCACCAAGAGCCACTTCAGCCCCCATCTGCACAGCGACCTTGACGTAATTATCCACCTTTTGCCGATGCTCAGGCGAAATAATGGCACCAACTTTGGTGTCGGGATTAAGGGGGTCTCCGAACGTAACCTTTTTTGACAATTCAACCACGCGGGTGGTGACTTCTGCCGCAATGTCTTCGTGCACGATGATGCGTGAGCCTGAATTGCAGCATTCGCCGGCGTTGAAGTAGACCCCAAAGACAATGGCGTCGATGGCGCTGTCCAGATCCGCATCCGCAAACAGAACCTGAGGGTTCTTGCCGCCAAGTTCGGACGAGACCTTTTTTAAGGTGTCCGAGGTGGCACGGGCTATGGCCTTGCCGACTATGGTCGAGCCGGTGAAGCTGACCATATCCACATCCCGGTGGGTGCTCATCAAGGCGCCAACAGGGTCTCCAAATCCCTGCACCAGATTGACCACACCGGCAGGCAAACCTGCCTGAACCAGCAATTCGCAGAGGATCGCCGCAGTGGAAGGGGTCAGTTCAGAGGGCTTTACAACCGCAGTGCAGCCAGCCGCCAGGGCAAAAGGCAGTTTTTGTGACAAGATCAGAAACGGGAAATTCCACGGAGTGATGATGGATACGACGCCAACAGGTTCTTTCAACACCAACCCCAACATGTCCTTGCCCAGCGTGTTGTGGCTGTCCCCATGTTGGGTGCGTGCCAGCGATGCTGCATACCGCCAAAGGTCTGCTGCCCCCTCAATCTCAGCCTCTGCCTGAGAAATCGGCTTGCCGCTTTCCAATACTTCCAGACGGGCAATGCGTGTGCGGTTCTGGTCGATCAGATCCGCCGTTTTCAACAGGATCGTGGCTCTGTCCTTGCCCGAAAGGTCAGACCAGCGGCCATCGTCGAAAGCCGCACGGGTGGCAGAAATTGCCATTTCTGTGTCTTCGGTCCCACCCCTGGGCGTGACTGAAACGAGGGTTTGGTGCGATGGGGCGTGGCGTTGAAAAGTCTCGCCGGAAAGGCTGTCCAGCCACGCGCCATCAATCAGGAGCTGCGAACGGAACACGGGATCAACGGGATCAGGCCCGCCGGGTACAAGGGTGATATCCTGTTCGGTCATTGCTTCAGCGCCCTTTGAATTCTGGTTTGCGTTTTTGCCGGAATGCGGCCACGCCTTCGACCTTGTCTTCGCTCGCGCCGATCATACCGCCGCCCAATGCTTCGATCAGGGCCGCGCTGTTTTCACCCTGACCTGCATGGATCATGTATTTCGCCACTTCGGATGCCCGCGGGCTGGTTTTGCTTGTGTGGTTTGCGATTTCCAAAGCGGCCTCGCGCGGCGTTTCAGATATTTCGGCTACAAAACCCAGATCAAATGCGCGCTGGGCTGACAGGCGACGACCGAAGATCGCCATTTCCTTGAGAATGGGTTCGGGCATAAGTCGGGCCAATCGTTGGGTGCCCGACCAGCCCGGCACGATACCAACCCCGGTTTCCGGCAAGGCAAGGGTTGCCGCGGGATGCATCACCCGGATGTCACAAGTTGCAGCCAGTTCCAGACCGCCACCGAAAGCGTGCCCATTCAGAACCGCGATTGTTGGCTTGGAAAGCTGGGCAAGCCGGTCAAAAATCCGGTGCCCTTCGCGCACCCAGTTGCGGGCGAAATCTGCGGGTTCAAGGTCTGCCCATGCGCCGATATCCGCGCCGGTGCAAAAAGCCCTGTCGCCCTCGGCAGTCAGCAAAACCGCGCGTATTTCACCGTTTCGTTCTAACGTGGCGCAATGCGTTTCGATCGCCTCCAACATCCCGACATCCAACGCGTTCATCTTTGCGGGATTGTCCAGCCGCAATTCGGCCACCGGGCCATCCATATGAAGATGCACCGCACTCATAGAAGCAACCCCATCGGTTCTTCCTGCAAAAGCGAAATGGGCATCAGGGTCGCATCATCCGCCACCTGTACCCGACCTTCTGAGGCCTGAACGATGTCGCGCTCCGGGTCGATACCGGGCATGATCTCAACAGCGATAAGTCCGTTGTCACCAAGACGCATGACACAGCGTTCTGTGATGTAAATCACATCCTGCCCCAGCCTGCGCGCGCGCTGTCCGGCGAAGGTCACGTGTTCAACCGCGGCGACCATCTTAGTGAACTTACCCGGCGTGGTGACATTCAGCCCCTGATCTGTGATTTCGAGACCGGCACCGGCCTCAAAAAACCCGGAGAAGACGATTTTCTTTGCGTGGGCCGTGATGTCGACAAAACCACCACATCCGGCGGTCAGGTAGGGTTTTTTGCCCAGCTTAGAAACGTTGACATTGCCGTCAATGTCCACCTCGAGGAATGACAAGAAGGAAACATCAAAGCCGCCGCCCTGAAAATAGGTGAACTGGTTAGGGGAGGGGACAAAACCGTCGGCATTTGAGGCGCAGCCAAAGGCAAAGCCGGTCAGGGGCATGCCGCCAACCGCGCCCTGCTCAATGGCCCAGGTTACGGCTTGCGCGTGTCCTTCTTCCAAAAGGATACGTGGCACGATGGCCGAGATGCCAAAGCCAAGATTGGCGGTTTGGCCTCGGCGCAATTCCATCGCGGCGCGCCGGGCGATGACTTTCTCCATGTTGTGTTCAGCCAGATGGAAACTTTCCCACCCACGCATGATCGCACCGGAAATGGCCGGGTCATAGTCTGTCTCGGTCGTTTGTTTTTGATCCGGGTCGACCACGATCAAGTCCACGAGGTGCCCCGGTACATGAACATCATGCGGACGCAGAGAGCCTGCTTTTGTGACCCGCTTGACCTGCGCAATTACCAGCCCGCCGTGGTTGCGCACTGCGATTGCCTGATCCAGCCCGCCCAGATAGGCCCCTTCGTGCTCATAAGTCAGGTTGCCATTCTCGTCCGATGTCGTGCCCCGGATAATCGCCACATTCGGGATGATGTTGGGAAAATGCAGCCATGTCTCGCCATGCATTTCGTGGCGATGAACGATGGGCGTACTTGCTGCGCTGTCATTCATGGCACAGCCTTCGCGGATCGGGTCGACGAAGGTTTTAAGCCCCACTTTGGTCAGTACGCCGGGTTTGCGCGCCGCCACGTCGCGGTGCATGTCAAAAAGGATGCCGGACGGCACGTTGTAGGCTTTCACCCGGTTCTCGACGATCATCTTCCAGATGTCCGGCATGGGTTTGGAAGATGGGCCTGAGGGGTAAGACCCCGCAATGACACATTCCAGCATGCCATCCTGCGCGAGGTAGTCCATGCCTTTGATGCCATACATATCGCCGGCGGCGATCGGGTGTAGAGTGGTCAGGTTGCGTGGATGCCCTTCGGCCTCAAACCGCGCGCCCAGTTCCTTCAGAACAAGGTCCGGGCAACCCAGCCCGGAGGACGAGGATACCGTGACAACGTCGCCATCCTTGATCCGCGCACTTGCATCCGCTGCAGAAACCACTTTGGACACGTTCAGACCCCTCCGTAATCTACAGCAACGCGGCGACCGGTTTCGGCCGCTTGCTTGACGGCCTCGGCGACGGCTAGGGATTTCACACCATCAATTCCGTCTGCAGCTGGGCTGCCTTTGCCCTCGACCGCACCGACGAACAAGCGCACAGAGCGGGCATAAAGGTCGTGATCGCTGAAACTAATCTGTTCGGTTCCATCCGATGTTCGAAGTTCAAGCTGCCCGGTCGGCTGCTGGGTCATCACCCCCCGCCCAAAAATCGAACCATCTGTTCCGTGAACTTCAATACCGGTCCCTGCATGGGGATGGGTGAAGCTTTCGTGTGACTGAACCATGACACCCGATGGCATGGACCAGACCGACATGGCGCTGTCTTCGACCCCCTGACCAAGGGTTCCGGCATGGTCGATTGCCACAACCTCGGCCGGATCTTCGCCCAGATAAAAGCGAACCGTGTCCGCGTCATGCACGGTGATATCGGGGATGACCCCACCACCGGCAGCGGCGTTGTTGATGCGCCAGCCCTGCAGATTTTCCGGCAACATGACAGCGTGGAAAATTCGGATGCTTAGTACGTCACCAATCCGGCCTGTCTGGATCAACTCCCGGATTTTCAGGTGAGAGCCAGCATTGCGCAGATGATGATTGGTTGCAAAAGTGACACCTGCATTTTCGGCCGCCCTGACAATGGTCACGGCATCCGCGACATTTATCGCTAATGGCTTTTCACAAAGCACATGTTTGCCCGCAGCGATGGCTGCCATCGCCTGTGGAAAATGCAAATCGTTGGTTGTTGAAATATAGACCGCTTCGACGCTGGCATCCGCCAGCAGTTCTTCAAGTGACGTGGTCGAGCCTGCAATCCGGTGCTTCTTGGCAAACTCCGCACCGCGCTTGGCGTTGGAGCTAAGGACGTTTGTCACCTCCTGCCCGGGCTGACTGCGGATTGCCGCGATCATGTGCTGAGCCGCAATAGTGCTGGCTCCGATAAGTCCCCAGTTCATATTTTCCCCCTGATCTGGAATATTGGAACGTTCCAGTTGTGTTGTGTATACTTTTGGAACGTTCCAGTAGTCAAGTGAAATGTGAACGCGTCAGCGATTTTGCCAGCGCAGGGGGGCGGCGGAGGTTTATGTGTCGCATTAGCTTTGAAACTTCGTCACGTTGACAAATTACGAAATACGAATTCATAAGTCTCGCAAACTGGCCATCCAAAATAGGTATGGCGAAAGGAATTGGAGTAAGACATGAAAATCACCTGGTGTGGCCATTCAGCCTTTCTTTTGGAATCAAATGACGGATTGGTTCGTTTGCTGTTTGATCCATATATCCCGGGCGCCTGGAACGGGGAGCTGAATTACCTGCCAATCCGCGAGCAATGTGATGCGATTTTCGTGTCGCACAGGCACGATGGGCACTTTGGTTTCAATACCATCTCAGGCAATCCGGCATTTATCCGCGGTTATGGCAGGTTCTGGGTGCAAAACATCCATGTGAACGGTGTCAAAACCTGGCATGATGAGGTTGAGGGGGCCGAGCGTGGTGACAACACGGCCTTCAGTTTCGGTATTGATGGTCTTGATGTGGCGCATATGGGCGATATCGGGCACGCGCTTACGGATGAGCAACTGGCCGAACTTGGCAGGGTTGATGTGCTGCTGGTGCCATGCGGTGGTGGCTCGACTGTAGATGCCGAAGGTGCGTATCGAATTGTCGAACAGCTGAAGCCGAAGGTCGTTATTCCCATGCACTACAAAACAGACCGAATCGATGCCCCACTTGACGGGGTAGAAAGCTTCTCTAAGTTGTTTGAGGTGGTGGAAGAGGGTCCAGACACGTTGGAACTCACCACCGATAACCTGCCGGAAACGACCACTTTGATGGTCATGGCTCATAAATATTAGTAAAGACATGTTCACATTTACTAAAGATGACATGGCCGAAGAGGTCGAGCTGATCCGCCGCGCGCAGGCCGAGGCCTGGGACGTGCCGGATGAAGAATGGAAAGATTGGGTCAATGAGAACCGCAATTTAATCCGGCTTTCAGGCAATGATGGCTATGTTCCGGACCGTGAAGAATGGATCAAGCGCGCCGAGTCTTTCCTAGTGCTGATGGTTAACCCGGTGACTATTCCTGATGGAAATGATCAGGAAAAATAGGGCCTGCGCCGATTTGACACTTGCAAAAAATCGAATTTGACACTTTTCAATATTTGGAATTCCGGATAAACCGGTGGCAACTAATAATATGGGAGAACGCCGATGTCGTTAAGACCACTGGACGAGTCAACGCGCGATTATGACCGCGTCGTCGCTACGAACTGTAACAACCAATGCGAATCTTCGTGTGGTATGCTTGTTTATGTCAAGGATGGCCGCGTCGTTGATATCATGGGTGATACACGCAACCCGAACGCTTACGGCGCCTTGTGCTGTAAGGGTACGGGTTCATTCCAGCACATCTATAACCCTCTGCGGGTGAAATACCCGATGATCCGCAAAACGCTGGATGACGATTTCCAGCGGGTATCATGGGACGACGCGCTGGACTTCACTGCCGAGCGGCTTTTGAAGGTGCGTGAAAAGTACGGTCCCGAAGCACTGATGATCCACCGTACCGGCCGTTCTGACTATAACTGGAAAATGGGCGCCAAGCGCTTTTCCAAGCTTTGGGGCACACCCAACGTTGTGGGGCAGGGCCCGATCTGCTGTGAGAGCCCGGGCATTGCCGGCAACTACACATGGGGCGCGAAAGAGCTGTTCCGCCTGACCAACCCGACCATGGACTGGGTCAACTCGAAATGTATCCTGGTTGCTGGTTCAAACATGGCCGCATCCGAGGTGACCACAGCCAACTGGCTGCTGAACGCCAAGGAAAACGGCGCGACCATCATCGTGATCGACCCGCGTTTCAACTCGACCATGGCCAAGGCGGATATCGCCATGCGCCTGCGTCCGAACACCGACGCTGCCCTTGCTCTGGCGATGATCAACGTGATCCTTTCCGAAGGCCTGCAGGACGACGCCTTTATCAAGGCCAATGTCGCCGGTCTGGACGAGTGGATGCCGATCATCAACGACATGCCGCCGGAACGCGCTGAGCGTATCACTTGGGTTCCGAAAGAAACCATCATTGAAGCCGCTCGCGCCTTTGCGATGGCCAAGCCCGCTTCGATGACTGGCTGTCTGGGGACAGCACAGACCTATAACTCCAACAACATCAACCGTACCTACCAGCTTCTGGCTGCGATCACCGGCAATGTCGGGATCGAGGGTGGCGGCGTGAACTGGCTGCACAATTGCCGTCCGCCTGATAATCCCGGCCTTGATCTGGCTGGCTACGCTCGTGAAGATCTGGACGCCCAGATTGATGCGGCAGCTGCCGGTTACGGTATCGACGAAGAAGCGCTGGATCTGCCTAACCGTGGCGGTGCACGCCCGCCGATCACTGATAAACTGGTGCCGTGGCTGGATATTTCGGCGTCAAGCTTCCCGAATGCAATCCTGACCCAGAAGCCTTACCCGATCCGTGCGGTTTGGTGGAACGGCAACATGCTGGCGCAGATGCCTAATACCAACAAGTATTCGGCCGGGATGAAAGCCAATATCGACATCGCGATCCACATGTCGTGGCACCCGAACTTCACATACCACCACGCTCACGTTGCCTTCCCGATCACTTCCTGGGTTGAGCGTGAAGGGCAGGTTCACCACGGTAACAACCGTCTGAACCAATGGTATAACAAAGCCATCGATGAGAACTGGGAATGCCGTAACGACGTGGACGTTGTTTGTGGCATTGCTGACCGTGTTGGTCTGGGTGAATACTTCCCGTTCCGCGACAGCCGCGGCCGCGCCGACCTTCCGGCATGGGTGACATTCTTCAACAAGCAAGAGCCGATGACAGCCGGGATCACCAAAGAGACGATGGACCCGGAAACAACGCCTCCGGGCGGTGTTATGTGGCCCGCACAGACCGAAAAAGAGGCGATGACGTTCGAAACGGACGATGCCAAAATTCGCGGTAAGTGGATCATGTACAAAGAAGGCGAAACCTATCCGGGTTCGGACAAGCGTTTCCCGACAGAAACCGGCAAAATCGAATGTGCCTCGCGCCCACTTGAAGAGCTGGGTTGGGACCGTCTGCCGCAACACCGCGAAGGGGCGCACACAGCCGTTTCGGCTCCGGAAGAGTTCAAGGATTACCCGCTGGTTCTGTGTACCGGTCGTCTGGTGTCTTCGTTCCACGAAATGGGCCACTGGTGGCCATGGACGGACGAACTCGAGCCCGAGAAGTTTGCACAAATCCACCCGCGTCTGGCTAATGCGCTTGGCATCCGGGACGGTGACGTCGTGGTGCTGGAAAGCAAACGCGCCGAGATCGAAAGCTTTGCCTGGGTCACCGAAGAGACTGACCCGCGCGAAATCTGGGTGCCAGCGTCAACCGATGAATATCAGCCCTTCGTGCCTGGTATCACCAACCGGAACGTCAGTTACCTGATCGACGATATCGTCAAGGATCCGGTCTACAACCAGCCGGAATTCAAGGCGCAGCTGATCTCGATCCGTAAGAAGGGTGATGACAAGGAAAAAGCGGTCAAAATGATCCACTCGATCGTTGACCCGATGTCTGATTACCCGGTCAAAGACTATGAATTTGGCCAGTATCAGGATGGTGTCGCCCAAGGTGGCGCGCCGACCTGGGACAAGGAAAAAGGCAAAGTCATCTATGACGGTCAGGAATACGAGACCGGCAATCTGATCGAAAAAGTTCTGGCCAAGCGCCAGGCTGCGAAAGGAGCTGCGTAGGATCATGGGAGAGCAATCAAGCAAGGACTTCATGTCCAACACAATCGGCCACAAAAATGAGTATTCTCAGGTGGCTGGCCACGATGCGGCGCGGACTTTACCAGCGGTAGGTCCGACACCTTCGGCGCATTACACCTTGTTTCACGACGCGGATCGCTGCATTGGCTGCTATTCCTGCGAAGTGCATTGTAAACTTGAAAACGATGTACCCGTAGGCCCGCGTCTGATGCGGATCGTGCAGATCGGGCCCAAGGTTTCGGCCGGCAAGCTCAAGACTGCTTTTGTTGCGATGTCGTGCTTCCATTGTCAGGATGCGCCCTGTGTGGCGGTTTGCCCGACAGGTGCGATGAACCAGCGTGCTGATGGTCTGGTGGACGTTAATCAGGACATCTGCATCGGTTGTAAGGCCTGTATTGGCGGTTGCCCCTTCGGTGCGCCACAATACAATCCGCAGACCAAAACGGTGATCAAGTGTTCTTACTGTGTACACCGGGTGGACCGCGGCCTGTGGCCGTCCTGTGCCACTAAGTGCACCACGCATTGCCTCTATTTTGGTAATATCAACGAGATCTCGACGATCATCCGTGAGCGTTACTCGAAACAACACAATGCTGAAGTGGCTCACCTGCCGACCGGCATGCCCGTGACCCGCTAGGAGAGAAAAATGACTGGTAAAGCAAGCATTTACTACGACGAAAGCAAAACCTCGACCGAGCGCGTGGCGTCTTATGGCGGTCAGTATATCCCGGACCCTGACGAAGTCCTTGCCAAAGCCAATGTGGGCACTATCTGGGGTGACCCGATCCGTGTTGATTTCCAGAGCGGTGACTATGAGAAGGCCGATAAAGCCATTGCTGCATCTGGCGCCAAGGTGATCTACAAAGCTGTTTCGTCAGTTGAGCCCTATCACGGCACCATCTGGGTGGCGGAAGAAGATGGCCCGAAAGCCCGCGCTGCCGTGGCGGAAACTGGTGTCGAAGTCTTCGAGATGAAGGCATACTTCTAAGCTCTGAGCCTATTGGTTCAGGAGTATATGAAAACTTTGGAGACCGGGACGGGAACGCCCGGTCTTCATGACTATCACACCGGAGGTCTGCTTCTCCGCAAACTATCTCACACATCGTCAATTGGGTGAACCATGAAAGAAAATGATCTCAGTCAGACGTTAAACGATCTGCTTGACGAGTTTGAACGTCTCGACGCGGAAGCCACGCGCGTCAGCGACCGGGTGGGCGAGCGGGAAATCTCGAAAGAGGCCTCAAAACAGGCATCGCGTGAACAGTCTGAGATTGACCTCTTGTATTCTGATCCGCAGGTGATTGATTTCTGGAAAACAGAAGGTCAGCGTTACTCGTACCTGTTCTGGGTGCGCGCGATGATCCATCGCCAGATTGAACCGGTGCGGATTGATCCCGTTGTTACGCCAGTGGCTGATGACGCCGCCGAGTTGAACAGGCAACGAAAATCTATCTATGAAGCTCTGGCAGAACTGCTTGAAAACCCAACTAAAGATTTGGCTGGCCGCCTTTCCACTGGCGCTGTGGTCAAAGGTCTGCGCGACGCATCAATGGCACTTTCCGGTCACAACGCAATCGACGAAGGTCTGGCTGATCTTGAGCGGCTTGAGGGCATGGACCCTAATGATCTGGTCAATGAAATCCGACAGGAATACGCGCGTATTATTTACGACAGCTTCTTTCCCTATGTCGCACCTTACGAATCCATCTATATGGGCGACCGGCAGGTGCAGGGCGATATTACCGGGCAGGTTTACCGCGATTACGTTGCCGCCGACCTAAAGGCAGAAGGCGAATTTGCGGACCATATCATGCATGAATGTGCCTTTATTGCCGAATTGATCGGCCGAAAGCTGGCCGCGGACGCGACAGGGGACAACGAAGCGGCAGAAATGGCCCAGCGGCGCCATGATGCGTTCCTGTCCAACCACCTGTTGACCTGGGCCACACGGTTTGGCCATGACTTTTTGCGTGTAGGTGAAATGGTCGAGGAAAATAGCCGTAAGCGCCCGGCGCAAAGCTATGTTACCGGCATCGGCAAGCTCGTGGTCGGTTTCTTTACCATCGAGGCGAACCGCTTCAATTCATCGAGGCCGCTGGATGAACGTAAAGTACTTTTTACGACTGAAAAGCCAGAGGGTGAAAAAGACTGATGTCAGAGAAAGTCGACAGCCAGCCACTTGCCACCGTCAATGGTCATGTGATTTACGCCGGCGCTTTCACGCGCGAAGTTGAATTGCTGGCGGCTACCGTTCACGGGCAGGTTTTTGACAATCTGGTGCCATCCCAACGGGCCGAGCTCAAGAAAAACGCCATCACCAAGCTGATCCGCGAAGAACTTATTCTTGAAAGTGATCTTGCAGGACTGGTCGAGCCCTCGGACGACGAACTCAAAAAGGGCGTTGCCGAAGCCCAGACAACGATCCTGGTGCAGGGTGGCGACGATATTGTCGAAGATGAGAGCTTTCAGACGCGGCTGGAAGAAAGCATGCGGCGTGAGCTGATTATCCATCATGTGATCGACCTTTTTCTGGGTGAGGCAGAGGTCTCGGACACCGAAATAGAACAGTTCTATGACGGCCACACGGGCGAACCCGGTCTGGGCCGTTTCGTGCGTGATGGTAAGCTGGAACTGGCCGAGATTTTCCTTGAGGCGGAAAAAACGCTGTGCCCGGTCGGACGTTCAGGGCTGATAAGGGCGCTGAAATCCTTTAAAGAACGTCATGAGAATGGCGAAAGCTTCGCCGATCTTGCGCGTGCTCAATCCGAGCGTGTTGCGACCAAGGAAAATGGCGGGTATCTGGGCTGGATGCGCCGTGGTGAAGTGAATGACGACGCTTTCAACGCGGCGTGTTCGCTTGAGGCGGGTGGGCTAACCAGCGCCATCGAACTGCCGGACGGCTATCTGATGCTGCAGGTAATCAACAAAGAACTTTCAGAGCTACCTCTGGACGAAGTGCGCGAGGAAATTCGCGATGAGTTACGTGATGTGAAAGCCCGCGCAGCCTTTAAGGAATGGGTCAGCCAGATGATGGATTCTGCTGACATTCGCGTCGGTGGTGACCCTTCGACATGGGGTAAGGGCAAGAAATGACATTGGTTTGACCCGCGGATTTCGGGGGTCAGGGACTAGGGAGATGATTGAATGACCAGCAAAATGGTAATCATTGGCAACGGCCCGGCAACTGCCGAAGCTATTGAAGCGATCCGTAAATTTGACGAAGAAAGCACCATAACGGTCCTCAATAAGGAGGAATGGCCAGCTTATTCGCCTTGCCCACTGGCGCTTTATGGTTGGAACGAGTCTCCCGAATATGTCGAGGCGCGCAAGGAATGGGGGGAAAAGCACCCTGAGGAGCGCGTGCCGCAGATGCTGGGTGTGCCGCGCGAAGGGCTCTACTGGAAAGGCGGGATGGAGTTTTATGAGCGCAACAATGTTGATCTACGCCTGTCCACGCCCGCCAAAAGCATTGATACAGAACGCAAAGTAGTCATCGCCGAAAATGGCGAAGAATTTGAATGGGATAAGCTGTTGATTGCGGCCGGGGCAACCACCTTCTGGGTGCCGATCCCCGGTCTTGCGGATGCCCGTGATGCAGGTCTTGCCCATGCCTTCAAAACCATCAGTGACGCGGATGATGTGGTGGCGCAGCTGCGTGACCCGAATCGTGCCTCGAAAAAGGCGCTGGTTATGGGGTCGGGTCCGATCGGCATCGAAGCCTCCGAAACCCTGCGTGGCTGGGGTGTGGATGTGACAATGGTCGAGTTGGTGGACAACGTGCTGCCAGTTATGACCGATGACGACAGCTCAGCCATCCTGAAAGAGCACATGGAAACCCACGGTGGAATGCGGGTGATCACCGGGCAGGGTGCCAAAGAAGTCGTATTTAATGACGATGGTTCGCTCAAGGGTGTTGAAGTTGGCGATCTGGGGTTGATCGAATGCGACCTGATCATCAACTCGGCAGGCCAGCGCCCGAATACCTGGCTGTGTGACGGCACCGACATCGAGGTGGCCGAACGTGGCGGCATTCTTGTCGACCGCAACATGCGCACCTCTAACCCCGATGTTTTCGCCGCCGGCGACCTTTCGCAACATTACGATGTTGTTGGCGTACAGCGTATGATCCCGCTCTGGCCAAACGCCGTGGTCGGCGGGCGTATCGCCGGTTTCAACATGGCGGGCAAACCCGTTGTCAACAAAGGTGGCATCGATGCCAACGCTGTGAACGTGTTTGAACTGCCGATTGCAGCCGGGGGCTCGCCCAAGGCCGAACATGACGAGACCCTGATCGGGAGCAACGCTGACACCTGGGTGAAGATGTATCTGTTGAAGAATGTCCCCGTAGGCTTCACTGCCATCGGCACCATTCGCGAAGAAGAGATGAACCTGGACGCCTATAACCTGCCGGACGATCAGGTTGAGGAAATCAAAAGCGCCTTTGCCCGCTCGCAGGACCGTGAAGGCGCCGGGCTGGAAGGCAATGGCATCTTCTATACGCTTCTGCGTCGTAAACAGGAGCTGAGCGAGGAAATGAAAGAGATGATCCGGCTGGGCGATTTCCGCACTGGGTCCTTCCGCGCTCTGTTTGCCCTTGATCAGCATGACTTCGTGCGCCTGCCCGAACGGGTTGGCGTGCGTGGGCAGGAGATTTATTCGTCATGAGCGATTTGCCCCCAATCCTGACCAATGTCGGCCAGACCGATTTTGCCGAGGCCGCCTGCGAGCGTCTGAACGGGTGCGATATCTGCCCGGATTATGCGGAATGCCTGAATACACGCCGGGAAAACCACGAGACATGGTTGGTTGGCGAACGTATGAAGGATATTCGTCACCGGCTGTTCATCACCTCAGGCAAGGGCGGGGTTGGAAAATCGACCCTGACTGCCGGCGTTGCGGTTGCGCTGGCGCGGAAAGGGCTGAAAGTCGCGCTAATCGATGCGGACATTCACGGACCCAATATTCCACAGATGCTGGTGGCTGAGCACAGCGAAGCTGCGCGTCAGGGCAAGGGCCTGCAACTGGACGAGATTGGTATCGTACCGGTCGTGCCGATGCCCGAAGAGGCCCCCGGCCTTGGTCTGATCTCGATGGATTATTTCATCGAAAGCTCGGACGATGCGGTGATGTGGAAAGGACCTTTGAAAAAGGACCTGATCCGGCAATTGATCGCCTCGGTAAACTGGGGGGAGCGCGATATACTGCTGTTCGACCTGCCACCGGGTACTGGGGACGAACCCATGATGGTGACAGAGATTGTCGACCGTATCGACGGCGCGGTCGTTGTCTCGACGCCGCAGAAAGTAGCGCTGCTTGATGCGCGCAAATCAATTTCGATGGCGCGGCATCTGGACGTTCCGGTCTTTGGCATGGTTGAGAACATGACCGATGAAGACCTGTTTGGTGCCAATCAGGTAAAAAACTCGGCGGATGAACTCAATGTGCCTTACCTGGGTAACATTCCGTTGGAACGCCGGATCATAAAGCTAGCGGATGAAGGCAAGTCGATCATCGTCGAAAATCCCGAAAGCGAAGCTGCCATTGCCATCAACGAACTTGCTGACAAGATTATGAAAGAGTTGGGCATCTCGGTCTGAGCGGGAGCGGAACCAGGATCAGGAAGCTCTACCGTGCCTTTGCGCACTTTGGGTCATGGGACAGAGTGCCGCGCCGAGCAGAATTGTTCGCACCAGTTTGAACTGGTAAAGTAATGCCTGAGGGGGTTTTGCTCCCAAATGAGGAGTTATACCCATGAGTGGATTGTCACCACATCGTTTTGACCGCAACGAATTGGCTGGCTCGCTCAGCGATCTGGGCACGCTCCTGCCACTGACTATTGCGCTGGTCCTTGTTAATTCGGTTCCCCTTGCCACGACGCTTCTGGTTGTCGGCGGGCTTTATGTTGTCGGCGGGCTTTATTATCACTTGCCGATACCTGTGCAGCCGCTCAAAGTGGTTTCGGCCGTAGCCATAGCCTCGCAATTGCCGGTGGAAACCATTGCCGCTTCGGGCATAATCTTAGGGGCAATCCTACTTTTGCTGGCTGTGACCGGGGCGATTGATCTGGTCGCCAAAGTGTTTACCAAACCTATCGTGCGCGGCATCCAGCTCGGCCTGGGCCTGATCCTGATGATCAAGGGGGTGGAATTTATCAGTGCACCTGAGTTGCTGTTAAACGGCCCGGTCTCAGCGCCGTGGCTGAACCCGCTTGTGGGCATTATCGGCGCTGTCATTGTGCTTATCTTCCTGACAAACAAACGCTTTCCTGCCGCCCTCATGCTGCTGGCCTTCGGCGTTCTGATCAGCCTGGCTTTGGGCGAGCGCGCGCCTGGACAGGAAGCGACCGCCGGACTGGTCCTGATCCCGCCGGATTTCAGCCATTACTGGGATGCGTTTTTCCTGTTGGTCCTGCCGCAATTCCCGCTGACGATCGGCAATGCCATCATCTCAACTCGCGACGTGGCCATTACCAAATACGGCGAGGCGAAAAGCGCGCGGGTTTCTCTGAAGGCGCTGCTGACCACGATGGGGCTGACCGGGCTTGTCTCAGGTTCAATCGGTGCCATGCCGGTTTGTCACGGCGCTGGCGGGCTGGCTGCGGCGTATCGCTTTGGTGCACGCACCGGTGGCTCTAACTTGATAATTGGTGTCTTTTTTATCGTGCTGGCGATCTTGTTTACCGAACAGGCGCTTTTTATCCTGACCCTGATCCCGCAAGGTGTTCTAGGTGTGCTTTTGTTTTTTGCCGGGCTGGAATTGGCACGGATGATCGCTGACGTTAATGAGCGGTGGGAGCTTCTGACCGCGCTGACGATTGCCGGTGTTTCTATTGCCACCGGGAATATGGGCATCGGTGTGCTGGTTGGGCTTGGCTTACACGGTATCATTAAAGTAAAGCAAATGATGCTACCAGAAGCGGACGACAAGTAAGCCCTTTGCGGGCAGAGGAACGAGGAGTGAACCATGGACATGATGCCTTTTGCCGAGGCCTATGAGAGAGCGCTGGCGCGGGTTGAACCGATTGGTGAAACAGAGACGATCTCGGTTATTAACGCCCTTGGCCGGGTGTTGGCCGAACCTGTCATGGCACCAGAAAATGTTCCAAACCATGACAACACTGCCATGGATGGCTATGCGGTTCGATTTCAGGATCTGGCAGCAAAGGGTGACACGGTTCTGAATGTGGTGGACGAAGTGCCCGCCGGGTCACGGCTGGAGCGTGTTGTGGGAGCTGGCGAAGCCGTGCGGATCATGACTGGTGCCCCTGTTCCGGATGGATGCGATTGTATTGTCATTCAGGAAGATGTCACGCGTGACGGTGACGCCTTAACCGTGCCTGAGGGGCAGGTACAGGGCAAATGGATACGTCGCGCCGGGCAGGACATTTCTGAGGGGTCAGAAGTGTTTGCCGCGGGTCATCAGGTGACTCCGCCGGACGTCGGCATGCTGGCATCTTTAGGGCGGCGCGAGGTCGAAGTGGTCCGCAAATTGAAGGTTGCAGTTGTCTCAACCGGAAACGAGGTCGTGGCACCCGGGCAACCTCTAGAAGCCGGGCAGGTCTATGACAGTAACCGCCATTCGATGATGGCTGTGCTGCAAGCACTCGGCGTGGATATTCTTGATCTCGGTATTATTCGTGATGACCGCGAAAGCATCAAAGCGGCCTTGCTGAAGGGCGCGAATGAGGCCGACGTGGTGCTGACCTCGGGTGGTGTGTCCGTTGGCGACTATGATCTGGTCAAGGACGTGATCACCGAGGTGGGTGTAATCGACTTCTGGAAGGTGCGCATGAAGCCCGGCAAGCCGCAGGCCCATGGTCGCATTGGCGATGCGGTATTCTTTGGCCTACCCGGAAACCCGGTTTCGGTGCTGGCGACTTTCCTGCTGCTGGTACGTCCGGCAATGTTGGTGATGATGGGGTGCAAACCGGCACCGTTGAAGGAAATGGTGCTGCCCTTCAAGGGCGAACCGATCCTGAAAACCCATGGCCGGGCCGAGTTTGCCCGCGGCGTCATTGCCTATGACGGCGCCCAGACGGCGATCAGCAGCACCGGGTCGCAGAACTCGGGTATTCTGACATCAATGTCTAAGGCCAACGCCTTTATCGTGCTACCGGTTGAGCCTTGTGAGGTGCATGAGGGCGACATGGTAACGGTCATGCCGATTGAGTATTAAGAGCATCCGCAGCAAAATTCCTGATCCTGCCGCACTGGGCTGATGATCTGAACAGGGGATGCAAAGGGTAAGGCACATGGCGAAACTCAGCTGGGTTGAACACAACCCCTATCCCACAGCCAACCACCTTTTTGATATGTGCCGCTTGCCTGGCGGGGTGATGTTGGCTGTGGGGCAGGCGGGAACTTTGCTGGAAAGCCATGACAATGGCGCAACCTGGTCGCGCCGCTGGCTGGAAACACCGCATGAGCTGCGCGCCTTGCAGGTTTTGCCCGACGGAAGTGTACTAATCGGTGGAGCTCAGGGCTTGTTGTTTCGCAGCATCGATGCGGGGCAAAGCTGGCAACGCGCGCGGCTTGAAACCGACGAGACAATTCACAGGTTTCATTTTCAAAACGATCAGAATGGCTGGGCTGTAGGATCATTTGGGCTATGTCTGCGTACAATGGATGGTGGCGAGATCTGGCATGCTACAGGCCCTGAAACCCGCGGCTGGATTCGCGATATACATGACTTCGGTGATGGTCACATCATGGCAGTCGGTGATGCGGGGCGGCTATGGCAAAGCGCGGATGATGGTGAGAACTGGGCGGGGCAGAGGCTGGACACACCGTTAGCGCTCAACCGACTGATATGGCGTGGCCAAAAGGGTTGGATCCTGGGGGAGCGGGGGCAGTATTTTGTCTGCGAAGAACTCGGCAAAGATTGGCAGCAGGTGCAACTTCCAACCGGGCGAAACCTTACCGACATGCATTGGCAATCGGACCACGACGGCCTGTTGTCAGGCTTTGGGGGTACTTTGTTGCGCACAATGGATGGTGGTGCAAATTGGGTTCCGGTCAAGCTACCTTCTTCCGTCAATATTAACCGGCTGGTAGCGCTTGAAGGCGGCAATTGGCTGGTTGGCGAGATGGGCACACTGATCAGGCAGACAGAGACTTCTGACGAGTGGGAGCAGGCCTCGTCCGGGCGCCTCAACCAGCTTTGGGGCGTCGCCGGTGCTGGCGGTGCGATTGTTGCTGTTGGCGAGGATGGCCTGGTGCTGCGCCGTGAAGATGGGGCAGAGAATTGGGAAGTCAGTGAAACCCCCACGAGTGCCAAGCTGTATGACGTGGTATTTCCCGAAACAGATCGGGGCTGGGCGGTAGGTGCCGGGGGGGCATTGCTTTACTCGGAAGATCTCGGGCGTAGGTGGCAGCAGGCAAGGCTACCCGAAACCACCACGCTTTATTCCCTGTCCTTCACCGATCCCCACAATGGTTGGGCAGCCGGTGAGGGCGGGGCCATCGTGTCAACCAAAGATGCCGGCGCAAGCTGGCAGCTCAGCAAGCTCGCTGTCCCGGGTGCCCTGCATGCGGTCTTTTTCATCGATGAAAACACCGGCTGGGCCGCGGGGGAAGAGGGCGTGATCCTGCTGACGCGCGATGGCGGCAAAAGCTGGGGGCAGGGGGCTTCGGGCACACAATCCAGTTTGCACGGCCTTTACTTCAGCGATCACAAGAACGGTTGGGCGGTCGGCGCGCAGAGTACGTTGCTCAGAACCCGGGATGGTGGTGCCAGTTGGGAAGCGCAAAAATTTCCCGGAAAGGCGGACCTGAACAAAATCCGCTTTTCCACGGCCGGTATGGGGTGGATCGCAGGCGACGATGCCTATTTGTTGGTTTCTGCCGATCAGGGTGAAAACTGGCGCCCGTTTCCCAAGGCAACACAGGCGGCGATCAAAGACGTTCTGTCCTTGTCCGCGCCGCAGAAACAGGGCCATGAAGGCCTTTTGCTGGTGGGCGCCAACGGGCTGATCCTTGAGCTTTGCTTGTAAGAATAATCCGTGCCAGCACCCGCTTAAAGCGATAACGATAACAAAAAAATATTGACTCACAGCTCTTTGCGTCTCTGATTAGTCGGATGTGCAAGTCCAACGACGCGCATAAAACATAAAAAAACTTGGGAGAATTTTATGAATTCACGTCTTATAAAGGCTATTGCTACAAGTCTGGTACTAGGTGTCGGAGCGACCAGTAGCGCCTCTGCTGCCGAGTGTATCGCGCCGGCGAACCCTGGTGGCGGATGGGATTTTACCTGTCGCCAGATTGGTAAAATCATGTTTGACATCGGCGCGGTCGACGCACCGGTACAAGTTACCAACATGGCAGGCGGCGGTGGTGGGCTTGCATTCACCCACGTGGTCTCGGACCGCAATGAAGACGCCGACCTGATGGTGGCCGCATCGTCTGCAACCTCGACCCGTCTGGCACAAAACGCCTATGCGGGGATGACAGCTGATCAGGTGCGTTTTGTTGGCGCCATCGGGATTGACCCGGGCGTGATCGTGGTGGCGGCGGACAGCCCGCACCAGACACTTGCCGATCTTCTGAACGCGACAGTTGCCGATCCGAAATCCGTGACCTTTGCCGGTGGTTCGGCCGTGGGTGGTTTTGACCATATGAAACCCCTGATGCTGCTGCAGCGTGCGGGTCTGACCGATATCACAACCGTGAAATATATCGGGGTTGATGGTGGTGCTGACGCGATCACCCAGACGATCGGTGGCTTTACCCAGGCGATGACGGGCGACATGTCGGAAATCGTGGGCTTCCTGGCGGCGGGCGAAGTGCGGGCTTTGGCCGTGTTGACAGAAGAGCGGGTGCCCGGTTTTGAGGACATTCCAACTGCGATTGAGCAAGGCTATGACGTGGTTGCAGGTAACTGGCGCGGTCTTTACATTCCGCGCGGCGTTTCTGATGAGACGTTCCAGATGTGGGCAGGCCGTTTGCAACAGGTGGCTGACAGTGCTGAATGGGCCGAAGCAATGGCCGCCAACGGGCTGGCACCGTTCACCATGGTTGGGGATGACTTCCAGGGCTATATCGACAATCTGATTGTCGAAATTCGCCAGATGTCGAAAGATATCGGGGTTATCCAATAATGGCTTCTGACCGGATTTTTGGTCTGGTCGTGACACTTGTGGCGCTCGCATATATCGCGAGCGCCACGCAAATTCAGACCAGTTTTTTGTCGGATCCGGTTGGGCCAAAAACCTTTCCGATCCTGATTGGCAGCGTGGCAGCGATCTGCGCCATGTTCATGGTGCTGCGCCCGGATCCTGAACCCGAATGGCCGGGCCTGCGCACTTTCGGCGCGCTTTTAGTCTCGGTAATCGTTTTGGTGGGCTACGCTTATGCCTTGAAACCTCTGGGGTTTTTAGTGCCAACAGCCATTGCCGCGGCCATTCTAAGTTATCAAATCAGCCCCAATGTGCGAAATGCTGGCTTGGCCGGTATCTGCCTGTCGGTTGGTCTGTTCCTTCTGTTTAAATATGCGTTGGATCTGGGGTTGGTACCCTTTCCCAAAGGCATGATGGGGTAGGGTCAAGAAATGGATGTTCTAAGTAATCTCGCCCTGGGTTTTTCCGTCGCCCTATCGCCCTATACGCTTATGTTGGCGGTTGTTGGCTGTTTTATCGGCACCATTATCGGGGCATTACCCGGCCTTGGGCCGTCAAACGGGGTCGCCATCCTGATCCCTATCACGTTTTCTTTGGGGCTTGATGCCACCTCGGCGCTGGTCTTGATGACCGCCGTTTACTATGGGGCAATGTACGGTGGGCGCATAAGCTCCATCCTGCTGAATATACCTGGGGATGAACCGGCGTTGATGACCACGCTGGACGGCTACCCTATGGCCAAGGCCGGGCGGGCAGGTGACGCGCTGGTATTGTCCGGTGTCGCGTCCTTTTACGGCGCGATGTTTGCCACGATCGGGCTGATGTTTCTGGCGCCGATATTGGCGCGTGTGGCCTATGTATTTGGCCCGGCTGAGTATTTTGCCTTGTACCTGCTGGCCTTTACCACCCTTGGCGGTATGGCCTCGAACAATCAGGCCAAGTCGGCGCTGGCGGCTTGTATTGGGCTGGGGATTGCCATGATCGGTGTGGACAATTCCAGCGGTCTGCCGCGGCTGACCGGTGGCTCGTTACATCTTTATGACGGGGTTGATTTTCTGGTTGCCATCGTCGGCCTTTTTGCGGTGGCCGAGGTGTTTTTCTTCATTGAAAGCCACGGTAAAAGCTCGTCCATTGGCGTGAAGCTCGACAAGGTGCGCATCCCTTGGGCAGATATCATCAGCACGCGCTGGACAATGCTGCGCGCTTCCGTGGTTGGGTTCATCGCCGGCATCCTGCCCGGTGCGGGGGCCTCTCTGGGATCATTCCTTGCCTATATGTCTGAAAAATCCGTAGTTGGCGAAAAGGGCGGGTTTGGTACTGGGGTGCCCAAGGGCGTTGCGGCCCCTGAGGCTGGCAACAACGCCGCCGCAGGTGGAGCTTTGGTGCCAATGCTGACCCTTGGCGTGCCGGGTTCAGGCACGACGGCGGTGCTGCTGGCATTACTGATGACGCTGAATATCACCCCGGGACCAACGCTGTTCACAGAACGGCCCGAGCTGGTCTGGGGCCTCATTGCTTCGCTTCTAATCGCTAACGTGGTGCTGCTCTTGATGAATGTGCCCATGGTGAAAATATTCGTGAAAGTTCTGATGGTGCCGCCGTGGCTATTGTTGCCCGGTGTAACCATGATCTCGTTCGTAGGTATTTACAGCCTGTCCGGCAGTTATTTTGACCTGCTTTTGATGATTGGGTTCGGTGTGCTGGGCTATGTGCTGCGCAAGCTGGATATCCCTACGGTGCCGGTCATATTGGGCATTCTTCTAGGCGGGCATATGGAGAACGCCTTGCGCCGGGCGATGGTGATTTCTGACGGAGAGGTGCTGTATCTTTGGTCATCACCTATTTCGATCGGGCTGTGGGTTGCCGCAATTGCAGGGTTCGTCGCGCCGATGTCCCTGCGTGGACTGCTTAAAAAGCCACAGCGAATAACCGACTGATATGACGCGGGTTCTGGTCCCCTCAGGTGCGCTTGGTCTGAACTACGACCAAGAAGCGCTGGAACGTGGCTTAAAGCTAAGGCCGGATATTATCGCTATCGACGGAGGCTCGACTGATTCAGGCCCCGCCTATCTGGGTCGTGGTGTGTCGAAATATTCACGCGCCTCTACCAAAGTCGAATGGCGCGGGCTGATGCTGGCGCGCGCAAAGGCCGGAGTGCCGTTGGTGATCGGCACAGCCGGCACCTGCGGGGCAGATGATGCCGTGGACTGGCTGGTGGAAATCACCCGTGAGATCGCTGACGAACTGGGTCAGAGCCTGAAAGTCGCTGTGGTCAAATCCTCGCAACCGCCAGCGCGCGTCATAGAGGCATTGCGGCAGGGGCGCGTTCATCCACTGCCAAATGCGCCAGAAATCAGCGTGGAGATCATCAACGCCTGCGCCAATATTGTTGCCCTTGCCGGGGTCGAGCAGATCAGTGCCGCGCTTGAGACCGGCGCGGATATTGTCATTGCCGGGCGCACCTCGGACGCAGGCATAATTGCAGCGCTGCCCCTTATGCAGGGCTGTCACGCCGGTGGGGCATGGCATGGGGCGAAGGTCGGGGAATGCGGGGCGCTCTGCGCCACTAATCCGCAATCCGGGGTGATCGTCATCGACTTTGACCGCGAAGGCTTCACGGTTACTCCCATGGCTGAAGGATCCATGGCCACGCCGCACACGGTTTCGGCGCATATGCTTTACGAAAACAGCGACCCCTTTATCCTTTATGAACCGGGCGGGCATCTGGACGTGACCGGGGCGGCCTATACGGCCATAGACGAAAAATCGGTTCGCGTGACTGGGTCAAAATGGGTGCCATCCTCACATTATTCGGTGAAACTGGAGGGTGCCGGGATTTCCGGGTTCCAAACAGTGTTAATGGTGTTGTTACGCGACAGGACCTATGTGGAAAATGCCGCTATTTGGGCTGCAGATATCGAAGCCAGGTGCTGTGCCAAAGTGCAAGAAAGGATGGGGCTGACGGAGGGTGAAATCAGCATTGAGCTGCGCCTGATCGGGCAAAATGCCAGCTTCGGCGATCTGGAGACTGAGACTGGCTGCCCAATCGAAATCGGTGTGCTGGCAATCGCGACGGCGCAGGATCAGGCTACGGCGACCGAAATTGCCAAAATGCTGAACCCCTACCTGTTGCACCACCCCCTGACAAAAGAGGAGGAACAGCCGACCTTTGCTTTTCCCTTTTCACCGCCCGAGATGGAGCGCGGGGCGGTCTATGCCTTTCGCCTGCACCATGTGATGGAGTTGGCTGACCCAATGGATGGGTTTGAGTTGGAGGTGATCCAGCATGGTCAGACTTGATCAGATAGTGCAGAAAGTCAGAAGCAAGAATGCCGGCCCCTTCTGGCTGACCATCGATATTTTTTGTGGTAACGATGCGGCCTTTTCGCAAATCTGCGATGGCTTGCCCACGGGGTTGGTAGCGCGCCGCCTTGGGTTGCGGATGCAAGACGTGAAAAGGTTCGAGATCGCCGAGCTGAATGTGATTAAACTGTCTTTCCCACGCC
The DNA here is from genome assembly GCA_964550345.1 of uncultured Aliiroseovarius sp. Taxonomy (GTDB): domain Bacteria; phylum Pseudomonadota; class Alphaproteobacteria; order Rhodobacterales; family Rhodobacteraceae; genus JAAEUB01. Next base: position 30,228 of record CAZJYZ010000009.1, on the reverse strand, counting down.
CGGAAATTCAGGGATCGGTGCGCGACCGTGACTTGCACGGCGCGTCATGGGCGGCGTTACTTGGTGGGATCGCGCTGCAACTTCCCATCGAAGAAAACTGACACCTATTTTCCGTCAATCTCTCTCAGAAGCCACTCAGCGCGCTCGATCTGTTCCTTGACAATATCAAGCTTGAGTTCTAGCCGGGCTGTCTTTTCTTCCTTGTCGGTCTCGGCCACGTCTTCGAGCAATGAAAGCTTTTTATCTTTCAGCTTGCGGATGATTTTCTCAACATGTGACGGCTTAATCTCGCGGGCCTTACCCTTTTTGAGCCGGCCGTAATACTTGTCGAGCTTTTCAGAGCTTTTTTCCAGTTTCATAAGAGCTTCCTCAGGTGGCAATATGTGCGGGTGCACAAGATGGTATTGTTGGTGGGAGAGCAGGTGTCATGGCGCCCCCTGTTCTGTGGTGGTTTCATTTTGGCCAGATATGATCTCGGGCAGTTCCTCATCCTCAAGCGCCAGAATACGCTCAACCTCAGCCATCGCGTCTTCGGTTTCGATGTAATAGGCGCGCGCTGCCCCCAGAAGGTCACGCATCGCCGAATAGGCATAGTCGCTGTCGTTCAGAAACGATGTGGCCGAGGCCGGGTCCAGCTTTTGTTCACGGATCAGGGTTTCGATTTGTTTGTTGGTGTTTTGTGAATCACTTTCCACCTGAATTCGTTCCTGATCCAGCCAAAGTGAGGAGCGATCCTCCGGGTCAGTCTCGTCAAGTTTGCGAATTTCCACCAATATGCGCGCGATCTCAATCCGCAGTTGATTGTAGAGTTCTGTTACGACCCCTTGCTGCCTTTCGGTATATTGCGTTGCATTGCGTCTGAGGTGTTTGATCGCTTTCACCGCCCTGACAATGCGACCGGACACATCGCGCATCACGTAAATGTCGTCCATGATGTCCTCGGGCACATTTTTTGAACCGATGCGGGTGGCAAACTCGACTATGGCTGAATAGAGCGTTTTTATGCGCTGTTCATATCGCTCGTCGATATCAAAGCTGACCGGCGTCTTGCTGGCCTCAACAGTTGCGGCAATGTCTTTGCTAGCGAAAATCTCATGCCGGTGCAGGTTTAGACCGTGTGTGATCAGCTCAACCGCATTGTCATAAAGGTGCTTAACCTCGCGCCGCATGGCCATTTCGATGGTCTGAGGAAACTCGTCAACGGCCTCGGACAGGTATTTGGGTTCGCTCAAATCTTCTTCCGGCTCCGCAATGGCATGTTCCAGAAAGGTGATCAGGCGGTGCAGGAAAGGCAGCATGATCGTGACGCCAAGTACATTGAAAATGGTATGAAACACGGCCAGTTTCAGGGCAAAGTCGTTGTCTGCAATGCCGACACCTGCGCTGATATAATCAACCGACATGCGTATCGGCGTGATAAAGGCCAACGCCACACCCGCCGTGATCAGGTTGAAAATCAAATGCGCCAGGGCCAGTCGCTTGCCCTGAAAATTTGCCGTCAGAGAGCCTATAATGGCGGTAATCGTGGTGCCGATATTAGCACCAATTGCCAGCGCCAGAGCGTTCTCATAGGAAATTTGCCCGGCTGCCAGACCGGTGATGATCAGCACCATCGTGGCGTGGCTTGATTGCATGACGACGGTCGCTGTTGCCCCGACAAGGGTATAGACCATCAGGCCTGCGATACCGGTCATTGCAAAACGGGTCAGGTCAAACTGATCTTTGAAGGTCTCAAAGCCTTCTTTCATGTGGTGGATACCAAGAAATAGAAAACCCAGACCGGCCAGAACAAACCCCAGCCCCCGCAGGTATTTCGATTTCTGAAAAACCAGCACAATGGCCAGCGCCAGCATGGGCAGGGCATAGGCCGAGATTTTAACCTTCAACCCGAAACCGGCCACCAGCCAGGCCCCGGTCGTGGTGCCTATATTGGCCCCGAAAATAATGCCCACCCCAGCCAGAAGCGAAATTAACCCGGCGCTTAGAAACGAAATGGTGATGACAGATACCAGCGAGCTCGACTGCATAACCGTTGTCGTGAGGATGCCAAAGCCCAGCGATTTGGGAATGCTTCCGGTTGCCTTTTCCAGAATGTTTTCCAGAAATCCGCCCGAGAACAACTTGAAGCCGTCCTCGAGCATCAGCATGCCAAACAGGAAAATAGCTACTCCTGCCGCGATTTCCTGAAAATCGGCACTTGCCCAAAAGCCAAGGCTAAGGCTCAGTAATACAACCGGCAGGAGGAACTTTTTCAACATGGTCAGGCGATCCTATGGCAAAAGCATGCCGCGCAGCACAAAGTAGAACATCGCTGCCATAACGGCCGAAACCGGTACGGTGATGATCCAGGCTGACACGATTTTCAGCAGGGAGGAACGTTTAACCAATTGCCGTTTCAGGGCTTTTTGCAGCACTTTGCGCTGAGCAGCGTCGATCACTGCCTCTGGTCCCATTCTTTTCATTTCTTCCAACAACCGCTGCTTGTCCTCCGGGGGGGCGTTGCGAAACTCCATCAGGACCTTTTCAGCCTTCGAGAAGTCAGGCTCACCTTCATGCTGGTGTAGCACGTCTTCGACCACCTTACCCATGCGTTTTTCAAGAAACTCACGTAGGAACCCAACGCCAAAGACCGCGCCAAGTGCTACGTGTGTTGAACTGATCGGCATGCCCATCTGGCTGGCGATAATGACCGTAATGGCAGCAGCCAGTGCAATACAAAACGCACGGGAACGGTCAAGCTCGGTAATCTCCGAGCCAACCGTACGGATCAGTTTGGGGCCAAACAAAGCCAGCCCGATGGCGATACCTAAGGCGCCAATGATCATAACCCATAGCGGGATGGCGACTTTACCCCCGCCATCACCTTCGCTCAGCACGTCAACCACGCCGGCAAGCGGGCCAACGGCGTTGGCGACGTCGTTGGCACCGTGCGCAAAACTCAGGAGTGCTGCAGAAAAAATCAGCGGAATGGTGAACAACCGGTTTACCCCGTTGCGGTTGTTTTCAAGTTTCGGGATGGCCCTGGCAATCATCGGCTTGACGATGATGTATCCTATCAAGGCCACAACCAATCCAGCCAGCAGGGCTGTTGTAAAGTCGATCTTAATAAGTTTCTTGATACCTTTCAGAGCGATATAGGTGGTAAAGGCCCAGATCATAAGCGAGATCATGAGCGGTACCACCTTTCGGGCGGCCTCGATCGGGTCAGGCCTGAAGAAAACCGTGCGTTTCAGGGTATAAAGCAACAATGCAGCGATAATGCCGCCGGTAACCGGTGAGATCACCCAGCTCATAGCGATTTTGCCCATCGCATCCCAGTTCACAACGTCCCAGCCGGCAGCAGCAATGCCCGCGCCCATTACCCCACCAACAATCGAGTGGGTGGTTGATACCGGTGCGCCCAGCCAGGTCGCGGCATTCAGCCAGATAGCGGCGCCAGTCAGTGCCCCCATCATGACCCAGACAAAAGTCTGGGGATCTGCCACATCGGCCGGGTCAATAATGCCCTTTTTGACGGTTTTTACCACGTCACCACCGGCAACAATCGCGCCTCCGGCCTCAAATATCATCGCAATTATGATTGCCCCGGTCATGGACAACGCAAGTGATCCAACCGCTGGCCCAACATTGTTGGCAACGTCATTGGCGCCAATATTTATGGCCATATAGGCACCGATCACGGCTGCCGCGACCAGCAGAAAAAGTTGATCAACATGGGAGAATGTCGCGCCGGTATATACCATGACACCGACGATAAATATTACGGCGGTTCCAAGCCGCCCAACCTCTGTGCGACTAACGTTCGTCGCGTTCTCAATCTTCAGATAGTCCTTAACTTTCATGCCGGTATCCCCGTCCCAGAAATCCTATTTTCAGTGCATGCAGCGCATACCCCACCCGTCAGGGCGCCAAAAACACCCAGCGATGAAGTATACCGCCCAAGCCCCCCTTAGGGCTATGAGGCAGATCAATCAATGGGTCATTTTAGTGTTTTTTGCCACGCCGATTTTTTCCGGTTTCATGCCTGTGTCAAGGTTTGGATAGCGGCTTTGATGTCGTGGTGGTTTTCGCATTGGGTGGCATTCTTTTCTTTAAGTTTAAACTGGTCTCGACCTGAAGGATGTGTTGCGCTAACCTGTCGTTGTTACCTGCAACAAGCAGGAGCGGGAGAACCGGGGGGCTGCGAATTCCAAGTGCTGATCTGAAAGGATTTCACACCAAATTGGTGCCAGCTATGGTTCAAAGGCGCGCAAAAAATCAAACAACATGGGAGATACGAGATGAAATTGAAATCATTGCTACTTGCGGCCGGTATGGCGGCGTTGGCCAGTGGTGCGACGGCTGAGGGCATTAAAGTCGGTATGATCACGACGCTTTCTGGCGGCGGTGCAGGGCTGGGTATCGACGTGCGTGATGGCTTCATGCTGGCGGTCGCGCAATCGGGGCGCAGCGATATCGAAGTGATTATCGAAGACGACCAGCGCAAGCCGGACGTGGCCGTGCAACTGGCCGACAGAATGATCCAGTCTGACCGTGTCGACCTGTTGACGGGTATAATCTGGTCCAACCTTGCCATGGCTGTGGTGCCATCGGTTACCGCGCAGGGCAAATTCTACCTGTCGCCAAATGCCGGTCCTTCCGGTCTTGCTGGCAAAGGCTGTCATGAAAACTATTTCAACGTTTCCTGGCAGAATGACGCGTTCAACGAAGCCGCTGGTGCATATGCCTCGGATCAGGGGATTGGCAAAGTCTTCTTACTGGCACCAAACTATCCGGCGGGCAAAGACATGATCGCGGGCTTCAAACGCACGTTTAATGGTGAAGTCACCGAGGAAGTCTATACCAAGCTTGGCCAGACAGATTATGCCGCCGAGATCGCGCAGATGCGCGCCTCGGATGCTGACATGATCTATTACTTCCTGCCTGGCGGCATGGGGATTTCATTTATGAAGCAATATGCCGGTTCTGGTGCCGATACACCGGTGATGGGGCCTGCGTTCAGCTTTGACCAGGGTATCCTTGGTGCGATTGGTGATGCGGCTTTGGGCGTGAAGAACACTTCGCACTGGTCCAAAGATCTAGACAACGCAGCCAACGCGGCCTTTGTTGAAAGCTTCCAGGCTGAATATGGCCGCCTGCCGTCGCTTTATGCTGAGCAGGGTTTTGACACCGGGCTGCTGATCGCTTCGGCAATGGCCACGGCCGATGTCGCGGATGCGGATGCATTCCGTGCAGCGCTGAAAGCGGCGGATTTTGTCTCCCCGCGCGGCGACTTTGCCTTTGGCCCGAACAATCACCCGATCCAGACCATCTATATGCGTGAAGTGGTCAAGGAAGGTGACATCGTGACCAACCAGCTGATCGGCGTTGCCAGTGAAAATCACACGGACGTCTATGCAGCAGATTGCAGCATGTAAGATAACTTGCCGGGCTGTGTCATAGCAGCCCGGCAATCTGGAACACAGTAAATGTCCCTCATACTTTTCATCGAACAGGTCCTGAACGGGTTGCAATCGGGTGTGATGCTGTTTTTGATGGCAGCTGGCCTGACGCTGATCTTTGGCGTCATGGGGCTGATCAATCTGGCGCATGGCTCGCTTTATATGATCGGCGCCTTCGCGGCGGCTGCAGTGGCCGGGGCTACAGGTTCATTCCTGCTGGCCTTGATTGCCAGCCTTGCGGCAGCTGCAATCGCCGGATCATTGGTTGAGCTAACGATCATTCGCCGCCTTTATAACCGCGACCACCTTGATCAGGTGCTGGCGACCTTTGCGCTGATACTGGTGTTTTCGGAAGGCACGCGTTGGGTCTTTGGCTCGTTCCCGCTGTTTTTGGATGTGCCGTCTTATTTGTCCGGCCCGGTCACATTGCCCGGAGGCATTGAATACCCGCTCTATCGGTTGACGATCATCCTGATAGGGCTGGTCGTGGCGGTGGGCCTCTTCGCCCTGATCGCCAAAACCCGCATCGGCATTCAGATCCGTGCAGGCGAAAGTGACCGCGAAATGATCGGCGCGCTTGGCGTCAATATCTCACGGCTTTATACCATCGTTTTCGCGCTGGGCGCTGCCCTTGCCGGGTTTGCAGGCGCCCTGATCGGCGCCATTCAATCGGTGCAGGTAGGGATGGGAGAGCCTGTTTTGATCCTTGCCTTTGTCGTCATCGTCATTGGCGGTATTGGGTCGATAAAAGGCGCTTTGGTCGGGGCCATTCTGGTGGGGTTGACCGATACGCTGGGGCGTACCTTATTGCCGACCTTTTTTGGCACCTTCATGGATGCCTCGGCGGCTACTTCAGTCGGATCATCACTGGCCTCCATGTCGATATATATTCTGATGGCGGGGGTGTTGTTGTTCAAGCCCACCGGCCTTTACGGGGACACATAAGATGCGGCGTGAAGGTCTGATCAATGCAATCGTTTTCGCCGCCCTTCTGGGCGTGCCGCTTTGGGCATATTGGGCGGACGAGCCCTTTACCATCACCCTTGCCACCCGCGTAGCCATATTTGCGCTGGCAGGTGTGGGGCTTAACCTCGCCTTAGGTTTCGGGGGACTTGTCAGCTTTGGCCATGCGGTGTTTTTCGGCATTGGCGGTTATGCGATGGGCATTCTTGCCAGTCACGCGCAAAGCTATACACCGCTGATGGAATGGCCCTTTGTGCTGGAAGGCACCAAATCAATGCCAGTGATCTGGCTCGTGGCCATCATAGCCTCTGCCCTTGCGGCCCTATTGATTGGGGCGCTGTCCCTGCGCACTTCGGGCGTCTATTTCATCATGATCACGCTGGCCTTCGCGCAGATGTTTTACTACTTCACCATCTCGTGGCCCGCTTACGGTGGTGAAGACGGGCTTTCAATCTATGTGCGCAATAATTTCCCGGGGCTTAACACGCTGGTGCCGCTGCAGTTTTTCCTGCTGTGCTTTGGCATTCTTGCCGTCGTCTTGTTCCTGATGTCTCGGCTGGCGCAATCCTCGTTCGGTCTGGCCCTGTCAGCGGCCCGGCATAACGAAAAACGGGTGCAGGCTGTCGGCATTGAGCCTTATCGCCTGCGTCTGGTCGCATTTATCATTTCCGGCGCGATTACCGGTCTTGCCGGTGCGTTGTTTGCCGATCTCAACCGTTTCGTCAGCCCCACCATGTTTTCCTGGCATACCTCGGGTGAGATCATGGTTTTCGTCATTCTGGGCGGGGTTGCACGTTTGTTTGGCCCGGTTGCCGGGGCTGCCTTGTTTATTATGTTGGAACACTTCCTTGGTGGGTTGAGTGAGTATTGGCACATCTATCTTGGCGGGCTGTTGCTGGTTGTGGTTCTTTTTGCGCGCGGTGGGCTGATCGGACTGCTGGCAGGTCGGGAAGTTGCCCATGACTAAGCCCATCCTGGACATACGCGGGATCACCAAATCCTATGGCGCGCTGATCGCCTCGAACAATGTGACGCTGGATTTGAAGCCCGGTGAAATTCACGCCCTGATCGGCCCGAATGGCGCGGGTAAATCGACGCTGATCCGACAGATTGCCGGCAATCAGGCACCTGACAGCGGAACGGTCTGGTTCGATGGCAATGATGTCACCAGTCTGGGCACGGTGATGCGCGCACGGCTGGGGCTGGGGCGTACCTTTCAGATTTCCTCACTGGCGATGGAATACACGGTGCTGCAAAACGTGGTGCTGGGCAGTCTTGGTCAACGCGGCAATATTTACCGCTTTTTCCGCAATGTGATGAAAGACAAGGAACTTGTGGACGCAGGCATGGCCGCCCTTGAACAGGTTGGCCTGCAGGATCTGGCCTCCATGCGCACCGCTGACCTTTCCCACGGGCAGAGGCGTCAGGTCGAGGTGGCGGTGGCCCTTACACTGCAGCCCAAGGTCTTTTTGATGGACGAACCGATGGCGGGGCTGGGCGCCTCGGGCACCAAACGGCTGATGGGCTTTCTTGACGGGCTGCGCCATCAGGCGCCGATTTTGCTGGTGGAACATGACATGGACGCGGTTTTTGCCCTTGCTGACCGGATCAGCGTATTGGTCTACGGTGCGGTCATTGCCACGGGTACGGCGGATGAAATCCGCACCAATCCTGAAGTGCAAAGCGCTTATCTGGGGCAGGAGGACGAGGCATGAGCCTTCTGAAACTGGCCAATGTTGCGGCGTTTTATGGGCCGTCACAGGCGCTGAGTGACGTACATCTGACCCTTGCCGAGGGCGAAGTTCTGGCCCTGATGGGGCGCAATGGCATGGGTAAATCCACGACCGTCAAAGTGATCTGTCGCTTGCTTAAGCATCGCGGCGGCACGGTTGTGTTTGACAGCCATGATCTGGGGCCGATGCCCTCATACAAGGCCGCGCGTGCCGGGATTGGGCTGGTGCCTGAAGGGCGGCGTTGTTTTCCAAACCTGAATGTCTATGAAAACCTGATAGCCGCGGCGCGTCCGGGCGCGTGGGATTTCGCATCAGTGACGGGGCTGTTCCCCCGTCTGGCAGAGCGGCGCGAGCAGATGGCGGCCTCCCTGTCAGGGGGCGAACAACAAATGCTGGCGATTGGCCGCGCCCTGATGACCAACCCACGGCTTTTGATCCTTGATGAAGCGACCGAAGGTCTGGCCCCGGTGGTCCGTCAGGAAATCTGGGCGGCAATCGCAAAACTCAAGGCGGAAACCGGGCTGGCCATTATCGTTGTGGACAAATCCATCAAGGAGCTTTCTACCATAGCTGACAGTGCGGTCATTTTGGAAAAAGGTCGCTCGGTCTGGAATGGTGCATTTTCAGAACTCACCCCAGACGTCACCGACCGCTACCTGGGGGTCTGATTTGGCTTTTGTCTTTCGGCAAAAAATCCAATTCAAGCATTGCGATATGGCCGGTATCGTCTTCTTTCCTCGCTATTTTGAGATGATAAATGATTGTAACGAAGCGTTTTTTGATGAGGCTTTAGGGTTTTCGTTTGTCGAATTGCACAAAGACGGTGCGGTGCCGACGGTTGATATATCAACCCAGTTCAAGAGCCCCGGTCGCCTTGGCGAACTTCTGGAAATAACCCTGGCCTGCTCCAAGGTCGGGCGCACATCGCTTGGCCTGACTTATGAAGCGTCGAGCGGCGCGGAGGTGCGCTTCACCGCGCGCTCAGCTCTGGTGCGCATCGGCCTTGACCAACGCCCAATGCCCTGGCCGGATGAAGTTCGTGCAAAGATGTTAGCGCAATTAGCAGTTTGAACCGCTTGACGGAGTGACTTTTGGCGAGCACCAATGGCTTGCCCTCTATATAGCGAGAATCACATGAACCACTCTCCCAACTCCCCGCATGCCCGCGATATTGCCTCGCATCTACACCCTTACACCAACCTCGCGGCGCATGCAGATCGCGGCCCGCACATTTTTCAGCGCGGCGAAGGAATTTACGTTTTTGACGATGACGGTAAGAAGTATATCGAGGGACTTTCCGGGCTGTGGTGTGCCTCGCTTGGGTTCAGCGAAAAACGGCTGGTCGAAGCTGCCACAAAGCAGATGGAAACCCTGCCGTTCTATCATAACTTCGCCCATAAAGCTGTGGAGCCTGCGATTGAACTGGCGGATTTTCTGGTGGAGCATGCACCGGTGCCCATGTCCAAGGTGTTCTTCACCAATTCCGGGTCCGAGGCGAATGACACCCAGGTCAAACTGGTCTGGTATTACAACAACATCCTTGGACGCCCTGAAAAGAAAAAGATCATCGCAAGGCGTGGCGCATATCACGGTATCACCGTTGCCGCGGCCAGCCTGACCGGGCTGCAATATGCGCAAAACGCCTTTGACGTGCCGATTAATAACATCATGCACACGGACAGCCCGCACTATTATCACTTTGGCGAAGATGGCGAGAGTGAAGAGGCTTACGCAAGCCGTCTGGCCGCAAATCTTGAGGATTTAATCCAGCGCGAAGGCCCCGAAACCATTGCCGCCTTTATCGCTGAACCGTTCCTTGGTGCTGGCGGCGTCATTGAGCCGCCCAAGGGATACTTCGAGAAAATCCAATCCATTCTGGACGAATATGACATCCTCTTTATCGTTGATGAGGTTATCTCGGGCTTTTTTCGTACCGGCAATATGTTCGCAACTGAGACTTACGGGCTGAAACCTGATCTGATCACCATGGCCAAACAGCTTTCAGCGGCCTACCAGCCCATTGGCGCGGTGATGATGAACGAGAAAATCTATGACGTTCTGGTCGAAGGCAGCCGCAAATACGGCCTTTTCGGTACCGGCTTTACATATTCCGGCCACCCGGTTCCGGCGGCGGTGGCGCTGGAAACCCAGCGGATTTATCAGGAACGTCAGATCGGCGCGCATGTAAAGGACGTGGCTGTGCCCTTCCAAAAACGCCTGAAGGCTTTTGCGGATCACCCATTGGTGGGAGAAGCACGTGGGCTGGGTTTGATCGGCGCGTTGGAACTGGTGGCAGACAAAGACGCGCGCCAAAACTTTGACCCTGCCCACAAGGTCGGCGCTTGGGTGGCCGAGCGCGCCACCGAACACGGTCTGATCGTACGCCCATTGCTGAATGACAGCATCGCGTTCTGCCCGCCGCTGATCATCAACGAAGCGCAGGTGAACGACATGTTCGACGCCATGGAACGGACGCTGGATGATGCAATGGGCTACGTCGCAGGGTTGTAGAGCCACGGTGCTGGGGCGGCGGCGTCAATGTCTCCCTTTGCACGTTCAGATCGCCTTCAGGTGGCTTTCAAATTGCGGGCTTTGCATCAGCGCTTTGCAGCGTTCAAACCGCTCGACAGAATAGGCCCAGAAATCCTCGGCCGGGTTGCCATCGGCATGTTGGATCAGACCCCAAAGGGTCCACAGCAAGTCGCACATCGCCTTGTAAATCACCATGCGCCCAAGCTCGGCCCCGGACGGATCGCGGCCGAAATAAGCACGCAGCATTTCCATGTCATGTTCATCAGAAAACCCGCCCTCGACCGACAGGTCGCCAAGGTCCCATAGCGGGTCATTCATGCCGCTATATTCCCAGTCGACAATCCACATCCGGCTGCCATCATCCAGAAAGTTTTCGCAAAGCGGGTCATTGTGGCAGGGGGCCAGTGGTGTCGGATTGTCTGCCAGTGCCTTTTTCACCGGTTCGGCTGCTTTAACAATGTCATGATACCCATCAGGCAGGTTTGTTTCCTTGCCGGAAAGTATCCCCAAATATTCATCGATCATGGCGAAGAGTTCAAACCGAAACTCGAACGCTTCGCCGCAATTGTGGAGTTTGGCAAAGGCGATGCCCGCGCGTGCGGGGGCGCCCTCTATCGAGGTGAACAAGTCAGGCGTCATAGTTGTGATCGGGTCCAGGCTTTGCGCGATCATCACGCCGGATTTTGCGTCCGCCCACAGCACTTCGGCAGAAACTCCGGCTCTTGCAGCCACATGTGCGTTATGCAGCTCCACGGCACGGTCAATATATTCCTCGGTTCCTGCGCCGGGGATGCGCACAACCACAGTTTCACCAGCAGTTTCAACGCGGTAAACCAGATTTGTCAGCCCGCCCAACCGTGTGGTTTTATAGTCATCCGGACTGGACCCGGCAAATTGCGGGAGGTTCAGAATGGCGGCGTGAACGACTTTTTGATTTTCCGGAATTGTCCTTCTCCTATGCTTTTAAACGTGCGTTTTGCGGGTCATACAGCGGCGCCTCGACACGGTGAATCCTGTACCTTTCACCAAAGGCTTCCAGTTCAAATTCTTCCCGTTCCCACTGGTCCTTTTCGAGGTATCCGTAAAGGATGGTTTTTTCGGTGGTGAAGCCAAAGCCAGCGCTGGTTGCCAGAGAAACGACCTTGCTACCTGACAGAATGGTCTCGCCGCCATAAAGCGGCAGGGATTTGTCCGAGGTAAAGCAGCAAAGTTTGCGCGAAACGCCATTGGTTTTCTGAGCTTCCAGCACGTCGCGGCCCAAAAAATAACCCTTGGATTTCAGGTGGACGCGCGCTGACAGGCCCGCCTCAATGGGCGTATAATCGGGTGTGATGTCGGCGCTCCAGTAAAGATAACCCTTTTCTAGACGCAAGCTTTCTATGGCACGGTAGCCGATGTCGCGGATGCCGTGTTCCGCACCATGGTGGCAGAGCAGATCATAGACATGGGCGGCAAATTCCGTGGGTACGTGCAGCTCCCACCCCAGCTCACCGACATAGCCAATGCGGATGGCGCGCACCGGGGCGGCGCCGATGAAAATATCGCGCATGGTGGCGAATGGGAAAGCGGCGTTTGAAATGTCGCTTTCCGAGGCGGCGTCCAGTACGCCGCGTGCCTTTGGCCCCATAATATTGATGACTGCGCGCGCCGAGATTACTTCGCTGAGCACGGCATCATCCGGCAAATGCTTGCGGATCCAATCGCTGTCATGCACGCCAAATCCGGCACCGGTGACGATGTAAAAATGGTTTTTCCCCAGCCGGGTGATGGTCACATCGGCCTCGATCCCACCGGTATCATTGCAAAGCTGGGTGTAGATCACAGCGCCAACGGGCTTGTCCATATTCGATACGGCAAGGTTCTGAATGGCAGCCAGAGCACCGGGGCCAACCAGCTCAAATTTGGCAAAACTCGATTGATCACACAAAGCCACGCTCTCGCGTACCGCTTTGTGTTCTTCAGCCACATAAGTTTTCCAGCCGGGGTTCAGGAAATCAAGTTGATCAACAGGATCGACCCCTTCAGGGGCAAACCACAAAGGTCGCTCCCAGCCATTTTTTGAGCCATAGACAGCACCTTTGTCTTTCAGACGTTCATAAAGGGGGGAAAGGCGTAATTCGCGCGCGGTTTCCGCTTCGGCACCAGGATAGCGCATTTTGTAATGGTGGGCGTAATGTTCCACTGCGCGGGGATACATGAAAGCGCGGCTGCCGTGATGAGGACCGAACCGGCGATTATCCAGCGGCCACAGGTCAAGGCTGGGGCGGCCTTCGATCAGCCATTCGGCGATCATTTCACCGGCGCCGCCGCCCGCGGCAATCCCATAGAGGAACCCGGTCGCCAGCATCAGATTGTCAAAACCCGGCACAGGTCCCATGACAAAATCCCCATCGGCGGAATAGGGGATCGGACCGTTGATCACCTGCCTGATGCCAACCTCATTGACCACAGGTGTGGTAATGGCGGCCATCTCGGCCAAGGGGGCAAAGCGTTCCAGATTGTCGGGTAGTAACTGGCGTACAAATCGACCGGGAATGCCACTTTCGCCAAATGGCACAGTGTCATCTTCATAACCACCAATAACCAACCGCCCACCCGCATCGGGTTTGTAATAGACCAGCCTGTCCGGGTCACGCAGTGTGGGGAGCCCGTCGGGGAAATCCGGGATTGGTTCGGTGACGATGTATTGATGTTCCACGGCGCAGGCGGGGACCACCAGTCCTAGCTTTGCAGCCAACTCACGGCTCCACATGCCACTGGCAAGGGTGACGCTTTCGCCCTGCCACAGACCTTCGGTGGTTTCCACGCCGGTGATACGCCCGTCAGAGACGTGAAAATCCAGCACCTCCACCCCTTGCCGCAGGTCGGCGCCGTGCAGGCGCGCACCGGCGGCGATGGACATGCACAATCCGCCGGGGTCTACATGACCATCAGACGGAATAAAGGCTGCACCGTGCAGGTCCTCGGTTGAAATATAAGGGAACAGCGCCTGTGCTTCGGCTGGGGTGATCACTTGCATTTCCAACCCAAAGGAACGCGCCATGGTGGTCAGCCGTTTGGCCTCCAGTAGACGGTCATGTGACGCTGCCAGACGCAATGAGCCAGTTTGCTTCCAGTCGCAGGCCAGGCCGGTTTCAGCCTCCAGCCCCTCGTACATTTCGACTGATCGCTGCAACATCCGTGTTGTGTTGCGCGATGATCTGAGTTGCCCGACCAACCCCGCCGCGTGCCACGTGGCGCCTTCCGTCAGGGCCGCCCTTTCCAGCAAAACAACATCTTTTTCGCCACGTTTCGCCAGATGGTAAGCGATTGAGCAGCCAATAATTCCGCCACCGATAATCAGGTGCTTTGCTGCATGAGCGGCCATGTTTTACCTTAGTAATTCAAGGAGTTGTGCGTGAAGTTCAGGCGTGGCTGCACTAACGACCCGCCCGTCCGAGTGCAATCCGAGTGGTGCACCCTGCCAGTCAGTGATCACCCCGCCTGCACCTTCGATCACTGGAACCAGTGGCAGGTAATCATAGGGCTTCAGGTCAAAATCAATGCAAGCATCTACGTGACCACCCGCCAACAGCATATGCGGATAACAATCGTAGGAATAACGCCGGTCGCGGCCCGTAACGTTCAGGCGGGCAAACACCTCTGGCGCGTCACGCATCATCTTGTCGGCTTCGTTGATATACAGCATCGCATCATCAAGTTCAGCGGTGCTGGACACTTCAAGAGGCGAACCATTCAAGTCGGCCAGTACCCCGTCGCCGGTATAGACCTCTCCAAGCCCCGGCATACGCACGACCCCAAGCACTGGTGCCCCGTTCTGTAAAAGTCCAACCAGCATTCCAAAGAGCGGCATGCCAGAAATAAAGGCGCGGGTGCCGTCAATGGGATCTATGATCCACTGATAGGGGCCGGTCGTGTGTTTTTGCTCAAATTCCTCGCCGATGATGCCGTGATCAGGCAGGTTCTCGTGTAGGGCGCTGCGGATATACTCTTCGGTTTTGCGATCCGCGACCGTGACCGGGCTTTCATCAGATTTGTGTATTACATCAACACCTTGTCGAAAATGCTGGCGGGCAAATCTCTCGGCATTTTTGGTAATTTCAAGGATCGTCTTTAAGAGTTCCTGCACGTTTCAACCTCCGCTTGCCAGAACCAACGAAACCTCGTGGTGCTCCAGCATTACTTTCACCGCCTCGGGTGGGGCGGCTTCGGTTATCAGTAGGTCGAATTGTGACTGATCGGCAACCGCGATGGGCGCGCGTAGGCTGAATTTCTCACTATCCGCCAGAACGATACAGGTTTGCGCGCGTTTTGCCGCCTCATGGCTTAGGTCTGCCTCGGCGATGTCGTGTAGCATGAAACCGGCATCGCCATTGATCGCACCGACCGACAATACCGCATATTGAACGTTGAAACGGCGGATAAAATTGATCGCATCCTGCCCAAAGGACCCGCCGTCATGGCGTCTGAGTTCGCCACCTGCGAAAAACACCCGGTTCCCGTTGATCGTTGCTAGTGTTGAGGCGACCGAAAGCGAGTTGGTGACGATATAGAGGTCACGTTTACCCCTTAATGCCTGCGCCGCATAGGCGGTGGTTGAACCGATATCCAAAAACAGCGACGCGCCATCTGGTATCATTTCGGCCAGCTTTACAGCGATGCGGCGCTTGGCACTGGCACCCTGGCGCATCCGGGCCTGAAAGGGCTGTTCGTCCAGTGTCATGTCGTCGCTCAGCAGCACCCCGCCATGCACTTTGCGTACCTGTGATTTTGCCTGCAGCGCTTTAATATTTCGACGAACAGTTTCGTCCGATACCCCAAGTCGTTCAGACAGATACCCCACCCGGCACGACCCGCCAGCCAAACGCAATTCGTTCAGGATCTCCTGCTCACGCTGGTTAGTCTTCTGAATAGCAACACTCATTCTATATGCCTTAGGCGGGGAAACCTGATTTGTCCATGGAATAGGAATATCCACAAAAATCAACATAAGGCTACAAAAAACCACAAAAACCCACAGAATTTGTTGACCTGTGGGGGTTTTCGGCCCACGCTCCATCAATGCGGGGCGATTCCCGCCAAAAAAACAACTGGGAGGTTCCCGATGAGGAAACTGATGAATAGCGCCTGTTTGGGCGTCGCAGCTATTGCATTAACCACCGGGGCCGCGCTGGCTGAGGTGGAAAGTACCGATCCGATCAAACTGACCTTGCATGACTGGTCAGGCCAGCTGATCAATACCCAAATTATGGGCGCGATCCTTGAAGAGGCGGGCTATAATATCGAATATGTGCAGGCCGATTATATCGCTCAGTTTGCTGGTCTGAAAGACGGTGATCTGACCCTAGCGATGGAGATCTGGGCCACTACAGGTCAGGAGGCTCTGGATGAGGCGGTTGCCACTGGTAACGTTGTTAATGCCGGGGAAACCGGACTGCAGGCGATCGAAGAATGGTGGTATCCGCTTTATATGAAAGAAAGCTGCCCCGGCCTGCCTGACTGGGAGGCATTGAAAGCCTGTTCGGCCGAATTTGCCACGGCGGAAACCGCGCCAAAAGGGCGCTATGTGGGCGGTCCGGTGACATGGGGCGGTTTTGACGACGAACGGGTCGAAGCGTTGGACCTTGGTTTTGAGGTCGTACATGCGGGCACGGATGCGGCCCTTTTTGCCGAGCTTGAAAGTGCGTATCAACGCGAGGCTCCGGTGATCCTGTGGGTCTATGTTCCCCATTGGGCGCCAGCCAAATATGAAGGTGAATTTGTCGATTTCCCACCTTATTCAGCTGAATGCTATTCAGATCCATCCGTCGGTGTGAACCCTGATCTGGCCTATGATTGCGGCAAGCCGCGCGGCCCGATCTGGAAAGCTGCATGGGCTGGTATGGAGGGCAAATGGCCAGGCGCCTATGCCGCGGTTCAGGCATATACCCTGACCAATGCAGAAATGAGCGCCATGGTCGGCAAGGTCGATCTGGATGGCAAGTCCGTCGAAGACGTGGTTGATGCCTGGATGGATGCCAACGAAGACCGTTGGACCAGTTGGATTGGTCAATAGACCCTTAACCGCATAAAATCCCGGGGCGGCCAATGCGGCCCCGGAACTGCCCGAAAATCTTAAAAAACACAGGCCGGACGTCATGACCGCTCCAGCAAAGCTCGTATGTAAAAATGTCTGGAAACTCTACGGAGCCGGGGCCGACAGCTTTCTGGATAAAAACTCCGATCCCGATATTCAGACGATCCGCGCTGCTGGGCTGATCCCGGCGGTACGCAAGGCTGACATTGACATCCGAGAAGGTGAAATCTTTGTCATTATGGGCCTGTCGGGTTCGGGCAAATCCACGCTCGTGCGTTGCATGTCTCGGTTGATCGAACCGACCTCCGGAGAAATACTGTTTCATGGCAATGACTTACTCAAGGCGTCTGAAAAGGAAATGATTGAAATTCGTCGTCACAAAATGGGAATGGTTTTTCAGCATTTTGCACTTTTGCCGCATCTGACTGTTTTACAAAATGTCGCCTTTCCCCTGACCATTCAGGGGCAAAAGCGCAAAATGGCCGAGGCGCGTGCCAATCAGGTTATCGAACTTGTCGGCCTCAAGGGGCGCGAAGGCTATTACCCGCGCGAATTATCCGGCGGCCAGCAACAACGTGTGGGCATTGCCCGATCTTTAGCGGATGAGCCCGAACTTTGGTTTCTTGACGAGCCGTTTTCAGCGCTCGACCCGCTTATTCGCCGCGAAATGCAGGACGAGTTCCTGCGGTTGCAGGGTATGCTGGCGAAAACCATTGTGTTCATCACCCATGATTTTGACGAGGCAATCCGCCTTGCTGATCGTATCGCTATCATGAAGGACGGGGCTGTCATTCAGGTGGCGACACCTGAGGAATTGGTCCTGAACCCGGCCAGCGATTATGTCGAGGAATTCACCCGCCATGTGCCGCGCGACAAGGTGTTGTCAGTGGGGGCTGTGATGAATCCAGGCGGACAGGGTGGGGGTGAAGGTATTCAATCCACGGCCCGGATAGCAGATATTGCCGAACAGGTGATTGGTGCAGGCAAGCCTTTGCAGGTGATCACCGAGGAAGGGGAGCCGGTCGGTTCTATTGATGCGGATACCGTTATTCGCGTTTTGCTGGGCAAAGGTGCGCCGTGACTATATTTGCGCGCCCCTCCACCTGGGTCATTTTCACCCTTTTGGCATTGACCTGGCTTCTGGCGCGCTTTGGCGCGGGCTGGGCCGAGGCGGCGGGATTGGGTTGGGCGGTGGAATACCCGCGCGGCTGGGTAATACCGCTTAAAAACTGGGTATCGGCAGCCATGAAGTGGCTGGTTGAAGACGTGCACTTCGGACTGTTCACCTTCAAGGAACTGACCCGCGCCATTTCCTGGGTGATTGAACAACCTTACAACCTGACGCGCGCCTTACTGGCCGAAGGCTTCATGGACGGGCCGGGTCGGCGGGCCGAGCAGATCCTGCCCCCGTTTAGCTGGATCACCATTACTGCCTGCGTAGTGGCACTGGGCCATTATGCGCGCGATTGGATTTTGGCGGCGATTGTCGGATTTGCCTTTCTCTACCTGTCCGTATTTGGTCAGTGGGAAAGCGCCATGGTTACCCTGTCTTCGGTTATCATTGCGGTGCCGATCGGGGTGGTTGGCGGGCTGTTGCTGGGCATCCTTGCCTATCGCCACGTTTTGTTTGACCGGTTGCTGAACCCGGTGCTGGACCTGATGCAGACGATTCCAATTTTCGCGTATCTGGTGCCGATCCTCGTGCTTTTCGGCTTTGGCCCCGTCGCAGCACTTGTGGCAACGGTGATCTACGCCATGCCGCCTATGGTACGCATCACCACGATGGCGTTGAAGTCAGTCAGCCCCGAGATCAAGGACTTTGGTGTCATGACGGGGTGTACTCAGCGGCAGATGACCTGGCGCATTCTGGTGCCTGCCGCGCGCGCTGGGTTAATGGTTGGGGTCAATCAGGTGATCATGCTCAGCCTGAACATGGTGATCATCGCATCTATGATTGGGGCCGGGGGGCTGGGTTTTGATGTGCTGTCGTCACTCAGGCGGCTGAATATCGGCGGCGGGTTTGAAAGCGGTATTGCTATCGTCATTCTGGCCATTGCTGTTGACCGCTTGTCTCAGGCGTTTTCCGAGCGTGCTTCGTCTCACAAACCCACCGTCAAATCCCGCTCATTCAGGCAATATAAACGTAGCATCGCGGTTCTCGGTATTCTCCTCGCCACCTTCCTTCTGGGCCGTGTATGGCCCTTCTTTCAGACATTCCCCGAGGATTATTGGCTGACCACCGGTGCGTTTTGGGACAATTCAGTCAAATACCTGAATATCAACTATTATGAAGCCTTCGAGGCGGTGAAGCTCTTTTTCCTTAACTACTTCCTATTGCCGACAAAGCGGTTCTTCCTCGGTCTGCCTTGGCCCTGGGCAACGGCCATGGTCATTTTACTCGGTTGGCGTTTTGGCGGCTGGAAACTGGCAGCCATGAACGGGTTGATGGCGCTTTTCATCGTCACCACCGGCATGTGGGAAAAAGCGATGATCACGGTCTATTTGTGCGGCGTTGCGGTGGTTCTGGCATCGCTGATCGGCATTCCACTTGGGGTGCTGGCTGCGACCAACCGGCGGGCGGGCAACATCATCGGTGTCATAATCGACACACTGCAAACCTTGCCCAGCTTTGTCTATCTGATCCCGGTGGTGATGCTATTTCGCATCGGGGACTTCACGGCGTTGGTTGCGATTGTGCTTTATGCGCTGGTGCCGGCGGTACGTTACGCGGCACATGGCGTACGCACGGTCAGCCCGGAACTGGTCGAGGCTGGCGTGGTCGCGGGAAGTACCCGCTGGCAATTGCTGACGCGGATACGCTTGCCGCTGGCCTTGCCCGAAGTGTTGCTCGGCCTCAACCAAACTATCATGCTGGCCCTTTCCATGCTGGTGATCACGGCGCTCGTAGGCACGCGCGACCTTGGGCAGGAGGTATATATCGCCCTGACCAAGGCAGATACGGGTCGCGGTCTGGTGGCCGGGCTGGCTATCGCTTTCATTGCCATCATTGCTGACCGCATCATACGCGCCTCAGCCCGCAAGGCCCGTATCCGCTATGGACTGGAGGAGGCGCATGGATAAAGAAAGCGCACTTGCCCGCATCAAAGCGCTGCCGCTCTGGCAGGGGGCGATTACTACCGAGCCCCTTGGCGGCGGGCTAACTAACCTCAATTTTGTCGTCACCGATGATGCGGGCCGCTATGTGGTGCGATTTGGCGAGGATAAGCCCGAACACCAGCTTTTGCGCTTCAATGAACTGGCTGCCGCGCGTGCCGCGCATGCGGCAGGTATCTCGCCCGCAATATTGCACGCTCAGGAGGGGATCAGCGTTATCGAATTCATTGAGGCTCGCACCTATGGTGAGGCCGACATTCGCGAACCCGGCGCGTTGGAGCGTATCATTCCCCTGATCCGAAAATGTCACCATGATGTGCCCAAGTATCTGCGCGGCCCGGCCCTTATTTTCTGGGTTTTCCATGTGATCCGGGATTATGCGGCGACGCTGAAGGACGGCGCCAGCAGCCACAGCAACTTGTTACCAGAACTCCTGTCCATTGCCGAAAAGCTAGAAGCGGATGCGGGCCCTTTCGACATCGTCTTTGGCCATAACGATATGCTGGCTGCGAATATCCTTGATGATGGCCAGCGCCTGTGGCTGATCGACTGGGATTATGCGGGCTTCAACACGCCGTTGTTCGATCTGGGCGGATTGGCCTCGAATAACGGGCTTAAGGAAAGCGCTGAGCGTCACATGCTGGAGCTTTACCACGAAGCTTCGGTCACCCATGACCTGTGGCGGCGCTATCAGGCGATGAAATGCGCCTCACTAATGCGCGAAACCATGTGGAGCATGGTCAGCGAGCTGACTTCGACCCTTGATATCGACTTTGCGGCTTACACGGCCGAAAACCTGACCCGGTTCCGGCATGTTCATGCTGAATACCTGAATTCCTGAGGACCCCATGAAAGACCTGCCAAACTCAGCCAAAGTTGTGATCATCGGCGGCGGTATCGTCGGATGCTCAACCGCCTACCATCTTGCCAAGCTGGGGGTTGAGACTGTTTTACTTGAGCGTCAGAAACTGACCTCGGGCACAACGTTTCATGCTGCGGGGCTGGTGGGGCAGTTGCGCTCAAACGCCGGGGTCACCCAACTTCTGGGCTACTCCGTCGACCTTTATAGCAAGATTGAAGCGGAAACCGGGCTGGGCACAGGCTGGAAGATGAATGGTGGGCTGCGGCTGGCCTGTAATGAAGAACGCTGGACCGAGGTCAAGAGACAGGCCACTACGGCGCATTCCTTCGGGCTGCAAATGGATCTTCTGACCCCGGCCGAGGCGCTGGAATTGTGGCCGTTGATGAATATTGACGACCTTGTCGGGGCGGCCTTCATGCCCACGGATGGGCAGGCCAACCCTTCAGACATCACCATGGCGTTGGCAAAGGGCGCACGCATGTCCGGGGCACAAATATTCGAAGACACAAAAGTCATCGATATCGAGATTGAAAAGGGCGTGATCAAAGCGGTTGAAACCGATGCGGGCCGGATTGAGTGCGAGAAAGTTGTTCTGTGTGCCGGGCAATGGAGCCGTGATTTCGCCACCCGATTCGGCGTCAACGTGCCGCTGGTGTCGATGGAGCACCAATATATGGTGACCGAGAAGATCGATGGCGTCCCGGCCAATCTACCGACCCTGCGGGACCCTGACAGGCTGACCTATTACAAGGAAGAGGTCGGCGGGTTGGTTATGGGCGGCTATGAACCCAACCCGATCCCCTGGGCCACTAACGGCGTCCCTAAGGGTTTTCACTACACCTTGCTGGACAGCAATTTCGACCATTTTGAACCGCTGATGGAGCTGGCTTTGGGCCGTGTTCCGGCATTGGAAAACGCGGGCATTCGTACACTCACAAACGGGCCCGAAAGCTTCACGCCAGACGGAAATTTCATCATCGGCGAAGCGCCGGAGCTGAAGAACTTCTTTGTTGGCGCAGGTTTTAACGCCTTTGGCATTGCCGCTGGTGGCGGGGCGGGTATGGCGCTGGCCGAATGGGTTGTCGGGGGCGAGCCGCCATATGACCTCTGGGCCGCCGATATCCGCCGTTTTGGCCGGCCGCATTTCGATACGGATTGGGTACGCACCCGTACGGTGGAAGCTTACGGCAAGCATTACACTATGGCTTGGCCCTTTGAGGAACACAGCTCGGGCCGCCCTTGCCGCAAGTCGCCACTCTATGATTTGCTAGCAAGTCAAGGCGCGTGTTTTGGCGAGAAACTGGGCTGGGAACGGCCAAACTGGTTTGCAACAAAGGGTGAGGAGCCGCGCGATATCTACTCCTTCGGGCGGCAAAACTGGTTTGACGCGGTTGGGCGTGAACACCGCGCCGTGCGCGAAACGGCAGCGCTGTTTGACCAGACCTCATTCGCCAAGTTTTCCCTCAAGGGTCCGGATGCTGCTGAGGCCCTTAACTGGATCGCCGCAAATGATGTGGACAAACCCGTGGGCGCACTGGTCTACACCCAGATGCTGAATGACAAGGGCGGGATCGAATGTGATCTGACTGTGGCGCGGGTGGCTGAAGACGAATTCTATATTGTCACGGGTACCGGATTTGCCACCCATGATTTCGACTGGATCAGCCGAAATATCCCGGAAGGATTGAATTGTCAGCTATTTGACATCACGTCTTCCTACGCCGTCCTTTCCCTGATGGGGCCGAACGCGCGTAAGATTTTAGCGGCGGTGACACGCGACGATGTATCAAACCTTGCTTTCCCTTTTGCTACTGCACGCACCATTGGCATTGCTGGTTGCCCGGTACTGGCGCTGCGGGTGACTTATGTGGGCGAGTTAGGCTGGGAGCTGCACTTGCCTGTCGAATACGCCACCACGGTCTACACCGCCTTGATGGAGGCTGGGCGGGACCATGGCCTGACCAATGCTGGCTACCGTGCCATTGAAAGTTGCAGGCTCGAGAAAGGCTACCGCGCCTGGGGGTCGGATATTGGCCCAGACCATTCCCCGGACGAGGCCGGCCTTGGCTGGGCGGTGAAAATGAAGAAAAACATCCCCTTCAAAGGCCGGGAAGCGGTGGCTGCTGGGCGGGCTGAAGGGCTGCAAAAAAGTCTGGCTTGTTTTACAGTTGATGATCCGAACGTGGTATTGATGGGCCGCGAAACCATTTATCGAAACGGGCAGCGCGTCGGGTGGCTGACCTCGGGCGGGTACGGATATACTGTCGGGAAATCAATTGGTTATGGTTATGTGCGTGATGCTGACGGGGTTGATCAGGCTTATCTGGAATCGGGTGAGTACGAATTGGAAGTGGCCAGTGAAAGGGTGAAATGCACCTTGGAGACCGAACCGCTCTATGACCCCAAAATGACACGCGTGAAGTGTTAACCCGAAATTCTGAAGCGGTGGGAAGTTTTTATAAATATACGGCTGGTGTCACGATTTTTGAATACCCGGCCTCTTCTAGCGCCACGCGGATATTCTCGATGCCTGCTTTTTCAGCCGTGGGCCATTCCAGCGCTGCTCCGCGCACACCATGATGCTGAAACGCGTTCAGGCGCAGGCGGATTTGCGGACCGAAACTGTGAAGAAACTCAATTAGGCTGGCGATTTCGCTCGGCGTGTCAGTTTTTCCAGGGATGACCAGATAGCGCAGCTCATGCAACCTTCCAGCATCAAAAAGGATTTGCGCTGATTTCAGAACTTTTGCATTTCCCTGTCCTGTCAGGCCCTCATGCAAGTCAACTCCAAAGGCTTTGACATCCAGCATCACCCCATCTGTAACCGGCAGGAGTTTTTCCCAGCCACGCGGGCCAAGATGGCCGTTTGTGTCAACAAAACAGGTCAAGTCCCGAAGGTCAGGGTCCGCTTTGACAGCCTCAAACAGCGCCACGACAAACTTCAGCTGCAGCGTCGCCTCGCCTCCGGAAACAGTGATGCCGCTAAGGAAAGCGCGGTTGCGGCGGGCAATGTTCAGGATGTCCTCAACACCCATCCTTTGCACCATTGGAGAGGCCGAGATCGGGCAAATTCTCAGGCATTCATCACAGCCGTCGCATAGGGTTGGATCGAATACCACACTGTCGTTTTCCATGGTGAGGGCCGCAGAGTGGCAGGCGGGCACACAGTCGCCGCAATGGTCACACATGCCGATTGTATAAGGATTGTGGCAGGTCGGGCAGGCAAAATTGCAGCCTTGCAGGAAGACCACCAGCCGGTTGCCCGGCCCGTCGACCAGCGAATAGGTAAGGACCTTATTTACTGTAGCTTGGGGAAAGCTCATGGCCCACCACACGCGGTTTGCGTTCAAGTATGCCGGTCATTTCAGCAGCTTCCGACCCAAGGGCGGTGGTATTGGTGCGCGACCCTTTGCAGGCCTTGAACTTGGCCACATCGGACAGGCGGATCATGTACCCGGTTACCCTCACCAGATCGTTACTGGCGACATTGGCGGTAAATTCGCGAAAGCCCGCGTCCAGCGCGCCTTTGCACAGCTGCAACATAGCTTCGGGGTTGTTCTTGACGGTTTCATCCACCGTTAGAATTTCGCTTATGCCCGAGGCGTAATATTGGTGATGCGGAGCCAACGCGTGTACATGGCTGACCGGATCGGGTTCGGTTCCATAAGGGATACGCATACCCGGCGTGGTGGCGTCGTCTGTGCTCAACCCGGCCTGAGCATGCAGCATTGCATGCCCCCGCCAGACATTTTCCAGAGGGCGTTTCTCGACCATGCCAGCCATCATTTCCGACATTTTATAGCCAAGCGCATTGGCCTCATCGTCAAAACCGTAACGCCCTGTGCGCCCTTCAAGATCCTGCAGGATATTCACCGCCTCGGCCATGGCGAAAACGCCGTACATCACGGTGAATCTGTCCGGGTCGATCCAGCCTTCCTCCACCAGAAAGCTGCTGAAGAAGTTTGAGTGATTATAAAGATAATCCACCCGGGCTTCGGTCAGGCGGAAGGCAAGCTCCATGTAATGTGGCAGGACGCTCTCGAAGAAATCTGTTGTACTTTTTGCCCGTTTCGCAACCTCGGCCAGATTGACACGCGGCATGGTTGATGCCCCACCTGAAATTGGTAAGGCATTGTAACAACTTACAATTCCGTAACCGCGCCCATCGAATGTACCCCGGTGGATCGGATGGTTGGCAATATGCGGCTTGGAGCATTCAACGATATTGTTGGTGGCAATTTGCAGGATTTCATCCGTACTGATTTCCGGGTCATAGAGAAATGTCAGATTCGGTGCGATTTGTTTTAATTCCGCATCAACACGCAGCACCATGCGCGCCACCCGGTTGTCCGTGGGGCCGATATTTGCGTGCATGAACGCATCAGGAAGAACCCGGTCAAGGTAGCGCCAAAAGAGTTTGATTTTTGTGTAAAGCGCGTCGTCACTGACACCCTCACAAAAAGGCAGAAGCAAATCGTCAATTTGGCCGACATAAACCGGGATGCCGGTAACTGACGGCACATGATGATAGGCAATCATCAGGGTATTAATGGCCTCATCCAGGGTTTGTGGCACCGGAAGTTCCAGAAATTCGCTGCCCTGTTTTAAAACGATATCATAATCGGGCAGCACATAGCGGGGCTTGTGCGGCGCGTGACCTTCAAACATGTCGCAGATCACCCGTTCCTCCAGGGCCCGGGCAGTTTCTGCGTCCAAATCCGGATAGGGCAGCATATTCTCCGCCTCAAGCGCCAGATAATGCGCCTTTTGCGCCGCGCTTAGGGTTTTATCATCGGTGATCGCGCGAAGCTTGGTGAATATCTCTGACATGCGGGTTTCTCCAGTCTGATGCGCGCATTGTACCTTAACTGGGACCATTTCAACAATGGGCATAGCTGTGTGTCGGGCAATCAGCCGGTGGAAAGGATTTTGGCGGGAGTATATGGCGCACCCGAGAGGATTCGAACCTCTGGCCTCTGCCTTCGGAGGGCAGCGCTCTATCCAGCTGAGCTACGGGTGCCTTGAGGCTGGCATATAGGGCATTGGCGCGGGTGTCGCAATCGGAATTCTTGGGTTTTCAAATGGTCGTGGGTCTGTTTATCAAAGCGCAGTGGTAAATGTCTTGCCTGTTGTCAGAAACTTACATTTACCCCAGGCAGGCCCAGTGCCTTCATCATCTCTCGCAGTTCATTTCTGGCAGCGACGTTTGAGATATTCATCTGGCCTTTGACGCCAATGTCGCGCAGGTCCAGCAAAGTAAGGCCACGTGGAAACAGCTCGCGAAAAATCACACGTTCATTAAAGCCCGTCGCAGTGCGAAAACCGATGCGGGTTGCCAAATCTGCCAGCGCATCGCCCATTTTCTGTTTGTTATGCATCATCTGCGCGCCCAGCCGATTGCGCATCACCACCCAGTCAATCGGCTTCAGACCGGCGCGGGCACGCAACTGCCGGGCATTCCACACCATTTCACTGTACACCGACGGACCTTCGACCTTGCCGGTTTCCGGGTCCAGATGTGCCAGCAGATCAAAATCGACAAAGCTGTCATTCAGCGGGGTGATCAGCGTGTCGGCAAGAGAATGCGCCACCTGGCTCAGGCGGGTGTGAGAACCGGGGCAATCGATGACGATAAATTCGCTGTCGCCCTCCATACCGGCCACAGCCATGGACAGACGCCGGTCATAGGGGTTTTCGCCCGGCTCAAGGGTTGAGCGGTCAATTTCCGGCAGGTCGCGATAGTCCGGCGTCGGCAGGTCGAACTCCAGCTTTTCCAGTGTTACCCGGCGGTTTTGAATGAACCGGCCAAAGGAGCGCTGGCGCAGATCAAGGTCCAGCACGCTCACCTTATGGCCCATGCGTGAAAGCGCTGTGGCTACATGTATGGCGACGGTTGACTTGCCAGCCCCGCCTTTTTCATTCCCGACGACGATAATATGCGCCATTGTTGTTATCCCACTTCCCGGTCCTGCGCGTCAGGCGCGTTTAGGGTGACTATAGGTTGCGTGGATTGGATATGGAAGTCGCCTCAGCCACTCCAGCAAAAAGGTTCAGCAAAAGGGCATCTTTAAACTTTTTACGCATCTCTTGTGCACCATGCAGATCTATTGCGCCGGTACTGATTGCGCGCGAAAGGGTCTGGTCTCCATTCCAAACCTGGATCATGGTGCGAATATCGGTGGTGACATAAAGATCGACCTCAAAGCCGGGGTCGGATGTGCATAACTCGGTGGCCGCTGTTGTCCCGACTAGCCAGTAAAGGGATTTCCCGGGTTTGGTATCAGTGTATTCGAACCGGATACAAATGCGCAGAGTGTCAAATACACCGAAATCTATGCGCCGCCGCATGTCCCACATCAAAAGGTCAGGGTCAAAATCAGCGTCGCTCAACTGCCCGCGAACCCACCTTTGCCCCCAGACGCCCAGTAGTTCCAGAATTGGCTGCAATTCGGCTCCGGCCTCGGTCAGTTCATATCCGTCATTGCCGGACTTGCGGTGTACCACGCCTGCTTCCACGAGGGCTGCTAGCCGCCGGGACAGCAACGTTGGGGATATTCGCGGCACCCCCCGGTGAATTTCACTAAATCGCGACGACCCGCAAACCAGCTCACGCACGATCAGGGGGGTCCATTTGTCCCCAAAGACCTCCAGCGCTTTTGCGATCGAACAAAACTGACCATATGCCGTCATCCCACCACGATGGCACAGGCAGACGTCAGATACACTACATTTTTGGGAGTAGACCGAAAAAGTACCTTCGTATTGGGTAGGGCATCAGGCCCACTTCGCTGGGTGAATTAATCAGGAGGAAATCACATGACGGCCCAAGATCAGGCGATTGCCCAGCACTATACGCATGGAAAACTTGAGGATGCGATCCAAGCGGGGCTGGTGAAAATGAAGGATCTTTCCGATGCCCCCGCAGTCGAACTTTTGGGTGCAGTTGACGAATTTCACATCGGGGGCCGCGCGGCGACGAAAGCCATGACCGAGCAGTTATGCCTGCATCCGGGGCAGAGCGTGCTGGATATCGGCTGTGGGTTGGGCGGCACTGCCCGGGATCTGGTCAGCTCGTACGGCTGCCAGGTCAGCGGGGTTGATCTTACCCCGGAATACATATCGGTTGGCAAGCATCTGAACGAACATGTGGGCATGGGTGATGCCATAACGCTTGAAGTCGGCAGTGCCCTGAAAATGCCCTATGATGACGACAGTTTTGAGCGCGCGACGATGATGCATGTAGGCATGAACATCAGCGAAAAACAGGCACTTTTTGATGAGATTGCCCGTGTGGTGCAGCCTGACGGATATGTTGGGATATATGACATCATGCGGACCGGCCCTGCACCTCTGGCTTACCCGGTTGCGTGGGCGGCAAGCGAAGAAACCTCGTTTGTTACCTCTCCGGATGAATATCAGGCCGGGTTGGCAGAAGCCGGTTTCGAAGTGCTCGATGTCGAAGAAAAACGCGATGTAGCGTTGAACTTCTTCGCGGCAATCAAAGCACGGCTGGCCAATGGTGGCCCGCCGCCTCTGGGACTGCACATCGTCATGGGTCAGGATGCACGCACAAAGGTCGGTAACATGTTGGCAAATGTTGAAAATGGCATCATCGCGCCAGTTCAGATAATAGCCCGCCGCCGCTGAGCGCTGAAATGCAAAACGCCGCGCTGTTTCCAGTGCGGCGTTTCGTAATACGAGAATAAGGCTGCTTAGAAACCCAAACCTTCGTATTTCTTTTTGAACTTCGAGACGCGTCCGCCGGTATCCATCAGGCGGGTGCCTCCGCCGGTCCATGCCGGGTGCACAGTTGGGTCGATATCCAGCTGCATGCTGTCGCCCTCTTTGCCCCAGGTGGTTTTCATCTGGTAGGCGGTGCCGTCGGTCAGCTTGACCTCGATCATGTGATAATCGGGATGCAGATCTTTTTTCATGATATGTCTCCTCAGGCTTTCTTGGGCTTGTAATTGGTGTCTTCGGCGATCCGGGCCGACTTACCACGGCGCGAGCGCAGATAGTAAAGCTTGGCGCGGCGCACACGGCCACGGCGGATCACGGTGATGCTGTCGATATTGGTTGAATGCAGCGGGAAGACCCGTTCCACACCTTCGCCAAAGCTGATTTTGCGCACGGTGAACGAGCCAGCAATACCGTGGCCGTTCTTGCGCGAAATGCATACACCTTCGTAATTCTGAACACGGCTGCGGGTACCTTCGGTTACCTTATAGCCGACGCGGATGGTGTCACCCGCTTTGAAATCGGGAACGTCATTCCCGAGGGCGGCGATTTGTTCCGCCTCAAGTTCTGCGATCAGGTCCATCTGTCGCTCCTATATTTGCTCACGGTTTAGCCCGCGAAGTGTTGGTGCGCCTCAGAGCTCTGTGTCTTCACCGGGTCCGCCATTTCCCATTCAGGGGCGCCCGCCAGAGGTCAGGTCGTCTTTACTTCGTATCCCGCCGCCGCGCTCTTGCCGGATGAAGAAATCCGGATGAAATGCACAGCAAGCGAATCCGACAGACCCAAAAGGTCCCGGACGCGCGGGGTATAGGGCTAAAACCCATGCGGATCAAGTGTTCAGTTTGGCGCAAGCCAAAGTTCAAGAAACGGGGTCAGGGCCGCGTCCAATGGCGAGGTGTTATGCAAAGCGCAAAAGTTCAGGCCCATGACCTGAATCATAAAGGCTTGCACCCCTTCGGCCAGGAGAAGTGGGTCTACATCCTTGCGAAAGTTTCCTTTCTGTATCCAACCCGCAAGCACGGTGATGCATCTGCCAAAGGTGGTGGCTATTGGGCCAATCTGCTCTATGGCCGCAGCTCCGGAGTGACGCAGGATCACGTCAAAAACATATCGTTCGCAGGTCATGAACTCCATGAGGGGCATCAGTGTTTCAACCAATGCCTCAACGTCTTGCGGGACTTGTTGCGCTGCCAGTTTATCCAGATGCCTGTCAATTTCAGCCCCGATCAACAGGTCCATTAATGCATCCTTGTCCTTGAAATGCGCGAAAAAGGTACCCTTGGCGACACCGGCGCCTTTTACCACTTCCTCAACACGCATTTCGCCATAGCTGGATTGCGCAATCACCTCCTGCGCCTTCGATAAAAGGCGGGCGCGGGTTGCAAGGGTGCGGGCTTGGATTGCTTCGGCCATAGGGGTTTCTTGCACAAAAAGTGACCACAGTCAAAAATAGTAATTGACCATGGTCAATTATTTCCATAAACAAACTGACCATGGTCAATTATGGAGAGTACTATGAGCCAAAAACGAATTCTGATCCTGAACGGACATCCTTCAAAATCATCTATTTCGGGCCAGCTTGCCCATTCCTACGAAAAGGGGGCCAAGGAAAAGGGCCATGATGTGCGCCTTGTTCACCTGGCGGATACGGACTTCGACCCGAATTCCGAGTTCAGCGGTTATAAAAACCTTAAGCCGCTGGAGCCGCATCTGGAATCATTCCTTGATGACCTGAGTTGGTGTGAACATTTTGTCCTCGTGGCTCCTATG
>CAZJYZ010000008.1:0-84719 GCA_964550345.1 uncultured Aliiroseovarius sp. | reverse complement strand
CTAGCATAAGAACCCGGATAATTTTACCAACAGGTGTGTAATGGTTGCTGACTTATGGAAAGACACTGACGCGCAAAAAGCTGCCCGGATGGCCGGAGACGATCTGGCGGACCAGCAGGTGGCTCTGCTGGCCTATGCCTCGCGTCTGATTGGTAGCAACCCTGATCTGGTGCAGCATGGCGGCGGCAACACCTCGTGCAAAGTGAAGCGGCCAGACCTGTTCGGAGTTGAGCACGCGGTCATTCACGTGAAAGGCAGCGGGCACGATCTGGGTACGATCGGCGCCGATGGCCTGCCCGGCATGTGGCTGGACCCTCTCCTGAAACTGCGCGCGCTGGACCGCCTCTCGGACGAGGACATGGTGAATGCCATGCGCGGCCAAATGTTGGATGCAAGCGGCCCAACGGGTTCGGTCGAAACCCTGCTCCACGCCAATCTGCCACATACCTTCATCCTCCACACCCACGCGACCGCAATGCTGGCCCTGTGTAATCTGCTGGATGCCGAAGATGTGGTGCGAGAGATTTTTGGAAATAAAGTGGCCGTTGTTCCCTTCATTCAGCCCGGCTTTGATCTGGCCAAAGCGGCTGCGGAAAACTACGAGTCCAATCCGGATGTCGAGGGATTGATCCTGCTCAATCACGGGCACTTCGCCTTTGCTGAAACCGCCAAGGAAGCCTATGCGCGCATCATCCGCCACACCAATATGGTCGAGGATTGGCTGGCCACAAAAAGTGGCAAAAAACCTACTAAGTCAGGCAAACCAAACCCCTCTGTGCAGGCGCGCGCGGTTGAGGTTTTACCGCTTCTGCGTGGCATAATTGGCGCGCGGCGCGCGGAGTTTTCCGGTAATTCCGACGCCCCCATGACGGTGATGGATCTGCGGGCAGGCCCGAATGTGCAGGATTTTTTCACCCGCCCTGATCTGGCCGCCCTGTCACGCCGAGGTGTGGCCACCCCTGACCACGTTATTCGCATCAAGAACTTCCCGCTGCTGCTGACAAATGACATCCTTTCCGGCGGAGCACCGGCATTAGAACGTGCGGTCGACGACTATATTTCCGATTACAAGGCCTATTTTGATCGTAACGCGGGCCGTTTCCCCGAAGGGAAAACCCAGCTTAACCCGACCCCTGATCTGGCATGGATCGAAGGGGTCGGCATTGTTGGTATGGGGGCGGATGCCAAAGCCGCCGCCGTGGCCTCAGACCTCGCAGAGCAAAACATTTCAGTCATGTCGAATGGCGAAAACTGCGGTGGTTTCTACCCGGTGGGCGATAAACTGATCTTCGACATGGAATATTGGTCGCTGGAGCAGGCCAAGCTGGGCAAGGCCAAGCCGCCAGCCCTGTCTGGGCGGGTTGTTCTGGTTACCGGTGGCGCAGGCGCTATCGGGCTGGCAAGTGCCAAGGCTTTTGCCGCTCAGGGCGCTAATACTTTCCTTGTCGATCTCAACGATGATCAGCTGCAAGATGCGCTGCAACAGCTGGGCGCGGGCCATGCTGGGGTAGCGCTGGACATCACGGCCGACGGCGCGGCGCAGGAAGCCATCGACGCCTGTATCACCCGTTTCGGCGGGCTGGACATTCTGGTTTCAAATGCCGGTGCTGCCTGGACCGGCATGATGAGCGATCTGGACGACGACACCCTGCGCCAAAGTTTTGAGCTGAATTTTTTCGCGCATCAGGCATTTTCGAAGGCCGCCGCTGCGGTTTTTGCCACACAAAACCGGGGCGGGCAGATCTTGTTCAACGTCTCAAAACAGGCGGTCAATCCGGGCAAAGGATTTGGAGCCTACGGAATACCCAAAGCAGCCACCATGTTCCTCGTGCGCCAACTGGCGTTGGAGCTTGGGCCGCAAGGCGTGCGGGTGAACGGTGTCAATGCCGACCGCATCCGTTCGGGCCTGCTGGATGATGAGTTTATCGCGGAACGTGCGCAGGCGCGCGGCATTGACGAAGAAACCTATATGGCCGGTAACCTGATTGGGCGCGAGGTGGAAGCCCATCACGTTGGCGATGCTTTTGTGGCACTTGCCCTGAGCACGCGCACCTCGGCGCATGTTCTGACCGTTGATGGTGGTAATATCGAAGCGGCTTTGCGCTGAGGATATAACAAGCAAATCATCGGGGGTTTCCGGCAACCGGGCCCGAAACTGCGGGGAAGTGTCAGTCCTCCCCCCCATTTCTGCCCTTATTCCAGCGCCGTGGCACTTCCAGTGCCACCACGCCTTGCCCTATGATGTAGTGTAAAAGGCTCATCCCAAAAGCCAGGCCCAGCCCTTCGGGGCCGGGATATTGCAAGCGCAGGACCTGCGACAGGATCGGCAGCCATAGCGCCGCCGCGATCAGGGTAAGGCACAGCACCAGCGCTGCCCAAACATAAGGATTGACTGTCACTTCGTTTTTCACGATCCCGCTTCCAGCCTTACGCATGTTGAAAACATTCCAAAGCTGCGCCAGTGCCAATGTCAGGAAAGCGACGGTCACCGCACCTTCAGCAGGTAGCTCCAGCCAGAACAGGGCGAGCATGAAAGCCGTCAGCGTCAACCCTGTGATCAATCCGCCAAGTGTGCCTATCAAAACCCAATGACCACCCGTGACGATCGAGCCCTGCGGGTCGCGCGGCGGGCGTTCCATGACCGCCCGGTCCCCTTTGCTCAGCCCCAGCGCAAAGGCCGGGAAAACATCCGTGATCAGGTTAAGGAACAAGATCTGAAGTGGCAGTAGCGGTGTGGGTAGCCCAAGGCCAACCGCCAGGCCAACCACCAGAATTTCACTGACATTACAGGACATGAGATAGAGCACAAAGGAACGGATATTCCCGAAGATGACACGCCCTTGCTGCATCGCCGCAATGATGGTGGAAAATGCATCATCCTTTAGGACCATATCCGCGGCTTCACGCGCCACCTCGGTGCCGCGCTGCCCCATGGCAATGCCGATATCGGACTTTTTCAGAGCCGGGGCATCGTTCACCCCGTCTCCGGTTACCGCCACAACCTCACCGTGCTGCTGAAAAAGGGTCACCAGTTTCAGCTTTGTTTCCGGCTCCAGCCTGGCAAAAACATCGGTGTGCAAAATCTCATCATATCCGGCATCCCCGGCCAGCATCTTGTCAATGTCGCCAATATCAGCACCTTCGATGACCGAGATGTCTCCGTCGCCAAGGCCCGCACGTTCCGCGATTGTTGCCGCCGTATCGGCATGGTCGCCTGTCATCATGATGACACGTACGCCCGCATGCTGCGCGGCCCGGATCGCCTCTGGCACGCCCGGGCGCACCGGGTCAAGCAGGCAGACAATCCCTGCAAGCGTCAGACCGCCATAGGGGGAACCATTACCGTCGGGGCTGGTTTTTGACGCCAACGCCAAAAGGCGCAGTCCTTCGCCCGCCACTGTTCTGGCACGGGCGATCCAGGCGCGTTGATCTTCTTCGCTCAGCGGGTGCGCCGCGCCGTCGATCTGAACGCTGTCACAATGTTTGATCAAAGCCTCGGGTGCACCTTTGACCGCAAAGTAAGTCCCTTCGGCGTGCCGGTGCATACTCGCCATCATCTTGAGGGAGGGGTCGAAGGGCGAAAGCCCCGTGCGCGGCATGTCGTCCAGCAGGTCACTGCGATCGACCCCGGCAGATTGCGCGGCGACCAAAAGAGCAAGCTCCATCGGGTCGCCCCTGTCGGGGACGTCTTCTTCCTCATCCTCAAACACAGCCGAATTGCACAGGGCTCCAATTCTTATTGCTTCGGCCAAGGCTGCCTGCCCCTCCAGAGAGGTAGGCTGCAAACGTTGACCGGACCGGACCAGATCAATGTCGCCACCGGCGAGCAGGTATCGCACCGCCGTCATCTGGTTTTCGGTCAGCGTACCGGTCTTGTCGGTCATGATCAGCGTGGTGGCACCAAGCGTTTCAACCGAAGGCATGTTTGAAATCAAAGCGTTACGCGCCGCCATGCGCCACATTCCGCGCGCCAGGGTCAAAGTGGCGACGACAGGCAAGCCCTCGGGGATCGCTGCAACCGCCAATGCGACCCCGGTCTGGACCATATCCGCAAAATCATGGCCGCGCAGGATACCAACCAGCACAGTGAACAGGGCCAGCGCCAGGGTCAGCCAAACCAGCCGGTGGCCAAGCCTGTCCAGACGGCGCTCCAGCGGGGTAACTGCGCCTTCGGCAGATTGTGCCAGCGCGCTTATGTGTCCCAGTTGGGTATCCATGCCGGTGGCGGTGACCACCGCCTCGCCCTGACCGCGTGTGACCGCACTGCCTTTGAAAGCCATGTTCAAGCGGTCAGCAAGGATCGTGTCAGCCTTCAGTGGCGCCGTCTGCTTAATCACCGGCACGCTTTCACCTGTCAGTGCGCTTTCATCGCAATGCATATCCAGCGCCTCAACAAGGCGCATATCGGCCACCACCACATTACCCTCTTCCAGCAACACGATATCACCGGGCACCAGATCGCGGGCATCAACGGCTATTTCCTTACCGTCGCGGCGCACCCGCGTTCTGACACGGGCAATCCGGCGCAGCGCTTCCATCGAGCGTATGGCCCGGTATTCCGTGACGAAACCGATTGCGCCATTGATGAAAAGCACCACGAGGATGGCAAAGAACTCGGCCATATCCCCCAGATAAAGCGAAAATGCAGCCCCCGCTGCCAGCAACCACACGATGATTGAATCAAACTGGTGCAACAAAATGGAAAGAACGCTTTTCCCCCCTGCCTGTATCAACAGGTTGGGGCCGTGGATATCACGCCGCCGCAGAACTTCATCCGTCGAAAGACCCGTATCCGCATCGACTTTCAGATGGTCCAGGACCCCATCTGTATTTTCGGCATATACCTGCATCATGCTACCCATGCGGTTCCGTCATCTCCGTTCTTAACCAAAAAGTATCGGCTCTGACACTCCTTAGATATTTACCAAAACTGCCGGTTCAATCTGTATTGCTCTGAAATGCCTGTTCGGTTGCCAATATTTGCTTCCGGGACCTCCATGTAGCAGTCTGAGGTCAGATTTGCAGCGGGTGACCCTTTTCACAGGATTGACTTGTAACGGGGCATGTGGCGGTAATTGTCCGACATTCAAACGAGGATCACCTGTGCCCCACGACCACAATCACCCCCACAGCCTGCTGCCCTCAGACCCGGAACTGCGGGCGCGCGCCCTTGAAAGTATCCTCGTCGAAAAGGGTCTTGTTGATCCGGCGGCCTTAAACGCGCTGATCGACACGTATGAAAACAAGATCGGGCCGCGCAACGGCGCCATGGTGGTGGCCCGGTCCTGGGTTGACCCGGACTTTGAGTCACGGCTCATGACAGATGGCTCTGCCGCAATTGCCGAGCTTGGATTTCAGGGTCGGCAAAGCGAACATATGGTGGCGGTGAAGAACACCCCTGAGGTGCATAATATGGTCGTTTGCACCCTGTGTTCCTGCTACCCGTGGGCCATTCTTGGCATTCCTCCCAGCTGGTACAAATCCGATGCCTACCGCAGCCGGGCGGTGCGCGAGCCGCGCGCGGTATTGGCGGAATTCGGTGTGGCATTGTTGCCCGGGCAAAAGGTCCGGGTGTGGGATTCCACCGCCGAAGTTCGTTACCTTGTGCTCCCCATGCGACCCAATGGCACGACAGGCTGGAGCGAAGAGGCGCTTGCCGATCTTGTGAACCGCAACAGCATGATCGGCACGGGCCTGCCGGATGCGCCCGAGGCGCAATCATGAGCCGCATTCACGATATGGGTGGGCGCTGGGGCGACGGTGAAATCCCCGAAAAAGATGATGACGTGGTTTTTCATTCCCAGTGGGAAGCCAAGGCTATGGCAGTGACAATTGCCTCCGGTTCCCTTGGCGCATGGAACATTGACGCGGGCAGGCACGCACGCGAAGCCTTGCAGCCGAAGGATTACGCAAGCTTTGCCTATTATGAAAAATGGATGGCCGCCCTAGCCGACCTGTTGGTCAAACGCGCCTTGCTGACGCCTGAGGATCTGGAGCGTGCAGGCGAGCTGGCTAAGGGCAGCGCCAGCACAAGCCAGAGTACGAAACTCAGCGGCAAAGCCATTCGGGGCGAAGATGTTCTGGCCGCTCAGTTTCGTGTGGTTCCCTATACAAGACCAGAGGGTCAGGTCGCGAAATTCAAGGTCGGCGACCTTGTCAGGACGGCCAGCTACAACCCGAACAACCGGATCAAAGGGGGGCACACGCGCCTGCCCGCTTACGCAATGGGGCGCATTGGCAAGATCAAAATGCTTCATGGCAATCATGTCCTGCCCGACAGCAATGCGCATTTTCTGGGCGAAGCACCTGAGCCGCTTTACGCGGTGGAGTTCGATGCAAAAACCTTGTGGGATGGGGATTGCGAAGATACCGGCGACCGGATCGTGCTTGATCTGTGGCAAAACTACCTTGAGAAGGCTGCGCCATGACACAGCCGCCGAAGCCACCTGCCAGTTTTGAGGCCCCCTGGCATGGGCAGGTCTTTGCGCTGGCTGTTGCCTTGAACGAAGCGGGTCATTTCACATGGTCCGAATGGACACAGATGTTCGGTGCCTGCCTTGCAGACCACCGCCGAGACAAAGAGCTTGACGGAAGCGATGATTACTACATCGCGTGGATTTCGGCGCTGGAAAAGATGATGGTTGAAAAAAACATCGTCGTCCCGGACATGTTGGCGGAAATGAAAACACTCTGGACCGAAGCGTTTTTACGCACCCCGCACGGATCACCGGTTATACCGGAAAAGCCTGCGGGCATACGCAGCTGAACGCGAAAAAACCAGAACTTGCCGTTCAGTTACTCCGTTATAAAGACACCCATACCATCAAACAGGTTCTCTGTGATTGCCGTGCGCAAGAACCGGTAAGGGTCGTCCGCTGAGGACCGGTATTCCGCCCAAAAACCGACCGCCTGCATGGTTGCTTCGTCAAGCTCTCCTGATGGTTCCTGATCCAGAAATTTTACATCCTTCAGGGCGGCCTGCATCCGGGTGATCTGAGGCTTTGTCATGGGGCGTTCCAAAATCAGGTTCACCGCTCCGTTTTCCCACGGAGCAACCAGAACACGCCCATCAACCTGCAACAGATCGATGAAAACCTCGCCCTCACAGGCATATTCCCAGCCAGCCATTATCCGGTGATCTGAATTTGGGTCCGCGCTATCCACCGGGCCGGTCATCACGTCGCTCAACAGCGGATCATCTGCATTTACCGGTGCATCCACCTGCCTGATTTCCCAGCCATCGCATCCCAGTTCATTTATCTCAAGGGAGTTTTCAGTCAGACGAATAGACGTGCCGATAATTTCAGAAACACTCCCCATCCCTGCAGTGCTGGCAACGCCGGAAGCCGCGCGGGCGGTAACCACAACGAACTCTCCCACAGGCGGGGTAAATTCCCCGGCCAGCTCCTGCAGACAATTAGGTGGTTCCCCTCCGCCACAGATACAGTCCACATCCGGCGGGCAATAGCATGGCCCCACCGGTATATACGCACACCCGGTCTGAGAATGGCATTGGTCAATCGTCTCTTGTTGTCTGGAGGTATCAATGCGCATGCCATCCGCTCCCAAGATGGCCTGTCGAAAGCCGATCTGGCAGTTGTCCCATGGCGCGACACATTCATACCCGGCCGTAAACATGCATTGTGGTGAGCTGACACAAGCCAGATCGGACAAGGTGGAGCAATCAACCTCCTGCGCCGAAGCCATCGTTGGCAGCGATAAAAAAACAGCCAGGGCCCACATTCTGAGCGGGGTGAAAAGACGGGTTGTTAAAAGGTTCATCTGCAAATTCCCTTTGGTTGGCTCAGCATCCAATTCCGAATTGGGTCCTTTTCGCTCCATCACCCTTAGCACAAAATCCGTTTTTTTTCATCGCCTGCCCTCCGACGACTTCCGGGGAGCTGGTGGAACCGAAAATTAACCACCTCGAAAAAGGCTTGCTCATCTTTACCAGTGCAGGCATGCCGAATGCATGAGATCCGAAAACTTCCTTTTCAAAAACGCACCTTTCCTGACTGCTGGCGTACTGCTGACTTTCATGTCCAGTTTCGGGCAGACTTTTTTCATCTCGATCTTCGCGGGCGAAATCCGAACCGCCTTTAACCTGAGCCACGGCGCGTGGGGGGGCATTTACACGATCGGCACCTTTCTTTCCGCCATAGTGATGGTCTGGGCCGGGGGGTTGAC
Source organism: uncultured Aliiroseovarius sp. (assembly GCA_964550345.1). Classification (GTDB taxonomy): domain Bacteria; phylum Pseudomonadota; class Alphaproteobacteria; order Rhodobacterales; family Rhodobacteraceae; genus JAAEUB01. The sequence goes on along the minus strand of CAZJYZ010000008.1, from coordinate 76,532 downwards.
CGACAGGTTTCGCGTGCGCGCCTTTGGCCCGATTATCCTGATCGGCCTTGCGGGTGCCTGTCTGGCTATGGCCACAATTCAGTATGTCTGGGCATTGCCTTTGGTGATTTTCGCGCTGCGGTTCTTTGGACAGGGGATGAGCAGCCACCTTGCCGTGGTCGCCATGGCGCGCTGGTTTGTGGTCACCCGCGGGCGGGCATTGTCCATTGCCGCCCTTGGCTTTTCCTTTGGCGAGGCGACGTTGCCTATCTTGTTCGTTGCGATGAAAAGCGTTGTTGACTGGCGCTACCTTTGGTTCCTCGCAGCATTGCTATGCCTTGCTGGCGCGCCGGTTCTGGGTAAGCTGCTAAGTCAGGAACGTTCCCCCGGGAACCTGTCACGAGACATAAGCAATATGGGCATGAAAGGCAGGCATTGGACCCGCCTTCAGGCGCTGAAACATCCGCTGTTCTGGCTGATGGTTCCCGCCATGCTGGGGCCTGCCGCCTTTAACACCGCCTTTTTCTTTCACCAGGTTCATTTTGCCGAACTTAAAGGCTGGGAGCATATGGATCTGGTGGCACTCTTCCCGCTGTTCACCCTGATGGGGGTTGGGGCGATGGTGCTTTCGGGCTGGGCGCTGGACAGGTTTGGCACCGCGCGCCTGACCCCATATTATCAACTGCCAATGGTGGTCTGCTTTGTCATCTTCGCCAATGCCACTGGACCATTTGCCATGCTGACAGGCTTCTTTTTTCTGGCATTGACAACAGGCGCAAACGCGACCCTGCCCAACGCCTTCTGGGCCGAGTTTTACGGCACCGCCCATATCGGGTCGATCAAGGCCATGGCCGCTGCGGTGATGGTGTTCGGCTCGGCCATCGGGCCGGGCCTGACCGGGTTTTTGATTGATCTGGGATTTGGGCTGGAGCAACAATTTCTTGCCATTGCAGGGTATTTTGTTCTCGCCACAATTTTGATGATGCGCGGGATAGGTAAGTCCGCACGAACGCTGCTTCAGAGCCAATAAACCAGGCACCAGAGCTTTCTTTATTCTCGGCTCAGGAATTCCAGCGTCGCATCCACCACTTGTTTATGTGCCGGATCGCCGGTTACATAAAACGAATTTGAACTATCAGCTTCCAGAAACTCCGCGCCAGCTATTCCCGCAGCCAGACGGCGGCCTTCCGATACCGGATGAATTGTGCAGCCCCGCGCATGAATGACCAGCGTTGGGCAGGTAACGTGGGAAAGGTCTGCCGTTACATCCAGCTGGTCAATGACATTACGCTGGGCCAAAGCATCCGCCGTCGCCCCGCAATTGGCGATCAGGTGGATAAGCTCGGTTATCTCATCCGGGGTCATTTCCGGCATCACCATGGTGGCCCAGCCCCGCATGAAGCCGTTACCTGCATCTCCCCATCCGCCGGAATTCAGCAAGGCAATGAACGGATCATGTTCGGGTTCTGCAGGCGCTTCCGCGCGCCGGGCGCGCCCACGGGCATACCCATTCTGAATCACAAGGCGCGAGACACGCTCGGGATAGGTCGCAGCGACGCGAATGGCGACAGCCGCATTTTGCAAGATCCCGACAACCGGAAACCGTTCAAGTCCCGCCGCATCGGCAACGGCAATCATATCGGCAACATGTTGGTCGATTGTGTCGTTGTCACGGATCGGATCTGAGAGACCCGCCCCCCTGACATCATACCGTATAAGGGTGTGGCTTTGAGCCAGCTTTTCGAAACCGGATTTCAAAAGATCACTGGCCCAGTCCCTCTCCAAATGGGACAGGTGATGCATGCCAAACAAAACCGGCGCCCCTGACCCTGCGCTCGCCCATGCAAGATTGGTACCGTCAGGGGCCATCGTATAACGGATAGTCTGGCGCACGGCCTTTGCTGCCGGGTCTCTGGCTTCGCCAGTTGGTGCAGCTATGCCCTCCAGCGGCGCGACCAGCTTAAACCCCCGGCGCGGGATGGTGCGAATGATTGCCTGATCCTTACCATTGTCCCCAACGGCTTTGCGCGCCGCGTTAATGCGTGCTGAAATCGTCGCCTCAGACACGATCCGGCCCTGCCATACACTGTCAATCAACTGGTCTTTGGCCACCAGATTACCGGCATTTTCCGCGAGCAAACATAGGAGATCAAAAACCTGCGGCTCAACAGATATGACTTCCCCGTCACGGGTCAGAACATGACTATCTGTATCAAGTATGCATTCCCCAAAGGTAAATATCATTGCACCTTGTGACCCTGTTTCGCTAATCCTGCCAGACTAGGCAGAGACCCGGTGACAAAGCAAGAAAATCAACACGTGTGAATTGCTTCGCAACACGCCGCCTTTATGCTTCATTGTAACAGGAGGGCATGAATTGGATATCAAAAGAATTTCCGGCAAGTATCGCGGACGGTGTCGTGCTGTGGTGCATAACGGACTGGTTTACGCAGTTGCGACCGACACCAGCGGTGCGTCAACACTGGCGGAACAAACCCGGCGCTGCCTTGAAACGCTGGAACGAAACCTGCGCGATGCGGGCAGTGGCAAGGCGGGCCTTTTGCAGGTGACAATCTATCTGCGCGATATGGCGGGCAAGGCCGAGATGGACGCAATCTGGTGTGACTGGGTGGGAGAGGCGGAAAACTGGCCACAGCGTGCTTGTGTGGGGGCCGACCTGGCTGGGGCAGACATGATCGAGATCGTGGCAATAGCGGCTATGCCTTAGCCTATTTTTTTCCTTGGGGTACGAAGCAAAACGGTACCGTCCATTCTTCTGACCTTGAAACCCCACGGCTTTGCCTGTTTGCATGATCCGGCTACAAATTACAGCATTGAACGGGGAAAAGGCATGACAGGATCAAGTGGAGATGCGCTTCGCAAGGAAATGCGGGCGCAATTTGAAAGTGGAGAGATTTTCAGCCAGGCAATGGCCCATGGGCAGGCCTATCTGCGCCAAAGCCATACACGCAATGTGGCCCCCGATGAAGCAGCCGAAGCGGCACTTGCAACCTTCCGTGAGCCATTGCCCGAGCAGGTGGGAAACGCGGTTGGGATCATCGACGAGCTGCACGAAATCGGTTCTCCCGCCACAATGGCGCAGGTGGGCGGGCGGTTTTTTGGGCTGGTGAATGGCTCGGTCATACCCACAGCACTCGCCGCGCGCATTCTGGCCGATACATGGGACCAGAACGCGGTTTTGCACGCTATCTCCCCAACAAATGCAGTGTTGGAGGAGGTTTGTCAGTCCTGGCTGATTGATCTGCTTGGCCTGCCTGAACAAACCGTAGCGGGATTTGTCAGCGGCACCTCACTGGCCATCGTTTGTGGGCTGGCTGCCGCGCGCTGGCGCCTGTGTGAACGGGCGGGCTATGACGTCGACACGGATGGGCTGGCAGGTGCTCCGAAACTGCGTATCGTCACCGGCCGCCACGCCCACAGCACCGTGCTCAAGGCCGTCGCATTACTTGGTTTTGGCACAGACAACATCGAGTTTGCCGAGGTGGATGATCAGGGCCGGCTGCGCCCCGAAACCCTGCCCGAACTTGACGACAAGACAATTCTGATCCTGCAGGCGGGCAATGTGAATTCCGGCGCTTTCGACCCCATTCGCCAATGTTGTGAAGCGGCAAACACCGCCGGGGCATGGGTGCATGTGGATGGTGCGTTCGGTCTTTGGGCGGCGGCGTCGCAATCCCTGCGCCATCTGACGGACGGGCACGAACTGGCACATAGTTGGAGCGTCGACGGCCACAAAACCCTGAACACGCCCTATGACAGCGGTATTTCGCTTTGCGCCGATCCCGAGGCTCTGGTGAAAGCGCTGCAGAATTCTGGCGACTACATCCTGTATTCTGATAACCGCGACAGCATGCTCTACACTCCCGAAATGTCGCGGCGTGCAAGGGCCATCGATCTATGGGCGGCGCTGAAATACCTCGGGCGTACCGGCGTGGACGCACTGGTTACCACCCTGCACGAACGCGCCCGCCAATTCGCCTCAGAGCTGACCGACGCAGGATTTAACGTCATCAATGATATCGTGTTCAATCAGGTTCTGGTCGAGGTTGGCAATCAGAAGGAAACCGACGCGCTGATTGCCGGTATTCAGAAATCCGGCGAAGCGTGGGTCGGTGGCTCAAAGTGGTTTGGCAGGCCCGTCATCCGGGTCAGCGTCTGTTCCTGGGCAACTTCCGCCGACGATGTTACCCGCGCCGTCGCTGCCTTTGTCGCGGCCCGCAAATGGTGCGAGGATCCCGTGGCAAAATCCTGAACGTGCAGTTTGGATCATATCTTTGAAACAAATAATCTCGAAAAACCTTGATCGGTTGGTCAAATACGTGTCTGATCACCCCGGTAACAACAATAAATTATAACCTGGGAGGAAAGTATGAAACTAAGGGGTATAATATCACGCAGAAGCGTGGTGGCCGGGGCAACCGCTTTGGGCCTGATGATGACTTCGGCCATGGCCATGGCAGAGGCGGTTAAGGTCGCGGGGATATTCACCCTGCCGGTTGAGCAGCAATGGATCAGCCGCATTCACATCGCGCTGAACGCTGCACAGGAACGTGGCGATATCGAGTATGTTTATTCGGAAAACGTCTCGAACACCGATTATGAACGTGTGATGCGCGAATATGCTGAAAGTGGTGTTGACCTGATCGTCGGCGAGGTTTTCGGGCTGGAACGTGCGGCCCGCAAGGTTGCCGGGGACTACCCCGAAACCGCATTCCTGATGGGGTCGTCTTTTGCGCCGCAGGAACCCAATTTCTCGATCTTCGACAACTTCATTCATGAACCAGCCTACCTGTCGGGCATGATCGCTGGCGCAGCCAGTGAAAGCAACGTCATCGGCATGGTGGGCGGCTATGCTATCCCCGAGGTTAACCGCCTGATGCATGCCTTTATGGAAGGCGCGCGCGAAACCAACCCCGAGGTCACCTTCCTCGTCAACTTCATTGACAGCTGGTACGATCCACCCAAAGCCAAGGAAAGCGCCTTTGCGATGATGGATGCAGGTGCGGATGTCATGTATGCGGAACGTTTTGGCGTGTCCGACGCGGCGGTTGAGCGTGGCATTAAGGCAATCGGCAACGTGATCGACACGTCAGGCGACTATCCGGGCACCATCCTTGCCTCGGCCATTTGGCATATGGAGGCGACAGTCGACACCGCTATCGCTCATGTAGCCGCCGGCACCTACGCCGCTGATGATTACGGCCAGTACAGCTATATGGCCCATGGCGGCGGATCGCTGGCGCTGGACGCATCCCTGATCCCTGCCGACATCGTGGCAGCCGTAGAGGCCAAGCAGGCGGCGATCATGGATGGCAGCTATGTTGTCGCCGTGAATGACGAAGCCCCCGTTTCGGATAACTGATAGCTTGGGGCCGGGTGTCATGCCCGGCCCTTTGACTTCTGTGTCACTATGACAAAAATCCTGTCTCTCAACAGCCTCAGCAAACATTTTGGGTCGGTCATTGCCAATAACGCGGTGTCACTTGAACTGAACAAAGGCGAGGTTCTGGCATTGCTGGGCGAAAACGGTGCCGGCAAAACCACTTTGATGAATATGCTGTTCGGGCATTATGTGCCGGACAGTGGCAGCATTGATGTTGCCGATAAGGCTGGCACCATGCTCCCGCTTACCCTGGGACATCCGCAGGCTGCCCTTGATGCTGGTATTGGCATGGTACACCAGCATTTCACCCTGGCTGAAAACCTGACGGCGCTGGACAACATCCTACTGGGGGCTGAAAGCCTGCTGGCATGGCGTCACAACCGCACCGCTGCCCGCGCCAAGGTCGAACGCATCATGGCACGCACAGGGCTTGCGGCACCGTTGGATGAACGCGTCGGCAGGCTGACCGTGGGTGAACGCCAGCGGGTCGAGATCCTCAAGGCGCTCTACCATGACGCCCGCATTCTGGTGCTGGACGAACCCACTGCGGTTCTGACCCCGCAAGAGGCGGACACATTATTTGAAAACATTGGTGCGATGACCAAGGACGGCCTGTCGGTCATCTTCATTTCGCATAAATTGCGCGAAGTACTTGCCTTTTCCCACCGCATTGCGGTGCTGCGCCATGGTGAAATGGTGGGCGAAATGGAAACGGCCGAGGCCGATGAACGCTCAATAGCACGCATGATGGTCGGGGCAGACACGCCAGTCATCCCGCGCGAAGAAATGCCGCCCGGCGCACCGGTGCTGGAGCTGACCGGGGTAAGTGTCAAAGGCCATTCTGCGCGCACCAGTCTGCATGGGACCGACCTGAAAGTACGCGCCCATGAAGTTGTCGGCATTGCCGGCGTTTCCGGCAACGGACAATCTGCGCTGGCGCAGGTCGTATCCGGGCTGGCGGTGCCAGACGCCGGTGACATAAGGATTTCGGGTCACACGGTCACCCGTTTCACCCCCACAGCCATGCTGAAACAGGGGGTCGGGCGTATACCGGAAGACCGTCATCACGATGGGGTCATCGGCGCCATGAGCGTTGCCGAGAACCTGATACTTGAGCGGCTGGACGACCCGGATGTCAATAACCGCGGATTTCTGCGGCAAAGATCCATCCGCGACCATGCCGAGGCGCTGAGCCGGGACTATGACGTGCGCGGCCCCGGTTGTGACGCCGGCGCGCGCCTGTTATCCGGTGGTAATATTCAGAAACTGATCCTTGCGCGTGTATTTGAAACCACACCAAAGCTGATCCTTGCCAACCAGCCCACCCGCGGCCTTGACCTTGGCGCTGCCAACGAGGTTGCACGCCGCCTTCTTGAAGCCCGCAAAAACGGCGCCGGTATTTTGCTGATATCCGAAGATCTGGACGAGGTGCTGTCACTGGCCGACCGGGTGGTGGTTATCCATGACGGGCATCTGCGCGAAGTTGCACATATGGACCGGGAAGAAATTGGCCTGATGATGGCTGGTGAGACGGTCGGGGAAAACGCATGATACGAATTGAGCCACGCGAAACACCGTCCCGTTGGTGGACCATCGGCGTCCCTGTCGCCTCGGCCCTGCTGGCTCTGGTGCTGGCGGCCATTCCGCTGGCACTTGCCGGTGCCAATGTGTTCGAGGCGTACGGGCAGATGGCCAAGGGACTGTTTGGCTCGACCTTTGCCTTTACCGAGATGCTGACGCGTGCCACGCCGTTGATCTTTACCGGGCTGGCCGCCGCTTTGGCCTTTCGCGCCAAACTGTGGAACATCGGCGCCGAAGGGCAGCTTTATCTTGGCGCCATCGCAGCGGTCTGGGTTGGCACCGGCATGATTGACGCGCCAGGTTTCGTGCTGGTCCCGATCATTCTGGTGGCAGGAGCCGTGGCCGGGGCGGCGGGCATGGCCGGACCTGCCTATCTGAAAACCCGGTTCGGGGCGGATGAGGTTGTCACCACGCTGCTTTTAAACTTCATCATCCTGATCTTTCTGCAAATGATGCTGGAAGGTCCCCTGAAGGACCCGATGGGCATGGGCTGGCCCCAATCCGAACCCATCCTGGACGAAGGTATGCTACCGCAGCTTCTGCCGCGCATGCGCCTGCATGCCGGACTGATCATCGCTCTGGTTGCAGCCGTACTGGCGCATATCGCTTTGTCAAAGACAGTCTGGGGTTTTAAAATCCGTGCGGTTGGTGAAAATGCCGCCGCCGCCCTGCATGCGGGCATTGGCGTCAAACGCAGCCTGATGAGCGCAGCATTGGTTTCCGGCGCGCTGGCCGGTCTGGCCGGGGTCAGCGAAGTGGCCGGGCTAAGGGGCTACCTGACCTCGGATCTCAGCCCCGGCTTTGGCTATACCGGCATCGTCGTGGCCATGCTGGCGGGCCTGTCACCCATTGGCGTTGTGATCTCGGCCCTGTTCATCGCATCGGTCTTTGTCGGAGCGGACACGATGAGCCGGGCCATGGGGGTTTCCAGCTATCTGGCGGATCTCGTGGTGGCGATGTCGCTGCTTTCAGTGTTGGTGGGTGGGTTTATCGCCCGCTTTCGCTTTGTGCGCACCAACAAAGGGGCCGCATAATGGACATCCTGCAAATCCTGATCAGCGAAAGCTTCTGGGCCGCAGCCCTGCGTATCGCAACGCCGCTGATCTTCGGCGTGCTTGGCGCGCTTTTGTGCGAAAAGTCCGGCGTTCTCAATCTGGGGATCGAAGGGATTTTCGCCGCCGGAGCCATGGCGGGCTGGATGGCCGTCTGGCTGGGCACGGGCTTGTGGGGCGGGTTGCTGGTTGCAGCCCTTGCGGGCGCATTCTTCGGGCTGATCCACGCTTTGCTGACCGTGCCACTGGGCCTTTCACAGCATGTATCGGGGCTGGGCGTCACCATGTTTGCCACTTCGGTCAGCTATTTTGCCTACCGAACCGCCCTGCCAAAAGTATCTTCGCCACCCCGCATTGAGCCCTTTCAGCCGCTGGACATACCTATTCTGTCGGAACTGCCCTTTCTTGGGCCGGTCCTGTTTCAGCAAACCGCTATGACATGGCTGGCGCTGGCGCTGGTGGCGCTGGTTTGGTGGGGGCTTAACCGTACGCCGCTGGGACTGGCTATTCAGGCGGTGGGTGACAACCCGGATGCAGTCGACGCGCAGGGCCTGTCGGTCTACGGGCTGCGCATCGGCGCGGTCGTGGCCGGATCCTCGCTGATGGCGTTGGGGGGCGCTTTTCTGACCATGTCGGCCTTTGACGCCTTCTTTTTCGGCATGGTCAACGGGCGCGGCTGGATTTGCATCGCACTGGTGATATTCGCTTCATGGCGTCCCGGTAAGGCACTTCTGGGCGCGCTGCTTTTTGGGGCGTTTGATGCCTTTCAGGTACGCCTTCAGACACAGGTCGGGGCGATGGTACCTAGTCAGGTATTCCTGATGGCGCCCTATGTCCTGTCGATAATTGCGCTTGTCATCGTCGCGCGGCGTGCCGAATATCCGCGCGCTTTACTCAAACCATGGTTTAAGGGGCAACGCTGATGCGCTTCGACCTGATCGTAAAAAACGCCACCCTGCCCGATGGGCGCAGCGGGATGGACCTGGCCTGCAAGGACGGGCTGATTGCCGCCGTGGAGGCAGGGATCAGCGCCGAGGCCGGAATGGTCATCGACGCGGCCGGGCAGCTTGTCTCGCCGCCCTTTATTGACCCACATTTCCACATGGATGCCACCCTGTCACTGGGCAATCCGCGCCTGAATGTCTCGGGCACTCTGCTGGAAGGCATCGCGCTTTGGGGCGAATTGAAGCCGCGCCAAAGCGTGGATGAGATCATCGCCCGCGCGCTGCGATATTGCGATCTGGCGGTCTCTATGGGGATCGGCGCCATTCGCAGCCATGTGGATGTCTGCGACGATGAGCTCAAGGGCGTCGAGGCACTTATTGAGGTTCGCAAGCAAGTCGCACCCTATCTGGACCTGCAACTGGTGGCCTTCCCGCAAGACGGCGTGCTGCGCGACCCGACGGCGATGGACAACCTGATCCGGGCATTGGATATGGGCGTCGATGTGGTGGGTGGCATCCCGCATTTCGAACGCTCCATGGCCGATGGCGCCACATCCGTGCGCCAGCTATGCGAAATCGCCGAAAGGCGCGGCTTGATGGTCGACATGCATTGCGACGAAAGCGACGACCCGATGAGCCGCCATGTGGAAACACTGGCGCAGGAAACCACCCGCCTTGGGCTTGAGGGCCGCGTCACAGGCTCGCACCTGACATCCATGCATTCGATGGATAATTATTATGTCTCAAAGCTGATCCCACTGATGGCCGAGGCGGGCTTGCATGCCGTCCCCAACCCGCTGATCAACATCATGCTGCAGGGGCGCCACGACACCTATCCGAAACGGCGCGGCCAGACGCGGGTGCCGGAGCTGAAAGCCGCCGGGATCAATGTGGGCTTTGGTTCGGATTGCGTGATGGATCCGTGGTATTCGCTGGGCAAGGCAGACATGCTGGATGTGGCCCATATGGGGCTGCATGTGGGACAGCTTTCGTCGCGTGCCGATATGGGCTGGTGTTTTCAGGCGGTGACGGAAAACTCGGCCCATATCATGGGGCTTGAGGGGTATGGGCTGGAAAAAGGCTGTAAGGCCAATATGGTCGTATTACAGGCCCGCGACCCGATCGAGGCGATCCGCCTGCGTGCCACGCGCCTCAAGGTGATCCGTGCTGGCAAAGTCATCGCCGAAACCGGGCCCGCCATCACCAGCCTGAACCTTTCCGGGCGGCCAGACCAGCTGGACCCGTCGCATTACGCGCCGGAATCTGCGGGCGGATAGGACAGCGCCAAAAGAGAATTTATGCCTTCGGCGAGGATATTTTTAGCAAGAGGAGGATGCAGGCAGGTCGCGGATTTCGGCCGGGGCGGCAAAACACGTGACCGGGGACAAAGTTTGCGGCATTGTGCAGAAAACCGGAGGATAAATGACCCATATTCTAGCTATTGATCAGGGCACCACCTCGTCGCGCGCCATCGTATTCGACGCGGAACTCTCGCCCGTTACCACGGCGCAGGCGGAGTTTACCCAGATATTCCCCGCATCCGGCTGGGTCGAGCATGACCCCGAGGAAATCTGGTCGACCGTGCTGGAAACTTCGCGACAGGCGATCGGGGAAATCGGTGGCGCGGGCAAGATCTCTGCGATCGGTATCACCAACCAACGCGAAACCACATTGGTCTGGGATCGTGAAACCGGCAAGCCAATTCACAACGCCATTGTCTGGCAGGACCGGCGCACCGCTGATACCTGCGCCCGGCTGCGCGGCGAAGGGCTTGAGGACCTGATCCGGGCGCGTACCGGGTTGCTGCTGGATCCATACTTTTCCGCCACCAAGCTGGCATGGCTTTTGGATAACGTCGAAGGCGCACGCACCTTGGCCGAAGCCGGCAAGCTTGCCTTTGGCACGGTGGACACATTCCTGATCTGGCGCCTGACCGGCGGCAAGGTACACGCCACCGACGCCACCAATGCTGCACGTACCATGCTCTACGACATTGGGTGCGGCAGTTGGGACAGTGAGATTTGCGAGAAACTTAATATCCCCGTGAACATGCTGCCCGACGTACGTGACTGTGCCGCCGATTTTGGCCGCACGGACAAAGCGTTGTTTGGCGCTGAAATCCCCATTCTGGGCGTTGCTGGCGATCAGCAGGCGGCCACGATCGGACAGGCTTGTTTCAAGCCGGGCATGATGAAATCAACCTACGGCACCGGCTGTTTTGCTTTGCTCAATACCGGGTCGGACATGGTAACCTCGGAGAACCGGCTACTGACAACCATTGCCTACCGCCTGAATGGCCAGACAACCTATGCGCTGGAAGGGTCGATCTTTATCGCCGGTGCTGCGGTGCAATGGCTGCGCGACGGGCTGGGCATTGTCAAACATGCCAGTGAAACCGGCGCTATGGCGGCCGTGGCTGACCCCAATCATGACGTGATCCTCGTGCCCGCCTTTACCGGTCTGGGGGCACCATACTGGGACGCTGAATGTCGCGGTGCCGTATTCGGCCTGACACGTGGCAGCGGCCCGAATGAGATGGCGCGTGCCGCTTTGCAGGCGGTGGGCTATCAGACCCGTGATCTGCTTGAGGCGATGCAGGCGGATTGGTCAGGTGGCAGCACCGCGACTTTGCGCGTCGATGGCGGCATGGCCGCATCGGATTATGCCATGGAGTTTCTGGCTGGCATAACAGGGGCTGCCGTGGACCGGCCGAAAGTTCTGGAAACCACCGCATTGGGGGCTGCGTGGCTCGCTGGCATGCAGGCCGGGCTTTACCCAAAAGCCGAAGATTTTGCCGCGAGCTGGGCACTGGAGACCAGGTTTGAACCGGCCATGTCCGATGAGGACAGAGAGCGCCTGTTTGCTCTGTGGCGCGACGCGGTGCGTCGCACACTTGGACCCCTAGGGGGACCGGTTAACGGTTAGGCATTGCCCCCCGCCCGCGCAGGCGGTAAGAAAAAATGACCAGTTTACGAGGGTGTCATGTCCATAATCGCAGAAATCGAAGACCTAAAACGCATCTACAAGCGCCGCGCGCCAAAAATGTTCTATGAATATTGCGAAAGCGGCAGCTGGAGCGAACAGACTTTTGCCAATAACAGCTCGGATTTCGACCTGATCCACCTGAAACAACGGGTTGCGGTCGATATGACGAACCGCTCTACCGCCATGCCGATGCTGGGGGAAGAGACGACAATGCCCGTCGCCCTTGCGCCGGTCGGACTAACCGGCATGCAACATGCGGATGGCGAAATCAAAGCAGCACGCGCTGCCGAAAAATTCGACGTGCCCTTCACGCTTTCCACCATGTCAATCTGTTCGCTTGAAGATGTCGCCGAACATACGACCAAGCCCTTCTGGTTTCAGGTCTATACGCTCAAGGATGACGACTTCATGACCCGGTTGTTCGAGCGTGCGCGCGAGGCCAAATGCTCGGCCATCATGGTAACGGTGGACCTGCAACTTCTTGGCCAACGCCACAGAGACCTGAAAAACGGCCTGTCTGCCCCACCCAAGCTGACGGTCAAATCGGTCTCAAACATGATGACCAAAGTGCGCTGGGGGCTGGGGATGCTGGGCACCAAGCGGCGATTCTTTGGTAATATCGTGGGCCATGCCAAGGGGGTGGATGACCCGTCCTCATTGGCCACCTGGACTAATAAATCCTTTGACCAGTCGCTGGACTGGGACCGTATCAGGCAATTCAAAAAGATGTGGGGCGGCAAGATGATTGTCAAAGGCATCATGGAGGCTGAAGATGCGGTGCACGCTATGAATGCGGGTGCGGACGCCATTGTTGTTTCGAACCACGGAGGGCGGCAACTGGACGGCGCGCTGAGTTCAATCCGCGCCCTGCCGGCCATTCTGGATGCGGTTGGCGACAAAATCGAAGTGCATGTCGACAGTGGCATCCGCTCGGGCCAAGATGTGCTCAAGGCCATCTCGATGGGGGCCCACGGCACCTATATCGGCCGCGCCTATGTTTATGGCCTTGGTGCCATGGGCGAAGCAGGTGTGACTAAGGCACTTGAGGTCATTCACAAAGAGCTGGATATGACCATGGCCCTGTGCGGCCACCGGAACCTCAGTGACATGAGCCGCGAAAACCTCTATGTACCAAAGGGGTTTTCGGGCGACTGGGAATGATGAATGCTTTTTTTTCACGCGCAGAATCTGGCTTTTCTGGAAACACCGAAAACCGGCTCAACCGCGATCTGCCAGGCCCTTGCGCCCTACGCGTCCATCACTGTTTCAAAGCCGCCAAAACTGCGCCACATGCGCGCCAGATCCTTTGCCAAACACACGGGCCCCTACCTTAAACGCCTGACCGGGCAGGACGTGGCGACTTTTGCCGTTATGCGCCACCCGGTTGAACGTTTGCGCAGTTGGTACCGTTACCGGATGGGGCGCCCCCACACGAAAGCGGGCGCAAAAATACAGGGGATGAGCTTTGACGAATATGTCGAAGCGGTGCTGAGCGATGATCCGCGCGCCAGTGGCATTGGATCGCAGGACAAGTTTCTGTGTGACGAGGATGGGCAGCTTTTGGTGACCTATCTTTTCCAATATGACCGCCAGGACCTTCTTAAAACCTTTCTGGACGGGCGCTTTGGCCAAAACATCACCTTTGAGCGCGCCAACCCGTCGCTCTCAAAGCCGGTTGAAATCTCTCAGCTGGCAACCCGGAGGATCGAAGAGGCCCGTGGCCCGGAAATGGCACTTTGGCAGGAATTGACCAAAGAGGGCGTGCTGGGATTGGTTGATTAAAGCCAGAGGGCCTAACTCTCGCGCAACGGTCTAACCAGTATAGGTACGACGACCAGTACAGCTGCAACCAGCAGAAATGATATGCGCAGCGAAGAGGCCTCGGCCACGAATCCCATCAAGGGTGGTCCGATGAAAAAACCGGCATAGCCGATCACCGCCGCCCGTGAAATGGCCCGCATGCGGTTTTCCTCATTGGCCTTCTGGCCAATGAGTGCCAGCGCCATGGGGGCTATCGCGGCCACGCCCAGCCCCATGATCCCAAAGCCCAGCCACGCCAATCCTGGGGCAGCTGCGATTGCCGCCAGAAACGTACCGACTGCGGAAACCAGTGCTGCAATACCCAACAGCCGCGCCGGGCTTTGATGTGCCACCATCACCTGCCCCGACAGCCGTCCAACCCCCATCGTCAGGCCCAGAATAGCCGGGCCAAAGGCCCCAGCAGCGGCCCCGCCGCCTAATTCCCGCTCGATATGAAGCGCGGACCAACCCTCAACAGCGTTTTCTGCCAGAAAGGCAATTAACACGATGGCGCCACCCCAGTAGACCGCTTTGGGCAATGCCCCCTGCCCTGCGCGAACAGATTTGTCTGCAAATAGCTCTTGGCGTTGCTTGCCGGTGCTGACGAAAGCTAACCAAGCCAGCGGCAAAGTTACCAGAAGCAAGGCCAGATACACGATCTGTGGCGACAATTCAGCCTCGCGCGCCAGCCCCACAGCCAGCGCCGTGAACCCGTATGCAAAGGAAAAACCCGCGTGGTTCAGGTTCATCAGCGATCGCCCTGAATGCGCCTCGCTTCGCGACACCTCGCTGTTCATCACAATATCCAGCATTCCGGTCGCAACAGAAGCCAGCAACATCATCACCGCAAAGGGAATAACCGATGGCATCGCCATCACCGCCTGAAAGGCCAGCCCCATCAACACCATGCCCAGCGCCATGGCGGGTGCGCCCAGTCGCGCGGCGACCACCGGTGCGACCCACATGGCAAGAATAGCCCCCGACGCCCCCACCAGCATCACCATCCCGAAGACACCGTCTGCAGCATCAATTCCGGATTTGATTTCGGGCATAAAAGCTGCGAAAGCCCCCCAAAACATGCCCATGGCTGCAAAGGCGGGCAAGGTATGGGTTGAGGCGGATATGGCGGCTTTCCAGGACATAACCCTGCGCTGACACGGCCTGACATCCAAAGCAAGTTTCAAAGTGGCGTCCCCGACGACCACTTACCAAAAAAGCCCTTCCCATCTACCCGAATCCGGTCTATAGACCGCGCTTCACGCGTGGATGCACCCTTGGAGGATCTGCGCCTTACATTTTGGAGAATACCCATGGCAGGAAAGATCCCTGATCTGAACGCCCTGGTACGGACGGGGACAGGCAAGGGGGCCGCCCGTCAGGCTCGCCGTTCAGGCAACGTACCAGGCATTGTATACGGCGGCGGCACTGATCCGCTTCCCATCAACATCCCCTTCAACGAGCTTTTGAAAAAGCTGAAAGCAGGCCGCTTTTTGTCGACGCTGTTCAACCTCAAGGTTGAAGGCCATGACGACGTGCGGGTGATCTGTCGGAACGTCCAGCGTGACGTGGTCAAGGATCTGCCGACACACCTGGACCTGATGCGCCTGCACCGCGACACCAAGGTTAACCTGTTCATCGCAGTTGAATTCATCAACGAAGACGAATGCCCCGGCCTGAGCAAAGGCGGTGTTCTGACTGTTGTACGTCAGGAAATTGAACTGAAGGTTGTCGCTGGCGACATTCCCGATCACCTGACCGTTGACCTGACCGGCCTTGAAGTTGGTGATGTTGTACACGCATCAGACATCACTCTGCCAAAAGGCGCCAAGCACACGATCGACCGTGACTTCGTGGTTGCCAATATCTCCGCTCCGTCCGCACTGCGTTCGGAAGACGAAGACGAAGCAGAAGCCGTCGAAGGCGCCGAAGAAGGTGCAGAAGTAGCGGAAGAGGAAGGCGGCGAGGAATAATCCTCCCTTGCACTTCGAAGAACATGAAACGGGGCCCACGCGGCCCCGTTTTTTTTGTGCCGCACAGCCCCTGCCCCTTTGGTCTAAAGAATTGCATCCCTGGGTTTGCTTTCGTACCTTTGGCGCGCTGAATAGCGGTGTTCATGCACCGAAACCGGAGGATTGCTGTGCAATTATGGGTCGGCCTGGGAAATCCAGGCGCAAAATACGCCGCGAACCGGCACAATATCGGCTTCATGGCCGTGGACCGGGTCGCCTCGGATCACGGTTTTGCGCCTTGGCGGGCCAAGTTTCAGGGTCAGATCAGCGAAGGCCGGCTGGGCAGCGAGAAAATCCTGCTGATCAAACCGGCAACCTTCATGAACCTGTCCGGACAGGCAGTGGGCGAGGCTATGCGTTTTTACAAAATCGACCCCGAAGATGTGCTGGTGTTCCACGACGAACTTGATCTGGCACCGGGCAAGGTGCGGGTCAAGAAGGGTGGAGGTCATGCGGGGCATAACGGCTTGCGATCCCTGCACAATCATATTGGCGCTGAATATGGCCGGGTGCGGTTGGGCATCGGTCATCCGGGCCACAAAGATCGGGTTTCGCATTACGTGTTGTCGGACTTTGCCAAGGCCGACCAGAACTGGCTGGAGGATGAACTTTGTGGTATTTCAGACGGGGCGGGCAAGCTCGCCGACGGTGACACGGCCGGGTTTCTCAATGCGATTGGTCTGCGGATGAAACCGCCTAAGGCTGCAAAAGCAAAACCCCTGGCCCCGAAAGAGGCAGAGGTGCCTGCCGAAGAACCGGAAGATCAGCGCAATCCGATGCAAAAGCTGATCGACAAGTTTCGATGAGCTTGCGCCACGCCCTGCGTGAACAAGCCAAAAGCAACGCCGCCCTTGGCTCGCCGTTTACGGCCCGCGTTTTAAATATCATCGCAGACAATATTCAGCCGGGAACCCATCTGACCGACCGGATGTTCAACTGGCCGGGCGATATCGGCCCGCACGGTGCCTCAGTGCCTTTGCGCCTGCTTGGCGGGTTACACGCGCTAGTGCTGAACGAAACCGCGCCTGATCTTAACGCTGCCTATCCACCCCACCCAACAGCCGATGACGCACCTTTATGGGCGGCTATCAACAGCGCCATGGATGAACATGCCGGGTTTCTTGACCGGTGGATAAACTCCCCGCCCCAAACCAACGAGGTCCGCCGTGCTGCCATCCTGATTGCCACCGGGCATTGGTTGACCGAAGAATACGGCCTGCCCTTTGTGCTGTCGGAACTTGGGGCAAGCGGTGGTCTGAACCTGATGTGGGACCATTTCGCCCTAGCGGTCGGAGGCCAGAGTTTTGGTCCGCAAAACCCAGCCCTAACCCTTGCACCGGAATGGCATGGGCCCCTGCCACCCGCCGCCGCCCCGCACATCGCCGACAGACGCGGTGTTGATCTTGCACCGCTGAACCCAAGCGATCCTGATGACGCACTACGCCTGATGGCCTATCTCTGGGCCGACCAGCCTGACCGGCTGGCGCGTACCCGCGCCGCCATGCAGGTGGCCTCTGCCCCCGTGGATAAAGGGGATGCCGGGGCATGGCTGGCTGACCGGCTGGAGCAACCCCGCCCCGGCCATCTGCACCTGATTTATCACACGATTGCGTGGCAGTATTTTCCTCAAGAAACGCAAGATACCTGTGAAAAAGCGCTGAATACAGCAGGCGCACAGGCCACGGATGATGCCCCCCTCGCGCATCTGTCGATGGAAGCGGATGGCGGCAAAGGGGCTGCCGCGTTCCTAAGGCTTTGGCCGGGCGGGGAAATAATCAACCTTGGGCGGGTGGATTTTCATGGACGTTGGGTGGAATGGCAGGCAAAGTAATTCGAACGCGAACAAAGGAATATGCAAGTATAATGTCAAACACACCTAAAATCACCGCCAGTGCCCCGATCCCGGCGGAAGTCGTAGAAGGCAAAACCTATTTTTACTGCACATGCGGGCAGTCAAAAAACCAACCCTTTTGTGATGCATCTCACAAGGGAACCGGGTTTTCCCCGATGAAATATGTTGCGACAGCCAGCAAGAAAGTATTCTTTTGTGGATGCAGGCAAAGCTCTAAATCCCCCCTGTGCGACGGGACGCATAACAAACTGGAGACCTGATACCCATGTGGAAATTGCTGCGTAAAGGCGTTTTAGTATTAGTTGTTGTGTTGGCAGCGATTGGCCTTATCAGACGCGAACAGATTACCCGGCTCATGGCGGTGAATTCGCTTTTCGCGGCTGACAATATCGTCAGCAATTTCTCAAACATGGACACCTTGTTCCTGACCCGCGATATGCCCCTTGGGAATACACGGGTCAGTGCCCTGCCGCACGGACCACAGGCTGTGTTGCCGGACAATATCGGCCAATGGATAGAAGAGCGCTCTCTGACCGGGTTGGTGGTTTTGAAAGACGGGCAAATCGTCTCCGAAGATTATTTTCAGGGAACCAGCGCCGAAGACCTGCGCATTTCCTGGTCCGTTGCCAAAAGCTTCCTCTCTGCGCTCTTTGGGATATTGCTGGAAGAAGGTGCAATCGCATCTCTGGATGATCCAGTGGTTAAATATGCGCCCGAGCTTGCCGAATCCGCCTATGAAACGGCCACGATACGCAATGTCCTGAACATGGCCTCCGGGGTTGAATTTAACGAGGATTATCTGGATTTTTGGTCGGACATTAACAAGATGGGCCGGGTCCTGGCCATGGGCGGCTCGATGGACGACTTCACCGCCGACCTGAACCAGCAGCGCAATTCACCCGGTGCGGGCTGGCATTATGTCTCGATCGATACGCATGTAATAGGCATGATCATTCGCGGTGCGACGGGGCGCAGCGTACCCGAACTTTTGCAGGAGAAAGTTTTGATCCCTCTTGGTCTTGAGGCGGCACCTTATTACGTCACCGATGGTTACGGCGTTGCTTTTGTTCTGGGCGGGCTGAACCTGCGCACACGGGACTATGCCCGTTTTGGGCAGATGTTCCTGCAGGACGGGGTGTGGAATGGCAAACAGGTTGTGCCTGCTGACTGGGTCACAGCCTCGACCAGGCCCTCAGCCCCAACCGCACCCGGCGCAAAACAATATGGATATCAATGGTGGATTGCCGCCGATGCACCGGCGGGTGAATATTATGCCATTGGGGTTTATGGCCAGTATATCTATGTCAACAAGGCGGCCAATGTGGTGATCGCGGTGAATTCAGCTGATCGGCAGTTTCGTGAAAGTGGCTCTCATGCGCAGAACCTGATGGCGTTCCGGGCCATAGCTGACGCGCTATAAACGCCTTAGTCCTCAGAGTTTTCCCCACCCATCAGATCTTCTATGAAAGCCGAAAGAAGCTGTGGACGGCCCGTCACATTTGCTTTGCGGTAAATCGCATTAGTCTGTGCCTTTACGGTGCCTTCGGAAGTTTGGCGCAAACTGGCAATGTCCTGAATTGACAGCCCTTTGATCGCAAACAACGCCACATCCTGTTCAGCCTGCGTCAACCCCCATTGGGTAAACCGCTCTTCCAGGAGGTCGGAAAATGCACCGGAGGCAATTCGCAGCTTCTCTTCCGCTTGTTGTTGACGCCGCTGTGAACGGCGAAAGGCGATTGCCCCTAGCCCGCCCCCTAACAGCAATCCCAAAGCAGCCCCAACTTCAATAAGCTCATGCGTCAACCAGTCAACCGGTTGACTGCGAAGACCGAGAACCGAAATAGCAATCTCAGCAATAAAAAAGAATGCGCATGTTACCTGCATCACCAGGGCTGTCAGGATAATCCATTTTTCTTTCACTCGTAATCATTCCTGACTTTGGCCACAGGGATGTGTGGGCCATTGTTTTAATCCGGCCTCAACCCTCGGCTTCGTCGTCTTCCTCTTCGTCTTCTTCGTCGTCTTCTTCGTCGTCCTCGTCGTCCTCTTCGCTGTCGTCCTCTTGGTCTTCTTCGTCTTCTTCGTCGTCTTCCTCTACCTGATCGTCGTCTTCATCGTCTTCCGGATCGTCCTGATCTTCCCCGCCCTCGTCATCGCTGTCGGGATCATCTTGCGGATCGTCGTCGTCATCATCGTCGTCGCCCGTTCCGTCACCCTCAGTTCCACCTTGTGATTCCTGACCAGTGGTTTGGGGTAACTGCCCGACCCCCGCCGGTTCGCCTGAGGCAATAATTATCGTGTAGTCGCGCAGAACTTCACCGGTGTTTCGGTTAATTACAATCTCACGTTGGTATATCGGACCGGTGGCGATGAATCTAATTCGTCCCAGAAAGGTCTTCTTCACCACAATCTTAGTAAAACCCTGCTCAGTTAACTGGCTAATTATCCGGTCCGCGTAGGAATCTGCCAGAACAGGGCCTGCACTTAGCGCGGCACAAACAAGTGTAGTTATGAAGTAGCGTCTGTTCATTCAGGTTCGGTGTCCTCTTTGTCAGAATGCTATGCTCCGGACCAATTTACAACCGGTCCGGAGTTTTCACTACTCAGCCCACCTCAGACGCGTACCTGAGAAGGGGGATACGCATCATCTGCCAATTAGTCGTCGTCTTCGTCGTCGTCATCATCGTCTATTTCTTCGTAAAGCAACGCGCCTTCAGCGTCGTATTCACGTTCAACAGAACCATCCTGACCAGAGGCTTCTACTTCATATCCGTTTGCGGTGATGCTTATTTCAATGCGCGTATAGCCCATTGCAGTCAGATCGGCGACGATCTGTTCAATTATCGGGTCGGTGTCTGCCAATGCGGTGGTAGACAGCAAAGCAGCGGTTGCTGAAATGGCGATAAATTTTTTCAATTTCATGGTACGTCCCTTTTTTTTGATCTGGCGCCGAACACCCGGCGTACCTTCACAAAACCGCATAAAATCGTCCAAACCCATTGAACCATGGTTTATTTCCCACCCAATAAACCTTGTGTGGATACGCATAAACCTGAGTTATACGGGGGTATTTCGCGCCCCATACCCCTTGGTAGGCGCTTTACACCTAGAGAATTAACCCATTGGCCCAGTGCCTATCCCGCAGGACGGCCTTCGGTATCAGACATGTCAAAGCCCAGATATTTCGCCACGGTGAAGATGTCCTTGTCGCCGCGTCCGCACATATTCATGCAAATGATGTGATCTTTCGGCAGTTCAGGCGCGATCTTCATCACATGGGCCAGGGCGTGGCTAGGCTCCAGTGCGGGAATGATCCCCTCGGTCGAACAGGAAAGCTGAAAAGCCTCCAAAGCTTCCATATCGGTGATCGCAACATATTCGGCACGACCGATTTCATGCAGCCAGCTATGTTCCGGTCCGATGCCCGGATAATCCAACCCGGCCGAGATTGAATACCCCTCAAGTATCTGCCCGTCATCATCCTGCAACAAATAGGTGCGGTTACCGTGCAGCACACCGGGGCGACCACCAGTTAGCGAGGCGCAATGTTCCATCTTCTGGTTCACGCCCTTGCCGCCAGCCTCAACCCCAATGATGCGCACACTTTCATCGTCCAAAAACGGAAAGAACAGCCCCATAGCGTTTGAGCCGCCACCGATCGCGGCAATGACCGTATCCGGCAAACGCCCCTCGGCTTTCATCATCTGCGCCTTGGCTTCCTTGCCTATGATGGCCTGAAAATCGCGTACCATCGCGGGGTAGGGATGCGGGCCTGCAACCGTACCGATGCAGTAGAATGTATCGTGCACATTGGTCACCCAGTCGCGCAGGGCATCGTTCATGGCGTCTTTCAGCGTGCCGCGCCCGGAAGTGACCGGTATAACCTCGGCCCCCAGCAGGCGCATCCGGAACACGTTGGGCGCCTGACGCTCAACATCATGTGCGCCCATATAGACCACACATTGCAAGCCGAATTTGGCGCAGACCGTGGCCGTGGCGACGCCGTGCTGTCCGGCACCTGTTTCAGCGATGATCCGGGTTTTACCCATGCGCCGCGCCAGCAGGATCTGCCCCAGCACATTGTTGATCTTGTGGGCGCCGGTATGGTTCAACTCGTCGCGCTTGAGGTAAATCTTGGCCCCACCCAGATGCTTTGTCAGGCCTTCCGCGTAGTAAAGCGGCGACGGGCGGCCAACATAATGTTCCCACAAATCGTCCATCTCGGCCCAGAAGCTTTCATCCGTCTTGGCCTTTTCATATTCGGCCTCAAGCGACAGAATCAGCGGCATCAGGGTTTCGGAAACGAAGCGTCCGCCGAACTTGCCAAAACGCCCCTTTTCGTCGGGTCCGTTCATAAAGGAATTGAAGAGATCTTCGGCCATGTCAGCGCCCTCTGTGCTTTAGTCCAGATAGCGTTTAAAGCCAATATGGCTGGCGGTAAAGCCAAGGGCCTCGTAAAACTTGCGGCTTTCGTGGCGCTCGGCATTCATTGTCAGCTGGATCAGGGCGCTATTTGCCGCACGGGCCCGTGCCTCAACATCTGCAAACATCGCTTTGCCCACACCCTGCCCGCGCAATTCGGCAGCAACGCGCACACTTTCAACCTGTGCCCGCGTGGCGGCAGACAGAGACAGGCCCGAAATACAGGTCAGTTGATAGGTTGCAAGCACCCTGCCCTGTTCATCGACCCCGACAATGATCTGGTTCCCGGGCTCATGTTCTATCCGCTCAAAGGCGGCGAGATATGGCGCCATGTCAGCGCCTTCGCGCCTCTGACCCAACATGTCATCGGCCAGCAAGGCAATAATAGCCGGGACATCGGCGCGGGTGGCTTCGCGAAATCTCAACATTGGGCGTTTTTGATAAAGGCACGGATCAGCTCAACGCTTTTCTGGCCGGGCGCCGTTTCCACGCCGGATGAGACATCCACCTGTCGCGCGCCAGTAAGCTTGATTGCTTCCGCAATATTTTCCGGCGTCAGGCCACCTGCCAGCATCCATGGGCATTCCCATTCGCGCCCGGTGATCAGGCGCCAGTCAAAGGAAAGGGCATTGCCGCCGGGCAGGTCAGAGTTTTTGGGCGGTTTGGCATCCAGTAAAAGCTGATCGGCGACCCCGACATACTGGTCGACCATTGCAATATCGGCTTCGTCCGCAATCCCCACCGCCTTCATCACAGGCAGGCCGTAGCGTGCGCGTATTTCGCCCACACGTTCTGGGCTCTCCGATCCGTGGAGCTGCAACATATCAAGCGGGACCTGTGCGGTGATCTCATCCAAAAGGGCGTTGTCGGCATTGACCACCAGCGCCACTTTGGCAATTCCGGGGGGAACTTCAACCGCCAGCGATGCAGCTTGCGCCGGCGAGATATTGCGCGGCGACTTCGGGAAGAACACAAAACCAAGATAGCGCGCGCCCGCGTCCACAGCGGCAACCACGTGCTCTTGCTGCGTCAATCCGCAAATTTTTACATTGGTTCCGGAAGTCATTCGCCTAGTCCAGCAAGGCCAATACGTCGTCGCCTTTTTCGCTGCCCGGACCTTTCAGGCGGTCGACCTCGCGCGCCAGACGGGTCGCTTCGCGCTTGGCAATTGCGGCTTCTGCCCTTTGGCGATGTTCGCGCAACCATTCCCAGACAAAGCCAATACCGATCCCGGCAATGATGCCCAGGAATATGACGATGAACAGCGGCAGGGTCAGCGACCCGCTAAAGCCCAGAAAACCGGAAATGCCTTCCGGCAACAGATGCAACGTGACGGTGCCGCGATTTGCCAGCGCAACAGTAATCAGCACCACAGCCAAGGCTGCAAGAAACACGTAACGAATGTATCGCATTGGGTGGCCTCTTATCTGCCGTTCAGTCGGTCCCTGAGCGCCTTGCCGGTTTTGAAAAACGGTACATGCTTTTCTTCAACCTGCACCGCTTCGCCGGTGCGTGGGTTGCGCCCTACGCGTGCATCGCGCTTTTTCACCGAGAACGCACCGAACCCGCGCAACTCAACCCGATCTCCACGTGCCATCGCCTCGATGATCTGATCGAACACCGTGCTGACGATACGTTCAACATCTCGTTGAAAAAGGTGCGGGTTTTCGTCTGCAATTATCTGGACCAATTCTGACCGGATCATTCAAATATCCCCCTGAAGTCTTTTTTAAGTCTTTTTTCGCCGCGCCTTTTGGGCCGCGTTTCAATACGACTATAGGCGCAAATTCGGGATCGAGAAACAAGTGGCTTACATTTTCTGCACAAAAAAACGCCTAAGGGCGCGTTTTTTTTCGAAAATCCCGGTAGTTATCGGGTTTTGAGCGATCAAACGATCCCCCGGCGGCCAATTGTAACGGCTTCATGAACCATGATTCGGGGAAAAGAAAACGGCCCCGCCATTCGAGATGGGGCCGTTTAAGACATTATTTGCAGACCGGATTACTCGTCGCTTTTCAGCGCGGCACCCAGAATATCGCCCAGTGAGGCGCCAGAATCGGACGAACCATATTGTTCAACCGCTTCTTTTTCTTCCGCAATCTCGCGGGCTTTGATCGACAGGCCAAGGCGACGCGACTTGGCGTCGACATTGGTCACACGTGCGTCAACCTTGTCACCCACTCCGAAACGCTCAGGGCGCTGTTCGGCACGGTCACGGCTGAGGTCCGAACGGCGGATGAAGGCTTTCATACCTTCATACTCCACTTCGATGCCGCCATCTTCGATCGAGGTCACTTCAACAGTGACGATCGAACCGCGTTTGACGCCGCCCACGGCTTCGGCAAACTTGTCGCCGCCCAGGGCTTTGATCGACAGCGAGATACGCTCTTTGTCGGTATCCACATCCGAGACAACTGCCTGAACCATGTCGCCCTTGCGATAGTCCTGAATGGCTTCCTCGCCACGCTGGTCCCAGCTGATGTCGGACAGGTGAACCATGCCGTCGATGTCGCCTTCGAGGCCGATGAACAGACCAAATTCGGTGATGTTCTTGACTTCGCCTTCGACCTCGGTGCCTTCGGGATGAGATTCCGCAAAGACTTCCCACGGATTGCGCATAGTCTGTTTCAGGCCAAGGGAAACGCGACGCTTGGAACCGTCGATTTCCAGCACCATGACTTCGACTTCCTGGCTGGTGGAAACGATCTTGCCAGGATGTACGTTTTTCTTGGTCCAGGACATTTCCGAGACGTGGACCAGACCTTCAACGCCCGCTTCCAGCTCAACAAATGCGCCGTAATCGGTGATGTTGGTAACGCGACCCATATGCACGCTGTCCAGCGGATATTTGGCGGCAACCAGATCCCACGGATCTTCCTGCAACTGCTTCAGGCCAAGG
This sequence comes from uncultured Aliiroseovarius sp., assembly GCA_964550345.1. GTDB lineage: Bacteria > Pseudomonadota > Alphaproteobacteria > Rhodobacterales > Rhodobacteraceae > JAAEUB01. The sequence continues at coordinate 51,605 of CAZJYZ010000008.1, read as the reverse complement.
CTGATGCGGTGGGTTTCTTTGTTGATCTTGATGACCTGCACATTGATGGTCTCACCAATGGTCAGGATCTCAGACGGGTGGTTCACCCGGCGCCAGGCCATGTCGGTAACATGGAGCAGACCGTCAACACCGCCCAGATCCACAAAGGCACCGTATTCAGTGATGTTTTTCACAACACCTTCTACGGACTGGCCTTCGGTCAGGTTGCCGATAACCTCAGCACGCTGTTCGGCACGGCTTTCTTCCAGAATGGCGCGACGCGACACAACGATGTTGCCACGGCGTCGGTCCATTTTCAGAACCTGGAAAGGTTGCTTGAGACCCATCAGCGGGCCAGCGTCGCGCACGGGGCGCACATCGACCTGAGAGCCGGGCAGGAAGGCCACGGCACCGCCAAGATCGACGGTAAAGCCGCCTTTGACGCGGCCAAAAATGGCACCTTCAACGCGGGCTTCGTCCGCATAGGCTTTCTCAAGACGATCCCAGGCTTCTTCGCGCCGGGCCATTTCGCGGCTGATAACCGCTTCGCCCTTGGCGTTTTCGACCTGACGCAGGAACACCTCGACCTCATCGCCAACGGCGATTTTCGGGGCTTCTCCGGGATCTGCGAATTCTTTGACGTCAACGCGGCCTTCCATTTTGTAGCCTACGTCGATTATGGCTTGTCCGGCTTCAACAGCGATGACTTTGCCTTTGACAACAGACCCTTCGTCGGGTGTGTCCATTTCGAAGCTTTCGTTAAGGAGGGCTTCGAATTCCTCCATTGATGCGTTAGCGCTCATAAGCGTTTTCGTTCCTTCTAGGTTTATTCGGGCCGCGCGGTTGTCTCCACGGGTCTTTCAGGTTTCCATTGGTCCGGGCTGCAAAACAAAAGAGGGCCGGTGGTTTTCCCGACCCTGCTCAGACTCTTGCGGCCTTTAGACAGGCGCGCATATAGCGCGGCTGGGCCAGGGGTGCAAGGGGCTTTAGATTTGGGCGGAGGTGCCTGAAATACGCAAACTTCTCTACGCCCGGAATACCAGCCCCAACCCCCGTGTAAACAAAAAAGAGGCTGCGCCCGTACCGAAGGGTGGGCGTGAAGCGCCCACCCTTGGGGGCGGGACGGGCGCTGTCCGGCGCAAGCGCCGGACGGGGTCGTGCGTCGATGCCCCCCACCGCACGTATCCTTCATCTATCCGTAAAATTTCCGTTCTAGAACCACACTTGGTACCAGCGGGGTCATTGGCCCTGCATGAAAGGAAAGAGGTTCAGCCCGGCATTTGTCGGGGCGACCTGAACTGCCGGTCGGGGGCAACCCCAAAGGTCACCTGATCCGCTCCCTATGGGCGGCGCCGTCTTTTTTTACCATGTGCGTTCACTCGCAAGCGGGCATCCACCAGCCACGTCAAACCGCGCAGTCGCCACCGGATTGCCGGCGGCTATTTGGCCTGCGCGCAGCATTCTGCGCGGCTAGATGCCGTTTGCCCCAAAACCTAGCGGCGCGCCCGTTCCACCACGGCAATGGCAGCGGCAATCGCATCCTCAACCCGCATATCCGACGTATCAAATATCTGCGCATCCGCTGCCGCGCGCATCGGCGCCTCGGCACGTCCTGCGTCACGCTCATCGCGCGCCACAACGTCAGCCAGCACACCTTCCCGCGTCACATCGCTGCCCCCGGCTTCCAGTTCCAGATACCGTCTCTCGGCACGTACTTCAGGGCTTGCGGTCACAAAAAGCTTCACCTCGGCATCCGGGCAGATCACCGTACCGATGTCGCGCCCGTCCAGCACCGCGCCACCCTCACGGGCTGCAAATTCACGTTGAAATGCCACCAAAGCCGCCCGCACCTCAGGGATCACCGCGACCTTGCTGGCCGCCTGTGCCACTTCGGGTCGGCGCAAATCTCCACTCAGGTCCACCGGTGACAGCGTCTGGGCCGCCTGTACCGGATCCGCCCCCGCCAGAACCCTGGCCCCGACCGCCCGGTACAAAAGCCCGGTATCCAGATGCGCAAAACCGAAATAATCCGCCACGGCCCGCGAGATCGTACCTTTTCCCGCCGCCGCAGGGCCGTCGATTGCCACCGTGAATTTCATTTCTGTCTTCTTTTTCTCAGAATTAAGAAACGTGCCAGCCGCGCCACTATAGCCACCGCCAAGATAATCAGCGCTGCATTCACAAACTGGAACTTAAGGACCGTCATGCTGCTGGCATGCGCCACTTGTTCCGGTGTTACCAATTCCAGATCAGTGCGCAGCAGCCCGGCCACCGCCGCATTCTCACGCATGTCAAACACCAGATAGATCAGCGCCACCAAGCCTGCGACTGCCGCCCCCACCCGCGTCCAGACCCGCAAAGCCAGATAGGTTCCGAGCATCACGGCACCCGTAAAGCCGACAGGATACAGCGTGTCGGCAATTCTTTGCGGACCCAGATAGGCCGCGCGCGCCGGATCTGTCAGAGCAGACAGATAGGCGACCGCTTCGTCAAAATCATAGCCCTGCTGGCGTGGGTCAAACGGGTCAATTCCACCCGAGCCGGCCACGACCTGCGGCATGGTTCCCAAAAGCATCCAGCTAATGCCAACAAGTGTCAGTAAAATGAAAAAAGTGAGAATCAGCCAAATAGGTTTCATTTCCCCCCCTGTTCTTTTAACCCCTGTTATTTCGCACAATCTGCGCCCCAAGCCCAGCCATCAGCGGCTCAAATATGGGGAACGAGGTAGCAACCGGCGCGCCGTCATCCACCCTGACCGGGTTTTGCGCCGCCATGCCCAGCACCAGAAAGCTCATGGCGATGCGATGATCCAGCCGCGCCTCGGCCAGCCCACCGCCTTTGACGCTGCCCGGCCCTTTACCGTGGATAATCCACCAATCTTCGCCCTCGTCCAGTTCAACCCCGTTGGCCTCCAGCCCGCGCGCCATGGCATCAATGCGGTCACTTTCCTTGACGCGCAATTCCTTGACACCGCGCATCACCGTGTTGCCCGTCGCATTGGCAGCGACCACCGACAGGATCGGGTATTCGTCGATCATGCTGGCGGCGCGCTCCGGCGGCACCTCAATGCCCTGCATTTCAGGCGAATAGCGCGCGCGCAAATCCGCCACCGGCTCGCCCCCCTCTTCGCGCTCATTCTCATAGATCAGATCGGCACCCATTTCCCGCAAGGTGGTGAACAGGCCCGCCCGGGTCGGGTTGAGCCCGATATTGGGCACAAGCACATCCGAGCCGGGGGTAATCAATGCGGCACAAACCGGAAATGCAGCCGAGGATGGATCGCGCGGCACCACGATATCCTGCGGCTTCAGCTCGGGTTGTCCGGTTAGGGTAATCACCCGGCCCTCCTCCGTTTGCTCGACGGTAATTTTTGCGCCAAAGCCCGCCAACATCCGCTCGGTATGATCGCGGGTGGCTTCTTTCTCGATCACAACGGTCTCACCGGGTGCATTCAGCCCGGCCAGCAACACCGCGCTTTTGACCTGCGCCGAGGGCATCGGCACCACATAACGCACCGGCACCGGATCCCCGGCCCCAACCACCGTCATCGGCAACCGCCCGCCATCCCGGCCATATGAACGCGCGCCGAACAAGGCGATCGGGTCGGTCACCCGCGCCATGGGACGTGACCGTAGGCTGGCATCCCCGGTGAAGGTCGCGGTGATCCCCGTCGTTGCCATTACCCCCATGATCAAGCGTACGCCGGTGCCCGCATTGCCGCAATCAACCACGTCTTCGGGTTCCGCAAAACCACCAACGCCAACCCCATGCACCCGCCATTCGCCGGGCTCTAAATGCTCCACCTCAGCCCCAAAGGCGCGCATGGCAGCCGCCGTGGCCAAAACGTCATCGCCTTCCAACAGGCCGGAAATGCGGGTCTCGCCAATACTCAGCGCACCCAGGATCAATGACCTGTGGCTGATCGACTTGTCGCCCGGCACTTCGGCCACCCCTTTCAGGGGACCACTTTTGCGCGAGGTCATGGGAATGGGGTCTGCATGGCTGGACATGGCGCTCTCCTTGAATACAAATCGCTGATAGCGCAAGCAGTGCAACGCGTCCATTGCCCTGCTTCATCTTGGTGAAAATACCTCCGCCGGAGGCCTAATTCGCCGCGCAGCGGCATCGGTCGCCCGCGCCAGCGGGCGAAACTTGGGTCACATCCGGCGAAACGTCAGATAATGCGGCACCCGCCCCTCACGCAGTGCCTTTTCCTCATATCGGGTGGACAGCCAGTCTTTCCAGGGCTGACGCCAATCCAGTGGCCCTTGCGCCATCCACTCAAAGCCGGCGCGCGGAACCTCTTCCAGGGTTTGGCGGACGTAATCGGGAATGTCCGTGGCTATCCTCAATTCCGCACCCGGCGCCATGGCCTGCGCCAATGGCTGCAGGTATTCTTGGGTCACGAAACGACGGCGATGATGGCGTTTTTTCGGCCAGGGATCAGGGTAAAGTACGAATGCTTTCTCCACCGACCCTTTGGGCAGTACATCGAAGAGATCGCGCACATCCCCCGCATGCACGGCGATATTGTCCGGTTTTGCCCCGCGGATTTTCCCCAAGAGCATGGCGACACCGTTAATGTAAGGCTCACAGCCGATAATCCCGACCTCGGGGTGGGACGCGGCCTGATGTACAAGGTGCTCGCCGCCACCAAAGCCAACTTCCAGCCATAGGGGGCGCCCGCCAAACAGGGCCTTGATATCCAATGGCACGCGATCCGGGTTTTCCTCCCACCCGACCTTGCCCGGGCTAAGCGCCGCCAGATCTTCATCCAGCCAAGCCTCTTGCGACGCACGAAGACCCTTGCCTTTGAAACGGCCATAAAAATTGCGCCACGGCGCGCCGGATGGATGATTTTTCTGCGGGTTCTCTGTCATGGAGTGGCTTTTGCGCCAGTCTTCCTTGTGGGTCAAGCAGCCCTGCGCATGCCGGTCGAAGAGGTCTGGACAAATCTGACCGACAAGCGCCAAAGGGCGGCCCATCAGCCGCCCCGCAAAATCAAACCGCTTTTTTCAGCGCCTCGATAAGATCAGTTTTTTCCCAGCTAAAGCCGCCATCCGCCTCGGGCGCACGGCCGAAATGACCGTAAGCGGCAGTGCGCTGGTAGATCGGGCGGTTAAGGCCCAGATGTTTGCGTATACCGCGCGGGGTCAGGTCCATGACCTCGGCCACAGCCTTTTCGATCGCCTCTTCCGACACTTCACCAGTGCGGTGGGTATCTGCGAATATCGACAAAGGCCGCGCCACGCCAATGGCATAGCTGAATTGCAAGGTGCAACGCTTGGCCAATCCTGCAGCAACCACATTTTTAGCCAGATACCGCGCCGCATAGGCAGCCGAGCGGTCCACCTTGGTCGGGTCCTTGCCTGAAAAAGCCCCGCCACCATGGGGTGCCGCACCGCCATAAGTGTCCACGATGATCTTGCGCCCGGTCAGGCCGGTATCGCCATCTGGACCACCGATGACAAACTTACCAGTGGGGTTAACGTGCCATTCAGTATCATCCGTCATCCATTTTTTAGGCAGGATTTCACGAATGTAAGGCTCGACAATATCACGTACATCATCCGAGCTCAGATCCGGATCCAGGTGCTGCGTCGACAACACGATAGAAGTTACTTCAGCCGGTGTCGCCCCTTCATAGCGCATGGAAATCTGTGATTTGGAATCCGGCCCCAGCTTGGGTTCAATTCCGTTTTTACGCACTTCCGCCAGTCGGCGTAAAATGGCATGGCTGTACTGGATTGGCGCCGGCATCAGCTCGGGTGTTTCATCCGTGGCATAGCCAAACATGATACCTTGGTCGCCCGCACCTTCATCTTTGTCTTCACCGCTATCGACCCCTTGCGCAATGTCTGCCGACTGGGCGTGCAGATAGCTGTCGACCTTCATGTTGGCCCAGTGGAAGCCATCCTGTTCATAACCGATGTCGCGCACACATTCGCGGGCAATATCCTCGACCCGGGCGATCACGCTGGCAGGGCCGCGCACTTCACCGCCTATAACCACCCTGTCGGTGGTTGCGAAAGTTTCGCAGGCGACCCGGGAATGTGGATCTTCTGTCAGAAAGGCATCAAGGATTGCATCCGAAATTCGGTCACAAACTTTGTCGGGATGTCCCTCTGAAACCGATTCAGAGGTAAATATGTGGCTTTTTCTGCTCATGAGGTCTGCTCCGTTATAAATACCCCGTCACGTCAGGAAGCCGTTGTGACGGTCGATACTGGTCCCTACATGCCAATTCAGGCAGGGTCAAACGCTGTTTCGCACCCGCTTCGCAGCAAGCAACAATGTGATTCCTAACAGCAACAGGATTAACGGTCCGTCACCAAAACGCGCATAAAGTGTCACCGGCAACGCGCCGGGCAGTTTTGCATCCAGAAAACCGGCCTCATTCAGACCAAGACTGGCCAAAACCTGCCCGCGCGCGTCAATGACAGCGCTGATCCCGGTATTGGCCGCCCGTATCAGAGGCAAACCGAATTCGGCTGCGCGCAGGCGCGCCTGACCCAGATGCTGCTGGGGGCCGGAATAGCCGCCAAACCACGCGTCATTGGTTATCTGAACAATCCAGTCCGGACGCTCCGACACTCCGCGCAGATTGCGTGGAAAAATTGCCTCGTAGCAGATTAGCGGCAACACATTGCCCGCAGCACCAAGGTCCACCAGCGCCGGTCCCGGCCCGGCCGAATAGCCAAACCCATGGCGCGCGGCAAAGCCTTTCAGGCCAATATTGTGCAGTAGCTCACCACCGGGAATATATTCGCCAAACGGCACCAAATGGTGCTTGTCATAAAGTTGATCTACCGCCCCTTCCCCATCCAGCGCGACCAGTGAGGTGTAATATTGCGGAAACTCGGAACGCAGAATTCCCAACACGACCCTGCCCTGCCCGGCTTCGGCGGCGATCTCGGCCAGAACCGGCCCGGCCTGGTCCAATAGAAATGGCACCGATGCCTCGGGCCAGATCACCAGATCAGGCGTTGGGTTGCCTTGCTCAGGGGGGGCCGAGGTAAGATCAATAGCGCGCCCTAGGAATGTTTCCGCATGGTCCGGGTGCCATTTCAGCTGCTGCGGTGCGTTTGGCTGAACCAGCCGAAGGGCTACCGGGCTCGACCGCTCCGGCACATTCTGCCGGGTGATAAAAAATCCTGCCCCCGTCAAAACCAATGCGCTCGCTGCAAACACCGCTAGCCGCCACGTCCGGCCCATGCGGGGTTTTCGTGCTTCTACCGCCCAGGAAACTGCCAAAAAGGTCAGAAAGCCCATGCCACTCGCGCCAATTAACCCGGCCAGCCCGATCAGCGGTGTATCAAGCCAGTAAGAGGCCAGCCCACCCCAGGGAAAGCCTGTAAAAATCACCCCCCGAACCAGTTCGGCCAATCCCATTGCTGCCGGCCAAGTCAGCCACATAAGCCTGCCGCGCGCCAGCCAATGAGCACCGCCCGAGGCAAGACCCCAAAAAAGCGCCAACCCTCCCGCCATAAATACGAGCGCAAAGGGCGCCATCCAGCCATGGCGCGCAACATCCACCAAAAAAGGCTCAACGATCCAAATGAGTGTTCCGGCAAAATAACCACTGCCCAGCGCCCAGCCTGCAAAGGCTGCCTGCCAGCCATTCACCATCGCAGAGGTCAATAAAAATCCAACCGCCAGACCAGCCAACCCAAGGGGAAATATGCCAAAAGGCGGCTGACCGGATGCGGCGACCATCCCAGCCAGAAAACCCGCCGCCAACATCCGCCAGCGGCGCGCCAACACCCAACCTGTCAGCCGCGCAGTCGCGCCGGCCACAAGCTCATTCATCCGATGGTCCGGAATGGCCCGGTAATCGAATACGCAGGCGTTTAATGCGGCGGGGATCGGCGTCCACCACCTCAAATTCAATGCCCGAGGGATGCTTGATCACTTCACCACGCACCGGCACATGACCGGTCAGGACAAAAACAAGCCCTCCCAGGGTTTCGATTTCATCATCGTCCGGTCCCTCGCCCGCAAGGGGCACACCAAGCTCCGCCTCAAATTCCTCTAACGGAGTGCGCGCTTCGGCCAGATAGCATTTGGGCGCCTCACGGGTCCACAACGCCCCTTCTTCCAGATCATGCTCATCTTCAATCTCACCAATGACCTGTTCCACAAGGTCCTCAAGTGTGACCAGCCCGTCAACGCCGCCATATTCGTCAATCACCAGTGCCATATGGATGCGTTCGGCCTGCATTTTCTGCAACAACACCCCAATAGGCATTGACGGCGGCGCATATAGCAGGGGGCGTAAAAGTTTGCGCAAATCATAGGTGGTACTTTTGCCATTGAACCCATGGGTCAGAGCAAAATCCTTCAGATGCACCAACCCTTCGGGCGTATCCAGCGTACCGGAATACACAGGCAACCGCGTCAGCCCACTTTCACGGAACCGCTCAACCAGATCGTTTTTCTTGATCTCAACCGGCACCGAGACGATCTCGGCTGACGGTATCATAACATCCTCAAGCCGCATGCGGCGCAGGTTAAGCATCCCGGGCACAAGGGGCTGGGACGCACCATTCCTGCCTTCCCCCGGCTCAACGATATCCTCACCCCTGTCCGTCGGGCTGAGCGCATCGATAATACGGGTAAAAAACCCGCTCGTATTTGCGTCCTCTTCCTGCAGCGCGCCTTGCGCTGCCCCAGAGGATCCTTCGCCTGTATCTCCCATTTTTCCTTTCCAGATTTCCGGATTTTATCCGTCTATATCCCAATATGGGTCCGAAACACCCTCTTTGCCAAGTATCTCTACCTCTAAACCCTCCATCAGGGCCGCATCTTTCTCATTTATGTGATCATAACCCAACAGATGCAGGGTCGCATGCACCAAAAGATGCAACACATGGTCCTCAAATGCCTTATCCTGTTCAAGAGCTTCACGCGCGCAGGTCTCCCAGGCGATGGCAATATCCCCCAGTTCCTGCCCATTTGGCGGGGTTGGATGCCCGCCTTGCGCGCGTATATGCTCCTCTGCAGGCCAGGACAAAACATTGGTTGGGCGCGCTTTGCCAAGAAATTCCCGGTTCAACCCGGCAATCCGCGTGTCATCACATCCCAGCAGGCTAACCTCATAACCCTGCCCCAATCCCAAATGCGCAAGTATCGCTGACCCGGCCCGGATGGCCAGCGCCTCAAGCCCCCCATCCTGCCAACGCGGGTCTTCAATCACCACTTCAACCTTCATCCGACCTCCCGATTGCAACAAAACCACCCCTAACCTTCGCATTCACCTTGGCCAAATACCTTGGGGGTCTGGGGGTAAAACCCCCAGGGCCTGCGTGGCCCGAACGCATCTTACCGGCGCGCGTAGGCGCTCCACATCCTGGCATCACCGCTTCGGAGCTGCCTTGTCATAGGCGTCGATGATCTTTGCCACCAATTTGTGACGCACTACGTCTTTTGAGGTGAAGTAATTGAACGAGATTTGCTTGATATTCTTGAGCAAAACCTCCGCGTCATGCAGGCCCGAGGCTTCGCCGCGTGGCAGGTCAATCTGGCTGCGATCCCCGGTGATGGCCATACGGCTGCCCTCGCCCAGCCGGGTCAGGAACATCTTCATCTGCATCGCCGTGGCATTCTGCGCCTCGTCCAGCACAACGAAGGCGTTCGAGAGGGTGCGCCCGCGCATAAACGCCAGCGGGGCGATCTCAATGCGCTTTTCCTCGATCAGCCTTGTCACCTGCTTGGCGGGCAGGAAGTCGTTCAACGCGTCGTAAAGCGGCTGCATATAGGGGTCGACCTTGTCCTTCATATCACCGGGCAAAAAGCCCAGCCGTTCACCCGCTTCCACAGCCGGGCGGCTTAGAATAATCCGGTCCACATGGCCCGAAATAAACATATTCACCGCAACGGCAACCGCCAGATAGGTTTTGCCAGTCCCCGCAGGGCCGATGCCAAAAACCAGCTCTTTGTCAAACAAGGCGCGCACATAAGCACTTTGCGCCGGGCTGCGCGGCTCGATCATTTTCTTGCGGGTCATGATTTCAACCCGACCTGTTTTGAACATTTCAATCTGTTCATCGCCGGAGGCTTGCGGAGTGCCCAGTCGGACCTCGCCGTCGATATCCCCCGCTTCGATCGGCTTGCCGCTTTCCAGCCGATGATAAAGCGCCGCCAATACCGAGGCCGCCTGTTCACGCGCCGCTTCCGGACCGACAAGAACCAGTTGATTGCCCCGGCGCAGGATCTGCACCTGTAACAGATGTTCAATCTGCGCAAGATTTCGGTCAAACTCGCCACAGAGGTCGATCAGCAGGCGGTTGTCGGGAAACTCGACCTTCAACTCATCAGTATCTGACATTTGTTGCGGTGAGGTCAGTGCATCTATTCCCAAAAAGTCCTCCGGATCCGGTTATGTGCGGCGCGCCAAGTGGCCATGATTCGTGCTACCATAAAAAAGGCCACCGGAAAACCGGTGGCCTTTACTGTCGTGATCCCGGCACCAGGGTTAAAGATAGTCGGCGATCCCCTGACCATCTTTGTAATTCCCAATGGCATAGCCGGTCGGATAGATATCGGTGCAGATTGGCTTGCCGTACCGGTCCATGCGGGCTGAAAGATACCCTTCAACACCATCGTCGATAATCCAGTGCTGGCACCCGTTGGGGTCAATCCAGATGCCTGCAATCAGATTCGATAAATCCCCGGTATCATGATGGCTGTCACGGGTCATGTCGCGGGTTGATCCGGTCTGGCAGGCGGCCAGAGTGAAAGTGACGCCAAGGACGGCTAAGCCTTGAATGAGTTTCATATTATGTCTCCTTAGCGAATACAGATGATTTCAACACGGCGGTTTTGCTGCATGCCGGCGGCTGTCGCGTTGCTGGCAATCGGCTGGCGTTCCCCATATCCGCGCACGCTGGCAATGCGCGCGCCGACCGAACGGGCAATCTGCGCCACCGAGTTTGCACGGCGTTCTGACAGGCGCATGTTGTATTCGTCGCTGGCGCGGCTGTCCGTATGACCGGTAATGACATAGGCGGTGGCCCCTGCCTCACTGAAGAAGCTCGCCAGCCGCGCCTGACCAGCGGCGCTAATGTTGTGACGATCCGTGGCAAAAAGCTGGTCCGAATTCATCACCGCACAGGTTTCGCCTCGGTGGCAGACCGGGATACCGTCACGATTTACATGCGGCGTCATATACCCTTCGACCCCGTCATCCATGACCCAGTGTTCGCAGCCATCAGGGTCAACCCAGATGGTTGGAACATAGCGTTCCCCAACCACAGAATCCTGTGCAACGGCCGCGCCGACCTGCAAGCCCAGCAACATTGCTGCGGCATATGCCAGCGCAAGACCTGCCTGCAGGGCATTTCGTATATTTAAAGCCACCGTAATATCCCCCGTTAATAATTTTCCGCTCCAGCCCAAAACAGAATTGAGCGACCGGTTTGCTGGGTCGATTTTTACGTGTTTCAACCATAAGGAAAGTATCATTTACCGGAAACTGTTCCCGAATGTGAAACAATCATAGGTAAGCAGTGGCTTAATACGGGTCAGGGCCTCACAGTAATGGCACAGACACATGCTTTATCCGACCAGTTCACCCCCAAGGGAATTTGCCCCACTTTCAGTGATTCTCACCCGTTTGAGGTCTCCTGCCTGCAGGTCAGGGGCGGTGACATGCACCGCGTGCAAGTGGTCGGATTTACCCACCATCTGCCCGGGCATACGCCCCGGTTTTTCAAACAATACCCCGACCTCACGCCCAACCATTGCGTCCTGTACAGCACGTTGCTGTGAAACAATCAGCGCCTGAAGTTCCTGCAGGCGCTCGCCTGCAACTTGCGGGTCTACGATGGGACGTTCAGCGGCCGGAGTGCCTGGGCGTGCAGAATATTTGAACGAGTATGCCTGCCCGTACCCAACGGCCCGGATCAGGTCTAATGTGTCGCGAAAATCAGCGTCACTTTCTTCCGGAAACCCGGTGATGAAGTCGCCCGAGATCAAAATGTCTGGCCGCGCCGCGCGAATACGCTCAATCAACCTCAGGTAGGCATCGGCAGTGTGACCCCGATTCATACGTTTGAGGATCCTGTCACTTCCCGACTGAACCGGCAGGTGCAGGTATGGCATCAGCTTGTCACAGGTGCCGAACGCCTCGATCAGGTCATCGCCCATGTCGTTGGGGTGGCTGGTGGTGAAACGAATGCGCGCCAGTCCGTCTATGTCGTTGAGCGCCCAGATCAGCCCCGCCAATGTGGTATCCTCGCCGTGATAGGCATTCACATTCTGCCCCAGGAGGGTGATTTCACGCACCCCGCGCGCGACCAATTGACGGGCCTCACTAATGATGCGCGCAGGCGGGCGGCTGACCTCGGCCCCGCGGGTGTAAGGCACCACGCAAAACGCACAAAACTTGTCACAGCCTTCCTGAACGGTCAAAAATGCCGTTGGGCCGCGCCGGGGAGTAGGGCGTTTTGGCAGGTGATCAAACTTGTCCTCCTCGGGGAAATCCGTGTCCAGCGCCTTTTCGCCCTTTGCAAGCGCCCCCATCATATCGGGCAGCCGGTGATATGTTTGCGGGCCAACCACCAGGTCAACCATCGGCTGACGGCGCATAATTTCCTGCCCCTCGGCCTGTGCCACGCAACCGGCAACGCCAATTTTCAGGTCGGGCTTTTCTGCCTTCAACCCCTTGAAGCGCCCAAGTTCGCTATATACCTTCTCGGCTGCTTTTTCGCGGATATGACATGTGTTCAGCAAAATCATGTCCGCATCATCAGGAGAGCTGGTTTCCTCATACCCGTCAGCGCCCAGGGCTTCAGCCATGCGTTCGCTATCATAGACATTCATCTGACAGCCATAGGTACGAATATAGAGCTTTTTCTTATCGGCCATGCGCGTGGCTCCGGCGGTTTGGTTCAAAGCCGGGTGCCTACAGGGTTTCAGGGAAGGCTGCAACTCTTGCGAGGCGGCGGTTTTCATGGAAAATTAAGCATAAACCTGCAACAAGCGGGATTAAGAGGGCAAAATGCGATACGGGTCACTACAGGAATTTCTGGAAAACGGAAAAGAAGCGCTGGCGAAGGGACCAGTGGCACTGATCTTCGCTGAGGATCTTGTTGAGGTGGATACCACAATTGTGCACCATCAAATGGCCGGCTTCAACGAAGTGATCCTGTTCGCCCCAGCCGTACTGGACCTGGCCGACGTAATGGAAGATGAAATTTTCCGGGTCGATTATAATGTGGTTGAGCGGGGCGCACTCCAGACAGCTGTCAACGCGGTTATTGAGGCAGCACCGGGCCTGTGGCTTTATTACTGTTATAATGGCGAATACCTTTTTTATCCGTTTTGCGAAGACCGCACGATCGGCGAGATGCTGACCTTCCAGACCGAGGAACGGCGCGACGCGGTCCTGACATATATTGTTGACCTTTACGCTGATGACCTTGACGCCAACCCAAATGCGGTATGTCTGGAAAATGCCTGGTTGGACCGCTCGGGCTATTATGCGCTGGCACGCTCGGATCTAGCAAACCACGGCCACCCAAAGGAACGCCAATTGGATTTTTTCGGCGGGCTGCGTTGGCGGTTTGAAGAGCATATCCCGGCCTCAAGCCGAAAAATTGACCGTATTGCGCTGTTTCGAGCTAAAAAAAATCTGCAACTGCGTGCTGACCACACCTTTAATGACGAAGAATACAATACCTATGCCTGCCCATGGCATAACAACATCACCGCCGCCATTGTCAGTTTCCGTACAGCTAAGGCACTGAAAACAAATGCAGGATCATCATTCGACATTCACAGTTACAAATGGCATAACTCGACCGAGTTTACATGGAAATCACAGCAATTGCTGAACCTTGGGCTAATGGAGCCCGGGCAATGGTTCTGAAGGGATCGAGATGAGCGAAATTAAATCCGGCGACAAAGTCAGCATTCACTATACGGGCACCCTTGAGGATGGCTCGGTTTTTGACAGCTCTGAGGGGCGCGACCCGCTGGCCTTCACTGTCGGCTCGGGTCAGATCATTCCGGGGCTTGATCAGGCGCTGCCGGGTATGAAAGCCGGTGACAAAAAGAAGGTGACGATTGCCCCTGAAAATGCTTACGGCCCCCATAGCCCCGAAGGCGTCATTGAAGCGCCGCGTGGGGAAATGCCCCCCGACCTGCCTTTGGAAGTTGGTGGCAAGCTGGAAATGCGCACGCCCGACGGGCAGGCTGTTCCGGTAACAATAACCGCACTGACAGATGAGACCGTCACACTGGACGCCAACCATTTTCTGGCCGGTAAGGTGCTGATATTTGATTTTGAAGTCGTGGCCGTCGAATAATTCACGAAAATTACAGCGTTTCAGGCTTGTGAGGTTCCTTCATCGGTTCTTCACTACCTTCAGGCCGGACCATTGTTTGTGATTGCTACCTTAGCGCGCGTGGGCTTTCACACCTTGCGCAGGCGGATTACCACATCGACTTTAGCCACTTCGGCCCCGTCCGGTGCGTCTGGTAAGCTGGCGATTTTCAGGTCTTCGGCTGGGGCATCACTCAGCTCTTCCGTTTCTTCCCAGAAGAAATGTGGATGGTTCGAGACATTGGTATCGAAATAGCTTTTGGCCCCGTTCACCGTGATCTCGCGCAGCAAGCCCGCATTACAAAAAACCTTGAGTGTGTTGTACACAGTCGCCAGCGACACACAGTCGCCGGAATTACGTGCCGATTCAAACAGGCTCTCGGCGGTTGTATGGCGGTGCTTGCCATCCCCGACCAACAATTGCGCCAGTGCCACGCGTTGCTTTGTCGGACGCAGTCCGGCCTGCACGAGCCAGTCGCTCTCATTTGGTAGTATTGGGGTCGTCATCGCGCGTCGCTTTCAATTCACTGATCCCACTATATAGCTGAACGCGCAGGATGGAACAAGTTTTCTTGTATAGATTAAGCCTTCGTCAGCCCACCCCGGCTTGCGCCTAGGTCAAGACGGGTGATAGACGAAAGGCAACGCAGTTTAACACAGGGCAGACAGGCATGACGCAATTCCCAACCAGTTTTGACAAAGAAGGCCTTATGCAATGCGCACGCGGTGAACTTTTTGGCCCCGGCAATGCGCAATTACCTGCCCCGCCTATGCTGATGATGGACCGTATTACCGATATTTCCGGCGATGGCGGCGCCCATGGCAAAGGGCATGTGCTGGCGGAATTCGACATCACCCCGGACCTGTGGTTCTTCGAATGCCACTTCCCCGGCAACCCGATCATGCCCGGCTGCCTTGGCCTTGACGGGCTGTGGCAGTTGACCGGCTTCAACCTTGGCTGGCGCGGCTGGCAGGGGCGCGGCTATGCGCTGGGTGTCGGCGAGGTCAAGCTCAAGGGCATGGTACGCCCGGACCGCAAAATGCTGACCTATAAAATCGACTTCACCAAGGCCATCCAGACAAGGCGCCTGACCATGGGTGTCGCCGACGGCATCGTCGAAGCGGACGGCGAAGTGATATACGAGGTCAAAGACATGAAGGTCGCTCTGAGCGAAAGCTGAGACGCGATGGGCTGAGAAAGTTCCCCGGTGCGTGAATGTCCGTGTTGGGGGACTTAGCTGCCTTTCGTGTTCTCCAAGTAAAATGCCGGAATCACTGAATGAAAGTAACTTCCGACGCGGTGACTTGACTTAAAATCCCGCCAGTATTCACTGCCGTATATAGAGACCTAGGCGGTCGTGAGATTTCGTCGATTCCGCGACATACCCAATTTCTTGCCTCCATTGATTTCAGAGACTGTGACAAGGCGCGATCCGTAATCGGCGGCAGATTTCGTTTGATTTCTGTGAAATGGCGCGGGGTATGAAGTGATGCCAAAACGGGCAACGTCCACGAGCGACGAAGCAGGTCCTGATCTTCTTTTTTTGAAACATTGTTGATTTGACATGCGAGTTTGGCGGCAGATATTCCAATTCGTGTAAGCCGGAATTCCGGACGCAATGGATGGCCATAGCCAGGATTTCGTTCGAGCATTCCTATTGCAATCAGATGATCCATACTTTGTGCGAAAGCAGTTCTGCTAGCGCCGGTTGCTGCCAATAGTGGCGCTTGCCGACCGGGGGTACCAGCATACAAGTGCGAAAGTATGGGTAAAGCCCAAGCTCTTGAAGTGATGTTGACAAATAAATTAATGTCCATAAAGTATAGTTACTATATAATTTGTTAAAAGGAAAGCCTATGTCGCTCATTTCATTGGATCAAACTATCACCATAGCAATGTCGGTCAAAGATCGCCATGCAAGCGCTAAGTGGTATGAAAGCATGTTAGGTTTCGAACTGCTTTATCATGCTGATGATGCTGGATGGTCCGAGATTCAGACAAACACAGCCGGTGTTGTAATTGGTCTTGGTGAGCATACCAAACCTGCACCGGGCAATTGTGTTCCAGTTTTTGGCATCGCTGATTTGGATACTGCAAGGCAAAAACTGGAAAAGGCTGAAGTAAAATTCGATGGCGAGACGGATGTCGTCGAAGGCATGGTCAAAACCACAACGTTCTACGATCCCGATGGTAATGCGCTGATGCTTGCCGAGGACCTGACCGGCGTAGCAACATAATGCGAGGTTGATCTTAGCCGCTACAGTAAGCACGCTTATGGCCGGCACTGCAGATACCGAACCTTTCAGCGACGTCACAATTGGAGCTCCCGTGAAGTCCTTCGACGACGCGCAAGCATGGTATCTCAACTTCTTTGGTTCGGATGTAGAGGTTCTGCGCCCAATTCCCGGCGTGGCAGAGTTCAAAGCTGCGTCGGGTGTTTGGTTTTAGATCTTCGAAGCAGAGGCTCAGCATGCGCTCGGAACTGCAGCGCTGCTCTTGGTCGATGACATTTACGCAACTCAGCGCACAGGAGCCAAAGTTGGCATATATTTTGGGGAAAGCAATCGTGATCCCAAAGGCCGAAACTTACTCCAAATATTCTGATCCCGGCAGGTATTCGCCGGGAGTGTATGGTCTGCCATGTGCTTTGCGGCCAATTCCTAATAGTGGCCCTTCGTCCAATACGCAGAACTCAGTAGTAAGGGCTCATTCCAGCCATTGCCTTATTGATATACCCTGAATTTTCCCACGCATCCGCCCCTCACCCTTTCTATGCAGTTGCATGCCCAGACGGGGCTGGCTATCACGGGTCTTGAAGTCTTATGGGAGAACGCGCATGCGTCGTGTCGTGGTTACAGGTCTGGGCATCGTCTCGGCCATTGGCAATAACAAGGACGAGGTTCTGGCCGCTCTGAAGGCGGGTAAATCAGGCATTACCGCAAATACAGACATGGCCGAACGCGGATTTCGCAGCCAGATTGCCGGTGCGCCCAATATTGACATCAAGGAACATGTGGACAAACGCACGCTGCGCTTCATGGGTCCGGGTGCGGCCTATGCCCATATCGCCATGAGCCAGGCCATCGCCGATGCGGGGCTTGAGGACGACGATGTTGTCAATCCGCGCACCGGGCTGATTGCCGGATCGGGCGGGCCATCCACCAGCGCCATGTTTGCCGCGCATCAGGTGGTGCTGAAGAACAATTCACCCAAACGCATCGGGCCATTTGCGGTGCCGAAATGCATGGGCTCCACAATCTCGGCCAACCTGTCCACAGCCTTTCAGATCAAGGGCATCAACTATTCCATCACCTCGGCCTGTTCGACCTCTCTGCATTGCATCGGGGCAGCCTCTGAGCAGATCATGATGGGCAAACAGGACGTTATGTTCGCCGGTGGTGGAGAAGAGCTTGACTGGACCCTGTCCTGCCTGTTTGACGCCATGGGCGCGATGTCTTCCAAGTATAACGACAGCCCCGAGCGTGCCAGCCGCGCCTTTGACGCCAATCGCGATGGTTTTGTCATTGGCGGCGGCGGCGGCATGCTGGTGCTGGAAGAGCTTGAGCACGCCCAGGCGCGTGGTGCGAAAATCTATGCAGAAGTGACCGGCTTTGGCGCGACCTCGGATGGCGCCGACATGGTGGCCCCATCCGGCGAAGGTGGCGAACGCGCCATGCGTCTGGCACTTGATACTCTGCCAGAGGGGCGCAAGGTTGGCTATATCAACGCCCACGGCACATCGACGCCTGTTGGCGATGTGGGGGAGGTCGAAGCGGTGCGCCGGGTATTTGGGCAGGGGTCAACGCCGCCTATCTCGTCCACAAAATCAATGACCGGACACAGCCAGGGCGCCACCGGCGCACAGGAAGCGGTTTATTGCCTCTTGATGCTCGAGAACGATTTCATTGCACCATCGATTAATGTGGAAGAGCTTGATCCCGCACTTGACCCGGCCGAGATCGCCACAACACTTGTGGAAAATGCCGGGCTTGATACGGTAATGACCAATTCATTCGGTTTCGGCGGCACGAACGGGTCGATGCTGCTGAGCAAATTCAAAGATTAAAGGAGAGCGGCGACATGGCTGATCTGATGAAAGGCAAACGCGGCTTGATTATGGGCGTAGCCAACAAACGTTCGATTGCGTGGGGCATTGCCGAGGCGATGGCAAATGAAGGCGCCGAACTGGCCTTTTCCTATCAGGGCGAAATGTTTGGCGAACGGGTCAAAGCTCTGGCCGACACCGTGGGCTCGGATCTGCTGGTGGACATGGACGTCACCGACGACGGCGCCATGGATGCAGGCTTTGCCGCCCTGAAGGAACGTTGGGAAAGCATAGATTTTCTGGTCCACGCCATTGCCTTTTCGGACAAGGATGAGCTGACCGGAAATTTCCGGGATACAAGCCGGGCCAACTTCAAGAATTCCATGGATATATCGGTCTTCTCTTTCATTGACGCGGCCAAACGTGCCTCGGAAATGATGCCCGATGGTGGTACGATCATCACGCTGACCTATAACGGTTCACAGCGTGTGGCACCTTTCTACAACGTCATGGGTGTCGCCAAGGCGGGGCTGGAAGCGGCTGTTCGCTACATGGCCAATGACCTCGGTCCGCAAAATATCCGCGTTAACGCAGTTTCCCCCGGTCCGATGAAAACCCTGGCCGGGGCAGCCATTGCCGGGGCGCGCAAGACCTACCGCCATACCGGTGCCAACGCCCCCCTGCGCCGCAATGTAACCCAGGAAGCTGTTGGCGGCACCGCGGTCTATCTGGCGTCTGATTACGGCGACTGCACTTCAGGCGAGATTATCAAGGTCGATGGCGGTTTTCACGTGCTGGGCATGCCCCAACACGAAAACCTTTAGAAGGAAATCGCACGCCCTCTTCCTCTTGCCATAAATATCCCGGGGGTTGGGGCAGCGCCCCAAATCTGCAAGCAAACAATCCTGCATTAAATTCGAAAAGCATTTGTTTTTCGTTGCAGAAACTAAGCGCCTTTCCCGTCGTTCTTTTTCAGGCGTGCGCGCTCTTCGGCCCATCGATTGATGAAATCTTCTTCGTCGCCATATTCCATAAATTCGGCATAGGCGCTGTGAGCCTCAGGCACCCGGCGCGCATGTTTGATTGGACACCAATAGGCCTCGGTACGCCCGGCAATTTCACGTGCATATGACAATACCCCGTTGCCATAGCCGCAGTAGACGCAGTTTAGTTTTTGCAAGGCGTTGAGATAGGCAAGGTGGTGGCGGTCGATAAAAACGTGGTCGCGGCGGCGGACCCGGGCAATGCCGTAAATAGGGAAACAGATCAGCTGATAGATGGTCACCGCCAGATCAAGCAGCGCCAGTGGCAGTACCAGCGAATAAACGACAGGCGCCGTTAGAACCACCATGGGCCGTGTCTCCGCCAGAAAGTCGCGCAATCTCATGCGAGCCGCGCGGTGACGTTGGCGCAATTCCTCTTCGATTTCCACGCGCCCGCCGCGAATTTTCAGCCCCAGCGCATCCCGACGCCGGGTCAGTTCGACTTCGATCTGGTCCTGCGCTTCACGGGCGCGCTCCAGTAAGGTGGTTAAAGTAGACGCCATCGCATCCTCGCTTTTGTCCGTACCATGTCCTGAGTTCATCCTGCCCCGGCTTGTAATTTTTTGCCAGAGGTGAGGGGCCTCAAAAAAATGATAACAGGTGTCGCAAATGGACACAGCCGCAGACTACAACAAATATCACAAGGAAAACGTCGTTGCCCGTTACCGTCAGGACCCAGACAGGCAACCGTCAATATCTACGCCGCGCCCTGCTGCCAGAACGGTGATACGAATATCCGAACGGCTCAGAACGAACGGACCCGATGAAGGTGGCACCATGTCAGCGCTCGCAATCAATGTGCTTCCTTCACGGCGCACCATTGCCTGAGAAACCCAGACCGCCGGATCGCCTGTTTCCATAACCACAACCTCATCCGGACCGATCTGCGGCAAGGCCAGTCTGGTCGTAACACGAAGACCATCGGAAATTGGCTCAATGTCGCATGAAATAGCGCCCAACCCGGCCTCCCCTGCCGTTTCGGGTCGATTTTGCAGTGCCATCCGGATCAGATCTGATCCGTCCCCAGCCCCTTCGCCAGGTTTCAGACTGGCAGAAAACCGAGCTTCCATTGGCATGCAGACATCACTGCAGACCCCCAGAGACACCTGCCCTTTCAGGGTAATCTTTTGCCCTGCATTTTTGGGAAACAGCTGGATTGGCAGGATCAGTTGGTCATGATAGCCGATAGTCTGCATGCCACTGGTGTCAAATACTACTGGTACAGGCCAGTGGAAAGCGACGCTCTGCAAATTACGCGACCCGCGCCAATCGAAGCCCGGAGGAATGCCCGCCTCTCCCGGCGCACGCCAATAGGTTTTCCATCCGTCAGCAAGCTGGATTCGCAAAGCTGCCACATGGCTGCCATCAGCCTGCCTCCACCCGGAAAGCACATCAATTTCAGCAATGTTTTCTGGATCATAAGATTCGTACCCACCAGCCTGCAAGGAATGGGCAGCCAACATGGAAAAGGCCAGGAACAAGGCCGGAAGGATTATATCAAAAGCAGGTGAAATTCGGTTCATTGGCGCATGATAGCCTTGGCGCTCAGAATGTGAAATCACATTTCCATGACAAAAGCTCGACCTTTCCCCTTGTAGCGCGCTCTGGCAGGGGCCATTTTGGAATTATGAGTGACGCGACAAACCTATCCGGAAAACTACTTATCGCCATGCCGGGGATGAGTGACCCACGATTTGATAAATCTGTCGTGTTTCTATGCCTGCATTCAAACGAGGGTACGATGGGGATCGTGATCAACAAGCCAGCGGATGAACTGAGCTTCGATGACATGCTGGAACAGTTGGAAATACCCTCAGAAACGAATAGTTCCGATCATCACCTGTTCTTTGGTGGCCCGGTTGAGACCGGACGCGGTTTTGTTCTGCATTCCGGTGACTATTCCGGGCAGGATGGCACCTTGCGTGTTAATGATTTCTTCGCGATGACAGCAACACGGGATATTCTGCAGGACATTGCCAACGGTCAGGGGCCAGATCAGGTTTTACCCGCGCTTGGATATGCCGGCTGGGGGCCGGGGCAGCTGGAGGGCGAGATTCAGCAAAATGCCTGGCTTACGGTCGACGCGGATCAGGCAATTGTTTTTTCTAAAGAAAACAAATCAAAATGGGAAGCAGCCCTTGCCAAGCTCGGAATTTCGCCACTGATGCTTTCGGCCGAAGGCGGCCGTGCCTGAGGCTGCCAAGTTCAGCATGCGCCCATTTCCTCTTGCCATAAATATCCCCGCCGGAGGCTTAAAATCGCCGAGCGTAGCGAGGCCCGCCGACCCAGAGAAAGCACCGCGCAGCGGGGCTGACGTTGGGGCGGAAACTACTCCCTTGGTGCTGCAGCCCGCCTGAGGCGATCATTGATGGCCAGCCCCAATCCCGTCTCTGGGATCGGCGACACGGCTACCGGCGCATCCCCTTCAAGATCCAACTGGTGCAGGTGATGAAACAGGTTCGCAGCCGCCTCCACCAAGTCTCCTGCCGGGGACAGGTTCAGCTCTGCCTCAACATCGCCAAAGCCAAGCATCCTTTCACCGGGTGCCGCCTTTTCGGCGTTTAAACGCAGGCGGGCCCTGGGCGCGTAATGCGAAGATAGCTGGCCGGGGGCGGTCAGGCCCTCCCCTTCTTCCCGCATATTCAGTTCATAACCAAGGCAGGCCTCGATCGCCTCCACTGGCAAGCCCCCCGGTCGCAGCAAGGTCGGGACAGGCAGCAATCCGACAATGGTGCTTTCCAGCCCCACGTCACAGGCACCCCCGTCCAGCACCGCGTCAATCCGGCCATCCAGACCGGCCAGAACATGGGCCGCTTCGCTGGGGCTGATGCGCCCGGATGGATTGGCCGAAGGTGCCGCAACCGGGCATCCCGCCTCTGACAACAACTGGCGGGCCAGATCATGGGCAGGCACCCGTACCGCGACGGAACCCAGCCCTGCAGTAACCAGTTCTGACAGGCCAGTGTCACGCTTCACGGGTAACACCAGGGTCAGAGACCCCGGCCAGAACGCGGCTGCCAAACGCTCGGCCTCGCCGGTGAACTCGGCCAATTCACGCGCCGCTTCAAGATTGGCGACATGCACGATCAGCGGGTTGAAGGAAGGTCGGCCCTTGGCTTCGTAGATCCGCGCCACTGCCTGCCCGTCCGTGGCATTTGCCCCCAGACCGTAAACTGTCTCTGTCGGGAAGGCGACCAGCTTGCCCTGACGCAACAGGCCAGCGGCACGGGCAATTCCCGCCCGGTTGGCTGACAGTCTTTCTGTGCGCCTTTGCGCGTGCTCCATGACGTTGCGTTTCCCTTGATGCGGCCCGGCCTCTGGGTCAGGTTGCTTCCTACAAAGAAGCACCACATTTGCCAAGCCATCCCGCAAGGAGCAAAACATGCCATATCGTGCGCCTGTTAGTGATTACCAATTCCTTTTAAACAAGGTTGTTGGGCTGGACCATCTAACCGCTACTGCGCGGTTCAGCGATGCCACGCCGGACATGGCGCAGGCAATCCTGACCGAGGCGGGCCGTATGTGCGACGAGGTGCTGGCCCCGTTGCAGCGCAACGGAGACGAGACCCCGGCCGTGCTGGAAAACGGCAAGGTGCGCACCAGCCCGGGCTTTGCCGATGGGTACCGCGCAATCGCCGAAGGCGGCTGGATCGGCATGGCAGCCGATCCTGAATATGGCGGCATGGGCTTACCACTATCCCTTCTCTCAGCCGTAAATGAAATGATGTCGGGCGCCTGTCTGGCCTTGCAGCTGAACCCCTTGATGACACAGGGCCAGATCGAGGCGCTGGAGCATCATGCCAGCGACGCGATCAAGGCGCTTTATTTGCCGAAACTAATCAGCGGCGAATGGGCTGGTACCATGAACCTGACCGAAGCGCAGGCGGGCTCGGATGTTGGGGCGTTGACCGCGAAAGCCGTAGACAACGGCGATGGAACTTACGCCATAACCGGCCAGAAAATCTTTATTTCCTGGGGCGATAACGACTTTACCGAAAATGTCTGCCACCTTGTTCTCGCACGCCTGCCGGGCGGGGCGGCGGGCACCAAAGGAATCAGCTTGTTTCTGGTGCCCAAGTTCCTGCCAGACGGTGAAGGCAATCCCGGCACAGCCAACGAGTTGCGGGTCGTCAGCCTGGAACACAAGCTGGGCCTGCATGGCTCGCCCACCGCTGTCATGAGCTTTGAGAATGCCACCGGCTGGCTGATCGGGGAGGAGCATCAGGGCATGCGCACCATGTTCACCATGATGAACAACGCCCGTCTTGGCGTTGGTATCGAAGGTCTGGGGGCGGGCGAAGGAGCGTATCAACAGGCACTCACCTTCGCGCAGGAACGCAAACAGGGGCGCACACCAGTCGAGGGTAGCGGCGCTATCATCGACCACGCCGATGTGCGCCGCATGCTGACCGCCATGCGCGCCGAGCTATATGCTGCCCGCGCCATCACCCTGTCTTGCGCTATGGCCATCGACATGGCGCGCGCCACAGGTGAGGCCAAATGGCAGGCCCGCGCTGCCTTTCTGACCCCCATCGCCAAGGCCTACGGCACCGATGTTGGCCATAGGGTGGCGCAGGAAGGCATACAGGTGCATGGCGGCATGGGCTTCATAGAAGAAACCGGCGCGGCGCAATATGCCCGCGACGTGCGGGTGACGATGATTTACGAAGGCACCAACGGCATTCAGGCCATGGACCTTGTGGGCCGCAAGCTGATGGACGGGGGCGAGGAAGCCTGCCGGATCCTCGACGAAATTGCCGCCGGGGCGGAAGCGGCGCGCGATAGCATGCCGGATCTGGCGGGCAAACTCTGGGCGGCTTGCGAAACCCTGCGCGAAACCACGGAATGGATGGTGGCGCAGGAAGATATGCAGCAACGTTTTGTCGGGGCCACGGCCTATCTCAAGGGTTTTGCTCTGGTATTCGGGGCGCATCTGCATTTAAAGACGGCGCTGGCAGAGGGCGGCGCAGAAGGTGGATCTGGGCCGCGAAGTGCTCTGGCCACGTTTCACATCAACCGGCTGCTGCCGGAACATACTGGACTTCTGGAAATGGCAACGATCGGAACCGCAGGTCTTTATGACCTTTCTCCTGAGGAGCTAGCCCCTTGAGTGCACCCCTGAGATTTCCGTGGGAAGATGCCCCGGACGAAGGCGAAGCAACCGAGATACGCGACGGCGTCTTCTGGTTTCGCCTGCCTCTGCCGATGAAGCTGGACCATGTCAATTGTTATGCTTTTGCGGATGACGATGGCTGGACCATCATCGATACCGGTTTTGACAGCCGACGCACCCGCGCCGTGTGGCAAAAGCTGCTGGAGGGGCCGCTGGCCGGGCGCCCGGTCAAGAAGGTCATCGTCACCCATCATCACCCGGACCATGTCGGGCTGGCGGGTTGGTTTCAACGCGACCATGGCGCCGAACTGATCACCACCCGCACCGCCTGGCTGTTTGCCCGCATGCTGCTGCTGGACGAACAAATGGTGCCGGTAGATGAAACCCTTGCCTATTGGCGCGCCGCCGGTATGGACCGGGAAGTTTATGAGGCGCGCAAAACTGAACGCCCGTTCAATTACGTCGACATCGTTGCCGACATGCCTCTGGGATTTCGCCGCATTAAGGAAGGCGACATGATTCGCTTTGGCGGCCGTGATTGGGACGTGCGCATCGGCAATGGCCATGCGCCGGAACACGCAACCTTCTGGTCGCGCGATTGTGATCTGGTGATCGGGGGGGACCAGCTTCTGGCTACGATCAGCCCCAATCTGGGCGTTTACGCTACCGAACCCGAGGCCGATCCCGTCGGTGACTGGCTGGAAAGCTGCACCCGTCTTGCGCCGTTTGCCACTGACAGCCAGCTTGTTCTGCCCGGTCACAAACTGCCCTTTACCGGGCTTCCCACCCGGATGCGCCAGCTGATCAAAAACCATCACCACGCACTGGAAAGGTTGCTGGAGTTTCTCGAAACACCCCATGTGGCGGCCGATTGCTTCCCCCCCCTGTTCAAACGCCGGATCGGTGCGGGCGAATACGGTCTTGCATTAGTGGAGGCTGTGGGCCACCTCAATCATCTCTATGCAACCGGCCAGATCGGCCGTACAAGACGCGAGGATGGCGCTTGGCTGTGGCAGGCCACGGAACAATCAGAGGGACGGAATGGCTAAAGTTTCAAAGAAGAAGAAGGCGGAAAAACCCGCGCCGCCCCGCTCTAACGCGGCCCAATGTGATGAAGACGCGCCGTTGACAGTTGAGCAAAAGCCCCTGCCCGAAGAGGTCACGGATAAACCGGTTGAGGCCAAAAGCCCGGCTGAGTGGGCCTATGAGCGGCTGATCCTCTATATCCAGAACTTCGAAGAACAACTTGACAATGAACATGAGGTCGCCATCGGTTTTACCGGCGGTGATGTGGGTGTGTTGCGTATTGAGGGTCTGGGCTTTTTCGACCCCGATATCGTTACTTTCTATGGCGCGGATCAGGCAGGTGCCAGAACCCAGCTTATCCAGCATGTCAGCCAGCTAAACGTCATGCTGCGCGCCTTGCCACGCGAGGATGACGACCTTGCCCCGACCCGCATCGGCTTTCGCCTGGCTGAAGATCTAAAGAAAAGCTAAGAACCTGCTTTGTCGATGATCAAACCCGTGACAGGGCAAAAAAAATCGTTTAAACGAGTGCAAAATAACGGGGAGACGCGAAAATGGCTGAACATGAACACGGAACTATGAGCACACGGGTGCAGGAAAAGACCTATGAGGGATTTATTAAAATCTCTGTGCGTGCGGTCATTGCCTTTATAGTTGTTATGGTCTTTCTGGCGATTTTTAACAGCTAAGCCATCCGGCTGACATTTGTGCACTCGGGGGTTTTCATGCTGCGTTTTGTTTTATCCGTTCTTGCGCTGGCGTTTCTTGCAGCCTGTGCAGCCGAGCCGAAATGGGCGCCGGATGAAGCCGTGGAAAACTCGGTTTATGTGCATGATGCCCCCCCCACACTCAGCCTTTTCACGGTAATTTCCAATACTTCAGGCAGCGGCGCACATGCGGGTCTGATGATCAATGGCTCGCAACGGGTTCTGTTTGACCCCGCGGGAACATGGCATCACCCCAACCTGCCCGAACGTAATGATGTGCATTTTGGCATTACTGACCCGGCGGTCGATTTCTATATCGACTACCATTCGCGGGTTACCTACCACACGATCCGGCAGGATATCGTGGTAACCCCGGAAGTGGCCGAATTGGCTATGCGCGCGGCAATGGCCTACGGCGCCGTTCCCAAAGCGATGTGCACGCAATCTATTTCCTCAATATTGCGCGCCCTACCGGGGTTTGAGCACTTGCCGCAAACCCTGTTCCCAAGAAAGCTGTATGAGAGCTTTGCGGAACTTCCCGGCGTCACGGAAGAGGTGTTCTATGACAATGATCCAGAAGATAACGGCTATATCCTGACCCAGGGTATTTAGGCGCACCCATTCCAACAAAGCAAAACCATCTGAGTGATTTGGCACTCGGCCTTAACCGAACACCCAAAGACCAAGGTAAAGCACCGCGCCACCTCCAACAATCGCCGCCAGCACATTTTTGGTGAAATGGCCAATGGCCAAAGCTGTGAAAGCCGCGAGCAGGCGCGCAGGGTCAAGCTGCCCGTCAGTGGCCGCGGGCCACAAAACCAGTGGCGCCACAAGGCCGGGCAACACGGCAACCGGCGTGTAACGCAGATGGCGCAGCACCCACGGCGGCAGTGGGCGATCCCCGATCAGGCCAAGAAACGAGAACCGGATCAGAAAGGTGCCCACCGCGAGGACCAGAATGATCAGCCAAATCTCTGCTGCAGACATGTTCATGCGCGCCGTCTTTCCATCTGACGCTCAACCTCGGCACCGACCAGCAAAGCCCCGAGGGCTGCGACCAGCAACCCGGTGCTGTAGGGCATCCATGTCAAAACCAGCGCCAGCCCTACGGAGGTCAGGGCGGCCGCCATATGGGCAATGGTCCGCAGCATCGGGGCGATCATGGCAATGAACGTGATCGGCAGAGCGAAATCCAGCGCGTATTCCGGTGGGATTGTGGTTCCGACCATGGCGCCAACAAAAGAGGATGCGTACCAGGCCGGAGCCACGGGGGTTATCACGCCGAAAAAGTAAATCATCTTGTGCCGCACGGGCATTTGAGGCTCTGCCTCATAGCGTGCAGTGGAAAGAATGTAGGATTGGTCGACCAGCAGGTAGGCGACGAAGGCGCGTTGCCACAAAGGTGCGGCTCCGAGGTGGGGGGTGATGGCTGCCGAATACATCGCCATGCGCAGGTTGACCGCAAGGGAAGTTGCCAGAATGATCACGATCGGCGCTTCGTCAACCATCAACTGAACCGCAGTAAGCTGTGCCGCGCCAGCAATGACCAACACGGAAAAACCCATGATCTCGGCTACTGGCAGGCCTGCCTCACTGGCCACAACGCCAAACAGCAGGGCAAATGGAATTACAACCAACACAAAAGGCGCCCCATCGAATATGGCACGCAGATAGATTGATTTTGCACTGGACGTTGTCATGGAGCTGCCTAAAACTGTACCTCACTCCTTATGCCCATATGGGTTAACGCGCGGAGATGCAATTGAGCCGGGATTTTGAAAAAAACACGTACCTGCTGGCCCCCGATCCGGGCGCTGCGCGGCTGACACGTAAGACCACCGGCCATGACCATGAAGGGCGTGAAACCGAGATCAGTGTGGTCGAAGAACGGCCGTTGACGATCTTCCTGAACGCGCAGGAGATTGTGACCGCCATGACCATCGGAGATTACCCGGAATATCTGGCGCTGGGGTTTCTTTCCAATCAGGGCATGCTGGAAGGCAACGCCGATGTCTCGCGCATTGATATGGACCGTGAGCTGGAAACCGTCATCGTGCGCACCCACAGCCGAACGACGTATGAAGAAAAGATGGCGCGCCGGACGCGCACTTCGGGCTGCGCTGTTGGCACGGTTTTTGGGGATATGATGGAAGGGCTTTCAGACATACGGCTGCCAAACGCGCCTCTGCGGACCTCGTGGCTCTATTCCCTGTCGAAAAAAATCAACCGGACACCGTCGCTCTATCTTGCTGCAGGGGCCATCCACGGCACGGTCCTGTGTCAGCAGGACCGGCCCCTGGTCTATATGGAAGATGTAGGCCGCCATAATGCCGTCGATAAGGTGGCGGGCTGGATGCTGTCTGAAGACGTTCCGTCCGAGGATAAAATCCTCTATACAACCGGGCGGTTGACCTCGGAAATGGTGATCAAAACCGCCCATATGGGCATTCCGATCCTGGCCTCACGCTCAGGCTTCACCGCCTGGGGGGTCGAGATTGCCCGCATGGTCGGACTGACCCTGATCGGGCGCCTGCGCGGACAAAGGTTTGTCTGCCTGTCCGGAGAGGACCGGCTGATCCGGGATGTGGAAATAGGTAAAAGCGATGCCCCGGACAGAAGGTTCAGGCGGGATAAGGAAGCATGAAAGCACCCCTTGGCGTCATACTTGCCGGTGGTCGCGCCACCCGTATGGGCGGTGGTGACAAGGCGCTCTTGCCCTTGGGCAAAGGCACGTTGCTGGCCCATGTGATGGAGCGTCTGTTGCCGCAGGTCGAACGCGTAGCGCTGAATGCCAATGGCGACCCATCACGTTTTCATGCCATTGGCCTGCCTGTCATAGCCGACAATATCGAAGGCTTCGTAGGTCCGCTTGGCGGGGTTCTGGCGGGGCTTGATTGGGCGGCAAGCCATGGGGCGGACGCCATAGTCACCGCCGCGGCCGACACGCCGTTTCTGCCGCCGGATCTGGTGCCGCGCCTGTTGCTGAGGGCCGAAGAAACCGGCGCAAAAGTCGTTCTGGCTGCCACCGACGACCCCGATCTGGGACCAAGGCGGCAGCCAACCTTTGGCCTATGGCCGGTTGAACTGCGCGAGGACCTGCGCGAGGCCCTTCTGAGTGGTATCCGCAAGGTCGGCCAGTGGACCGACCGCCACAATGCCGCATTGGCTTCGTTCCCGACGACGCCTTACAATCCCTTTTTC
This sequence comes from uncultured Aliiroseovarius sp., assembly GCA_964550345.1. Taxonomy (GTDB): domain Bacteria; phylum Pseudomonadota; class Alphaproteobacteria; order Rhodobacterales; family Rhodobacteraceae; genus JAAEUB01. Next base: position 22,164 of record CAZJYZ010000008.1, on the reverse strand, counting down.
AACGTTAATACGCCCGAAGACCTTGACCGGGCCGAAGCCATGCTGAAAGGCGCTGTCACATGAAAATCTATGGTGTTGTTGGCTGGAAAAACTCGGGCAAAACCGGGCTGATGGAGCGGCTGGTGTCGGAAATTACCGGGCGTGGCCTGAAGGTTTCGACCCTCAAACATGCCCATCACGCCTTTGACGTTGACCACAAAGGCAAAGACAGCTTTCGCCACCGCGCCGCGGGCGCTGGTGAAGTCCTGCTGGCCTCCTATAAACGCTGGGCCCTGATGCACGAGTTGGGCGACGACGAAGAACCGACGCTGGCAACGTTGGTGGCCAAGCTAGAGCCATGTGACCTGGTTCTGGTCGAGGGCTACAAGCGCGACGACCATCCCAAAGTCGAAGTCATGCGCCAGGAAACCACACAAGGGTTGATCGCGCGCTCAGACCCGACAATTCGCGCGGTAGCCGCCGACGTGCCGGTGACCGATACCGACCTGCCTGTATTTGATCTGGATGACACGATCAGCATCGCCGATTTCATCCTTGAAGAAACCGGATTGGCCCGGCCATCCCCTGCCCCGACTTCCACCAGCAAGGCAAAGCCCCTCAAGGATGATTGTTTTGCCCTGCCGCAAGGCGTGGAGTGGACACCTGTTGACACGGCGCTGGCCCATCTGCGTGGCGCGGTTGCACCTGTTACCGGTAGCGAGGAAATACCGGTCGCCTCCGCCCTGAACCGGGTGCTGGAATGCGACCACATGGCAATGCGCTCAAACCCTCCCGGGGCAAATTCAGCCGTGGATGGCTATGGGTTTGCACATGCCGCCCTTCCAGCCGAAGGGGATGCGGATTTACCGCTGATGGACGAACGCGCCGCTGCAGGTGGGCCCTTTACCGGCACCGTGCCCCATGGCCATGCCATTCGTATCCTCACCGGTGCCTTGCTGCCCAATGGGGTGGATTGTGTGGTGATGGAAGAAGACGTCACCCTCAACAATGACCGCATAAGTTTTGGCGCTGGCATCAAACCGCGCGCAAATGCCCGCAAGGCGGGTGAAGACGTTGAAGCAGGCAAGCTGGCCCTGCCCGCCGGTCACGTTATCCGCCCACCTGATATCGCCCTTCTTTCCGGGTTAGGCCTGGCCACGGCGAGGGTGCGTAAACGGCTTCGGGTTGGGGTGCTTTCAACCGGCGACGAAATTGTGGCGCCGGGATCCACGCTTGACCCTGCCGCGACCTATGACGCAAACCGCCCCATGCTCCTGGCTTTGTCGGAAAAGTGGGGATACGAACCCGTTGACCTTGGCCATGTCAGCGACAACCGTACAGCATTGCGCGCCGCCCTGGATGACGCAGCCAACCGGGCGGATGTGATCCTGACCTCGGGTGGTGCGTCAGCCGGGGACGAAGACCATGTCTCGGCCATCCTCAGCGAAGAGGGCAGCCTGAATACCTGGCGCGTTGCGATTAAACCCGGGCGCCCACTGGCGCTGGCCATGTGGCAAGGTGTGCCGGTGTTCGGCCTGCCCGGAAACCCGGTGGCAGCCCTTGTTTGCACCCTCGTTTTCGCGCGCCCCTCCCTTTCGGTTCTGGCTGGAGCTGGCTGGAGCAAACCCATGGCGATCACCCTGCCCGCCGCTTTCTCCAAGTCCAAAAAAGCGGGGCGGCGGGAATATCTGCGCGCCCGCATTAACGCTGAAGGGGCTGTGGAAGTGTTCCAGTCAGAAGGCTCGGGACGCATATCGGGGCTTAGCTGGGCGGGTGGTCTGGTGGAGCTTGCGGAACCTGCTGGCGATATCAGTCCGGGCGATATGGTGCGGTTCCTGCCCTATGCCGGGTTCGGGATTTAGCGCATCACTCGCCCTATTTACCAATCATGAATAACGCGTGGCTCAGCCACTCAATTTGATTGCAGAAAGTCCGGCAGACCACGGGCTTGACAGATTTTCCCGCTTTATATAACCTGTTGGTTATGGAAGCGATTGCCACATCCGGCCAGCCACAAAACCTTGATGCCGTGTTTGCAGCCCTTGCAGACCCCACACGTCGGGCAATTTTATCCCGACTGGCGGCGGGCGAAGCTTGTGTTAACGAATTGGCAGCTCCTTTTGAAATGAGCCAGCCGGCCGTTTCAAAACACCTGAAAGTGCTGGAGAATGCCGGGCTGGTCCGGCGCGCTGTCGACGCCCAGCGCAGACCTGCAGTGCTGCAGGCCGGACCGATGGCCGAGGCTGTCAATTGGCTGGAAGATTTCCGAAAATTTTGGACAACGAGCTTTGATCAGCTCGATGACCTTCTGGACGACCTAAAAAATACTCAGAAAAAAGGAACAGGGAATGAATGAATTACCAACATATGTGCTTAAGCGCGTTTTTGATGCCCCCCGTGAACTGGTATGGCGAACCTGGACTGAACCTGAACTGCTGGCGCGCTGGTACGGTCCGGGGGTTGAAACAGTCATTCACAAGCTGGATGTAAAGCCTGGCGGCTTGTGGCTGAATGAAATGAAGATGCGAAATGGGTCGTTTTTCGAACGTTTCGAATTTTTGGAAGTTGAGGAACAGACGCAGCTGGTCTGGGTTCAATCAAACAGTGACGCGGATTGGAATGAAAACGTCCCGCCGATGATGGAAAACTGGCCCAGCAAACTGAAAGCGGTGGTGACATTCACCGAAGAAGGCGACAGCACCAAGATACACTTCTCTTGGAGCCCGCATGAGGCCAGTGAAACTGAACAGCAGGTCTTCGCTGCCGCCATGGAAGGCATGGGCAAAGGCTGGGGTTCCGGTATGGACATCATCGATACAATCCTTGCGGAATTGCAGGGTCAGGGCTGAAATCGAACTGATGCAGATTTCATGCCTTCGACGAGGATATTTCCTGCAAGAGGAAAAGCAGCACTCTTTTCATCTTGGCAAAAATACCTCGGGGGAGCGCGAGGGGGCTGGCCCCCTCGCCTGACACGATGCTTCAACGCTACCAGCGTTTCAGGGCTTCTTCGTCGGCCTCTTTGCTGGCAACCCAGGCATCCCCGGCACCAGTAACTTCTTTTTTCCAAAAGGGAGCGCGTGATTTCAGATAATCCATCAGATAATCAGCCGCCGCGAAGGCTTCGACGCGGTGGCTGGCAGCGGTTGCCACCATCATGATCACCTCATTCGGGGCCAGCTTGCCGTAGCGATGGATCACGGTGCATGCGGTCAGTTTCCAACGCGCCTGCGCCTCGTCCATCATTGCCCCAATCGCTTTTTCGGTCATGCCGGGGTAATGTTCTATCTCCATATGTTTCAGATCACCGGTATCGTCACGCACCAGACCGGTAAAGCTGACCACAGCCCCGGCATTACCCACCTCTTTAGTAAATTGGTTTAGCACTTCACCGGGGTCAAAAAGCTCGGACTGTACCGATAGCATAACGCTTAGCCCCCGGTCATGGGCGGGAAGAAGGCGACTTCGCGCGCGCCGCTCAATGGGGCGTCAAAGCCGGTCAACTCCTGATCAATCGCGACCTTGAGGGCGCTAAGATCGCTGAATGCCAACGCGTAACGCTCCTCTCGCCCCCGCAATTCCTCGATCAGCCCGGCGACATCACTTGCCGAAGTCTCAACGCTTTCTCGCGGCAGGCCGATCCGCTCACGCACCCATGCGAAATACAGCACATCAACTTGCATCTTACTTTCCCTCGTCCTGATCGCGCAGAAATGGCATGGATTTGCGGAAATAATCCCATCCGGTGATCAATGTCAGCAAGCCCGCCACCCACAAAAGCAACACCCCTATCCGCCCGGACCAGATCATGCCTTCAATTTTCCATTGCAGACCGAGAAGGTCAGGTTCGACCCCGGTCAGAATATCGTGGACCATCGCCTCATCCATACCGAAGGTTTGCATGCCCAGATAATGCTCAAACACCCCTGTTGAAAACAAGGTTGCTATGGCAACCATTTGCAGCATGGTTTTCCACTTGGCCAGATTGGTCACCTTCAAGGCTTTGGCCTTGTCCCCAAGAACCTCTCGCAAGCCCGAGACGAAAACCTCGCGGTAGATGATGATCGCCGAAGGCAGCAGGATCCATGGCGTCAGGCCGGAAAATCCGTTTATCACCAGCAGCGCGATCAACACCATTGCCTTGTCCGCAATCGGATCCATCGCCGCGCCAAAAGCACTTTCCTGTTTCCAGGCGCGGGCAAGGTAACCGTCGACGTAGTCCGTCAGCGCAGCAATGATGAACAAGCCCAGCGCAAACCAGTCCGCATAGGGCCGCGTGAAGTATAAAAACATCACTGGTAAAAGCGGCGCCGCGATCAGCCGTATGATTGTCAGAATATTCGGTATGTTCCATGTCATTTGGACTTGTTACCCCTATATGCGAAGGTATGGAAGAAGGCAGATTTCGTTTTAACACGAGAGGGTACGAAAATTCTGTCGCAGAGCAGCCAAATTTTAACCACGGGAGCGTATTGGCTTGCGATACGTCCTTCCCCGGTTCTTTCACCAGAAAGCAGCGGAATTTAACTGGTTGGCCAATCGGCGCACAAAATCTCCAATACTGCCGCAAGTGTGCTACACTATGGGGGGTCGAACGAGAGGTGAGGCTTTGATGAAAACCCCATGGCACCTTTGGGTGATTGGCATTCTGGCGCTGTTGTGGAACGCAGGCGGCGCGTATGACTACATCCTGATTAAAACCCGTAACGCAGATTATTTTGCCGCTATGACGGCGCAACATATCGCCTATTTGGATGCCTTCCCGCTTTGGGTTGGCATGGCTTGGGCATTGGGCGTCTGGGGTTCGGTGGTGGGTGCCTTTTTACTGTTGCTGCAATCCCGGTTTGCAAGCACCGCCTTTGCCGTTTCCCTGGTCGGCATGACTGGCAATCTGATTTATGGCCTGGCGCTGTCTGAAATTTCCATGTTGGATGTTGCTGGCTCGTTCGCGATGACCTTTTCGCTGGCAATAATTCTGATAGCTCTTGGTCTGTGGCTCTATGCGCGGCGTATGACACGTGCCGGGGTGCTTGGGTAACACTCGCGCAACTGTTCCTTTATCAGGTGACAAGGCGGCATGGCTCGGGCTAAAAGGCGGGCATGACCACACGTGTGCTTTTCGTCTGTCTTGGAAATATTTGCCGCTCCCCCTCGGCCGAGGGCGTTTTTCGCGATTTCGTTGCCGGTGAGGGTATTCAAACCGATTCAGCAGGAACTGCGGATTGGCATATCGGTAAGCCGCCCTACGCGCCGATGCAGGCCGCAGCCATGCAACGCGGATATGACCTGTCAGATCTGAGGGCACGCAAATTCCTGGCGGCGGATTATGATCAGTTTGATCTGATCATCGGCATGGATGCTGACAATCTGCGTGATATGGAACGGCTAAGGCCAGCTGGGAATGATACACCAGTGAAGGTTTTCACCGACTTCGCCCCTGATAGCGGCGCGGATCATGTGCCTGACCCCTATTACACCCGCGACTTTGAGGGCGCGCTTGACCTGATCGAGAAAGCCGCCCGGGGCCTGAAAAACCATCTTTCCGGGAGCCGGTGACGGCGGCTTAATCACACCGGCTCTGCACAGCCTCGCCCCAGGCCTGATACTGGCGCCAGAAATTTTCATCCGCACGACTATCCGATTGGCGTAGTTCCTGGCTCAGATGTGGTTCTTCAAAAAACTTGGCGATCTGGCGCATTTCTGAGCGTGAAAACATCGGCTTGGCCACGTCCTCAATACAATCACACAAAGTACGACTGGCATTGTTACGGTCTGCTTTCAGACAGGCCCTTTCAATCGCTCCTGCGCGCGCGCCCTGACCTCCTGTCAGGAAAATTATTCCGGTCAAGGCCAGAATGGCTGTCAGGTGTTTCATCGGGTTGCCTCATATTTTCTTGTGCCCGCCATTTGTTTGCGTCGGGCGCACTGGCGGTTGCCTGCACGATAGCGCAGCTTGCGCCTTGGATCAATTTCATCATTGAACCGGATGTGCCTGCGCTAAACCTCGCTTACCAAAACTTTGGATCGTAAGGCCTCATAATCACTGCGCGTGCACAAATCCGTAGCGTCGCTGATAACTGCAGCGGAGGCCGCCGCGACGCCTTCACACAGGGCCATTTTAGCAGTTTCACCCCGCGACAGCGCGAAAGTGAATGCTCCGACGAAACTATCCCCGGCGCCCACTTTGCTTTGTACTTTCACCAGCGGTGTTACCGCGTGCCAACGTTGCCCGCCATCCACCATAACCGAGCCCTCGGATCCCATCGCCAATACAACTATCTGGGCGACGTGGCGCTCAACCAGGTCCTGCGCGAAATCCGCAACTTCCTTCACGCCGCTCAGGGACGTTCCAGCCAGCGTCTCGCTTTCCTTTCTATCCAGTCGCAGAACATAAGGAGAAGCGGATCCGTGCATTAATTCCTGCAGATGCGAGCCCGACGTATCCACCATCAAACGGGCATCCTGGGCACGGGCAAGAACGGCAAGTTGCGCCGGGAAGTCATTGGGAACCCCCGGCGGGTGGGAACCGGACAAAACCACAAGGCTGTTCCGTTCCATTGCTACCAGGGTTTTACCGATTTCACCCAGCACGTTGGCAACCATTCGGTTGTCCCAGCTGGGACCCGGCATGACGAAACGGTATTGCTGACCGTCTTCACGGTCAAAAACTGCGAGGCTCAAACGAGTTTCACCTTCGACCCGAAAGCCTACAACACTGACCCCTTCTTTTTTTAACAATTCACAAAGCTGCGCGCCGCGATAACCACCATTGGCCACAAAAGCCTGCGCTGTGCCACCCAGCTGCAAAATCGCACGCGCCACATTGATCCCGCCACCGCCCGGATCATAAATCGGCGCATCACAGCGCAGTTTTTCATCCGGACGCACCCCATGAACTGCACTGGACATATCCAGCGCCGGGTTGAGTGTGATGGTGACAATTGGGGCCATAGAAATACCTTTGTTTGCGCAAACGTATGCTGTCGTTCCAGCCGTAGCAAGCTGGATGGAAGTATTCCCTTCACCCAACAGGACAAAGCGTCCCGTCAGAAAATGTATGGCAGGAAAATCACCGTACCAATGATAACAGCCACCACTGCGGTGATAACGACGGCGCCAGCGGCAATGTCTTTGGCGCGCCGGACAGCTTCCGAATGGGTTGGCGAGACCACGTCGCACAAAAACTCAAAAGCAGTATTCATCGCCTCAGCGGCCCAGACCAGCCCGATTGCAAGGGCAATCCATAGCCATTCACCGCGTTCCAGTCCAAAAAACACACCGGCCGCACCGACAAAAATGGCAGCGGCAAGGTGAATGCGCGCATTGGCCTGACTTTGGAACATGAATACAAGACCGCTTAAGGCATGTCTGAAGGAACGGGTCAGGCGCATCACGTTACTGGCGCGGGGTGTATTTATCGATGTATTCGCGCAGTTCTTCGGCCTCTTCGCGCACCGTTCTGAGCCCATCCATCGCGGCGCGCGTCTCAGCCTCGCTTTGATGCAGCTTGCTGGTCAGCTCGGCCTCGCGTTGCTGCATATAGGTGATGGCCTGATCGCGGGTTTCTTCGGCTTCGTGCAGGGCCTGCGCCATTTTATCAAGCTCGCCCATATCCGACCCGGTAACTTTTGAGAACCTGTGCACCAGCCAATGGGCAAACCACCCAAGGGCGAATGCCACAAACAGAATGATGGCCGTGACAATGACAAACTCGGTTCTATTCATTACTATCCCCTGTTTCTTCCTGAGCCGCGGTGCTGTCCGTTGCAGCCCCGTCTGTGTCAGCCGCTTCGGCTGCGGTATCATCCGCTTCCACGGTTTCTATTTCGGACCCGGCGGTTTCCTCAGCCTGTGACCCGGTTTCGGTCTCTGCGTCGACCATGGCTTCGGGACCGTCCCCCGCTTCACCATCCGCTTCGCTGCTGCCCGCGTCCTCTTCCTCCGGCAAAATCAGCCGGAACTCGATGCGCCGGTTGGCCTCGCGCCCTTCTTCGGTATCATTGTCGGCGATGGGTTTTGCCTCGCCATAACCATGCGCTACCAGATTTGTTGTCAGCACCCTACGCGCAAGAAGCGCATTCAGAACCGCCTGTGCCCGGTTTTGCGACAGGGCCTGATTCATCTCCTCGCGCCCCTGACTATCGGTAAATCCGCCAATTTCCATGGCTATATCCTGGCAGTCTTTCATGATTTCGGCAATTTTGTCTACTGTTTGACGTGCCTCGGATACAATGTCAGCTGATCCCGGTGCGAAGGTTATTTTGGACGTCTCAAGCACTTCGTTAATGGCGTTGGCGCATTCCGCCGCGCTGGGTTTGGCCGCAACCGGGTCAAGTTTTTCCTGATAAACGATATTCACCCTGAAATCCTGCGCCTCGCCCAGTTTCTCCGATAGTAACTGCGAGATCCGCGCGCCCGCCTCAATGTTGCCGGTGTTGCCCCGGATATCCACCAGTTCAGGCTGAACCACCACAACACCGTTTGACAAAAGGCTAAGAGATTCCAGCCCGGCCAAAACGCGTGTGGGCCAGTCTGCCGGCAAGGAAGGGTCCAGGCGTGTTGCCACATAGACCGCGTCAATTCCAAAGCGTGCCCGCGAAAAACTGGCCGTCACGTCTCGCTGGATCTCATCACCGACACGGCCTCTGAGTTGCACCTGCCCTTCGGGGCTGAGGGTAGCGACAAATTCAGGCGCCCCGTCTTCATCCTCAGCCTGTTCACCGGTGCCATCAATCACCACGGGCTTCGGTAATACCGCGTGCAGGGAGAACACCTCAGGCAAGGCATTCTCTAACTCACCGGTGACCCGATCAAAATCTGCCTGTGCCGTTGTATCCAACGCCACAAGGGTCACATCCGCATCCGAAAAGGTAACCGCGCCACCCTGCAGGTCAGCGACGGCGCCAATGGCGGTAGCGACAGCCTGCGGCCAGTCTGCGCTTGGCACACCCAGCCCGATTTTGCAGGTCGCCTCTTGGGTCACACCCACAGCACGTGCAGCCGCCAGTATTACTTCACGCCCTTCTTCAGTGTGGGCGGAGCAGGCGTCAAACCGGGCAGACCCGTCCTTTTCTAAAACAAACCGCAGGTTAAACGGAGCAATCACCGGACGTGGCGCAGAGATTTGGATGGTCAGATCAAGCCCGCCGGGCGCCGCCCGGGCAAGGGCCGCCTCAAGGTCGCCTTTTTCCTCGGCACTGGCGGCAATAGCCGTGATCGAAACCTGATTATCCGCCATTGATATCTTTGAGCGTTCCAGCATTTCCAGCGCGTCCAGGGCATAGTCAAGAGTTGCGTCCCAGTTCGCTGGTTTGGGGTAGTTCGCTGTTTCCAGAAGGTCGGCCACCCGTGTCCCGGCGGCAATGGCGCTCATGCGCTGTGACAGGCCTTTGTGGTTCGTGTCGGCGGGGATCAGCCCGATCAACGACACACCCTGATCATTTCGCAAAATCTCGACAGAAAAACGCGGAGGTGTCACTGGTTCCGCAGCGGCAACCTCGATTTGATCAACGATGCGCGCTGAATCCACCACTTTCCCTGCCGCGGTGATGGCGCGAAAACGTTCACTTTCGCCCGAGACAGTGCCGGATAACGTTACCTGCAACCCATCAGTTTCCACACTGACATGCTCGATCCCTTCCAGATTATACCGGGATTCAATATCGGATTTGGCTGAGCTTTCCATGCCATTCACCGCCACCAAAGCAACGATCAGTGCCATCACCGCTGCCAGAAGAATAATACCGGCGATCATAGCTATTCGGGATAGGCGCATACTTCTTCGGGATCCGTTAGTTGAGTGTTAACGTTTCTCTATGGCGTTCGGCCCGGCAAGGCAATCAGGCGAACAGAGATATGGCAAAAAACAGCACAGGGACCAACCCGGCATTTCGGTTTGAACGAAACAAACGCAGGCAGATTTCGGCATTATTCGTGTCCAGCTGGCTGAGTTGCCAGGCCATGTGCCACCCGAAAAACCAGGCACCGCCCAAGGCCACCACCAGTACCAATATATTCGCGGTCGGGGCCAAAGCTGCAATAATTGCGACACTCATCAGAAGGACAGCCAAAACCATGAAACCTCTGAGCCAGGTTTTGGTTTTATCCCCAAACAATCTGGCGGTCGACTTGACCCCTATCAGGGCGTCGTCCTCGCTGTCCTGATGGGCATAGATCGTGTCATAGAACAACGTCCATGCAATGCCTGCGAGGTAAAGCACCACCGGCGGCCAGCTCAGGCTGCCCGTATGCGCCACCCATGCCAGCATCGCCCCCCAGTTGAAAGCAATACCCAGAAAGACCTGCGGCCACCATGTGAACCGTTTGGCAAAGGGATAAATCGTGACGGGGATCAGCGCGATGATCCCCATGAGGATGGCTGCATTGTTGAAGGTCAGCAGGATCAGGAAAGCAACGAAAACCTGTAGCCCCATCCAGCCCACCGCCTGACGGGCAGAAACCTGCCCCGAGGGGATCGGGCGGCTGGCGGTACGCTCGACCAACCCGTCGATATCGCGGTCGGTGATATCGTTCCACGTACAGCCCGCTCCGCGCATCAGCCACGCGCCAGCGGCGCAACCGACGGCGACCCACAAATCCGCCCAGCCCGCTCGACCACTATGACCCATAGCCAAAAGCAAGCCCCACCAGCAAGGCAGCAACAGCAGCCAAGTTCCTATGGGGCGGTCCGCCCGGCTCAGGCGCAGATAGGGGCGCAAGGCTTTTGGCGCGCGCCTGTCGACCCAATTGCCCTGCACCGCATCGGAAACCTGGCCATTAGGCTCTGGAATTTCTGGACCTGTGGTCATAGGTTCGCCTCATGAAACATTCGCGCGTCAGGCTCTATGTAGATCACCCTTTGGGGCAGGGGCAATCGGTTCCTGTGGACAAGGCGCAGGCGCATTACCTTTTTGGCGTCATGCGGCTGGTGCAGGGCGATCAGGTAGCGCTGTTTAACGGGCGCGACGGCGAGTTCCCCGCCATCATTGAAGAGGCGGGCAAACGGCGCGGCGTTTTACGTTGCCTTGAACAATCGCGCGCCCTCAGCCTGCCCCCTAACCTGTGGCTGATCTTTGCGCCAATCAAGAAGGCGCGCACCGATTTCATCGTTGAAAAAGCCACCGAAATGGGCGCGGCGCGTATCCTGCCGGTGAGGACCGAGTTCACCAACAGCGAACGCATCCGCCGCGACCGGCTGCAGGCCCATGCAGTGGAAGCGGCCGAGCAATGCGGCGGTACTTATGTGCCAGAAGTGGCCGAACTGGTGAAGCTTGAGCGCCTGCTGGCAGACTGGCCTGCCGAGCGGCAATTGATGTTTTGTGACGAGGCATTGGCAGGAAATGCCAGCGCCCTGAGCGACAACATCGCCCCCAATTCCCCCTGGGCCATTCTGATCGGCCCGGAAGGCGGGTTTTCCGACGGTGAACGCACGCGGCTTGGCGCCATGACCAACGCCCATGCAGTCAGCCTTGGCCCACGCATTTTGCGCGCCGATACCGCCGCCGTTGCCGCCCTGACCCTGTGGCAAAGCACATTGGGGGACTGGGGATGATCCGGGCGGCGCGTTCTGGGGATGAGGCTGCTATTGAGGCTTTTCTGCAAGACCACGCCGAAAGCTCAATGTTTCTGCGCTCAAACCTGGCCCGGTTTGGCCTGAACAATCGTGACCACCCAAATGCCACAAGCTATTTCATCGACGAACAGGACGGCATTCGCGCGGTCTTTGGCCTCTCCAACGCCGGGTTCCTCCTGCTGCAGACGCCTTGCGCAGGGCCGGAGTTTTGGGCGCAGCTACCGGAAACTGTGTCAGGGCAGAAAATAGCCGGAATCATAGGAGAGGTTTCTCAGGTCTCCCATGCCAAAGCCGCGCTTGAGCTGGAAAAGGCAGGTTTTTCGCTCGAACGCCCCGAACCGCTTTACCGCTTGTCCCTTGACCAGATGCGCGACCCTGGCGCGGCCACGATCCGCCCGCCAATTGCAGCTGATGCACAGCTGTTAACAAGCTGGCTGCGCGCCTACCAAATAGAAGCCTTCAAATTCGAGGATAATGCGGCGCTGGAGAACGTGATTTCCAAACGTGTTAAAAACATCTTAGCAGGCGATGACACACGTTTGCTGGTAAAGGGCGGGAAAGCTGTGGCAATGACCGCCTTCAACGCCCGCCTGCCCGACATGGTACAGATCGGCGGCGTCTACACCCCGCCCGAGCTTCGCAATCAAGGGCTTGCACGCCGGGTAGTGGCGGCACATCTTCGGGAAGCACGGGCCGAGGGGGTCGAAACCGCGATCCTGTTTGCCTCGGGCGCGCCTGCATGTCGCGCCTACGAGGCCCTTGGCTTTCAGCAAATCGGTCACTACACGCTTGCCATCCTTGCCAAGCCGCAGATCATAGAAAGCGCGTCATGAATTTCATCCGCCCCGAAGCACGCGAAAATCTGAAACGCTGGCGCGAGGCGATCATCGGCGGCGCGGTCGCGCTTTTGGGCCTTTACTGGCTGGTCACCTCCTTTGGTATTCTGCGCTGGCTGTCCGTTGTCATCCTTGCCATCGGCCTTGCCTATACATGGGCAGGCATTCAGCGTGCCCGTTTTCGCGCTGGCCACGGGGGTTTGGGCGTGGTGCAGCTGGATGAACGCCAGATCACCTATCTGGCCCCGGTTGGCGGCGGCTTTATCTCGCTTGACGCCTTGTCGAAGGTCGAGATTGGCCCGGACCGCGCTGGCCTGCCGGTCTGGCGGTTTCGAGCTTTTGGTGAGGAACTGGTGATCCCTGCCAGCGCCGAAGGCACCGAGGCATTGTTTGACGCGCTGGCCGTGCTCAAAGGCATCGACATGCAAGCCGCCATCCGCGCAAGTGGTTCGCGCCCTGATAAAACCATCGTGATTTGGCAAAAACAGGTGCAAAAGCTGCATTGACACTGGCGCGAAATCCGCCCACCTCTCACTTAGATATGCGAAACAGGAGCGACCATGTCCATTCCTCAATCCGGCGGCGGGCCGATCGAACATCCCAATCAGCTGGCAGAATATCTGGAAGCCGGGTGCAAACCACCGGAAGACTGGCGCATAGGCACCGAGCATGAAAAATTTGGCTATTGCAAAGATACGCTCAAGCCCCTGCCCTATGAAGGCGAACGCTCGATCAAGGCGGTGCTGGAAGGCCTGCGCGATCAGTATGGCTGGAAGCCGCTTTATGAAGGCGACAATATTATTGGGCTGGAGCTGAACGGCGCCAATGTCAGCCTTGAGCCGGGAGGGCAGTTGGAATTATCCGGCGCACCGCTGGAGAACATCCACCAGACCTGTGACGAGTTGAATGTGCATTTGCGCGAAGTGCAGACCGTGGCGGATGCCATTGGCGCGCGCTTCATCGGGCTGGGGGCTGCCCCGGAATGGACCCATGAAGAGATGCCGGTCATGCCCAAAGGGCGCTACAAGCTGATGACGAACTATATGGATAAAGTCGGCACCCACGGCAAACAGATGATGTACCGCACCTGCACGGTGCAGGTGAACCTCGATTTCGGGTCCGAGGCGGACATGATCAAGAAGTTCCGTGTCGGTCTGGCCCTGCAACCTCTGGCCACCGCCCTGTTTGGCAATTCACCGTTCTTTGAGGGTAAGGTTAACGGGCATAAATCATGGCGCAGCCGGATCTGGCGCGACCTTGACCCGGCGCGCACCGGCATGTTGCCGTTTGTGTTTGAGGACGGCATGGGCTTTCAGCGTTATGTCGATTATGCGCTCGATGTACCGATGTATTTCGTTTACCGCGACGGTAAATATATTAACGCTTTGGGCCAGTCTTTCCGCGACTTCATGAAAGGCAAACTACCTGCCCTGCCCGGTGAGGTGCCAACGCTCAGCGACTGGGCCGACCACCTGACCACGATTTTCCCCGAAGTACGCATCAAGCAATATATGGAGATGCGCGGTGCTGACGCCGGGCCGTGGCGGCGCATCTGTTCCCTGCCTGGCCTGTGGGTGGGTCTGCTCTATGACCAGGGTGCACTGGATGCAGCATGGGATCTGGTCAAAGGCTGGGACGCCAGCACACGGGAAAACCTGCGCATTGCCGCATCGGTTGAAGGGCTGCAGGCCAGCGTGAACGGCGTCAAAATGCAGGACCTTGCCTGTGAAGTGCTGGCCATTGCCAAATCCGGCCTGCGTGCCCGTGCACGCCCCGGTTTCAATGGCATGGTGCCGGATGAACGCCATTTCCTGAATGCTATGGAAGACAGCGTCGAAGACGGTAAAAACCCGGCAGATGAACTGCTGGAGCATTACCACGGCGACTGGAATGGCGATATCAAGCGGGTTTATTCGGAATATTCCTATTAGCGTCGGCAGGAGAAATCTTTGCCAAGGCCTGCGGATAAATTGGTATGTCGGTCCGCCGCCTGCGACGGACAGCGTCCGTTTCGCCCCCAAGGGCGGGTGCGGTACTCCATTGGATCGCTTTGGTGCAAGCATTCGCGGGTAACGCCATTCAGCATGCCCCGCTGCCCCGTTGCTCTGCCCGACAAGCCGGTTATACTCGCGCCGAAAGGGGTGGGATGCAGCAATTTACCGGAATACTCACCGACAGGGGGTCAAAATACGCCGTTTCAGGCGGCCCGGTGACGTCACGCGACGACATCAAGGTGTTTTTGGCCCAACTGACACGTCACAAGAAGTTTGCCCGCGCCACCCACAATACCTGGGCAGCGCGGCTAAAGGACGGGCCGGCAAAGGGCGATGATGGAGAGGCCGGGGCGGGCATGGTCATCCTGCGTATGCTGGAACGTGAGGGGCTTGAGGGCCACATCATCGTTGTCACCCGCTGGTATGGTGGTGTGAAACTGGGGGGCGACCGCTTTCGCCGGGTGCAAGACGCGGTTGATTATTATCTGAGCCACGCCAAGGGGCTCGAAACGGGAAAAAGCCGCCATGCTGAAACGTGAGTGGAGCCGCATCGTCCAACGCTCGAAATGGTCCTGGGCCGGGTGGATGGAATGCTGGCGAAATGAACATTCTCTGAAACAATGGACTGCGGCCAATGTGATCTCGGCGGGACTGGCGCTCTGGCTGCCGTTGGAACCGGGCGAGCGCGCCCTGATCCTTGCGCTGGGGGTATTGGTACTGGCGGCCGAATTGATGAATACCGCCATCGAGCGTGCGATTGACTACATCTCGACCGAGCAACATGAAATGGCGCGCCAGGCCAAGGATCTTGCCAGTGCGGCGGTGGCAGTTACCGCCATTGCAGTGGGCGTGGCCTGGATTGTGTTGCTTGCCGGGATGATATTTTAGGCCACCGCCACCTCTTGGATGAAAGCCATTGATCCCGGCGGAGTTGCTGGGTAATTCAGAGCATGGCCAAATTATATTTCCACTACTCCACCATGAATGCGGGCAAATCGACGCTGCTTTTGCAGGCGGCGCATAATTACCACGAACGCGGTATGCAGACCTATCTGCTAACAGCCCGGCTGGATAACCGGGCGGGAGAGGCCCGCATTGCCAGCCGTATCGGGATTGGCAAGGACGCAGATACGTTTGAGGATGGGGAAAACATTTTCCTCAAAATTAAGGCGCGCCTTGAGGAAGGCCCCTGCGCCTGCGTCTTCATTGACGAAGCCCAATTTCTGAGCCCCGATCAGGTCTGGCAATTGGCACGCGCGGTGGATGACTTGCATGTGCCAATCATGTGCTACGGGCTGCGGGTGGACTTTCAGGGCAACCTCTTCCCCGGTTCGGCCAAATTGCTGGCACTGGCCGACGAAATGCGCGAGGCGCGTACGATCTGCCATTGCGGGAAAAAAGCCACAATGGTGGTACGTCAAGACGATAAGGGCCGGGCCTTGACCGCCGGCGAGCAAGTGCAGATCGGCGGCAATGAGACCTATGTGTCCCTGTGCAGACGCCACTGGCGCGAGGCCGTGGGGGACGAGAGTGACGGGTGAGACCCGCCAGCTTTCCTGATGTCCGGCATTAAACGGGGTTTACCAACCCCTTACCCTCAAAGAACGCCTCAAGGTTTTCAACTGCCATCATGCCCATATTGGTGCGCACTTCGAGCGCGTTGGTGCCAAGATGTGGCAGCAGGGTGACGTTCTCCATCGCTTTCAGGGCGTCCGGCACTTTGGGTTCAAATTCATAGACATCCAGCCCGGCCCCAGCGATTTTTCCGGCCTGTAAGGCGGCGATCAGGGACGCCTCATCCACGATGTCGCCGCGGGCGATATTAACGAAAATAGCCTGTGGCTGCATGGCATCGAAACATTCCGCGCCGACCTTGTGGTGCGTGTCTGTCGCGCCGGGTAAAGCCACGACAACGATATCCGCCGCCTGCGCAACCTCGGCAATGCTCTCTAATTGCCGCGCGGGGTGTTCCACCTCTTTCGGGGAACGGTTGTAATAGACCACATCCATGCCGAACCCATAATGACAACGTCGGGCAATCGCCTGACCGATCCGACCCATGCCGATAATGCCCACCACCTTGCCGCTGATATGCATTCCCAGAAGTTGGGTCGGGTGCCAGCCCTGCCATGCACCAGCCCTAACCATGCGTTCGCCTTCGCCCGCGCGGCGCGCAGTCATCAGGATCAGGGTCATGGCCAAGTCAGCGGTGGCATCTGTTACCGCGCCGGGCGTGTTGCTGACGGCGATACCAGCGTCGCGCGCCGCCTTTACGTCAATATGATTATAGCCCACACCGAAATTTGCCAGAAGCTTGCATCGCACCGGCGCATTGCCAATCACCTCAGGCGAAAACGTGTCCCCCAGAGTTGGCAATACCGCGTCGTAGTCGCGCAAGGCCGCTTGTAATTCCTCGCGACTCGTGGGCAGGGTGGAGGCGCGGACATCCACGTTAAACCCGGCGCGTGCCCTTGCCAGTACCGGTTCAGGCAAAGGGCGGGTGATCAGAATTTTTTGCATCAATATAGCCTCCCGCCGTCTGGCACCTGTTTGTCCGGGGTTAACAAAACGACCTCACCTTCCCCGTCAGGCACGCCCAGAACCAGTATTTCGGACATGAATTTTCCGATCTGGCGGGGCGGAAAATTAACCACGGCCATCACCTGTTTTCCCACCAGTTCCTCAGGCGTATAATGCGCCACAAGCTGGGCCGAGCTTTTCTTGACTCCAAGTTCACCGCCAAAATCGACCCAGAGTTTGATCGCGGGTTTGCGGGCTTCGGGGTAAGGTTCGGCAGCGGTCACAGTACCTTTGCGGATATCGACTTTCAGGAAGTCATCAAAAGTTAAATCGCTCACCCTGCCAACTCCTTTGAGCGGTCTGCGGCGGCCTTTACGGCGCGGCGCAACAAGGCAGGGAACCCGTCCGTTTCGTTCATCAAGACCTCAAGCGCCGCAGCCGTCGTGCCTGCCGGGCTGGTAACGTTGACGCGCAATTGTGCCGGGTCCTCCTCTGCCGCCTCGGCCAGCGCCCCTGCCCCAGCCACCGTTGCTTTTGCCAGTTGCATGGCAAGATCTTCGGGCAGCCCTTCGTCCATGCCAGCCGCTGCCAGCGTTTCGATCAGGTGAAAGACATAGGCCGGACCCGAGCCGGAAACCGCTGTCACCGCATCCATCTGTCCCTCATCGCTCAGGCGCACGACCTGCCCCACCGCGCGCAACAAAGCCTCGGCAAGGTCCATATGCGCCGCTGTGATATGGTCGTTGCCAACCAGGGCCGTGATGCCGCGCCCAATTGCAGCTGGTGTATTTGGCATGGCGCGAATAATGGGCGAAGAGGTGCCCAATACCGCCTCGAAGGCAGCAATTGGTGTGCCCGCCGCGATTGAGACAAAAAGCGTGTCTCCACCGCCAAGTGCCGCGATGGCGGGCAGGGCCTCGCCCATCATCTGCGGTTTCACGGCGATAAGAACAATTGCCGGGCTGGAGGGTAACTCGGTGTTGATGTTCACCCCTTCGATCCCCTGCAACCAGTCCGAGGGATAAGGGTCCAGCACCCAGACCGAGCTTGCAGGCAGGCCTTGCGCCAGCCAGCCGGTCAGCATCGCCGACCCCATTTTCCCGCAACCCAAAAGCACCAATCCACGTGCCGCGAGATCATCCATTTTCATGCCGATTTCCATACCCAATTCCTTTGTCTATCCGCGCAAGGTTAATGCGCAAAATTCCATTGTTAAACCCCGTGCATGGCATGCTTTAAGTTGATGGAAGATTTTCCGGGGCAAAGCGTCTGACGGTGGTTGAAAGGCTGAATATGGAAGGCAGTTAACGCGTGCGCGCCGGAAAATATCCGCGCCTCAGACAACTTGAAGTCACCACCAAAGCCCTTACGTGGTTATGATGGTTCACAACGTTATTTATTTTAAGGTTTTTCCAGCATGAGCAACCGCCTTCCCGTGCTCTTCATATTTCTGACAGTTGTGATTGACGGTATGGGCATCGGTCTGATCATGCCGGTGATGCCGGACCTTATCCGCGATGTTACAGGCGGTGATTTGGCAAATGCTGCAAAATGGGGCGGGGTTTTGGCTGCGTCCTTTGCCATTATGCAATTTCTGTTTGGCCCGTTTCTTGGCAGCCTTTCTGATCGTTTTGGACGTCGCCCGGTATTGCTGACATCCCTTTTTGTCATGTCTGGCGGCTATCTGGTCATGGCACTGGCGGGTGCGATCTGGCTGCTAATTGTCGGGCGGGTCGTAAGCGGTATCACCTCGGCCACGCAATCAACCGCTGGTGCCTATATGGCGGACATCTCAAAACCCGAAGAAAAGGCCGCAAATTTCGGGTTGATCGGTGCCGGGCTGGGGCTGGGCTTTGTGATAGGGCCGCTGATTGGCGGGTTGTTAGGAACATTTGGACCGCGCGCGCCGTTTTACGCCGCCGCAGCGCTGGCCGCTGGAAATTTTGCCCTGGGAGCATTGATCCTGCCGGAAACCGTAACAGATGCCACCAGACGTGTTTTCAAATGGTCGCGGGCCAACCCGTTTGGGGCCTTGCGCGCTGTCGCCCATTTGCCGGGCTTGAAACGCCTGCTGCTGCTGAGCTTCACCTATAGTGTCACTTTCGCAGTTTACCCCGCCGTCTGGAGCTACTTCACCCAAGCTCGCTTTGGCTGGGATGCAGCTATGACCGGCGTATCACTTGCGGTTTTCGGCCTGTCGATGGCGCTGGTCCAGGGGGTGCTGCTGCGGAAAGTCGTCAGACGCCTGGGCGAAAGGCGCACAGTGGTTCTTGGCCTGAGTTTCAACTTCATAGGATTTCTGGGCATCATCCTCATTCCCAACGGCTGGGTGATATTGGCCCTGACACCGATCATGGCATTAGGGGCGATGACCGGCCCGTCCGTACAAGGGCTTATGTCGCGCGCTACCGGTGACGATCAGCAAGGGGAGCTGCAGGGGCTTCTGACCTCGCTGGGAGCGCTGGCACTGATCGTCTCGCCAATGATGATGACCCAGAGCTTCGCCTATTTCACCGCCCCAACCTCCGCCTTCTTCCTGCCAACCGCACCATTTGTTCTATCATTGGGCCTGACCCTGCTCAGCGCCGTCATTTTCCTTGGAAATCGTAACGCCATGCGAAATTAACCCGGCGCGGGTCGCTTTTAGACTTGCCCTTTCGCGCGCCCCGTGACCTCCTGCCAGAAAATGGGAGGGGATCATGGCCCGTATCAAAGCCGCGGTATGTCACGAATTTAACGCACCCTTGGTGATCGAAGAAATTGACCTGCGTGCGCCTCAAGCTGGCGAGGTGGAAGTGACGCTGGATGCGGTCGCCGTTTGCCACAGCGATATATCCTATGCAGAGGGCGCCTGGGGTGGCACCCTGCCCGCTGTTTATGGCCACGAGGCTGCGGGACGCGTCACGGGCCTTGGCGCAAACATTCGGGGGCTGAAAGAAGGCGACCCGGTGGTCGTGACCCTGATCCGGTCCTGTGGTTCCTGTGTGCCCTGCGCCTCGGGCAGCCCGGTGACCTGTGAAACCGGGCATGACGGCGACAAGGGGCCGATTACGACAACGGAAGGCGGTCTGTTGCATCAGGCCATGGCCTGCGGAGCCTTTGCCGAAAAGGTCGTGGTGGACCATTCTCAGGTGGTGAGACTGCCCGAGGGCATGGCGATGGACGCGGCCTCGATGCTGGCCTGTGGGGTGATCACGGGCATCGGCGCCGTGGTCAACACGGCCGGACTGCGTGCCGGGCAAAACGCCGTGGTGATCGGCGCGGGCGGCGTTGGGCTGAACTCTATTCAGGGCGCGCGCATCGCCGGGGCGGCAAACATCATCGCGGTGGACATGAATGAGGACAAGCTGGAAGCGGCAAAGGATTTTGGCGCCACCCATGGTGTTCTGGCCAGTGGCAGCGCCCCATGGCGCGAAGTGCGAAAAATCACCGGTGGGCGCATGGCGGATGCGGTATTTGTCACCGTCGGGGCCATTCCCGCCTATGATGTGGCCCCGCGATATCTGGCACGCGGCGGTAATGTGATCATGGTTGGCATGCCCCATTCTGGCGCGAAAGCCACCTATGAGCCGGTAATGATGGCGGCGGTTTCGCAAGGCCTGCTTGGCACCAAAATGGGTGACGTTGTCATTGCCCGCGATATTCCCTGGATGGTCGACCTGTACCAACAAGGGCGGCTGAAACTGGATGAACTTATTTCCGGGCGTTGGTCGCTTGATCAGATCAACGAAGCTATTGCCGACACCAAGGCGGGGCACGCCCGACGCAATGTGATCGTGTTTTAGCCGAAAACGTATTGGCCCCCGGCGGACTTCTTCGTCCGTTACCTGAGGAGACAGATTTGAAACTGAAAGACCTCGACATCATCGTCACCGCCCCGCCGGCTCCGGGCTGGGGCGGGCGATACTGGATATTTGTCAAAGTGACCACGGATAACGGCATTGTCGGTTGGGGCGAGGTTTATGCGGCGTCGGTTGGACCAGAGGCCATGCGCGCCGTCCTTTTGGACGTGTTTGAGCGCCATATGCAGGGCGAAAACCCCGAAAATATAGAGCTGATGTTCCGCCGCGCCTATTCTGCGGGCTTCACGCAACGTCCGGACCTGACGGTTATGGGGGCGTTTTCCGGGCTTGAGATTGCCTGCTGGGACATCCTCGGCAAGGCCCATGAGCGCCCGGTCTACGCCCTGCTTGGCGGGAAGATGAACGAACGCATCAGGTCCTACACCTATATCTACCCGCTGGAGCATCAGGATACACACGATTTCTGGACCTCACCGGAACTGGCGGCGGAAAGTGCGGCTGAAATGGTGCGGCAGGGCTTTACAGCGGTCAAATTCGACCCGGCTGGGCCATATACAATTCGCGGCGGGCATATGCCCTCTATGATGGATATTTCCCGTTCAGCGGCATTCTGCAAAGCCATCCGCGCGGCTGTTGGCGACAGGGCCGACCTGCTGTTTGGCACACATGGACAATTTTCGACGGCAGGCGCGATCCGGCTGGCGCAGGCATTGGAACCCTATGACCCGCTTTGGTTCGAAGAACCGGTTCCGCCGGATAACATCGAGGCAATGGCAAAGGTGGCACATGCCACCTCGATCCCCGTTGCAACAGGGGAACGCCTGACCACCAAGGCCGAATTTGGGGCAGTTCTGCGCGCGGGGGCGGCCGAGATACTGCAACCGGCCTTAGGGCGATCGGGTGGTATTTTGGAGACCAAGAAAATCGCGGCGCTGGCCGAGGCGCATAATGCGCAAATGGCGCCGCATCTTTATGCCGGGCCGATAGAATGGGCAGCGAATATTCAGCTGGCGGCGAATATCCCTAACCTGTTGATGGCAGAGACGATCCTGAAAGGCGGAGATTTCCATCTGGCGCTGATCAACAACTCCATCACCTGGGAAGAAGGCTTTATCCACGCGCCCACCGCGCCCGGTCTGGGAATTGACTTCAACGAGGATCTGGCGCGCGCGCATCCTTACGAGGGGCACGGCTTGCATCTGCAAATGCAGGAAGCACCGTGTGACTATGTGCGTGAAAACCACTTTGTGGGCGGGGCACCCGTCAAGAAAAGCGGCGATTAGGCCCTGTTTTGCGATCTGGTTTCCTGTGATTCGAAACCCTGAACCCCCGGCCAATCGGGCATATCCGCGCGAATTTGGGCCAAAATTAGGCAAAATTGTACCGGAAACACTATTTCCCCAAACTGATCCTCCCCCTTTGAACCGGTCCGCCCTTATAGTTAGGAAACGGAGGATCAA
>CAZJYZ010000007.1:43078-87299 GCA_964550345.1 uncultured Aliiroseovarius sp. | reverse complement strand
ATCCTCCGTTAGCTAAACCCTCATTCCTCTCCAACGAGTGCTGACGTCAGACACATCAGCCGGTCAGCCTTTTTGCGCACCAGCACCGTGCGCAGGTCGTGCATGGCCAGTAAAAGCGTATCTGTGATCGCCTCGAGCTCGTCTTCCGAGGCTTTGGACTGGGCCCAGTGGGCGGTATGGTTCAGGTGGTCCACCGCGCGCAGGATGTCGTCAACCTGGCGTTCGCTTAACACTAATTGGCGTTCTTCCATCCAGTGTGAAATTGCCGAGATATCCGCCTCGCTCAGCTCCCGGTTGCCATGCGGTTTGATCTCGCCGTTTTTGATATTCACGACTGCGATCTGGTCCATGTCGATACGGCGCTGGCGGTTTTCGGTGTCGATACGATAGACGAATGCGCCGTTTTCACGGGTGCGGAAGTAGTATTCCGGAAGATCGGGGGTCATGAACTCTCCTGAACTGACAACTTAAGTCAAACCTGCGCAGAAGGTCTGAATACGGGTGCAAGCCTCGCGCAGAGCCTCGTCCGAAGTAGCGTAGCTGACGCGGAAGTTTGGCGAAAGGCCGAAGGCGGCACCAAAGACCACCGCAACGCCGGTTTCTTCCAGCAGGGCCTTGGCAAAGGTCTCGTCATCCGCGATGTGCGTGCCCGCCGGTGTGGTCTTGCCGATACATTGCGCGATTGACGGGTAGACATAAAATGCCCCGTCCGGCATCGGGCAGGTGATACCTTTGGCAGCATTCAGCATTTCCACTACCATGTCACGGCGCCGTATGAACGTCTTGTTGTTTTCGGCAATGAAATCCTGCGGGCCATTCAGGGCCTCTACCGCAGCCCATTGCGAGATGGAACAGGGGTTTGAGGTGCTTTGCGACTGTATTTTGCGCATGGCCGCAATGATCTTTTCAGGCCCGCCCGCATAGCCAATGCGCCAGCCGGTCATGGCATAGGCCTTGGAAACGCCGTTGCAGGTCAGGGTACGGTCGTAAAGCCCTGGCTCAACCTCGGCCGGGGTGCAGAATTTGAAGTCGCCGAAAGCCAGATGCTCATACATGTCGTCGGTCATCACAAGCACATGCGGGTGGCGCATCAGGACGTCGGTCAGTTCTTTGAGCTGATCGCGGCTATAACCCGCACCGGTCGGGTTGGAGGGCGAATTGAAGATCAGCCATTTGGTCTTTGGGGTGATCGCGGCTTCCAGCTGCGCGCCGCTCATGCGAAAGCCGCTTTCGATTCCGGCTTCGACGATCACTGGCTCCCCCCCGGCCAGCAGCACCATATCCGGGTAGCTGACCCAGTAGGGGGCTGGGATAATCACCTCATCCCCGGGGTTCAGGGTGGCCATCAGGGCGTTGTAAAGTATCTGCTTACCGCCAGTGCCAACGCTGATCTGGGCAGGTGTATATTCGAGCCCGTTATCGCGTTTGAATTTGGCGGCGATGGCCTGTTTCAGCTCGGGCATACCGTCGGGGGCGGTATATTTGGTTTTGCCCGCATCAATCGCAGCCTTGCCTGCCGCCTTGATGTTTTCAGGCGTGTCAAAGTCAGGCTCTCCGGCCCCCAGCCCGATGACATCGCGCCCGACGGCCTTTAATTCGGCGGCCAGAGTGGAAACGGCAATGGTGGGGGATGGTTTAACACGTGTCAGCGTCGCAGATAGAAGGCTCATAGTCGGGTTCCGGTTTGAAACTACATTGGCGTTGTTTTAGTTTGGGGACGAAGTCCAATCAAGCACGACCTGCGGAAAGGCTATTATGACGGACGAGATAACAGGCGAAAACTGGTTCAGTGACGAAACCGCGACCTTTGGTGACCGCCTTGCCGGTGCACGCGAGGCCGCAGGGATGGAACGCAAAGGGCTGGCAAAACGCATGGGCGTGAAACTTAAGACCGTCGCTGCCTGGGAAGAAGATATTTCCGAGCCGCGTGCCAACAAATTGCAGATGATGGCAGGTATCCTGAACGTGTCTCTGGTCTGGTTGCTTACGGGCGAAGGCGAAGGGGTTGCGGCACCTGATGTCGAACCTCTGATCAGCCCGGATATGGAAAATACTTTGACCGAAATTCGCGCCCTTAAGGCGCAATGCCTGCGATCGGCCGACAGGCTGGGACGGCTGGAAAAAACATTGCGTCTGCAATTGAAAGAAGGGGCGCTGTGAGTGTGGCGGAAAGGCCCGAGCATCGCCTCAAACGCCTTGCTATGCGCGCCGCACGTCGGGGCACCAAGGAAATGGACCTTATTCTGGGCCCCTATGCGGTGACCCATTTGCCGGACATGGCAGAAGATGAGCTGGACCTGTTCGAAGCACTTTTAGATGAGAACGATCAGGACCTTTATCGCTGGGTAACCGGGCAGGAGGCACCGCCGGCGGAGTTTACCGCGCTGATGGTCAGGATATCCGCAAGTGTCGGGCTGGAAACCGCCCGGTAAATACCTGGCTGAAGGATATCTAAAATTTTTCGGTTATCCGCTTGGCATTTAACTGAATGTTTTTCTTTTGCCGTGAATGTCCTTTGGAAAGTTCACGGCGGAGAAACTAATGTCTATGCATTCCCCCATCGGGCAAAATGCCAATCAAGGATTTGTTACCCAATACCTGGACGTATTGTCCCTTGTTGAACGGCTGCACCGGCTGCTTCTGGATGTCATCAAAGATGAATTCGAACGGGTTGGTGTGTTAGAGATCAACTCGGTCCAGGCGCTGCTTTTGTTCAATATTGGCGATAACGAGGTAACGGCGGGCGAGCTGAAGTCGCGTGGATATTATCAAGGCTCGAATGTCAGTAATAATCTGAAAAAACTGGTGGAAATGGGCTATATGCACCACCAGAGGTGCGAAATTGACCGCCGGTCCGTACGGGTGCGATTAACGGAAAGCGGGCGCAAGGTACGCGATATGGTGGCGGAGTTGTTTGAACGCCACGCAGACGGGCTGCAAAGCCGCGCAGTGCTCAGCCCGGACGGGATCGAAGATATTAACGGCGCCCTCAAACGGGTTGAGAGGTACTGGACCGATCAGATCAGATATATCTACTGATCCTTCCCTGGCAGATTGGGTCACAATGGCGTTAGCGCAGCCTTTATGCGTGGGACCATGAATTCGGTAAACAAACCGATTTTAGTGTCCTTCATTTTTCGATGCGGTGTCAGGCAGGACAATTGGGTGGCTGTTGGTGGGGTAGCCTTGCAGACTGGCACCAGCTGACCCGATTTCAGGTGATCTACGACCTCAAAAACAGGTTTTAAAACAATGCCATGCCCTTCCAGTGCCCAGGATGTTAGGACATCACCGTCATCTGATTCGTACGGTCCGCCGACCGAGTAACGGTGCGGGCCGCCAGCAGTTTCCAGCGTCCACTGGAATTCTTTTGATCCGGGAAAACGCAATGTCAGGCAGGCGTGCCCCTGTTCCAGTAAAGCACCACCATCGACAGGGTTTCCATGCTTTTCAACATAAGATGGGGCGGCGCATAACAGGCGGGGGCAATCGGCAATGACGCGAATTTTCAGGTTGCTGTCTTCGGCCAGACCAAGGTGAAAAACGATGTCCAGACCTTCTGTAACGACATCAATGGCCCGGTCTGACAGGCGCAGGCGAATGTCGATATTGGGATAAAGCGCCTTAAATTCAGGCAACGCTGGCGCAATGAAACGGCGTCCGATCCCCAGACCTGCGCCAACAAATAACGTGCCACGCGGGTTGGCAACAGCCTCGGAAATCTCCGCCTCGGCGGCGGCTACAGCATCCAGTATGCGGCAGGCGCCCTCGTAAAAAATCCGCCCGTTTTCAGTCGCTTGCAGGGCGCGGGTCGTCCGGTTGAACAGGCGTACGCCCAGATGACTTTCCAGATCGGCAATCCGTGAAGATGCCAGCGCTGGCGAACACCTTTGATGGCGCGCCGCAGCAGACATGGAGCCCAATTCAAAAACCCGCACAAACATTTTTATATTGTTGATGTATGCCATGTGATCCTTTGGGGTAACTTTACGAGATTTCTTGAAAGTCCTGTGCGATTATCAGGATACACAAAAAAGTCATTTTTACTATAGGCTGTCCAGAAAAGGGGAGCGAATATGTTGGATTATGCATTTTTGATGGAATGGCTGGAATTTGCTGTGCGTTGGCTGCACGCCATCACTGCGATTGCCTGGATTGGCTCGTCGTTCTATTTTATCGCGCTGGATCTTGGGTTGCGCCCGTCGAATGATCGCCGTCAGGGGGTCAGTGGCGAAGAATGGCAGGTGCATGGCGGTGGATTTTATCACATCCAGAAATATATGGTGGCACCGGAACGCATGCCCGAGGACCTGATCTGGTTCAAATGGGAAAGCTACACCACGTGGCTGAGTGGCTTTGCCATGCTGATCCTCGTTTATTACCTCGGGGGTGAGCTTTATCTGATCGACCCAAATGTGCTGGACATACCGGTCTGGCAGGGAGTGCTGATTTCGCTGGGGTCGCTGGGCTTTGGCTGGCTGGCCTATGACATGATTTGCAAAAGCCGCTTTGGCGATAATAACACCCGTCTGATGATTTTCCTTTTCGGGGTTCTGGTGGTGATGGCCTGGGGATATACGCAGGTCTTTACCGGGCGCGCGGCATTGCTGCATCTGGGGGCATTCACTGCCACGATCATGACCGGAAACGTCTTCATCACCATTATTCCAAACCAAAAAATTGTGGTAAAAGACCTCAAAGCGGGAAACACGCCCGACGCCAAATACGGCAAGATCGCCAAGCAGCGCTCAACCCATAATAACTACCTGACGCTACCGGTAATTTTCCTCATGTTGTCAAACCATTACCCGCTGGCTTTCGCATCTTCGATGAACTGGCTTATCGCCGCATTGGTGTTTCTGATGGGGGTGTCGATCCGCCATTACTTCAACACCAAACATGCGCGCAAGGGTACGCCGAACTGGACATGGGCCGTGACGGTCGGCCTTTTTCTACTGATCATGTGGTTATCTACCGCTGCGATGTTCCACAATCGGGGCGAGGAAGAGGCCGCTCTGGGTCCGGCGGCGCAAAGATTTGCTGCTGCCGAGGGCTTTGAGGATGTGCAGGATATCGTGATGGGAAATTGCTCCATGTGTCATGCGGCCGAGGTTTTCTGGGAAGGAGATGGCCTGCGTGGAATTTCGCATGCGCCCAAGGGGATCATCCTCGAAAACTCTGGGGATATTGCCCGCCAGGCGCGCCAGATTTATGTGCAGGCTGGCCTGACAAACGCCATGCCACCACCCTCGCAATCCTATATTGAACCGGAGGATCGGGCCGTTATTGTTGCCTGGTACGAGGCAGCAACCAAGGGCTGACGGGGTTGGGATGAACACGCTTGAGATCGCAAAAAACCGCGCCCGCGCAATGCAGGCCCGGGTGGTTTTACCCGAAAGCGAAGACACAAGGATAGCGCAGGCAGCACAAATCTTGCAGGAAGACGGGCTGGCGCAGGTCGTACCCTTGGCCGAGGCGTCGCCCGCGCATATCAACGCTATGATGGCGCTCCGGGCGCTGAAACCTGCCCTGGCAGAACGCATGCTGACACGCCCTTTGATTCGCGCCGCAGCCATGGTCGGTGCTGGGGAGGCGGATGTGTTGGTGGCGGGGGTTGTCAACCCGACCAAAAAGGTGATCGAGGCCGCGTCCTTGGCTATCGGGCTTGCAGATGGTTGCCAGACCCCGTCGAGTTTTTTTCTTATGCAGTTCACTGACGAGCGCGCGCTGTTATTTGCTGATTGCGCCCTCAATGTTGACCCTGATGAAGTGGCCCTGGCCAATATCGCCCGCGCTACGGCTGCTTCGGCCAAGGCATTGTTGGGCCGGGCTGACGTGGCTTTGCTATCCTATTCAACTGGCCGTAGTGGTGCGGGTAAAAGCGTCGAAAAGGTGCGCGCGGTGGCCGAAGCCACAGGGTTTAACGGCCCGGTTCAGGCGGATGCGGCGCTGAACACCGCCATTTCAGAGCTGAAAGGGGTTGAAGGTGGCCCGGCGAATACATTGATTTTCCCCGATCTGGACGCGGGAAATATCGCCTATAAGCTGGTGCAGGAATTGGCCGGGGCGCAGGCCATCGGCCCGGTATTGCAGGGTTTTCGACACCCTGTCTGTGACCTCAGCCGAGGTGCAACGGTGGATGACATCGTTGCTTCAACCGTGATTTCCATTGCTATTTCAGGTATTTCTGTCGATTAGCGCCAGCGCGTCGCGGGCGATCATCCGCTCTTCTTCGGCAGGAATGATCCAAATGGCAACCTTGCTGGCCGCATCATGCAGGTGGGTTTTGTGCGCCATATTTGAAACTGTGTCCAAACGTGCCCCGGTCCAGGACAGACCATCAAGGATCGCGGCGCGGATCGGTGCTGCATTTTCACCAATGCCACCGGTGAAGGCGATGGCGTCAAGCCCTTCTAGGGCGGCAATCAGGCTGCCCGCATGGCGTCGGCACCAATAGGTGAAATGCGCGATGGCGAAAGCTGCGTCGGGCGAGGGGTCCTCGATCAGGCGACGCATGTCGGACTTACCCCCTGACAATCCGGTCAGGCCACTTTCATGGTGGAGGATTTCGCGGGTACGCTCAAGCCCGTTTTCTTCGACCAGCTTAAGCACGGCACCACCGCCGATGCCGCCGGAACGTGTGCCCATGGTCAACCCGTCAAGCGGCGAAAACCCCATCGTCGTCGCAATCGACTGGCCATTTTTGATGGCACAGAGCGAGGCACCGTTGCCCAGATGAAAGGCCAGCAGTTTTTGTGGCAGCGGGCCACCGGAAATTTCAGGCAGAGCCCGGACCAGTGACGCATAGCTCAGCCCATGAAATCCGTATCGACGAATTCCCACGGTCTCGGGGATATCGGGCAGGGCATAGCGGGTGGCAACTTCGGGGTTTGTGGCGTGAAGGCTTGTGTCAAACGAGGCAAACTGGGCCAGATCCGGTGCAAGTGTCGCAAGGGCATCGATAGCGGCCAGATTGTGGGGGTTATGTAACGGCGCCAGTGGGATACAGGCGGCGATCTGGTCGCGAATGGCGGGCGTGATCCGGGCCGGTGCGATCAATTCATCGCCTCCATGCACCACCCGGTGGGCAGCAGCGCGCAGGCTCTCGGGCCTTATGCCATGGTCCTCGGCAAGGGCGGCAAAGATAGCCTTTAGCCCGACCTCGTGGGTGGGTAGGGGGCGAGGCTGGGTCTTTCCTGCAAGAGTAAGCAGACCGGTCTCGCCAATTTCGGCAAGACCGGACAAGCTTTCTTGCAAGTCACTGTCATATATGGCGAATTTAATTGAGGACGAGCCAGCGTTAAGGACAAGGATATTGCCCTTTGCTGCGCCCCCAGTCATTTCAGCCGCCCTTTTGCGGACGCATATCGGCTGCGTCGATCCCTGCCACCTCGACCGGGGTGGTCATGGCATCGCGGCGGAATGGGTCGCCCAGTTCCTGATTGATCATAGCTTCAATCAGGGTGGTGGTGCCTGCCTTTTGGTCCTTGATGGCCTGATCAAGGGCTGCCGTCAGCTCGTCCATTGTGCGTGCGACGACACCCTTAAGCCCACAGGCCTTGGCGATCCCGGCATAGGACACATCCTCGTCCAGCTCAGTGCCGACGAAGTTGTCGTCATACCAAAGCGTCGAGTTACGTTTCTCAGCCCCCCATTGGTAATTGCGGAAAACTACCTGTGTGATGGCGGGCCATTCTTCGCGGCCAATGGCGGTCAGTTCAGTCACAGCGATGCCAAAGGCGCCGTCACCGGAAAAGCCGACAACCGGTGTGTCTGGGCAGGCGATTTTGGCGCCAATAACCGATGGCAGGCCGTAACCGCAGGGGCCAAACAGGCCGGGGCTCATGTATTTTCGGCCCGCTTCAAAACTGGGATAGGCGTTGCCGATGGCGCAGTTATTGCCAATGTCCGAGCTGATGATCGCGTCCGATGGCAGGGCCGACATGATGGCGCGCCATGCCTTGCGTGGGGACAGCCAGTCAGGCTTGGCATTACGTGCGCGCTGGTTCCAAGTCGTGCCCGGATCGTCCTCTTCGTGGTCCATTGATGAGAGCTCCTGCGCCCAGGCAGATTTGGTCTGGGCAATGTTTGCCTGCCGCTCGGCGCGACCGACGTCCCCTGCAGTGCCAGATAGCTTCTCAAGGATCGAAGTGGCGACTTTGGCGGCATCACCGACAATGGCCACGCTGACCGGTTTGGTCAGGCCGATCCGGTCGGGATTTATGTCGACCTGAATGATTTTGGCACCTGTTGGCCAGTAATCAATGCCGTAGCCGGGCAGGGTGGAAAACGGGTTAAGCCGTGTGCCAAGTGCCAGCACAACATCCGCCTCGGCGATCAACTGCATTGCCGCTTTGGAGCCGTTATAGCCCAAAGGCCCGGCATGCAGTGGGTGCGAGCCGGGGAAGGCGTCATTATGCTGGTAGCCGCAACAAACAGGTGCGGTCAGACGTTCGGCCAGTGCCATTGAGGCAGGGATAGCGCCGCCAATAACCACACCGGCACCGTTAAGGATAACCGGGTTTTTGGCCCCGGACAGCAAGGCGGCAGCTTCGGCAATGGCCTTGTCTCCGCCACCTGGGCGCTCAATTTCAACAATGCGCGGCAGTTCGATGTCGATCACCTGTGTCCACATATCGCGTGGAACGTTGATCTGGGCCGGGGCCGAGGCGCGAAAGGCCTGCGTGATCACCCGGTTCAGCACTTCCGCTATGCGGGTTGGGTCGCGCACCTCTTCCTGATAGGCGACCATGTCTTCGAACATGGCCATCTGCTCAACTTCCTGAAAACCACCCTGACCAATAGTCTTGTTGGCGGCCTGCGGGGTGACCAACAGCAGCGGGGTGTGGTTCCAGTACGCAGTTTTGACGGCGGTCACAAAGTTGGCAATGCCGGGCCCGTTCTGGGCGATCATCATCGACATTTTGCCCGAGGCGCGGGTAAAGCCATCGGCCATGAACCCGCCAGAGCCTTCATGGGCGCAATCCCAAAAGGTGATGCCAGCGCGCGGGAAATTATCGGAAATAGGCATGAAGGCCGAACCGATAATACCAAATGCGTGTTCAATCCCATGCATTTGCAGGGTTTTTACGAAGGCTTCTTCCGTGGTCATTTTCATGGGTCAATTCCTTTGGCGCTGGCCCTTGTCGGGCTGTTTCCCGTGGGTTTTACGTGTGGTGCGGGCTTGCCAATAGGGCCAGATCAGTTGGCCAGATAAGGCCAGTTGAAAGGCGTTTGTTAATTCCTGTCGCGAAACCGCCCAAACAGGCGGCCAATCACGAACGAGGTGCGTGGTGCATAGACGTAAGGTGTACGTTCATCGACGGTCGGACGAACGCGCATCCGGTTCAGACCATAGACCACCAATGCCAGATGACCGACGGCAATAAAGGCAAACAAGGCTTTCGGGCCGTAGCCTTCGATCAGCCACGAGGTCGCCAATGGCGAAGCAATGGCGCCACAGGCATACCAGAACATCAGAGCGGCCGATAATTCTACCCGCTCGGCATTTTCAGCAAAGTCATGGGCATGAGCTGTGGCCACTGAAAAGACCGGAAAGGTGGTAAAGCCAAATAGAGCGGCGGTCAGAAAGACAAGACCGGGCCCAACCCCGTTTGTCATGACCGTTACGCCACAGGAGGCCATGGCAGCGACAGACAGCCAGATCAGCACCCAGCGTCGGTCGTATTTATCTGCCAGCCAGCCGACGGGTATTTGCGCCGCTGCGCCCCCGGCAACGAAGGCGGCCAGAAAGGTGGCAATCTCAACCGGGGTAAGCCCGACTTCCTGCCCATAAACCGGTCCGACCATGCGAAACGCCGCCGAGGTCAGGCCCGCCACCACCACCCCGGCCACGGCCAGTGGCGACAAAAGCCATGCCTTACCGGGGCGCAGGCGCGGGGCGGTCGGGGTCTCGGGCTGGGCCGTGCGGGTCATCACCAGCGGTAAAATGGCGGCGCAACACAGGATGGCCAGTATATTATAAGAAACGTAGTGGGCGGGCTCCAAAACGCCGATCATCAATTGCGCCGCCAGTGAGGCCCCCAGATCAATCATGCGGTATGATCCCATGACCCGCCCGCGGTTCGAGTTTTCAACCCGCGCGTTCATCCATGCCTCGATCACCGTGTAACAGCCAGCAACGCACAGGCCTGACGCCACCCGCATCGCCGCCCATGCCAGCGGGTTTATTATCAGCATATGCGCCAGCATGGCGATGGCCCCCAAGGCGGTGAAAACCGCAAAGGCGCGCGAATGGCCAACACTTCCCATCAGGCGCGGTGCCCACCAGCAGCCGATGAAAAAGCCGGTGAAATGGGCTGAACCCAACAGACCAATCTGGGCGCGGCTGAAATCCAGCGCCAGTCCAGACAGCGCATCAAGCGGTGCCATTGCGCCGGACGAGATCTGCAACAGAATGACAGACAGGAACAAAGACGTGAAAGACAAGATCAGGCGCATTGGACTTTCGCGTTTTTTCGCGGGGCATTTCCCCCATGTTGTCCTCTGCGAACCGAACCGCTTGGGCTTTTACGACCAGAATGTCGTTTTAGGGCGCAGGGCAAGCACAGACTTGCGATAGGGCCGCTGGGCTGATATCTGGCCAGAAGAACGTTAATGTCCGATGGTTTTCGTCGGGATTTGCCGGTGACAAAAGGAGTGCGGGCGTGAGCGATCAGACGCCTCGGCTGGAAATCAGGAACATCCGGCGCAGCTTTGGCGGCCGGCCTGTGGTTGATGACGTCTCGCTGAGTGTCAGGCCGGGGCAGGTCACCTGTCTGCTTGGGCCGTCCGGTTGCGGTAAATCCACCACTTTGCGCATCATTGCCGGGATTGAACATCAGGATGGCGGCGAAATTTACATCGACGGGCAGTTGATTGCCGGGGAAAACGTCCATCTGCCACCTGAAAAACGCTCGGTCGGGCTGATGTTTCAAGATTTTGCCCTGTTCCCGCATTTGTCCGTATCCGACAATGTTTCGTTCGGGCTGACCGGGACGCGCACGGAAAAACGCCTGCGGGTGCGCGAATTGCTGGAAAAAGTTGGGTTGAAGAAATTCATCGACGCTTATCCGCACGAATTATCCGGGGGCGAGCAGCAACGGGTCGCTCTGGCGCGGGCCCTCGCGCCACGCCCAAAGATTATGCTGATGGATGAACCGTTTTCGGGATTGGACAACCGGTTGCGCGACGATATCCGCGATGAAACTCTGGCGATCCTGAAAGAGGAAGGCGCGGCGGTTCTGCTGGTTACACATGAACCGGAAGAGGCCATGCGCATGGCTGATGAGATCGCCCTGATGCGCGATGGCAAGGTTGTACAACACGGCGCACCTTATAATATTTATAACGCGCCGGTGGATGAAGCCGCAGCCGGTTTCTTCTCTGATGTAAATGTCATTCGCGGCAAAGTGTCCGGTGCCCTGACCGAAACGGCTTTTGGGCATTTCCTGACGCCGGGATATCCGGACGATACCCCGGTTTCGATCGTTATCCGTCCGCAACATCTGCGGATCGACTTTGACCGCGCCGGGCAAGGTCCCGACCCGACGCCGGAACATGGCACGTGGGCGCGCGGTGTTGTAAAAAGGGCGCGCTATATCGGCAAGGAGAGCCTGGTCGAGTTCGATATGGAGGCGGATGGCTGTTTTCTGAAAGCCACGGTGCCGGCGGTATTTTTGCCCGATGCTGGCACGGCCTTGTGGGTCGCGATCCGTCGCGACCGGTGTTTTGTCTTCCCTGAAGACAGTAAAAAGGCGTCATGAAGCGGTCTTTTGATGCCGCCACATCCTTCGTCACGGACAAAATCACGCGGTTTTTCGCTGCCCTTTGCCATTTTGACGGCTTTTGGGGCTTTGAACTTCTGCCAGAAAGCCATACATACATTTGACGATGAATGAGGGGTGGACGCTGGTTTACCCGACAAGGGAGATTTCTCATGCTCAACAATATCGGCCTTCCGGGCCTTCTTCTGATCGCGGTTGTGGTGCTGGTCCTGTTTGGCCGCGGCAAGATCTCGTCCCTTATGGGAGAGGTTGGTAAGGGGATCACTTCGTTCAAAAAAGGCGTGTCGGAAGGCAATGCCGAGATCGAAGAACAGGCAGCCGACGCTGCCAAAGACGTGACGCCCGAGGAAGAAAAAGAAGAGGCTTAAGGCCCTTTTTTAGTTAAGGGGTTCGCCCATGTTCGACATCGGCATGACCGAACTTTTGGTCATTGGCATCGTGGCACTGATCGTGGTGGGTCCCAAAGACCTGCCCGGCATGTTCCGCACCCTCGGCCGTTTCACCGCCAAAGCCCGTTCTCTGGGGCGCGAGTTTACCCGCGCCATGAATGATGCGGCGGATCAAAGCGGTGTTAAGGATGTGGCGGAAGACCTGAAGAAGGCCACGAACCCCACGCAGACCGGGCTTAATGCTCTGAAGGATGCGGCTGACCAATTTGAAAAGTGGGATCCGGCGAAAGATTCGAAGGCGGTCCACGGCACGGAAACTGCCAAACTGGCCGCCAAACGGGCCAAGGAGGCAGAGGAGCGCCGGGCGAAGATTGCCGCCAAGGCCGAAGAGGGCACGCCGAAGGCTGACGAAAAGCCTGCAACGAATAAGCCCACCGCCAAGAAGGCTGCCACCAAGAAGGCACCAGCTAAAAAGCCCGCAGCGAAAAAGGCTACCGCAAAGAAGGCACCGGCCAAGAAGAAAGCGTCGGCTAAAAAGGTGACGGCCCCCGCAGCTACTGCCAAAGACACAAGCACGCCTGAGACATCCGGGAATTCTAGCGCATGAGCGATACAGACGAGATCGAAGAAAGCTCGGCACCCCTGATCGAGCATCTGGCCGAGTTGCGCACCCGCCTGATCCGCTCGGCGATGGCGTTTATAGTTGGCATGATTATCTGTTTTGCCTTTGGCGGCATGATCCTTGATTTCCTGCTGGTGCCGATCGAAAACACCATGCGTAATTTAGGCGACCCAAACCCGGTCATGCAATACACCGCGCCGCAGGAATACTTCTTTACCCTGATCCGCATATCTATGGTCGGCGGGCTGATGCTTGCGTTTCCGGTTATTGCCAACCAGATGTGGCGCTTTGTGGCGCCGGGGCTCTATAAAAAAGAACAATCCGCCTTTTTGCCTTTTCTGATCGCTTCGCCGGTGCTGTTTTTACTGGGCGCGTCGTTTGCACATTTTGTGGTCGTGCCGCTGGCTATGACCTTTTTTCTGGGCTTTGCTGATCTGCCGTCCTTCGTCGCGGCCCTTATGTCGGGCGAAGGTGTCGAGGGTGTTACGGACAAGGGGATTGATATTGTTTTCAATGGCAAGGTCAACGAAAGCCTTGATATTACACTGAAAATGATCGTTGCTTTCGGACTTTGCTTCCAGCTTCCGGTGTTACTGACCCTGATGGGCAAGGCTGGACTTGCCTCCGCAAAAGGGCTGCGCAGCACCCGAAAATACGCTGTGGTTGGCATTTTGGTCGTTGCCGCTCTGGTTACCCCGCCGGACGTCACCACCCAGATTATCCTGTTCGTGGTGGTCTTTGGGCTTTACGAAATTTCGATTTTTCTGGTGGCGCGGGTTGAGGGTAAACGCGAGGCCGAGCTGCGTGAACAGGGCCTGTGGTTTGAAGATGATGAGGACGGCGAGGATGTCGGGGATACCCCTGACGCAACAGACGAGGATACTTCCGAGGAAAAAGACCCGCTCTTTGCCGAATTCGACGAAGATGAGGACGACGACGAGGTCATTGCGCCAGATGATGACGATGAGGAAGACGACCCCGGTCAGGTTGATAATACGCCATGACGGACGAAATGCTGCACAGGATGGCGCAGGCTTTGGAACGCCTCGCCCCGGCGCCCGGAGAGCCTCCAAATCTTGATGCCGCCAATGCTTTCGTCTGGCACGTCGCGCCGGACCGGCTGGAACCAGTGAGTAACGTCAACCGGGTAGGGCTTGATCTGCTACTGGGCATTGACCGATCACGCGATACGTTGCTGGCAAACACCTTGCAGTTCGCAAAGGGGCTTCCCGCCAACAACGCTCTCTTATGGGGCGCACGCGGGATGGGTAAATCCAGCCTTATCAAGGCGATACATGCGGAAGTCCTGAAGCGGGGAGCAACCGTAAAACTGATCGAGCTTCAGCGTGAAGACCTGCCTTCGGTCGGGCGGCTGCTGAACCTTCTGCGAGAATCCGAGCACCGGTTTTTGTTGTTTTGCGACGATCTGAGCTTTTCCCACGATGACGAACATTACAAAAGCCTGAAGGCGGTTCTGGATGGGGGTATTGAGGGGCGGCCGGAAAATGTCGTGTTCTACGCCACATCAAACCGCCGCCACCTGATGCCGCGTGACATGATCGAGAACGAGCGTTCCTCGGCCATCAATCCCTCTGAAGCGGTTGAAGAAAAGGTTTCGCTGAGTGACCGTTTCGGCCTGTGGCTGGGCTTTCACCCGTGTACGCAGGATGAATATCTGGCAATGATCCGCGGCTATTGTGATGCCTACGGCGTTGAAATTGATGCCGAAACCCTGCGTGCTGAAGCGATCGAATGGCAGGCCACGCGCGGGGCGCGTTCAGGTCGGGTGGCGTGGCAGTATTTCACCGATCTGGCGGGTCGCAGGGGCGTGACGCTGGAACTCTGAGGCACAGCAAGCCGGGTTGGGGTGCCTCTTACTTACTCCAGCACACCATCAGCATTGATCCGGGTTTTGCCACCCAAATAGGGGTGCAGAACGTCCGGCAGCGTGACCGAGCCATCTTTTTCCTGGCCGTTTTCCAGTACCGCAATCAGGCAACGCCCAACCGCCACGCCGGACCCGTTAAGCGTATGAACAAATTCGGGTTTCCCGCCACCTTCGGGTTTAAAACGGGCATTCATACGGCGTGCCTGAAAGTCACCGGCAAGGGAAACCGAACTGATCTCGCGGTAGGTATCCTGCCCCGGCAGCCAGACCTCGATGTCATGGGTGCGGCGCATGCCGAAACCCAGATCGCCGGTGCACAGGATGACGGTTCGGTAGGGCAGGCCCAGACGTTCAAGGATACCCTCGGCGCATTTGGTCATGCGCGTATGTTCGGCCCGACTTTTGTCCGGATGGGTGATCGACACCATTTCAACTTTTTCAAACTGGTGCTGGCGCAACATGCCGGCCGTGTCGCGGCCTGCTGAACCTGCTTCTGAGCGAAAACACAGGGTGTGGGCGACGTAACGGCGTGGCAGGTAGCCTTCGGAAATGGTGGCGCCATTCACGATGTTGGTCAGGGGCACTTCGGCCGTGGGGATCAGCCACCAGCCATTTGTGGTCTGATAGCTGTCTTCGCCAAACTTGGGTAATTGCCCGGTGCCATACATCATTTCCTCACGCACGATGACCGGCGTGTTGGTCTCGACCAGATCGTTTTCATTCACGTGCACATCCAGCATGAACTGCGCCAAAGCGCGGTGCAGGCGGGCGATAGAACCGGACATGAGCACGAAACGCGACCCCGAGAGCTTGGCGGCGGTTTCAAAGTCCAGCCCGTCCTTGGCGGCGGGGATGTCGTAATGTTCTAAAGGTTTGAAGGCGAAGTTGCGCGGGGAACCCCAGCGGTTGATCTCGACATTGTCGTCCTCGTCCGCGCCCTCCGGCACGTCCTCGTCCACAAGGTTAGGAAGCTCCATTAGGAGATCATTCAGGGCTGCATCCTGCGCTTTGGCGGCATCGTTCAGCGTGGAAATTTCCGCTTTCTTTTCAGCAACTTCGGCGCGCAGGCGCTGGAATTCTTCTTCGTCGCCCTTGGCCTTGGCGGCCCCGATGGATTTGGCGGCCTTGTTGGCCTCGGCCTGTGCGGTCTCAGAAGCCTGAATGGCGCCGCGCCGGGCATTGTCGAGCGCCAGAACCTGATCAGACAGACCAGACAGGCCCCGACGGGCCATATGGGCGTCAAAAGCGGCGGGGTTGTCGCGGATCAGGCGGATGTCGTGCATGGGTCAGGTCCTCAGGTCAAAAATCTCGCGCAGATATGGCGCATTCCGGCGACGGGGGAAAGATTAAAGTCTTACGTGTGAAAATCCGGGAAGTTTGAACACATACCGGGAGCGTTTAAACAAATGCCGTGCTGCATGGCGGGTGTTTAAACATTTTCCGGCGGATTTTGAGGGGCAGGTGGGGTGTAGCTGTCAGGGTCGTCCTGCCACTTTAACCATTCGTAGAGTAATTCTTCTTTGTGGAGTTTGAATTTGGGCCAATGGTCGGGAGGTGGTTTCATTTCGTCTGGGAGGATTACAGATGTGTCCCCAAACATTGATTTTAATTGACGCGCCGAAACTGAGACATCGCCGAAATCTATGGAATAGACTGCAACTCCTGTGGTGTCGGCCGCCGTCATAACAGTGGAATTGTCCATCCTTGCCCCGATAAGTAGAACTCCCTGCATCTGCGCCTCACTGAGATCCACGCCCTGTAGCTGGGTAAAGCCGAGATACGCCTTCTTTATAAGGGCCCCACTAAGATTCACACCCTGCATATCTGATTCATTTAATTGTGCGAACTCGAAATTCAGGTTGCTCAAATCTACCTCTTTTAAATTGGTGTTCCGCAGGTCGAGCCGGTAGCCATCAGCACTTTGGCGCTTGTCTGAACGTTCAAGCAAAATTTGAGATGGCGTTCGTCGTCCTATTATAGTTAATGCCGCGCGAATATCGGTGCTTGGCAACGTGCTTCTTACCCTCAAGGTCTTTGAGGTGTTAAATGGGGAGTTTTCGCGCACATAGGCCGTAATAATTTCCATGATCTGTATATGATCGCGGGGGCTGTCTTGTGCGACGCGTTCAAGGGCATAAAGAGCGCCCGTGCGGACTTCAATATTAGGTTCAGTTTCAGTAAAAACCTGCCAATCTCCAACATGACCAATATGATCGGTGTCACTGGCTTTTTTATTTTCACCTTGCCATTCGATAACGGTTATTTCAGCGGGCCACTTTTTGATTTCGACTTGAAGGCCATCGAATACCTTTCCATCATCAAACTCAAAAGGTTTTCTTTTTCGTGTGACCTCAACCGAACGAATAGGTAACTCAAAACTGTCAATGTCATCAAGTTCTACTAAATGAACGATATTTCTAGGTTGCCCTGTCCACAATGTAAGTGGGCGACCAATTCGATTGACAGTTTTTTCAGAACCGAGACCCTCAACTGCTTTTGTAATGCGGTCAGTTATTAAACCTTCATCAGCGGTGGTGGCCTGTTTATGGGCGGCATAGGAACGCCACGCCAGAAAGGGGGCACCGAATACTGCTGCCAGCACAAGACCAATATTACGAATGGCTGAGTGGACCTCGCCCGTAGCATAAGGCCCGGCCATGAAGACCGCCAAAAGAAGATGGACAAGAGCGCCGATGGCGTAAACGACAAGAACAATTATCAGGACAACAAGGAGGAAGCCAAGAAAGCCGCCAAGAGCACGGGATTTCCTGAAATCCGGCTCGCGGTTCAGGCCAAGCCATGACCATGTGTCATTCGGTTGATCGTCGTTTGCCATAAATCCCTCAAAATACCCCCTCATAAGACCCCAATAGCGCTTGCTTGCCAAGCCTCTCGGCCCCATATAGGTAATTCGCTGAAATGGTGGGGGATGGACCCCGGACCGACGGGGTAATGAGAGGGATTTGACTATGTTGGAATTGTTCGTGACACCTGCTTATGCGCAGGCAGCCGGGGGTGGCGCATTAGGGGGGCTGACCAGCCTGATGCCGCTGATCCTTATTTTCGGGATCATGTATTTCCTGCTGATCCGGCCACAGCAAAAGAAGGCCAAAGAGCATCAGGGGATGCTTGAAGCGCTCCGCCGTGGCGATCAGATCGTTACGGGTGGCGGCATCATGGGCAAGATCACCAAGGTCAAGGATGACGGTGAGGTTGAGGTTGAGATCGCAACGGGTGTGAAAGTGCGCGTCGTGCGTGCGACCATCGCCACGGTGGTTTCCAAGACCGAACCGGCGGAAAGCTGAACCTAACAACATAATTTGCGAGGCGGGCGGATGCTTCAGATTGAGCTGTGGAAACGACTGGTCATTATCGGCGTTGTGGTGCTGGGGCTTGTCTATGCCTCTCCGAACGGGTTTTACACCCGGGTTGAGGGCCATAACGACGCGGTGCTTGAGATCGAGGCTTATGGCTCGACCGCTGAGCGCGAGGCGCTGGCATCGGCCTGGCCTGACTGGGCGCCTTCCGGGCTGGTTAATCTGGGGCTGGATTTGCGCGGTGGCGCGCATTTGCTGGCAGAGGTTCAGGTTGAAGACGTTTACGCCGCGCGTATGGATGCGCTCTGGCCGGAGGTACGGGACGCATTGCGCGACGTGCGCGCCGATGTGGGCACCATTCGCCGGCAGGATTCCACCCCTGATACGTTGCGGGTGAAAATCAGCCAGCCTGATGGAATGGCGCGCGCCATGGAAGTAGTCGGCGCGCTTGCGCAGCCGGTGGTGACCCTGACCGGTGTTGGCAGCACCGATATCGAAGTGGCCGGAGATGGCGACGAGCTGGTGGTTCAGCTGTCTGAGGCTGAAAAGATGGCCACCGATGACCGCACCATTCAGCAATCGCTTGAGATAATCCGGCGGCGGGTTGACGAGGTCGGCACACGCGAGCCGACCATCCAGCGTCAGGGCGAACGGCGCATCCTAATTCAGGTGCCGGGGCTGGGATCAGCCGAGGAACTCAAAGCGCTGATAGGTACTACCGCCAAGCTGACCTTTAATCCGGTTTTAAGCCGTACCAGCGATCCGGAAACAGTGCCAGGGCCGCGTCAGGTGCTTTATCCGTCGATGGATGAAGAGGGGGTTTATTATGTACTGGAGCAAACCCCGGTTGTCACCGGCGAAGAGCTGACGGATGCGCAGCCCAGCTTTGACCAGAACGGACGCCCTGCGGTAAATTTCCGTTTCAACCCGACAGGTGCGCGTAAATTTGGGGATTACACGGCTGAGAATGTCGGATCACCATTTGCGATTGTGCTGGACGGCGAGGTGATCTCGGCCCCGCGCATCAACGAACATATTCCCGGCGGCTCGGGAATTATCTCGGGCAAT
This sequence comes from uncultured Aliiroseovarius sp., assembly GCA_964550345.1. Taxonomy (GTDB): domain Bacteria; phylum Pseudomonadota; class Alphaproteobacteria; order Rhodobacterales; family Rhodobacteraceae; genus JAAEUB01. The sequence goes on along the minus strand of CAZJYZ010000007.1, from coordinate 68,229 downwards.
TTCACCATTGAGGAAAGCACCAATCTGGCGGTGCTTTTGCGCGCTGGTGCCTTGCCTGCTGAAATGAGCTTTGAGGAAGAGCGCACCATCGGGCCGGAGCTTGGGCAGGATTCTATTGATGCGGGTAAGATCGCGTCGATCGTGGCTTTTTCCGGCGTTCTGGTCTTTATGGGGCTGAGTTACGGCTGGTTCGGCATCATCGCCAATATCGCTTTGATCCTGAATGTGGGCATGATTTTCGGCCTGCTCAGCATGATCGGAGCCACCCTTACCCTGCCCGGTATCGCCGGGATCGTCCTGACCATCGGGATGGCGGTGGACGCCAATGTGCTGGTGTTCGAGCGAATACGCGAGGAGCTCAAAGGCGGGCGTGGCCCGGCGCGGGCGATCGAGCTGGGATATGAGAAGGCTCTGAGCGCCATTCTGGATGCCAATATCACCACGCTGATCACCGCCACGATCCTGTTTATTGCCGGATCAGGCCCCGTTCGCGGTTTCTCGGTGACGCTGGGTCTGGGTATCCTGACCTCGGTCTTTACGGCGATTTTCGTCACCCGCCTGATGATCGTCTTGTGGTTTGAGCGTAAACGTCCCCGTAATTTTACGATCAAAGGAATTCATCTGGTGCCGCAGGGTACGAACTGGGATTTCTTCCGCCGGGCCGTTCTGGCGCTGGGTGGTTCCGGTGCGATGATGGTGGGCGCCGTGGTGGTGTTCCTGATGATCGGCCTGAATTTCGGCATCGACTTCAAAGGCGGTACAAGCATCCGGACCGAAAGCGTCAATGCGGTGGATGTGGGGGCTTATCGAACGGCGCTGGAACCCTTGAACCTTGGCGATACGACCATCACCGAAGTGTTTGACCCGACTTTTGGGGCAGGTAAAAACGTGGCCCAGATCCGGGTGCAGGTGCAGGAGGGTGATGCCTCAATCTCTCCGGAAAATATCGGAGCCATTAAGGCGGCGTTGGTTGCGGTGGATGGCGACATTACCTTCCCGTCGGTCGAAAGCGTCGGCCCGAAAGTGTCGGGCGAGCTGGTGACGACGGCGATCATGGCGGTGATGGGGGCGATTGCAGCGGTTCTGGTCTATATCTGGCTGCGCTTTGAGTGGCAGTTTTCCGTCGGTGCGGTGGCCGCTTTGGTACATGACGTGGTGCTGACTATCGGCATTTTTGCCCTTGTCGGCATCAAGTTCGACCTGGCGATAATCGCGGCCCTTCTGACCATCGTCGGCTATTCTCTGAACGATACGGTGGTTGTGTTTGACCGGGTTCGTGAAAACCTGCGAAAATACAAAAAGCTGGACCTGAAAGAGGTTATGAACCTGTCGATCAATGAAACCCTCAGCCGGACGGTCATGACCTCGGTCACTACACTGATCGCACTGGGCGCGCTTTATGTTCTTGGTGGCGACGTGATCCGCGGGTTCGTGTTTGCCATGATTTGGGGCGTTGTGGTCGGGACATACAGCTCAGTTTTCGTGGCCTCGTCGATCCTGCTGAAACTGGGGGTCAAGCGCGACTGGTCAAAACCTGACGCCAATGCCGGTAACCAGTTCGCGGATGTGGATGCCTGAATTTCTGTCAGCCGCGCTATCCCATCCGGGATTGGCCTGGCTGGCATTGGTCGCAGCCATCGCCGGTATTGTGCGCGGCTTTGCCGGGTTTGGCACGGCCATGGTATACATGCCAGCGGCGGCGCAGGTCCTGGACCCGTTCGCCGCGCTGATCACGCTGACCCTGATTGACGTTGTTGGACCAATGCCCAACGTCCCGCGCGCATTGCGCGACGGGAACCGGGCCGAGGTCGCCCGCTTATGTGCCGGTCTCATTGTGGCGATGCCGGTCGGTCTTCTGCTCCTGTCGCGTGTAGACCCGGAGGTATTTCGCTATGCGGTGTCATTGATAACGCTTGGGTTGTTGATTCTGCTGATCAGCGGATACCGCTACCGCCACACGCTAAAACGCTGGATGACCTATGGCGCCGGAATGGTGGGCGGGTTTTTGGCCGGTTCAACCGGTCTGGCGGGGCCACCTGTAATCATGCTGTATATGGCCAGCAGTAGCAGCGCTGCCGCCATCCGCGCCAACCTGATCCTGTATCTGTTGGCAATTGATATCCTGATGGTCGTGATGCTGACTGTGATGGGTAAGATGACCTTGGTCATGGTGGGGCTCTCGCTGATTCTTACCGTTCCATACCTCGCGGGCAATGTGCTTGGTGGTATATTGTTTCAGCCACGTCTTGAGGGTTTTTACCGGGCTGTGGCCTATGTGATCATCGCAATATCGGCGCTGACCGGGCTGCCGTTTCTGGACTGAGGGAAATATGGAAATATCAGAAATCAGATTTGACGACGCAGCACCGGTTGACGCCTATGGGCCGGGTTTCTTTCGCATTGCCGGTCAGGTGCTGAAAGGGCCGATCCTGCTCAGCGCTGAAGCGGTCACAGGGTGGGGCGGGCTTGAAGACACTGAGGCTTTGCTGGCACTGGCGGGCAAGGTGGACGTGCTGTTTTTGGGGCTGGGTGCAGAAATGACGGCGCGTCCGGTCCAGCTGATCGAGGCATTGGAGGCGGCGGGCATCGGGGTCGAGCCGATGGCCAGCCCCACTGCCTGTCGGTCCTATAATGTGCTGTTGGCGGACGGGCGACGCATTGCGCTTGCAGCCCTGCCGGTTTAGGCAGGGGCATGGAATTAAAGGTCGAGAATCTGGCAGTGTCACGCGGCTCGGTGCCGGTGCTGGAAGGGGTGAGTTTCACCCTGAAGGCAGGTCAGGTGTTGATCCTGCGCGGACCTAATGGCTCGGGTAAAACCACGCTCTTGCGTACCTTGGCAGGTTTGCAGCCACCGCTTGCCGGAGCGGTTTCCATGCCGCCAGAAACCATCGCTTACGGCGCCCATGCGGATGGGTTGAAATCTACCCTGACTGTGCGAGAAAATCTCGATTTTTGGTCTAAAATTTACGGCACGGATGCCACGCAGGCGGCATTTGAAAGCTTCAACCTTGCCCATCTCGCTGCCCGCCCCGCAGCCAACCTGTCCGCCGGGCAAAAACGCCGGTTGGGGCTGGCGCGGCTGATTGTTACCGGGCGGCCCTTGTGGCTTCTGGATGAGCCGACAGTATCGCTTGACGTGGCCTCGGTCACCATGTTTGCCGATGCCGTGCGCGCCCATGTGGCAGCCGGAGGCGCTGCCCTTATTGCCACCCATATCGACCTTGGACTTGAGGCCGGGATATTTGACATCGGCGCATGCCGGGCCGACCCGGACAATGGCTCGGCCTTGACCAGTGCATTTGACGAGGCTTTCGAATGATCGCGCTGCTGATCCGGGATATGCGCCTTTCGGTGCGCGCAGGTGGTGGCTTTGGCCTAGGGCTGGCCTTTTTCCTGATCGTGACGGTTTTGGTGCCATTTGGCGTCGGACCGGAAACCGCGATACTGACCCGCATTGCACCGGGGATCCTGTGGATCGGGGCGTTGCTGGCCTGCCTATTGTCACTCGACCGGGTGTTTCAGCTGGATTTTGAGGACGGCACCCTGGACCTGCTGGCAACCGCCCCGATGCCAATGGAGGGCGCCGTGATGGTCAAGGCATTGGTGCATTGGCTGGTCACCGGACTGCCGCTGACGCTGGCAGCCCCCGTGCTGGCAACATTGCTGCATCTTGAAGGAAATGGGCAAGTCTGGCTGTTCACCACTTTGCTGATCGGTACTCCGGCTTTGTCGATGATCGGCACATTTGGCGCGGCACTTACCGTTGGCCTGAAACGTGGCGGATTACTGTTGAGCCTGCTGGTATTGCCGCTTTACGTGCCAACGTTAATTTTCGGGGCTGAAGCCGCACGCCGCGGTGCTGAAGGTATGGCCGTGACCACACCCATTTTGATGCTGGCCGGCATAACCGCCGGGGCGGTTGCCCTTTTACCTTTCGCCGCCGCCGCGGCGATCCGTATAAACCTTCGGTGAAGTGACAATTAACCGCTGAAATCGCTTGTCGACTTGTGCTGCACGGCGTAGAAAAAAGCATGTCTCTTTGGCAATATGCAAACCCGGTCAAGTTCATGGCCCTGTCCGCAAAAGTCCTGCCCTGGGTTACCGGGCTGACTGTGCTGACCCTTGGTGTCGGGTTAATCTGGGGCTTTTTCTTCACGCCTGAGGCGATAAATTTCGGCACCTCGGTCAAGATCATCTATATTCATGTGCCAAGTGCCATGATGTCGATCAACATCTGGATCATGATGCTGGTGACCAGCCTGATCTGGTTGATCAGACGCCACCATGTCAGCGTTCTGGCAGCCAAGTCTGCCGCCCTGATCGGGCTGACCATGACGGTGATAGCTATTATCACCGGAATGTTCTGGGGGCAGCCGATGTGGGGCACGTTTTGGGCCTGGGATCCGCGCCTGACCTCGTTTCTGGTCCTTTTCCTGTTCTACCTTGGCTACATGGCCCTGTGGGCGGCCGTTGAAAACCCTGATACCGCGGCCGATCTGACCTCGGTTCTGTGTATTGTCGGATCGGTCTTCGCACTTTTGAGCCGATACGCAGTAAACTTCTGGAACCAGGGTTTGCATCAGGGGGCGAGCCTGTCTTTGGACAAGGAAGAAAACGTCTCGGACGTTTTTTTCTTACCGCTGCTTTTCTGTCTTACGGGTTTCGTGCTTCTGTTTGTGGTTCTGGTGTTGATCCGCACCCGCTCCGAAGTACGCCGCCGCCGGGTTCAGGCGCTGGAAGTCCGTGAAAGGATGTCCGATGGTTGAACTTGGAAAATATGCATTCGTGGTATTGTCGGCCTATGGGCTGACGATGCTGGCGCTGGTCTTGCTTGTTGCTGTGACCTGGGTGCAGGCACGCAAAACCAGGGCTGATCTGGAGGCCGCTGAAGCTAGACGCGATGCGCGACGGGCAGGTTCAGATGGCGGGTAAGATAGCACCGATGATGGTGCTGCCACCGCTGATTTTTGCGGGGCTGGCGCTGATGTTCTATCTGGGCATGCAACGCGATGATCCACGCGCCCTGCGTTCGACCCGCGAAGGCAACCCGGTACCGGCATTGCAGCTGAATGCATTGGGACCGGGGGATATTGTCACCGAAGAAATGTTGCACGCCGAAGGAGTGAAGTTGGTAAACTTCTGGGCCTCGTGGTGCACGCCCTGTCGCGTTGAGCACCCGCAGCTTGAGGCGATGGCTGACGAAGGTATCATCATATACGGCATCAACTACAAGGACGACCCGGCGAAAGCCTTGGGCTTTCTTGAGGATCTTGGCAATCCTTACGCCGCTCTGGCGGCAGACCCCAACGGGCGCACGGCGCTGGATTGGGGCGTCTACGGCGTGCCGGAGACCTTTGTGATTGATGGCAACGGCGTCGTTGTTCTGCGTTTTGCCGGGCCGATCACTAAAAGCATCCTTGCCAGCAAGATCCGCCCGGCGATGGAAGAAGCGGCGGCTACCCTAACAAACTAAGTGGCTTCGGCGCGCGTTGAAATGAAGGAGTTGGGGGCGCTGCCCCCAAACCCCCGAGGTATTTACACCAAGATGAAAGACGATCATTTCCTCTTGCTGTAAATATCCCCGCCGGAGGCATGAAATCTTTTACGGCGCTTTGGCGAGATTTCTGAGCACGTAGTGCAGCACACCGCCATTTTCGACATATTCAATTTCGACTTCCGTATCGATCCGGCATTTCAGGGTGATGTCACGGCTGGTGCCATCGGCGTAGGTGATCGTGCAGGGCACATCTGATAGCGGCTTCAGATCGCCGGCAAGGCCCTGGATCGAGACATTTTCCTGTCCGGTCAGGCCCAGCGTTTCGCGGCTGTCACCGCCCGTGAACTCAAACGGGATCACCCCCATACCAACAAGATTTGAACGGTGGATACGCTCAAACGAGGTGGCGATGACCGCTTTGACACCCAGAAGGTTAGTGCCCTTCGCCGCCCAGTCACGGCTGGAACCCGCACCATATTGTTCACCGCCAAACACCACCAGAGGCACGCCTGCCGACTGGTAGGCCATCGCCGCCTCATAGATCGAGGTTTTCTGCCCGTCCGGGCCAAGGGTATAGCCACCTTCTGTGCCCGGAAGCATTTGGTTTTTAATGCGAATATTGGCGAAAGTGCCGCGCATCATCACCTCGTGGTTGCCGCGCCTGCTGCCATAAGAGTTGAAATCACGCTGCGCCACCTGACGGTCGGTCAGGTATTTCCCGGCGGGGCTGTCTTTAGCGAAGGCACCGGCGGGCGAGATATGGTCAGTGGTGATCATATCGCCCAGAACCGCCAATACGCGCGCGCCGGTGATATCCTCGATCACACCGGGCTCAGCCGACATGTTCTGGAAATAGGGCGGGTTTTGCACATAAGTCGAGGAGGCGGGCCAGTCATAGGTCAGGCTGTCGGTGGTAGCCACGGATTGCCATTTTTCATCACCGGCGAACACATCGGCATATTTAGACAGGAAGGCCTCTCGCGTGACAGTCTGGGCGACCAAATCGGCGATCTCGTGATTGGTGGGCCAGATGTCTTTAAGGAAGACGTCGTTACCGTCTTTGTCCTGCCCGATTGCATCCTTTGTCAGGTCGATATTCATGTCCCCGGCCAGTGCATAAGCGACGACCAGTGGCGGTGAGGCCAGATAATTGGCGCGAATGTCCGGCGAGATGCGGCCCTCAAAGTTACGGTTGCCGGAAAGCACCGACGTGGCAACAAGATCGCCTTCATGGATCGCCTTGGAAATCTCTGGCTGCAGCGGGCCGGAATTGCCGATGCAGGTGGTGCAGCCATAGCCGACCAGATTAAACCCAAGCGCGTCCAGATCGTCCTGCAAGCCCGCGGCTTCAAGGTATTCGGTCACGACCTGGCTACCGGGGGCCAGCGAGGTTTTAACCCAGGGTTTGACGTTCAGTCCGAGGGCGTGGGCCTTGCGCGCCACCAGCCCGGCACCAATCAGCACATAGGGGTTCGAGGTATTTGTACAGGAAGTGATCGAGGCGATCACAACCTTGCCTGAGGACATGGAGTAATCTTCGCCTTGAACCGGGACCTGTTTGTCTACCGGACGTTTGAAGGTGTTTGCCATTTCGCCCGCGAAAGCGGTGGTGGCATCCGTTAGCGCCACGAAATCCTGCGGGCGTTTGGGGCCGGAAATGGCAGGCACAACGCTGCTCATGTCAAGCTCCAGCGTGTCGGTATAGACGGGTGCGTAATCATCACCGCGCCAGAAGCCATTTTCCTTGGCATAAGCCTCGACCAGCGCGATGCGGTCTTCGTCACGCCCGGTTTGACGCAGGTAGCGCAGGGTTTCACCATCGACCGGGAAAAAGCCGCAGGTGGCGCCATATTCGGGTGCCATATTGGCGATGGTGGCGCGGTCGGGCAGGGGTAGGTGGTCCAGTCCGGGGCCGAAGAACTCGACGAATTTACCCACAACCCCTTGTTCGCGCAGCATTTGTACCACTTTCAGCACAAGATCTGTAGCGGTGGTGCCTTCGACCATTTCTCCGGTCAGTTTAAAGCCCACCACTTCGGGGATCAGCATGGAAATTGGCTGGCCGAGCATGGCGGCTTCGGCCTCAATGCCGCCAACGCCCCAGCCCAGCACCGCCAGGCCGTTTACCATGGTTGTGTGGCTGTCCGTGCCCACAAGCGTGTCCGGGTAGGCGACATTTTCGCCGTTCTGGTCACTGTCAGTCCAGACGGACTGGGCCAGATATTCAACATTGACCTGATGGCAAATGCCGGTACCAGGGGGCACGACGCGGAAATTGTCAAAGGCCGACTGGCCCCATTTCAGGAAAGTGTAACGTTCAAGGTTACGTTCATATTCGCGTTCAACATTTTGCCCGAAAGCCTGAGGCGTGCCGAAATTGTCGATCATCACTGAATGGTCGATGACCAGATCGACCGGGTTGAGCGGGTTAATCTTTTCTGCGTCGCCGCCAAGGGCAACAATACCGTCGCGCATGGCGGCAAGATCCACAACGGCGGGAACGCCGGTGAAATCCTGCATCAGCACGCGCGCTGGGCGATAGGCGATTTCACGTGGGTTTTTACCACCCTCCTCAGCCCATCTGGAAAAGGCTTTGATATCGTCCACGGATACGGTGCGCCCGCCATCTTCAAACCGCAGCATGTTTTCCAGAACCACCTTGAGGGCAGCGGGCAGGCGGCTGAAATCACCCAGACCGGCCTGTTCGGCGGCGGGGATAGAATAATAGGCGAAGCTTTCTGCACCAACTTTTAAAACTTTACGGGTTTTTGCGTTGTCTTGTCCGACTTGGATTGGCATGTGGCACCCTTTGCTGGTCTTCGAAACTTTGGTTTGAACGTGGTTTATTGGCATTTTCGGTGTGAGTCTATGGGTAAAAGTATACAATTGTACACCATGACGCAGGCAAACTAACATTCCTGTCAGAAAAAACGTAGCAAAACTCGCAAATCGTTGATTGGCGGCTAGGGCACAGGTGCGTTAGTGTCCCGTTACTGCTTGTGGAGACTTATATGCGGTTGTTTCTTGGCCTCGTGGCCGTTGTCATATGGTTTGGCGCCTTACCAAAGCCGATTATTGCCGGTGACCGGCCAATGGTGGTGGTGGAATTGTTCACCTCGCAGGGCTGTTCTTCCTGCCCGCCAGCAGATGCAATTTTGGCCCAACTGGCGCAGCGTAACGATGTGCTGGCGCTGGCCTTACATGTTGATTACTGGGATTACATTGGCTGGGCAGACACATTTGCGCGCCCGGAACATACGCTGCGTCAAAAGGCATATTCCCACATTGCCGGGTTACGCTCGGTTTATACGCCGCAGATGATCATCGCCGGGACGGACCATGTCATCGGTTCAAAACCTATGAAAATTGTCGAATATATTGAGATGTTTCATGAAAAACCGGCGCGGGTCAGCCTGACGGCGGTGGCTGAGGATGGAATTCTGCAACTCACCGCTGTTTCGGCCACCCATATGCCGTTGCCACCGGAAATCTCGGCAATTCTGGTTCGGTTCTCGGCGCTGGAGAGCGTTAAAATTGAACATGGCGAAAATGCAGGTCGCACGGTCGATTATGTGAATGTGGTATCCTCAATGGAAGAGTTGGGTCAGTGGGACGGGCAGGGGGCTTTGACGCTGGAGGCACCTTTGGCGGGCGACGGCCCGGCCGCAGTTTTCCTGCAAGCCAAAGGGCCTGGCGAAATTCTGGCGGCACTGCGCCTGCGCTAGGGTGCGTTGTCTTTCGCGGGACTAACGGGCAACAGCCAGCGCCGATGGGCCCACAGATATTGCCCCATATGCGTACGTACCCGCGCCTCGAGGCTGTCATTGATCGCCTGCATCATGCTCTCTGCGTCAGTATGGGGGACGGGTGCTTCAACCTCCACCACGAAATCCAGACCGTTTTCCTGCCTGATCGCATAAACGGGAATCACAACTGCATCGTATTTCAGGGCCAGTTCGGCCGCCGAAAGCGGGGTCATGACCGGGTGGCCAAAAAAGCTGAGTTTTGCCCCGTCAAAATCACGCTGGTCTGTCAGAAGCGCAATCATATTGCCGGCACGCAGATGCCGGATCATGCCGCCCAAACCACGCCTGCCAACCGGGAAGGAAGGTGCGGCAACCGCCTCAAGGTGACGGGTGTAATGACGGTTGAAGAACACGTTTTTCATAGGCCGGTAAAGTCCGCCAACCTGATGGCCCGCGCGGCTGAATACGGCGCGCACCACATCGTAATTTCCGAAATGGCCGGAAACGGCTATGATTGGCCTGCGCGCCAGACGTGCGGTTTCAAGGGCATCGACCCCCGGACCGCGCATCTCCAAATTCTGTATGCGGTTAAACAAACCCTTTTGAGAGTACATTTCCCCAACCATGCGCCCGGCATTATTGGCCGAGGCGCGGCAAATTGCAGTGATTTCTGTGTTTGACAAGTCGGGGCGGACGAGTTTGAGATTGGCGCGCGAACGGCCTTCATGACCCGTTAACGGGGTCAGAACCCGTGCCGACAGCCAGCCGTAGAACGGGATACGCCACGTGTACGGCAGGATTTTCGGCGCGGTCAGAAGAAAGACCATCCCAAGGTTGGTCAGCCATGCCCCCGGCCCCTTGTCACTCATCCCGTTACCCGCCCCAAAAGGTACAAAATCCAGCGTCAGACATAAACCGGTCAAGGCCGGGGTACAAGCCGGTCCGTGGCGGTGAATGGGTGGCGCGGCTGGCTATTCATCGTCTTCGGCCAAAAGCAGGATCTCGCCCGCAGCCTCCAATTCCCGGATGGCGCTGACCACGGCATTCATAGCCTGTTCTCCATCAGCCTGTTTGACAGTGCCGAGATTGGCAATTTCCTCGCGGATCTGTTCGGCCATGCGTTTGGACATTGAGCCAAGAATGAATTCGGCTGACTTTTCCAGCACACCGGTTGCTGCTGCAAGCGCGGTGATCAATTGTACCTGGTCAATATCGCGGGTGATTTTTGGCACGTCGCGCGGGTCGATACGGTTGGGAATATTGGCGAATGTGAAAATGGCCTTGCGCACCTCGGAGGCAAAAGCGGCATCGTCTTTGTCCAGCCCCTCCAGCACGTCATCCCGGGTGGCTGCGGGTGAAAAATTCAGGATGGCGCCGACCCGTTCGACCGGGCCGTCGGTAAAGGCGGTTGCGGGCTGTGCGTCCAGTTGTTCGGCCAGCGCGCGGCCAATCCTTTCAACCACTTCCGGTGAAATGGATCCGGTCAGGGACAGGGCATAGGCGATCTGGCGCGCCCTTCTACCCGGCAGGTTTCCAAGCAGTTCAGCGGCTTTGGAAACTTTCAGTTTGGACAAGAGCACGGCAGCAACTTCGGTGCTTTCTTCCTCAAGCACCGGGAGAATGCGCGCCGGGTCCAACCCGGAAATCGTTGCCCAGGGATCGCCGGAGATTTTAACCCCGCCCTGTCGCCGGATACGTGCCGCCGTGGCCTCGGAAATTGACCCATTCAGCACCGACAATGCCCCTTCCAGCCCGGATGGGAAGGACAGGCCGATATCTTCGATTTCACGGACGAATTCATCGATAACCGCGCGCAGAGTGGAACGATTGATGAACCGCATTTGCGACATTTGCAGGGTCAGCTCTTCCTGCACGTCCTCAGGCAGGGTCGAAAGATTAATCTCGCCCCCTTCCGACAGAAGAAGGCGCACGATCACTGCGGCTTTCTTGCGTTTCGACAGGGCAAGCGGTGCGGATGCACCAATGTCACCCGCGACGGCGCTGAGCGCCGGAAGGTCCAGCCCCGAATCCTGTGTTGCCAAAGCGTTGGTCAGCTTACCCTCCTGTTTCGCCATCATCGGCAGGTAAGCAGACAGGTCTTAATAACGCCTTACGTTTTTACGGGTTTTTGCTTAAAAACCAGCTCTTTAAAGCGTTTCGCCCCAACCACAGGCCACGGGGTGTGGCGAAGCGCCTTAGCCCAATAATTGTTGTGGGCGTTTTGAAATCAACCCGTGTCTTTCGTTGATTTCAAAACGTTTTAGCCAAATACCCGCGTAAAAATCGTGTCAACATGTTTGGTGTGATAGCCGAGGTCGAATTTTTCTTCGATCTCGGCCGGGCTGAGGGCCGCAGTAACCTCAGCATCCGCCAGAAGCTCGGTTTTAAAATCCTTGCCTTCTTCCCAAACCTTCATGGCATTCCGTTGCACTAGCTTATAGCTGTCTTCGCGGCTGACACCGGCCTGCGTCAAGGCCAGAAGGACACGTTGGGAATGGATGAGGCCACGGAATTTATTCATGTTAGCCAGCATGTTATCTGGATATATCACCAGTTTTTCAACCACTGACGTCAGTCGCGCCAGGGCGAAATCGAGGGTGATAGTGGTGTCGGGGCCGATGTTACGCTCCACGGATGAATGCGAGATGTCACGCTCATGCCAGAGGGTGACATTTTCCAGCGCGGGCACCACGCTCATCCGGACAAGGCGCGCGAGGCCGGTCAGGTTTTCGGTCAGGACCGGGTTGCGTTTATGGGGCATGGCGGACGAGCCCTTTTGCCCCTTCGAGAAGAATTCTTCCGCTTCCAGCACCTCGGTACGCTGCATATGGCGTACTTCGGTGGCGATGTTTTCAATCGAGGCGCCAACCACGGCAAGCGCGGCAAAGAAGGCGGCGTGGCGGTCGCGGGGAATGACCTGGGTGCTGATCGGTTCGGGGCTGAGGCCCAGAGCTTCACAAACATGATCCTCAACCGCCGGGTCGATATTGGCGAAGGTACCGATGGCGCCGGAGATGGCGCCGGTGGCAATTTCCTTGCGGGCCTTTTTCAAACGGTTCAGGTTTCGGTCCATCTCGGCGTAAAAACGCGCGAAGGTCAGTCCCATCGTGGTGGGTTCGGCGTGAATGCCGTGGCTGCGCCCGATGCGAACGGTCATTTTATGCTCAAAGGCGCGCTTTTTCAGGGCCGCCAGAAGACCCACCATGCCATCGAGCAACATGTCGGTGGCGCGCACAAGCTGCACGTTAAAGCAGGTATCCAGCACGTCCGAAGAGGTCATGCCCTGATGCACAAAGCGGGCTTCGTCACTCCCGATAATCTCGGCCAGATGGGTCAGGAAGGCGATGACATCGTGCTTGGTGACGGCTTCGATTTCGTCAATTCGGGCAACATCAAAAGGCACATCTTTGGCCTTCCAGACCGCGTCAGCGTTTTCCTGCGGGATGACGCCCAGTTTGGCCTGGGCGTCGCAGGCATGTGCTTCGATCTCGTACCAGATGCGGAATTTGGTCTCGGGTGACCAGATGGCAACCATTTCGGGGCGGGAATAGCGGGGGATCATGGCGTGGCCTTTTAATTTGATGCGCAGATGCGGGCGTCATAGACTGGGCGGGCGCGCGCAGCAAGGCGTGTGCTGGTCGCAGGGGGGCTGGCATGCCGGAATTTAACGAATTTGAGGGCCGGTGGCGGATGTCACGCCGGATAGAAGACGCCCAGGCGGGGTCGACAGGCACTTTTGACGGCATTGCCTGCTTTACCGCCTGTGAAGGTGGGTATGACTATGAGGAAGCCGGAGAGCTGCGCCTGCCGGATCAGGCAGGGCTACAGGCAAATCGGCGGTATATATGGAAAAATTCCGGGGACGGGGTGGATGTATGTTTCGATGACGGTTCGGACTTTCACCATATTGACCTGCAGGGGCGGGTGGCGACAGCCTGGCATGATTGCCCACCGGACCTCTATGAGGTCAGCTATAATTTCAGCCATTGGCCGGAATGGCGGTCCATCTGGCGGGTGCGTGGCCCGCGTAAAGATTATACGATGTTAACCGACTACTGGCGCTAACGGGCTTGCACAGGCCGGATAAGCGGTGCAAAACGGGCGCAACTTTAGTTGACAGAGGAAATGCACCAATGGCTACAGTAATGCAAAACAGGGTTCTGAGCGAAGTTTTCGGGGCTGATACCGGCGCCGGGCTGCGCGCCAAACAGGTGATCCTGGTACTGGCAGGTATTGCCGCATTGGCAATTGCCGCCAAGATCCGCGTGCCCATGTGGCCTGTGCCGATCACCATGCAAACGCTTGTTGTTCTGACCATTGGGGCAACTTTTGGCACGCGGTTGGGTTTGGCCACGCTCCTGGGCTATGTCGCTCTGGGTGCGGCTGGGGTCGCAGTTTTCGCCGGTGACAGTGCTGGGCTGGCCTATCTGATGGGGCCAACTGGTGGTTATCTGGTAGGTTTTGTTGCCGCCGCGGCCCTGATGGGCACGCTGGCACGCAAAGGTTGGGACCGCAGCTTTGGTGGCATGGCTGGTGCCATGGTGCTGGGGAACGCGGTGATTTATGTTTTCGGTCTGGCCGGGATGACATGGCTGTTTGCCGCCGACAAAGGCATGGGCTGGGTGCTGCAATACGGCATGGGCAACTTCCTTGTCGGTGACGCGTTGAAACTGGTGCTGGCAGCGCTGATCGTGCCAGGCATCTGGAAACTGGTTCGCCGCTAAATATTCAGCCACACCGCTATTAAATTGAGAGGCGCAGCCCGAAAGGGCCGCGCCTCGCTTTATTTTGAGATAAGATGGGCTTAGCTGGTCTTGTTCACGTAAAGATGGATTGGGCGCGAAGGTTACGCCGGCGCCATCGTCGAGTGCCACCAGATACGCACCTCGCTGGCCAGCCCTTCTGGCGAGAAGCGGGCGGTGAGTAGCCCGTCAAGGTCAAGGCGTGGAAGGGGGTCGCCTGGGTTCCTGTCCGGCAGACCGGTACCGGTTGACGCCGCCCAAATCTCGAACAATTCTTCCGAGGCTACCTGATAATTGACATGCCAATGGGCTATACCGCTATCAACGTCTTGCGATAACACCTTGTAATCGAGGTGAATATCGCGCTGAAGCAGGATGCGGTTCCAGTATTCGATCAACTCATCCGGACCGGTTTGAACTGCAAAGGGTGTGTTGTGGTACTGCCCATCTGGGGTGAATAAAGCTGCAAATCCGGGGCTGTCCTGCCCCTCCCAAACCCGTTTGTAGGCGGCCATGAAATCGTGAATTGACATAGCGATCCTTTCTGATCAGAACCCGTCGCCGCCACCTTGCTGCCAGGCCTGAACGAGGTTGCCGAAGCGGGTGAACTGCGCTTCAAAAGAAAGGTCGATTGTGCCAATGGGGCCGTGGCGCTGTTTGCCGATGATAACCTCGGCGCGCCCATGCAGGCGTGCCATATCGTCTTGCCACGCGGCTGTGGCCTCCAGATTATTTTCGTCCGGTTTTTCGCGCTCTTTATAATATTCGCCCCGATACACGAACATGACCACATCGGCGTCCTGCTCAATCGAGCCTGATTCGCGCAGGTCGCTGAGTTGCGGGCGCTTATCGTCGCGGTTTTCCACCTGACGGCTGAGCTGGGAAAGGGCGACGACAGGGATTTCCAGCTCTTTGGCGATTGCTTTCAGCCCCATGGAAATTTCGCCGATTTCCTGTACGCGATTGTCAGACGAACCACGCACCAGCTGCAGATAGTCAATGATCAGAAGGTCAAGCCCGTGGGTGCGTTTCAGGCGCCGCGCGCGGGCGGCAAGTTGGGCGATTGGCAGGGCGGCAGTGTCGTCGATATATAGCGGGCAGGCTTCCAGTGTCTTGGCGGCGTCGACGAAACGGCGAAATTCACTTTCATTCATGTCGCCTTGCCGGATTTTATGGGACGAAATTTCCGAGGCTTCCGAAAGGATGCGGCCAGCAAGTTGCTCGGCGCTCATCTCGAGCGAGAAAAATCCGACCACGCCCCCATCAACTGCGCCTTCGCCACCGCTGCTTTTGGTGCCTTTGCGGTAGGCTTTGGCAACGTTAAAGGCAATATTGGTAGCGAGCGAGGTTTTCCCCATGGACGGACGGCCGGCTAGAATCAGAAGGTCTGAAGGGTGCAGCCCGCCAAGTTTGTTGTCGAGATCCGATAGTCCGGTTGAAAGTCCAGCCAGACCACCTTCGCGTTGATAGGCGGCATTGGCAACATTAACCGCATCGGTTACAGCTTTGAGAAAGCTCTGAAAACCGGTTTCAGACTGGCCTTGCTCACCGAGTTTATAAAGCGCTTGTTCCGCCTCGACGATCTGTTCTTTTGGCTCGGACGACACCTCGACCTTGGCGGCCTTGGCGGAAATGTCACCGCCAAGACGGATCAACTCACGCCGGATGGCAAGGTCATAGATCATCTGGGCGTAATCACGTGCGGCGAACGAGCTGATTGCGGCGCCTGCCAGGCGGGCCAGATAAGCGGGGCCGCCAAGCTCTTTCAACCCGTCGTCATCCTCCATGAACGCCTTGAGGGTGACCGGGCTGGCAAGGGCATTCTTAGTGATACGCGATGCGGCAATTTCATAGATACGGGCATGAACCGGCTCATAAAAATGGCTTTCGTTAATGACCGAAGCCACACGGTCAAACACGTCATTATTGGTAAGGATCGCGCCCAAAAGCTGTTGCTCAGCCTCGATATGATGCGGCATAGCCTCCGGGCTTTGGCCGTTTTCATCACTGCTCTGAATTGCCCTGATTTCGTTCATTGCGCGCCTCGTTTTACCCCCTTGAAGGTGTATGCCAAGCTGGTTTCCGGATCAAATTGTATGATCCTGTGGATTGGCTGTGGGTAAGTCTGACCCTACAACATTTATGTCTGCTTGTCGTCACTGTAACTAGATTTTGTGTTATCAGGCGGAATTTGACCGTAAATTAAATTCTAGCGCCGGGCATCCTGCCAGTCACGCGGGGCATTAAGGAAGGCCTCGACCTCACGCAAAGTGGTCGCGTCAAACGCTTCTTGCGCGCGCGCCTCGGCCAGCACGTCCGCCCATGTGCACAGATGGTGAAGTTGAACCCCATGATCCCCAAGTGTTTTTTCTGTCTCGGGAAAAATGCCGTAGTAGAATATCACCGCCGTATGGGCGCAGGTGGCCCCGGTTTCACGGATGGCATCAACGAAGGACAGCTTGGAGCCACCATCGGTGGTCAGGTCCTCGACCAGCAATACCCGCTCGCCCTCATTCATTACGCCTTCGATTCGCGCGCCGCGCCCGTACCCTTTGGGTTTTTTGCGTACATAGGTCATAGGCAGGCCCAGACGCTCGGCGATCAGGGCAGCAAAAGGAATTCCGGCAGTTTCGCCGCCTGCTACATTGTCGAAGGCCTCAAAACCGGCATTGCGCATCACGGTCACGGCCAGAAAATCCATCAGTGTCGACCGGATACGCGGGTGTGAGATCGGCGTGCGGCAGTCGATATAGGTCGGGCTGGGCAGGCCGGAGGCGAGAGTGAAAGGTTGTTTAGCGTTGAAATGTACTGCCTTGATTTCCAACAGCATTCTCGCGGTTAAGCGGGCAATCTCGGCCTGAGTGGGAAAAGAAGATGGGATCATGTCTGTTGGTCCGTTTCGCGGCTGTGTTTGATGTTATCTACCCGGTTAAATCCGAAAACATTGCGGTCGGCCGGCCCTATATCAAGGATATAGCCCTGTGACAGCAGGCTGCCGACCGCGTTGCTGATTTCCACCGCTTCGCACAGTTGCGGGTGAAACTCGACAACCAGGCGGCGGACGCCTGCAAGGTTCAGACTGGGTAGGATATCGACCTCGGTGCCTTCGACGTCGATGGTCATGACGCTTGGTCCGAATTCTGCGATCAGGCGGTTCACATCGACGCTTGGAACTGTGATCTCGACCGTGCCCTTTTGGTCAAGCTGCCGGGTCGACGAGCTGGGAAAGCGTTTTGAAAGGTTTAGGGTGGCCTGGCCATCCTTCAGCCCGGCGACGCCTTCCACCAGCTCGGCCGTGCAGCCATTGCGGGAAAAGTTTTCACGGATGATGGGGACAAGACCGGGATTGGCCTCAACCGTCATGATCGGCATGTCAGGGAATGCGCGCGCCACGCTCATCGCTACGATCCCGGCGCCGGTTCCAAGTTCCAGCAGCCGATCGTCGCGGTTCAGGTCCGACAAAAGCGCATCGCGCTCTGCCTTTTCGTACCCGCCCCGCAAAATCGAAAGAAGCACGACCGGGCTGATCACATCGCGCGGCAGCGACAGATCGAGCCCCATCGATTTCGCGCGCTCATCGCGGATTGCGGTCACTATCAAGTCGGCCTCATCACCAAAGGCGGGGTTCAGCTTTTTGGCGCGCTCATAAAACTCAACAGCTACGTCGATATCGCCATCCTGGTGCGCCCTTTGAGCCTTGGTCCAGATGACATGGGGCGTTTTCGGAAACTTCTCGGCGGCGCGGTCCAATAGGGCACGCCCGCCATCCCCGTCGCCAAACCTGTAAAGCGCCAGCACCTTTTTTAGGTGCTCTGGCGGGCGGGCATCTTCAGTGAGTGGCCAGGCCCTGATAAGTGAAAGCGCGGCATCGTCTTTGCCTTGATCGGCCAGCCTGGCGGCTTGGGCAAGCGGAAAAGTGACCGACGCCCCCCCTTCCGTGGCCCGTTTGATCAAAGCTTCTGCCGCATCCGGCGCGTTCATTGCGACAAGCGTTTCCAGCGCCTGATCTATCTCGGAGCGCGAAAGCGCGGCAAACGCCGAACTGGGCATGTCCGAAACTGCCTGTTTGGGCTCGTCGAGTGTTTCGCCGCGCGCAAGCTCCAGAACCGGGTTGGACATGCTCATGTTCATTCGACCCGCCAATGCAAGGCAAAGCCGGGGTCAAAAATCGTGACCGGGCCATCTGCGGATTCTATCTTTTCCGGGTAGGTTACCGGCGCGCCCTTTATCAGGGTGATGCGGTCTTCATTTGCTGGCAGGCCGTAAAAGGCGGGGCCGTTGAGCGAGGTGAAAGCCTCGAGATTGTCCAGTGCGCCCTCGGCCTCAAAAACTTCCGCCAGACAGGACAGGGTATTGGTGGCCGTAAAACAACCGGCGCAACCGCAGGCATGTTCTTTCAGCGCGTCTGTGTGCGGGGCAGAATCGGTGCCGAGGAAAAAGCGAGCGTCGCCTGAAGTCGCCGCATCGACCAAGGCGCGGCGGTGCGATTCGCGTTTGGCCACCGGCAGGCAGTAATAATGTGGCTTGATACCGCCCACCAGAATATGGTTTCGATTTATGATCAGGTGGTGGGTCGTGATCGTGGCGCCAAGGTCTTTATCCGCGGATTTGACGTAATCAACGGCGTCCTCGGTGGTGATATGTTCCATCACCACTTTGAGGCCGGGATGCGCCTGCCGGATCGGGTCAAGGACGCGGTCGATAAACACCTTTTCGCGGTCGAAAATATCAATATCCGGGTTCGTTACCTCGCCGTGTACACAAAGTGGCAGGCCGATTTCTGACATTTTTTCAAACACCTGACGGACCTTGCTAAAGTCACTGACGCCTGAGGCGGAATTGGTGGTGGCGCCTGCCGGATAGAGCTTGACCGCGCTGATCAAACCGTCCGAGGCAGCTTGCGCCACGTCCTGCGGGTCGGTGTCTTCGGTCAGGTACAAGGTCATCAGTGGAGTGAAATCAGCGCCCTCGGGCAGAGCCGTCAGGATACGGTCGCGGTAGGCTGCGGCATCGGTTCCCGTCACCACAGGCGGCACCAGATTGGGCATGATGATCGCGCGGGCAAAATGGCGGCTGGTTTCAGGTAAAACGGCCCGCAGCATCGCGCCATCACGCAGATGCAGGTGCCAGTCGTCGGGGCGACGCAGTGTCAGTTTTGTGCTCATCGACCAGAGGGATAACCCGTAAGATGAAGTTGGGCCAGAGCTATTCAGGGTGAAACCTGTTTCTGACCCCAAATCTTTTTTGGGGTCAGAGGTACCAATATCTATTCATCTCACCCATCGGGGTAATCTGGTGGGCATATTATGGTGTGAGGTCGATCAGAATCCGGCGACGATTGGTGCCCTTGACCGCATCGGCCACTTTCTGGATACCCCGACGCAGGTGATAGCCGCGTTTACCAGACATGGTCAGTTGCATCATCAGATCGGTATTGAGATCACCGTCGACTGCGGCCTGAATTACCGGCGGCAACACCTCCATATTGATCAAATCCAGTTCAATATCCGTGCTGAGGTCTTTGATCGGGAAGGGGCGCACATTGTCCGAGTTAAACAGCGCGGCATGCATCGCATCTTCGCGGTTATTGGGGTCAAAGATCACGAATACCTGGCCGGCGTTTTCGCACATATCCGGCGCATAACCGTAACGATCCGAAAACGAAGTGCGGCGCATGGCAGGAAAACGAATGTCCCAATCTGCCTGGGCCGGGTCCAACGTTGCCTGTGGTGAGATCAGCACTAGTTCAGCGCCCGGCGCCACGACTGAGAAAGCCGCAGCCGCATAACCGCACATTTCAGCACCGTAAAACACTACCCGGTCAAAATCTTCGAAAAACCCATCATCCACCAGCCGATCAAAGTAACCAAACATGTATGGCGAGCGGAACCAACTATCCTCGTGAGCGATCAGGCAGAGGCTGGACCAGTCCTTACCTTCACTAAGCCTCCATCCCAAAGGTTGCCCGGCCCCGTTGCCGGTACGGATATCCTCGGCGCGCTCGAAGGTGACGAGCAAGGTGGTACCTTCGTCACTGAACACCACAGAATGGTGATCGCCGATGGGCTCGTAGTAACCGCGTGCTTCACCTTCCACTTCCAGATCATTCAACCAGGTGTCGAAGTCTGCCGGTCCGGTGTGCTCTGCGTGTGGTACTGCGCCATTGCCCATTGTTAGTCTCCTGTCTGACACGCCCCCACGGTCACCTTCGATAAGGCGCCTGAAAACGGGTCAAATCAGGGGGGATATGTGGCAAAAGCAGGGAATTATAGCTCATTTCTGACAGATTGTTTCGCCCAGGAAACTAATACTTTCCTACTTTGCCGATTGTGCATGTTTGAACAACTTACGGGCGAGGGACGACGGCATTGGACGCGCGGGAGGCGACATGATCAGACGACCTAAAAGAGCGCGATTTGGCTCTTCCTGAAGCAATGCATCAAGGCGGGATTTTCGCCACGTCACAGCCTTTTGGTGCAGATCTACCAGCGTTTTGTCGGCCCGCAATTGCGCCAGATGCTCGTCGCGCAGGCTATCGCAGGCACGAATGGAACTGTCTTCAACATCGCACCAGTTTCGTTCGCACCAGTAATCCATGCCCAGCTGATCACTGTCATGTACTGCGCGGCCGCGGTCGCGTTTCAGGATGTAGCTTTCCATCGCCCCGAGCGGATAGTGATTGAGCTGCACAAGGCCATAATTTTTGCGCCCGAAAGGCGAGAATATCTGCCGGCGGCGAAAGCGCGGCTCCAGCGCACGGCCTTCGCCATCAAACCAGCCGGTCTGATCGGCGATGCCATCGACCGGCGAGCGGGGGCGGTGCACGCCAAGTTTGCGGTAGGCGCCGTTATTCCGATGAAGCGTCTTGAACATGAAGGCACGCCAGGGCCATGCCATGAGCTCGGGGGCGGCACGGGTGAAGCATTCGGTCACCGGCGCATCAACATATTCGACCTGACCGCAATTGCCAAAAAGCCGCCAGGTCAGGGTGATGGCGTCAGCCTCGGGCAGGGCCTCCAGAAGGGCCCCTATAGTATGGTCGCCTGTGTGAATATTAACAAACTCATCAATGTCGAGGGACATGAGCCAGTCGGCCCCTTGCACCAATGGGTGCCTGTCCGCTTGTTTCAGGGCCGTCCACTGCACGCCACCCTCATGCGGTCCATCATTGCGGATATGGGTCAGCCAGCCCATTTCCGCAAGCCGGTCGAGCATGGCGTCGGTGCCATCGTCACAATCATTGGAAAACACCAGAAAGTCGGTGAAGCCTATGCCGCGGTGGTGGGCCAGCCATTCCAGCAGGAATGCAGCTTCGTTTCGCAGGGTCAGAACGCCCGTAACGCGCATGTTCACCAATCCTTAAGGAAGGTTACGACCTTTTTGTTTGAGGTTCTTGGATAAAAGGTCAGGCCAGCCTTGTGCATTGTGTCAAACACTGCCTGCACGCCCGCCTGACCGATCCATTGCGGGTGTAGTTCAATCACCGCGCCGCGCAGGCAGGAAAGGTCAGCCATTGGCAACAGATGCGCCTCGGCGCCCTCGATGTCGCAAACCAGAAAGCTGGGTTTTATGTCCTTGAATGTGGTGCGTATATTGCGGGTTTCCACGTATTCAATACGTTCCACCGGGCTGGTGGCACCTTTCGGGTCTTTTTCCATCGACGAGGCAAGGAAATTTTCTCGCACATAAAAGCGCGCCCTGCCTTTACGCGGGCCTAGCAATGCATTGTGTACCTCGACATTCTCAACCCCATTGGCCTCATGGACCAGATGGATATAGGGGATCAGGGCGGAATTTGCCTCAAACGCATGTACTTTCGAAACTTTGCGGTTTTTAGCCATGAAAGTGGACATATAGCCCATGCCGGCCCCAAGCTCGATCACCACATCCTCGGGGCGAACCATGGATTTGACGGCTTCCACTTCGCGCTCTTCATATTTTCCCTGACGTAACAGCCTGCGGCGTCTTGGGGTGATGATACGCGCGTCATAGGGAAAACGCATACCGCGTGATTGAATGAATTCAGGCCCGCCTTCAGGGCGTTCAATCTGAAAAGCGGCCTGGTCGACGTTGTCTTTCACTGCCATGTCCTTTCTTCTTTCTCCTGTGCCCCCGTAACGGATGATAAGGGCCTGTATATGCTAGCTTTCCATGTCCAGAGCCAGCGCATAGGCGACGCGTTCCATCTCCGTCAGATTGGTTTCCAGCGCCTGATTGTAGAGGTCTTCAAATTCCGGGTTTTCGTGCAATTCCGCGGCCTTCGCCCGGTGCCAGTCCAGCCCCGCCTCGTGCAGCGCCACCAGTTTCGGGTCCTGGCGCAGCTGGGCAAGTTCGGCCTGTAATCGCGGGATATTGCGTTTGATGGTAATGTCGGGATTGCCCGACCAATCCATGCGCACCCAATAATTGATGCCGATTGAGCGATCGACGTGCAACGCACGCCCGCGCTGACGCTTGATCAGGTAGCTTTCGGCCGAACGCAGGGCGTAATGGTTCAACTGAACAAGGTCATAGCCGACGGTTTTCAGGCTGCTGCGCCAGCCTTTGTCTTTGACATCCTCGCCCATCTGTTGGCCTGAGCCGTTTACCCAGGCGACCTTGTCGCGTTTGCCGTCTTTCAGCTTGTTTGGCCGGTGGCAAGACAGTTTTTCGTAAGCGCCGATGTTTTTGACCATCGTCTTGAACCCCCAGACCGTGTGCGGCTTGGGACAATATTTAGGGGCGGCATGGTCAAACTGGTCAATTACCAGATCCTCGTTCAGACGGGTGACGCCGTTATGGCCAAACAGGCGCCATGTCATGGCAACATTGGTGGCGTCCGGTACGCGGGCCAGAAAGTCATCCAGCGTGCCGTTGCCGATACGTACATTGATGAACTCATCAACGTCGATATGGATGACCCATTCGGCGTTTTTGATTAGTGTTTCTTTCAGCGACTGGTTCAGCGCGTGTTGTTGCGGCGAGTTGCCTTTCCATTCGTTGTTGTCACGGTGCTGGAGGATGCCCATATCCTGCAACCTGCCCAGAATTTCGTCGGTGCCGTCGGTGCAGCCGTTGGTATAGATGATGAAATTGTCGATCCCCATGGCGCGGTGATAGGCGACCCATTCAAGAATATACGGCGCTTCGTCCTTCATACACCCAACGATCACCTTGCCGGAATTACCCTTGGGCAGCTCGCGAGGAGTTATCTGTGTGTAAGGAGCGGCCAGTTCAGCCTCGTTCACGCGGCCCATGCGGTTATGGGGGGCAAAGCGGCCGCCGCGCAGCTCCAAGAAGTTCTCACGCGCTCGCTGGTTCATCAGTTTCTCTGCCGTCGCACTCAACCCGTTTTGCGTCGAGTTCGGGGCATGGGCGGCACTTTCCTGCCGCGCGTTGCGGGTGGCGTTGTTGATGCGTGGCAATACCGCTGCCACGAACTGACTGGCACGAAACCCGCGGGTCGGGTCCGCCTCGCTCCATGGTTTTAGGGCGCGCTCACGCTTCAGGCAGGCCG
Organism: uncultured Aliiroseovarius sp.; assembly: GCA_964550345.1. Classification (GTDB taxonomy): domain Bacteria; phylum Pseudomonadota; class Alphaproteobacteria; order Rhodobacterales; family Rhodobacteraceae; genus JAAEUB01. The sequence continues at coordinate 44,748 of CAZJYZ010000007.1, read as the reverse complement.
GAGTCAGGCCCGGATGCGCCGTGAGCAGGGCTTTGTTTTCCTTTTCAAACGCCTTTGAGATGGCGGTCAGCTGTCCGGGCTTCAAAGCGTCGCCGTCGACCATGATTTCGCTCATCAAACGGCGCCACAGCTGGCGGGGAATGACCCGTCCTTTGCCCAAAAGCGCCACCAGAATTTCATTTGTGGTGCGCATGCGCGTCAGGCTGGCGCCAGAGGGCTCTGCTTTCGCCTCCTGTCCCTCAGTCTTTCCAATATTATGTTCTATACCAAACGCTTCCTGCACCTCATTGGCCAAGTCACGGCCGCTGAATTTTGCCGGATCATAGGCGCGAAAACTGACGCTGCCAGCCCCGAAGACCTGTTCCCAAACGTCTTGTAACCCAGTGTAATCCAGCCAGAACGGGGCTGCCTGAAATTCGGGGAAGCCCTGGGTTTCGGGGGCGTATTCCTGCCAGCCTCTCAAAGCACCCTGATGCCAGCCTCCCGCTTTCGCCAGTTCGATTTCGCGCTCAAGCGAGGCTGTACGCCCGGAAAGCAGGGCAGCAGCATAATGGCGGGCCATGACGCGGGCCTGTTCGTCAACATGGGCGATAATGCGAATATCATCCGAAAGCGGCAAAAGCAGCGCGCGCAGGCGCTCCAGCGCGGTTTTTGTTGGCAGGGTGCAAAGCTGTTCGGCCGACAGGATCAGGGTTTGGGCGTCATGCTTTGCCACCTCGGATGCAAGATCCTGTGCTAGTTTATGACGCAGGTTTTCCTGCTTTTTACCGGTTTCAAAACCCCGGTTAAAACGCAGGATATCCACCGCTTCCGGGTCACTGACGGCCATATACAGCCGGGTGTGGTTGTTGCCACCGGCAGCGCGGGGAAACAGCACGCCCTTTTTGGCAAGGTTTTCGCGCTTGTCACGCAATACGTTCTGGATGGCGTCCGCGCCACATTCACTCATGCCGATATGCAGGTAAATCTTCACGGGGTAACACTTTCCTTACCCGCAGCGGCGGGGCGGTTCTCATTGGCGTTGGCAACACCCCACCAGGGCAGGTCGCGGCCAATAAAGTCCGAGACCTTGGCCAGCGCATCAGGGTCCTCGATGTCATACGCCAGAAAATCCGAAGCGTTGCCAAAGACTTGTCGACAAAACGCAGTGTGCCCTTCGATCCAGCGGATGCGGTCGCGGTCGGCTTTGCCCCAGCCTTCCGGCAGGCCGGGAATGGACGAATTTGGCAGCCTTGTGCGCCCCAGATTGGACCAGCGCCCCATACTGTCGGACATCGCTGCCGGGTCACGCATGGTCAGGATGAACTTTGCCCCTTTATGGTGGGTGCGAATGGCGGAAAGCAGCCCCCAATCGGTCTGCGGCCACAAGTTCAGCCCGTCGCGGACAATGTCTATTTCCGTGAAGGCATCAAATTCATCCATCATGGCCAGCGGGTCGCCGGTTTCAAAATATCCGCGATACATCAGCTTGCCGACAAAGGCGCGTTTCAGGCGATCACCATCGCTTTGTCCGGCCCGGATGCGCCAGTCAGCCACGCGCAGCCCCGCTTCGCCCAGAGCTTTGCCAAGCGAGGTGGTGCCGGATTTGGGCAGGCCCAGATTGATCACCCGTAATCGTGCATTCATGCCAGCCCTACCTCATCCAGCAGCTTTTGTTCTGCCGGGCCGAT
>CAZJYZ010000007.1:0-43068 GCA_964550345.1 uncultured Aliiroseovarius sp. | reverse complement strand
GTGGTTGCCAGAAGTTGGGCGCGCATGGCTTGGTATTCTTCCTGCGCCATAAGCTCGTTTATTTTTTCCCGGTGCTTTGCCACGCATTCTTTGTGCAGGCGGGCGGTTTCCGGGTCGGATGTCAGCGCCTTTATTTCCTTTTTCAGCCCCGTAAGATGGCGTTTGATCGAGCTTTCCTGCCAGCCGCCATCATTGCGTTCGCGCCAGTAACTGTCGTCAAAGGCGCGTTGCTCGCGGTTCACATCCCCGCGGTCATTCTTGACAATGTAGCTGTCGAGCGAGCGCAGGGCATAATGGTTCAGCGTGGCAAATTCACGGGCGCCACGGGCTGGGAACTTGCGCATTCGGTTCTTGTTGGCGGCGGCGCGAAATTTCCACTGTACTTCTCGCCCGGCTCCGTCGGTCCAGTATGGGCGGGCTTCTTTAGCCAAGTCCTTTTTGATGAAGGGTCGGTGGGCACCGATATAGGAAAGTGGAAAGTCCCTTCGAAACAAGGTCTTGACCTCTATCGCCGTCTGGTCGGTCCAGATGTCCGGATTGTGGGTGCGGGTGAACTGGCTGATGACGGGGTTATCACGAAACGCCTCAATGCCGTCATTGGCAAAGAATTGGAAGGTGACGGAAATGGCATGCGGGTTCCCACAAGCCGCGATCAACTCGCCAATACTTCCGCCGCCTACATGGATGTTTAGAAATTCGTCAACGTCCGAGACCCAGACCCAATCCGCTTTGCGCACGATCTTGTGTTTGCGCGCATCCTTCAGGGCCTCCATCTGATAGGCGCGCCCCTCGGCCGGGTTGGGCAGGTGTTTGACGATACCCCGGTCCGCCAGCGCGTCCAGTAGCGTGTCGGTGCCATCGGTGCAGTCGTTGGAATAAAACAAAAAATCGGTGACACCGATCAGGCGGTTGTAAGCGATCCATTCAATCAGGAAGGGGCCTTCGTTTTTGACACAGGTAACCGCGGTGATACGCATTACACCGCCCCCGATCTGATATCGTTTGCTACCATTGTACCGCCTGTATTTGGTGCCGGTTTGCCCGAGCTACCGCGTGATTGTTACCGATATATGTGCCAGTTTGTGTCATTTAGGTCAACAATTGCCTAAGTCGAGACAATCAATTGTTGCTGATAGGTCTGTATCGTGATCCTGGCGGCCTGGCGGTAAAGATTGTCCTGACGAAACATATATTTTTATTGAATGACGCTACGAAATAATTCAAATTTCTTAAAGGTCCGGGTTGGGGGCGGATATTTAATGCTCCCTTGCAACCAGTGGCGTGCTGCGCCAGTTTGCGGACATGAATAGTATTGAAAACATTCCCGAAACCGCCCTTGCCTGGCACAAGGCTGGGCGCGGGGCGGTTTTGGCGACAGTGGTGCAGACCTGGGGCTCGGCACCACGTCCGGTGGGCAGCCAGTTGGTGATCAGCGCCAAGGGTGAAATTGCCGGGTCAGTATCCGGTGGCTGCGTTGAGGGCGCGGTGATCACCGAGGCGCAGGAGGCGCTGGAGGATGGGCACCCCCGGCTGTTAAAATACGGGGTTTCTGACGACGAAGCCTTTGCCGTCGGGCTGGCATGCGGTGGGGTTATACGGATATTGGTTGAGCCAGTGGGCGCTGCTTTCCCCGAAGATATGCTGACAGGTCTGGTCAAGGCGCGTGCCATGCGGGTGCCGCTGGCCTATGTGGTCGATACAGAAACCTGGGCGCGCCGATTGCAGGGTGCTGATGGATTTCCCGAGATGTTCCGTGCGGACCGGTCGGGCTTTGCAGAAGATGATGTCACATTCGTCGCCATCCACAACCCACCCTTGCGGCTGATAGTCGTCGGGGCGGTTCATATTGCGCAGGCTTTGATCCCGATGGCGCAGCTTTTAGGCTATGACGTCACCCTGATTGACCCACGCGGCACTTTTGCCACCGCCGAACGCTTTGGCAATATCCAGATATATGAAGATTACCCGGACGAGGTGCTCAGAAGCTTTGGGCTGGATGCGCGCAGCGCCGTTGTAACCCTCAGCCATGACCCCAAGATTGACGATCCGGCCATTGCCACTGCCTTGTGCAGCAAGGTGTTTTATCTCGGTTGCCTTGGCTCAAAACGCACCCATGCCAAAAGGGTGGCGCGGCTGGAGGCGGCCGCGTTCACGCCAGAGGATATTTCCCGTATACATGCGCCGGTGGGTCTGGATATTGGGTCACGCGGCCCGGCAGAGATTGCTTTGTCGGTGCTGGCAGAAATGACCGAAAGATTACGGCGCGGCTGATGCCGGGATAGCCGTACCCGGGCGTTAGTCAAACTACTGGAGCGCGTAACTGCGTCCGGTTCTGGCGGGCCGCGAATGTGAAGTTCCCTATTCTCAAAAACCGGGAGCTGTGTTTTAGTCAGAATATTAACTGAGACATATGGGAGGGGAAAATGGCACAGATCGAGAAAGCTATGAAAATTGGGAAAAAACGTCGTGATAGTTTGGGCCAACTAACTGGGCTTCCGCGCCGGGTCAGAAAAAGCGTTGGCTGTGGATTTTTAGGCGCGCTTGCCGTAACAATATTTGCCGCACCTGTCATGGCGGAAGGCTGGTCTGTCTATGATCTTGGTGGCACAAACACGAAGAAAGAATGCCTGTCGCGGGCCAAAACGGCCATAAGCTCGTATATCTTCAATTATGGCGGAGGGCATACGGCAGCGGCAAGCTGGACCGTTTACGGTTATGACCTGACACCCGGAGATCAGGATGCCGTAATCCTGTGCGATGGAGACAGCGGCACCTCGGCCTCGCTGGTCGTGCATGGGGAAACCACTGAGGATGAACGCATTTTCACCGCCGATCAGATTGAGATTTACTGGAACAGATAGGCAAAAGGGCGCCTGAAACGCCCTGATGGCATGTCACCGAAAGGGCGACCCCCAAGCGTCGCCTGACATAGTCGTGAACAAAATTGTGCCACCCCGGAATGTTGCCGGGGTGGCTTTTGCGTTTCAATGGTCAGGCATAGGGAGTGACGCTGATGGTCATTGATATCTGGAAAAGTTTTCGCCGCTTGCCAGTGTGGGTGCAGATCTGGGTGGGTTTATTCCTTGCCCCGGTCAACATGGCCTCGCTGTGGTTTTGGAATGCACCATTCGGGCCATGGATTGCGGTTTTGTCGATCGGGGCGTTAATTCCAAATGCAGCGATCATGGCGGCCGAGAGGGGGCTTTCCAAACGTATGGCCATTCCGCATCTGGTGTTGTGGCCAATTCTGGTCCTGTTGCTTATCTGGTTGATAACAAATGGGCAGGAAGGGCCTGCGGGATACCGTACCTATCTGTGGGTGCTGTTGGTCGCAGATGTGATTTCACTGGCGTTTGATGTCCCGGATACAATCAAATGGCTAAGGGGTGATCGCAAAGTGGCCTGAACGAAAAAGCCCCGCAGGAGGCGGGGCTGAATTCTTATGTCTGGCGGGCTTTCGAAAAACCTATTTTGGCAGCGGTCCGATCATCATGATCATCTGGCGGCCTTCCATCTTGGGCATGCTTTCGACCTTACCAATATCTTTTGTGTCTTCGGCAACGCGTTCAAGCAGCTCGCGCCCCAGATTCTGGTGTGCCATTTCCCGGCCACGAAAACGCAAAGTTACCTTGACCTTGTCGCCATTGCCCAGGAACTTGACCACATTGCGCATTTTCACATCGTAGTCATGCACATCGGTATTGGGTCGAAATTTGACCTCTTTCACCTCAATGATCTTTTGCTTCTTACGGGCTTCGCTTTCGCGTTTTTGCTGTTCGTATTTGAATTTACCGAAATCCATGATTTTGCAAACAGGAGGTTTGGCATTGGGCGAGATTTCGACCATATCCAGTCCGGCCTCTTCTGCCAGATCCATGCCACGCGCGGGGGTAACCACGCCAACATTTTCACCATCTGCTCCAATAAGCCGGATTTCGGGGGCCGTGATGCGTTCATTAACGCGGGGGCCTGTTTCACGCACCGGCGGGGCGTTGTGTGGTCTGCGGGCTATAACAAAGTTCCTTATTCAGTTTCATGCACCTTGGCGCGCAGGGTAATGGCAGGTTTATATGCTTTCAAGCCGATAGTTTGGCAAAATGCGGCAAGTGTGGCGAAAGTTCCCTTGCAAATTTCGCGTTTCGGGATCATGGCATGCAGTGTCGAGACGGGGAAACCTGTGAAAAACAAAAAATGGGGTTACATCATGAACAAAGGTTTGATTGCTGCGATCATCATCGTTGCAGCGGGTGCCGGCGGATATATGTGGTATTCAGGGGAACAGACACGCAAAGCGGAAGAAGCTGCAGCAGTGCAGGCAGCAGAAGAAGCCGCCGCCGCTGAAGCTGCGCGTATTGCTGCGGAAGAGGCTGCTGCCGCTGAAGCTGCGCGTATTGCTGCGGAAGAGGCTGCTGCCGCTGAAGCTGCACGCATTGCCGAGGAAGAAGCCGCCGCCGCTGAAGCTGCGCGTATTGCTGCGGAAGAGGCTGCTGCCGCTGAGGCCGCGCGTATTGCCGAGGAAGAAGCTGCTGCCGCTGAAGCTGCACGTATTGCCGAGGAAGAAGCGGCTGCCGCCGCTGCCGCTGAGGAGGCTGCTGCAGAAGAGACCGGTTCAATTGCCGATCTGCTGACTGCCGAGACTTTTGATGCGGAAAAACTAGGTGAAATGGTTGCAGACAGCGACCTTGACCCGCTGAAAAAGACGGCCCTGCAAGCAGCTATTACCAAAGCTGCTGAGAACCCTGAAATGGTTCAGGCCGCGATTGACCTGATCAAGGGTGCTTTCGGTCTGTAAGGGTAAGAGAGACCAAACAAAAACGCCGCGCGGGGCCTCTCGCGCGGCGTTTCTATTTTGGGCAGGTGTTAGTCTACAAAGGCTTTTTCGACCACATATTCGGCGGGGTCTGAATTGGCGCCTTCGTTCAGGCCGAACCCGTCCAGCACCGCCATCATATCCTTGTTGAAGGCCAGAGAGCCGCAGACCATGCCGCGGTCATTTGCCGGGTCGATGGCGTCAATTCCCAGATCTTCAAACACTTTGCCCGAGGTCAGGTTGTCTGTGATGCGGCCCATTTTCGGGCTCTCTTCCTGTGTCGTGGTCGGATAATAGGTCAGCTTGCCTTCGACCATTTCGCCGATCAATGGGTCGTGGATCAGGTTATCCACCAACTGGCGGCCATACTCCAGGTCTTCCACATGACGGCAGGTATGCATCATGATGACCTGCTCAAACTTCTCATAAACTTCCGGGTCGCGCATCAGGCTGGCAAAGGGGGCAATGCCGGTGCCGGTGGCGAAAAACCACAGACGTTTGCCGGGTAAAAGCGCGTCGATCACCAGCGTGCCAACGGGCTTTGGACGCAGGATAATCTCGTCCCCCGGTTTGATATGTTGCAGGCGCGAGGTCAGAGGACCGTCCGGCACTTTAATCGAATAAAACTCAAGCTCTTCATCCCAGGAGGGGCTGGCAATGGAATAGGCGCGCAAAAGTGGTTTGCCGTTGTCCCCCATCAGACCGATCATCACAAACTCGCCCGAGCGAAAGCGCAAGCTCTGCGGACGGGTGACGCGAAAGGAAAACAGCCGGTCGGTCCAGTGGGTGACTTTGGTGACATTCTGGGCGTCGGGTAGTTTGGGTTTGGCCCGGCTGGCAGGGGTGGAGCTGGCGTCGTTCACGATCACATCCGTTTATCAAATAACAATTCCGGTTCGTATACGCATTTGTCCCCCCGTGGTCCAGACCGGCAAGCGCGGCGGAATGTCTTGGAATAATCCATCTCTATCACCCGGATTAGGCTTCCAATTGGGAAAGATTCCCGGTAATTCCGAAGAAAGTGATGCAAAACAGAACATTTGTTCTGAAACGGGGTGAATGGTAATGAAAGACAGTCCTGATGCGCTTGATCGCAGAATCCTGGCGGAAATGCAGCGTGATGCCGGGCAATCGCTGGATGTGATTGCGGAGAAGGTCGGGTCTTCAAAAACCCCTGTCTGGAACCGGATTAAAAAGATGCGCGAGGCCGGAGTGATTGGTCCGGCAACAGTGCATGTGGACCCCGAGGCGCTGGGCTTTGAGGCCTGCTTTTTTGTGCTCGTGCGTACGTCAGAGCATGAAGCGGGCTGGCAGGACAATTTCCTGCGGGTGCTGCAGGAGCGGCCCGAGGTGCTGGAGGCGCACCGGCTGGCGGGGGAAATAGACTATATTCTCAAGGTACGGGTGGCGAATGCGCGTGCCTATGATGTTTTTTATCAGGCACTTATTTCACAGGTGAAGATCTTTAACGTCACGGCGCTGTTGTCGATGGAAGAAATCAAGTTCACCACCGAATTGCCGCTTTAAAGGTGGTGCAGTTATAATGTGTGCCTGCGGCACGCAGCTTTTACAAATTAGTTTCAGGCGCGCCGCATCACAGCCTACCTTCGCACCATCAGTCGGGTAAGTCCGTGAAAATGGTAGAGGTTGGCGTATTCCGGCCTGCCGCTGAGGGCGAGATCGGGGCAACGGCGAAACAGGATTTCAAGGGCGGTGGTCAGCTCAAGCCTTGCAAGGGGCGCGCCGATGCAAAAATGCACCCCGGCGCCAAAACTGGCATTGGTTTGGATGGGGCGTGCGGGATTGAAGCTGTCGGGGTCCTGCCAGATATTTGCGTCGCGGTTAGCGGCGGCGAGCAGCAGCCCTACCTCGTCGCCCCGTTCAAATATGTGCCCGAATAATTCAACTTTTTCATAGGCGTACCGCGTGAATAGATGCAGGGGTGGGTCAAGGCGCAGGGCTTCCTCAATGGTGGTTTCAAGGGTGTCTGAATTCAGCAGTGCGGCCTGTTTGCCGGTTTCCAATAGGACTTTGACTGCGTTGGCCAAGGAATGCACTGTGGCTTCGTGGCCCGCGTTCAACAGCAGGATACAGGTGGTAATGAGTTCGTCCGTCGATAGTTTTTCACCCTCTTCCTCGGCTGTAATCAGATGCGAAATGAGGTCGTCACGCGGGGTCGAACGGCGCTGGTCGATATATGCACGCATGAAGGCAACAAAGGCCTCGGTGGATGCAACTGCACGGTCTTCAACCGCCCGGTCGCGGCGCGCTTGATACATCGACACCATGTCGTTTGACCAGTTCAGCAGCTGGTCGGCCATGTCTTCGGGCACGCCAAGCAACCGGCAGATGATAATCACCGGAATTCGGGTGGCGAAGGCGGGCAACAGGTCGAAATCCCCGTCAGGAAAAGCTTCGATCAGGTCATGGGCGAGGGTGGATATTTCAGGCTCAAGCCCGGCAATCCGGCGTTTGGTGAAGGCGCGCAGGACCAGTCCGCGCAGGCGCGTATGGCGCGGGGCCTCCAGCTCCAGCATGGAATGCGCTTCGACCGCGTAGAAGGGCGCCAGATGGGGCGGGATTTTGCGTGGCGTCACCGGCTCGCGGCCAAAACGCCGGTCGCGCAGCAAGGCATGTACGGCCTTGTGCGAGGTCGCCATCGGCATTTTGTAGTCTTCCCACCAGACCAGATCACCGGCGGCGCGTGCGCGCGCATAAAACCCATATGGGTTCTGGACAAATTCAGGATCGGTGGGGGATTGGGTAAGCGTTTTCATGGCGCAGGTTTGCGCGGGTGGATACTGAATGCAAGTTGAATTCGGCCGCCAAACCCCTTGGCCCGGCGGCCATTGAGGTTATTCGCTGTCCTTCATCGGGCAGGTGGACACGCCGAGGATGGAATAAAGCGGGCAGGAACCCATCAGCCCTGTGACCAATGGAATGATGCCAACCAGCAGCCATAGGCGATAGCTTGCCTCGGGCAGCATGAAAAAGGCGATGACCAGTACAAGGCCTACGACGACACGCAGGATGCGGTCTATATTTCCTTCATTTTTCTTGAACATGACAAACTCCTTCTGTCTTTACGCGCCTATTTTAACACAAAAGGGCAATAAAGCATGTGATCTGGTCACACAGGGCCGCGGCAGGTTAGTTTTCGGGTCAAACTAAAGCGCCGGGCCTTCAACGATTTTGGCAAGACCCGCGCGGTCGATGAGATGCAATACACCGCGCTCATGCTCCAATAGTCCTTCGCGCGCCAGTTTATCCAACCTGCGCGAGACAACCTCGCGCGCCGATCCGATCGCCCGCGCCATGTCTGCCTGGGTCATTTCCAGCCGGCCATTTGCGTCAGCCCGTTCCAGCAAGAGCGAAACAAGGCGCGATTCAACCCGTACAAAGCTAACATTTTCAACAAGTTGCATCATTGACTGCATGCGGGCCGCGAAGGTCTCAAAAACCAACAGGCGAAACCTGTGACTCTCGTCCAGCAGTTCCAGAAAAAGGGTACGTGGCAGTAGGACAAACCTAGTTGGGGCAGAGGCAACAGCTTCGCCCGTATAAGCATCACCGCCCAACAGGCCCAGCGTTGACTGGATGCAGGATTGGCCCGGCACCACCGCATAGAGTAAAATATCGCGCCCTGTCGGTCCAAGCAGATGAACATCGACACGGCCCGAAAGCACGATGACGTAGCCTTTGACCGCATCGCCGGGAGAAAATAACACGGCGCCTGCGGGCACGATCTGCGGCGCGAGAGCATTTAATTGCGCCTGTGCATGCGTGTCCAACTTGGACAGGCCAGTGTCTTCGCCCGTCCAATTCATCCGCGCCCGCGTTTTTCAAACCGCGGCAACATGGCGGAAAAATCACGGCCCTTGCCGTCCTCTTCCTCGACAAATTGTGCATAAAGCTCGGTCGCGCGCGCACCCATCGGGGTGTCGGCATCCACGGCCTCGGCGGCTTGCTGGGACAGGCGCAGGTCTTTCAACATTAGATCGGCGGCGAAACCGGGCTGATAGCCGCTGTCAGCCGGGCTCATCGGGCCCACACCGGGGGCCGGGCAATAGGCATTCATGGACCACGAATAGCCGCTTGACGTGCTGACCACGTCAAACATTTTCTGCCGGTCTAGGCCAAGTTTGTCAGCTAAAGCAAAGGCTTCGCAGGTGGCGATCATGGTCGCGCCAAGGATCATGTTGTTGCAGATCTTGGCTGATTGACCCGCACCAGAAGCGCCGCAATGCACGGCCTTTTGCCCCATGACGTCAAAAAGTGGGCTGACCTTGGCAAAACCCGTATCCGAACCTCCAGCCATGAAGGTCAGCGTGCCGTTCGTGGCGCCGCCAACACCACCGGAAACCGGTGCGTCAACTGCCATCAGACGCGCTGCAACCGCCATATCGGCCACGGCGCGCGCAGATTCCACGTCCACCGTGGAACAGTCACAAAATACCGCGCCATGGGACATGGCCGGGACGATCTGGTCAGCAACCGCGCGTAATATTTCGCCGTTTGGCAACATGGTGATGACCACGTCAGCGCCTTCAGCCGCTGCTTCGGCGCTATCAGCCGCCGAGACACCGGCAGGGCAGGGGGCGGTCAGGTCAAAGCCGGTGACAACATGGCCCGCAGCCGCCAGATTGGCCGCCATAGGCCCGCCCATATTACCCAGTCCGATAAAGCCGATATTCATGAAGATGTCTCCAGTTTCAGTTCGTTTTCACCAAGTGGCGCCAGCATCTCAGTTATATCGCTATCACGAACCGCGCCCAGCCGGGAAATTTTCCACTGCGGATTGCGGTCTTTGTCGATAATGGCAGCGCGGATGCCTTCGACAAAATCGCCATGCGAGGCGCTGCGCCAGGTAAAGCGGTATTCCTGGCTGAGAGCTTCGCGGATGCCACTGCCCTGATTGCGCAGGTTTTTCAGCATCTCGATTGTGCAGGCCATGGACAGGGGGGAATTACGTTCAAAGGCCTTCAGCGTGGCGGCGTTCTCTTCACTGTTCTCACTGCGCAGGGCGTCGATAATGGCGTTGTGGCTATCTTGGGTGAAAAACTGGTCAATCCGGTTTCGGTCGCTTTCAAGATGCGATTTGGGCGCAGTTTTTGCCGCCTTAACAACGGCCTGAGCGTCTCCGTTTGCTTCCAGATCGGCGATGAGCGCGGGCCATTTTTCGCGCGGAATGTAATGATCGGCAAATCCGGCATAGATGGCATCGCCCGCATCCATGCGTGCAGCCGTGGTGCCGAGATAATCGCCGACCCGTCCAGGAGCCCGCGCCAGCAAAAGCGATCCGCCCACATCCGGCACCAACCCGATCCCGCATTCTGGCATGGCGATTTTTGAGCTTTCGCACACGACCCGATGTGACCCGTGACACGAAACACCGACGCCGCCACCCATGGTAAAACCCTGCATCAGGGCGATGTAAGGCTTTGGATATTCGGCGATTTTGTCATTCAACCGGTATTCGTCACGCCAGAAATTTCGACCGTATTCGTAGTTTCCAGCCTTGGCCGTGTCATACATTTCCTGAATGTCGCCACCGGCGCAAAAGGCCTTGTCACCCTGCGCGTCTATGATCACCAGTTTGATCGACGGGTCTTCCCGCCACGCATCCAGTGCTGCTTCGATTTTCAGGCACATGTCATAGCTGAGCGCATTCAGCGCCTTGGGGCGGTTCAGGGTGATGCGTCCGGCATAACCTTGTTTGCGAATGATAATATCAGTCATTAGTTGCGATCCGCCAACATTTGCCGGGAAATGATCAGGCGCATAATCTCGTTGGTGCCCTCAAGGATTTGGTGCACGCGCAGGTCGCGCACGATCTTTTCAATGCCATAATCCGCCAGATAGCCATATCCGCCATGCAATTGCAGGCAGCCGTTGGCGACGTCAAAGGCGGCGTCGGTCACGTAAAGCTTTGCCATGGCACAGAATTTGCTGGCATCATGGGCGCCTGTATCAAGCTTCCAGGCGGCTTGGCGCAGGAAGGTCCGGGCCGATTGCAGCGCGACTTCCATCTCTGCAAGGCGAAATTGTAACGCCTGAAACTGATCAATCGACCGGCCAAAAGCTTTGCGCTCGCCCATATAGGTTAAGGTCAGGTCCAGTGCGTTCTGGGCGCCGCCCAAGGCGGAAGCAGCGATGTTCAAACGCCCGCCATCCAGTCCTGCCATCGCATAAGTGAAACCTTTGCCCTTTTCTCCAACGATATTTTCAGCAGAAATGTTGCAATTGTCCAAGTTTACCTGAGAGGTCGGCTGTGCCTGCCAACCCATTTTATGCTCTAAAGCACCAAAAGAAAGCCCCGGTGTGCCGTCTTCGACGATCATAGCGGAAATGCCTTTTGGCCCCTCCTCACCCGTGCGCGCCATGATCAGGTATGCGTCTGAATAAGAGCCTCCGGAGATGAAGGCTTTGGAGCCAGACAGGCGAAGACCTTGATCGGTTTCAACGGCCTTTGTACGCAATGCGGCGGCATCCGAGCCTGAACCGGGCTCGGTCAGGCAATAGGAGAAAATCTTGTCCATACTACACAGATCAGGAAGCCACTTTTGTTTTTGCGCCGAAGTGCCAAATTTATCGATCATGCCGCCGACCATGTTGTGGATCGACAAAAAAGATCCGACAGCGGGGCAGGACATGGCAAGAGCTTCAAACACCAAAGTGGCGTCCAGTCGGGTCAGGCCAGAGCCGCCATATTCTTCGCTGACATAGAGCCCACCAAAGCCTAACTGGGCGATTTCGCGCCATAAATCCTTGGGAATCGTGCCATCCTTCTCCCATGCCTGCGCGTGGGGTGCGATATTGTCCTGACCAAAGGCAAAGGCCATGTCAAAAATGGCTTGCTGTTCTTCTGATAATGCGAAATCCATGTCGTTCCTCGATTTGCGCCGTTAACTGAACACTCGTTTAATTAGTGATTCTTACAGGAGTTTTGCAAGCAATAGTATCGGGCACCCTGGTAATGCGTGCATTTGCATATGAAAGAATCCAAATTTCCGGAATACCAGAATACCGGAATACCGGAATGTTAGGAATGATGGTGATCGGAAGGCTGAAAAGCCGGTGCTATAAATCGGCGTGGAATTCCTCGATCAGGTGGCGCACCACGGCTTTGAGCGCATTTTCTCGGGTATCGCCAACCTGAATGCTGTCCTCAAAAACCCGACGTTGACGATCTGTAGACGTGCCGCTGACAACAATTGTGCGGGCAGCTTCAACCTCTTCAATGCAACCGAGAACTTCGGCATCTTCGCGTACAATGTCCACAAGTTCTTCTAAAAGGTAGGCAAAATCAACAACTTCTTGTTTGCCAAAGTCGATCAGACCATCGCTTATCCCGTATCTCTGGGCCCGCCAGCGGTTTTCAGAGATCAGAAAATTATCATATATGCGCCAGCGCTGGTTTGAGGCCTTTAGCCGCCACAGCCGTCTTGTAATCGACTGGATCAGGGCCGCAATACTTAGTGTGGTCTCGAGTCGCGGGGAAACATCACAAATACGGGTCTCGATTGTCGGAAACTTGGCAGAAGGGCGCAGATCCCACCAGATTTTTGAGCTGTCCTCGATCAGGCCAAGGTTAACAATGGCGTTAACGGAACGTTCGTAATCCGCCCAGCCGCTAAATTGCGGCGGTAGACCGGTACGCGGCAAATTGTCAAAAACCGTCAGCCGGTACGAAGCCAGCCCGGTATCGTCGCCTTGCCAGAACGGCGATGACGTGGACAAAGCCAGCAGGTGCGGCAGGAAGTAAGTTAGCTGGTTAATAATATCGATACGGCTTTCACGATCCGGCAGGCCCACATGCACATGCATGCCGCAAATCAGCATGCGCCGCACCACCCCGCCCAGATCACGGCGCAGATCGTTATAGCGGTCCTTGTCCGTGTGATGCTGCTTTTTCCAGTCGGCGAAAGGGTGGCAAGAGGCGGCAATTGGTGCAAGTCCGTGTTTGCCCGCATGTCTGGCAACGCTCGAGCGCAGGCGTTTAAGATCCTCGCGCGCCTCAGAGATATTGGCGCAGACCTTGGTGCCAATCTCGATCTGGCATTGTAGAAATTCGGGGCTGACTTGGCCTTCCAGTTCGGCCTTGCAATCCTCCATCAGGGCATCGGGGGCTTCGGCCAGTTCAAGGCTTTCGCGGTCGACCAGCAGGTATTCTTCCTCGACGCCGATGGAGAAGGGGGGTTCTTCGCTTGCCATGATCGCTCCCTCGCTATTGTTGCTGACAGCGTTGCAGGGATTTCACTTAACGGCAAGGGTTTGCGCAGATTGCGGTGCGGGCAGGGCAGTTATTGTTTCAATTCGGCAAAATTGTTAGGTTGCGGGTAAGAATATTATCAAATCATAAAAAGGAGTAGTACCATGCGCAGGTTTTTCAAAAATATCGTGGCAGTGACAGGTGTTATGGCAGGTTTTGCCGGTTCGGCAATGGCTGCGGATGGCGATATATCTCTGTGTGCCCACCCGCAATGGGGGCAGGCATATGGATATGACAGGCTGCTGGTCTCTGGTGCAGACAATGCCATGTTGGAAAAATATTCTGGTGTTAGTTGCGAGATGATGGGCCGTGACCTGGCATCGGCGCAAAGTCTGGCCTGCACGCGTTTATTGACCAATAACGGTCAAAAATGGGGGGTTTATAATGGAGCCTCTGATAGTGCCGGGCCGCTGACCTGTGGCTGATACGGTACAATGCGCGCCTTTTTGTGTGGTTGGGAAAATTCAGACCCTAGCTTGGTAACAGAACGGCTCAGAAATGCAAAAGCCCCGGCGTTGACCGGGGCTTTTCATGTTTTAAAGCAAGTGCTTAGTCCATCGCTTTGAAGTGGAACTCACCGCCCTCTTTCAGGCCGGATGGCCAGCGTGAGGTCACCGTCTTGGTGCGGGTAAAGAACTTGAACGCGTCCGGGCCGTGCTGGTTGAGGTCGCCAAAGGCTGACTTTTTCCAGCCGCCGAATGTGTGATAGGCCAGCGGCACAGGGATCGGTACGTTGATACCGACCATGCCGATGTTGATCCGGCTGGCGAAATCGCGGGCCGTATCGCCGTCGCGGGTGAAAATGGCGGTGCCGTTGCCGTATTCGTGGTCCATGGCCATGGCCAGCGCCTCTTCGTAAGATTGCGCACGCACGGTGGACAGGACCGGGCCAAAGATCTCGGTTTTGTAGATGTCCATGTCGGTGGTCACGTTGTCAAACAGGTGGGGTCCGACGAAATATCCATCCTCATAGCCCTGCAGTTTGAAGTCGCGGTTGTCGACGACAAGATCGGCACCCTGTTCAACGCCGGTATTGATCAGGCGCAGGATGTTTTCCTTGGCGGCTGCGGTCACGACCGGGCCGAAATCCACATCATCGCCGTCTGTGTAGGGGGCTACACGCAGTTTTTCGATGCGTGGCACCAGCTTTTCGATCAGACGGTCGGCCGTTTCGTCGCCTACGGGAACGGCCACGGACACAGCCATGCAGCGTTCGCCCGCTGCGCCATAGCCCGCACCTACCAGCGCGTCTGCGGCCTGATCCATGTCGGCATCCGGCATGATGATCATGTGGTTCTTGGCGCCACCAAAACACTGTGCGCGTTTGTCATTGGCCGTGGCACGTGAATAGATATAGCGCGCGATCGGGGTCGAGCCGACAAAGCCCACCGCCTGAATGGTTTCATTGTCGAGCAGAGCGTCCACGGCTTCTTTGTCGCCGTTAATCACTTGCAAAACGCCTTCGGGCAGACCTGCCTCAAGGAATAATTCGGCGATCATCATTGGCACCGAGGGGTCACGCTCGGACGGTTTCATGATCACCGCATTGCCAGAGGCGAGCGCCGGGCCAACCTGCCAGAGCGGGATCATGGCCGGGAAGTTAAATGGTGCGATTGCGGCGGTTACGCCAAGTGGTTGGCGCATGGAATACATGTCAATGCCAGGCCCGGCAGCATCGGTATATTCGCCCTTAAGCATCTCGGCGGCGCCGATGCAATATTCGATCACTTCTAGCCCGCGCTGCACGTCGCCTTTGGCGTCGGGGATGGTTTTACCGTGTTCACGGGAAAGCGCTTCGGCCAGCTTGTCCATGTCCCGGTTCAGAAGATGGACCATAGCCATCATTACCCGGCCACGGCGCTGCGGGTTCATCGCGGCCCATGCCGGCTGGGCAGCAGCGGCCTTGGCAATGGCGTCGTCGACTTCGGCAGTAGAGGCCAGAGCCACCTTGCCCTGCACTTCGCCGGTCGCCGGGTTCATGATGTCCGCTGAACGTCCCGAAGCTCCAGCAATGCGTGCGCCGTTCACATAATGACCAATTTCATACATAATCCATCTCCCTTTAGGTTCGCCGCAGGATAGACTTGCAATTTTGCCAAGAAAAGCCCCAGTATCTCAAAAAGGTTTTGCAAAAATGTAGGTACGAACATGCCGGATTGGGACGATTTCAGGGTGTTTCTGGCAGTGGCGCGTGGCGAAAGCCTGTCGGCCGCCGGGCGTGTGCTCAAACGCGATGCGGCAACAGTGGGGCGGCATATGGCCCGGCTGGAGGAGGATCTGGGCGTGCCGCTTTTCAGTAAATCCCCGCAAGGGTATGCGCTGACTGAAGCGGGCACACGCCTGATGGGGCATGCAGAACGCGCGGAACAGGCGGTGGCCGAGGGGGTTGATGCACTGGCAGGCGCTGGCGGGCAGCTTTCCGGTCAAGTGCGCATCGGTGCCACGGATGGCTGTGCCTCCTACGTGTTGCCACAGGTCTGCGCCGAAATCACCGCTCGCCATCCGGAACTTGAGTTGCAGATCGTGGCCCTGCCACGGGTGATTAACCTTTCTAAACGCGAAGCTGACATGGCCATAACCGTGTCTCCACCCGAAACCGGGCGCGTCACAGTGCAGAAGATTACCGACTACCATCTGCATTTTGCCGCTTCACAGGCCTATTTGGAGGAACATGGCGACATTCCCGACCTAGCCGCCCTCTCGGGGCACAGGTTGGTAGGTTACATTCAGGACATGATCTCATATCCCGAACTGGATTTTCTGACCGCGTTGGGCAAAGAACATATCACGCTGGCCTCAAATCTGGTTGCGGTACAGCTGGGGTTTCTGCGCCATGGCGGCGGGGTGGGTGTGACCCACGACTTTATTTTGCCCTTCGCACCGGAACTCAGGCAGGTTCTAACGCAGGAAGTTTCGCTGACCCGCAGCTTTTATCTGGTACGCCATGCGGCGGATAAAAAGGTGGCCCGGCTGGCGCGGGTGGCCGAAGAATTGACGCTGGGGATCGCGCACGAGGTGGCGCGGTTGGAAGGGCAAACCCAATCAGACCCTTGACAGAATGTCGCGGTAGAGGCGAGGCTGGGGGCAGGAAATCCACTAAAAAGGAGGCTCCGATGCTCGTACACCAGATACTGAAAGTTAAGGCCAATAACGCAGTAATAACTGTCGCACCCGGCTCATCCGTGGCTGCGGCTGCCGAGATTTTATCGTCAAAACGGATCGGTGCAGTCATTGTTTCGACAGACGGGCGCAAACCCGATGGGATTTTGTCTGAACGCGACATCGTCCGCGAACTTGGTCGGCGCGGACCTACCTGCCTGTCGGATAAGGTCGAAGATTTGATGACCGGAGACTTGGTTTGTTGTGGTGGCGACAGTACCACCGATAATGTTTTGGCCCATATGACCGAAGGCCGCTTTCGCCACATGCCCGTAATGGAAGCGGACGAAATGGTCGGGTTGATTTCAATCGGCGACGTGGTCAAGGCGCGGTTGGAAGAGCTGGCCAGTGAAAACGAAGCGCTGCAGGGCATGATTATGGGGCATTAGGCGAACAAGCTTTTGCCGCAGTGCAGAAAGTTCTTGCAAAACATTGTGTAATAATGTTGCGTGACGCTCGTAATCTGGAGGGCATTTTATGCGCATCGGCCTGTACCCCGGCACTTTTGACCCGATCACTCTGGGTCATACCGATATAATTAAGCGCGCCTGCGTTTTGGTAGACAAGCTGGTGATCGGCATTGCCATTAACCGCGACAAGGGGCCGTTGTTTAATCTGGAAGAACGTGTTGCCATGGTCGAAGCGGAATGCGCCGATCTGGGCAATGAGACAGGAACCGAGATTGTCGCCCACCCGTTTGAAAACCTTCTGATTGACTGCGCCCATGAGGTCGGGGCCGGTATCCTCATCCGTGGATTGCGCGCTGTCGCGGATTTTGAGTATGAATATCAGATGGTTGGCATGAACAGGGCAATGGATTCTTCGGTCGAGACCGTGTTCCTGATGGCCGAAGCCCGCTATCAGCCCATCGCCTCAAAGCTGGTCAAGGAAATTGCGCGTTTGGGTGGCGATGTCTCGTGTTTTGTGCCCGATGCGGTTGAAACGGCGCTGCTGGATAAATTTCGCTAAAGCGCCAGTACTGTGGGCCCGGTAGTGCATGCCTTTGCACCAGTCCCCATCTTAAAACGTGCCAGGCCGGGTGCGTTTTCAGGGTCTATCCGACCCAGATCAATCCGCGCCAGACCCTCTGCGGTAAAATCCTGAAAACTGCGCCACAAAAGAAGTCGCGCGGCCGAGGTTGCGCGGCCACGCTCTGAAATGTGGGCGATGTGATAGGTGGCAGTGTTGCCGTGGCGCAGAAAAAGGGCTTGGGCGAGGATGTGCCCGGCCTCGTGCGCCGTGAACAGGCGCAGATCATCTGGGGCCAATCTTTGCCATTCATGTGTGAAGGCAGCGGGCAGGGCGCGGTATGCCCTGACCTTTTGCTGCTGCGCATCGTGCGCAAGCAGCTCGCGCAAGGCTATGGGGCTGCACCTCTGGTGCCGGATATCCAGGTTATTTTTTTCCGCCTTCTTCAGAATGTTGCGCCATTTTCCCTGCAGGCTTTGCGCCGGGGCTGGTAAATCGCGCATTGCCATGGTTGCGGGGCCCACCAAGGGGACCAGACGCCGTGTAGGCGGGGAACCAGTCAGGGTCAGAAGCTGAAGGCGTGGCCGGGGTAATGGCAACGTGCGCCGGATCAGGGCTATGGCGGCAGCGCGGTCGCATTGTGCCAGCCACAAGGGGCCGATTGAGGTGAGCGAGATGTTCAGAAACCCCCCGAAACGGCGGCAGATACATTGGCACAATGCGACCGGGTTGCCATTATCCCGGATCACCGCACGGTGAGTTGTGCCGCCAAGGGCATGATGTACCGCGCCGTAGATCCAGCGCTGGTGCATCCCGGCGAGGGTTTTGTCAGCCAGTCTTTCCCATTCTGCCTGAGATGCCCGATCCCAAAAGATTTTCATCTGTCAGTTTGGACGTCAAAATAGCTAAATTCTGGTTAATGAAGCCTGGCGCAATCTATATATACCTAAGCTATTTTCCTTTGAGGCCCGCATTCATACGCTCTCGATTCAGAGCTCTAACCGTTAGAAAAGAAACTCTCTAAGAAACTGAAAAAATACAAAAATATCTTGAGTTACAGGTAGTTTGCCAAAAATAATCAAACTTATGTTTGACTTAACACACCGGAATCATGTTAGATTTTAGCTTCTGTGTATAGTAAATAGTGGAGTAACTAATGAAAAAAGTAATCGTTCTTGCAATCGCCTTTGGACTTCCTTCTGCCGCTTTGGCAGGAAACCCAAACGCCCCGGGATTTGGTCAGAATACGGCCCAATCAGCAGGTGGGCTCCCTTCGGGTCCACATATCAGGGTCAATATTACCGGTAACGGAAATATGGTCTTTACCGGTTTGGGAAGGCTCACGGCCATTTTCGCACAAAACTAGGGTCTTCTGAAGATATTCAGGCGTGATAAGTGCCACAATGATGGCACCGGAGACACCTGAAATCTTAATTTTTGTGTCGGCACCAAATGCCATTACTTAATAAATTAGAGGGCAGGGGAAGGTTTATTCCCCTGCCACATCTCGAATTCAGCCAAAATGATATCACCGACCCGGATGTCGGGGCCATTGAAGTGCCCTTTGAACAACTAAAGTCAGGCGCGATGTACGACGCTTTTAACCCATTGACGCCGCCATTGTCTGACGAATTCAAACTTAGGTATTTACCTGAACAGTCGAAGAATATTAACGCCAAAAAGCAACATATTCGGTCAATTCCAACATCTTCTGGCCCAGAAACACTGGCAATACCCCGTCAAACCAGAGGAAATCTGCAGCGAAAATCGCCAGAATTAAGAGCGCGAGGCCAAGTGCTATTGTATTGGTCATCCTGCCTCCTGCCTGTTTGCCGACCTTTGTCGCAAGAATGCGGGGGCTGGGGCAAGACAAAAGAAAAGGCCCCGGCAAATCTGCCGAGGCCTGGATTGTTCTGTGAGGTGCTTTTTAGCCCAGCTGACCCATCAGAGTGGCAACGTCGGCCATCCGGGTCGAGAAGCCCCATTCGTTGTCGTACCATGTCAGGATACGCACCAGCTTGCCGCCCATCACCTTGGTCTGATCCGGGGCGAAGGCCGAGCTCAGCTCGGTATGGTTAAAGTCGATCGAGACTTTGGGCTCCGGGTCATAGCCAAGCACATGGCTCATGGCACCCTCGGCAGCTTTGCGCATAATTTCATTGATCTCTTCCACCGTGGTGTCACGGCCCGCAGTGAATGTCAGGTCAACGGCCGAAACATTCGGGGTCGGTACGCGCAGGGCGGTTCCGTCCAGCTTGCCGTCAAGTTCCGGCAGGACAAGGCCAAGGGCGCGGGCAGCACCGGTTGAAGTTGGGATCATCGACATGGCGGCAGCGCGGGCGCGGTAGAAATCCTTGTGGCGGCGATCCAGCGTTGGCTGGCCACCGGTATAGGAGTGGATCGTGGTCATGACGCCTTGTTCAATGCCAACCGTGTCGTTCAGGACTTTGGCAACCGGTGCCAGCCCGTTGGTGGTGCAGGACCCGTTGGAAACCATGATGTCGCTGGAGGTCAGCGTGTCATCATTCACACCCAGAACGATGGTCTTGTCCACGTTGGTTGCGGGGGCAGAGAACAGAACTTTCTTGGCGCCCTGATCGATATGAACCTTGCCTTTTTCCCCGTCGTTGAATTTGCCGGTACATTCCAGCACCACGTCGCAACCGGACCAGTCCAGCTCGGTCGGGTCGTATGTTGACGAGACCTGAACTACGCCGGCACCGGCATCCAGCGTGCCGTCGCCGATTTTCACTTCGTTGGGAAAGCGGCCATGCACAGAATCATAGCGCAGCAGATGTGCGGCACTTTCAATCGGGCCAGTGGCGTTTAGTTTGACCACCTGAATGTCATCGCGCCCGGATGCAGCGATCTGGCTGAATGTGCTGCGCCCGATCCGGCCAAAGCCGTTAATACCTACTTTAATAGTCATGGTGTTCCCCTGAATTAATGCACCGACCGCACTTGCAGAATGGCGCGCGTTAGCGTTGCTCTTCATATAGGCAGGGCTGGATTTAGGGCCAATTAAATATTTGTTTATTTGCATAGATGTTAGCGAAAACATCCATATATAGCTTGGCGTTAGCGATAACGCGAGACGGAATGACGCAGGCTGTGTTAATCTCAGCTAGGGTATTTGCCCGAACCTGCCCCCTGAGATAGGTTGGGTCTGAACCTGAGGTGAGGCGTGTTATGAGTGGATTACTGGCCCTGTTGGACGATGTGGCGTCAATTGCGAAGGTCGCAGCGTCCTCGATTGATGACGTGGTGGGGCAGGCGGCCAAGGCAGGCGCCAAAGCCGCGGGTGCCGTGATTGACGACACCGCTGTGACCCCGAAATATGTGACAGGCTTTGACGCCAGCCGGGAGCTTCCTATTGTCGGGCGGATTGCCCTTGGCTCGCTGCGCAATAAACTATTGATCCTCTTGCCGGTCGGGCTGGCGCTTTCTGCCTTTGCGCCCTGGGCCATAGCGCCGCTTTTAATTCTGGGCGGGGCATATCTGTGCTTTGAAGGGGCCGAAAAAGTCTGGCACTGGATCACGGGAAACGGGCATCACGGCGCTGAAAGTGGAGAAGTCTATGATGACCCGGCGCATCTGGAAGAGGTTAAAGTAGCTGGGGCCATCAAAACCGACTTCATTCTGTCCGCCGAGATTATGACCATCGCTCTTGCCGCCATTCCCGAGGCCAGTTTCTGGATGGAGGCCGCGACGCTGGCCATTGTTGGTATCGGGATTACGGCAGTTGTGTACGGTGGCGTGGCCCTGATTGTGAAGGCGGATGATTTGGGGCTGCTGATGGGTCGGAGGGGCCGGTTGCGCCTGACGCGTTCTCTGGGCCGGGGAATAGTCTCGGTTATGCCGGGTTTTTTGTCTGCCCTGATGGTGGTCGGGACCGCAGCGATGCTGTGGGTTGGGGGCTCTATTGTGATACATGGCATGGCGGAAATGGGATTGCCTGTGCTTTATGAAACGATCCATGACTGGGCGCATATGGCGGCTGTAGCCGTGCCCGAGCAGATCAGGTCGGCGGTAGATTGGTCAGCCGTGGCCCTCATGGACGGGGTTTTCGGGCTGGCGCTGGGGCTGGCAATAATGCCGGTGGGAACCAGGCTGATCACACCAATTTGGCAGGCGGTGTTCAAAGGGCGTGCATAGGCGTTGGCGCGGCCATTTCTGAAATGAGAATAACCTTACCAAGGAAAGTGCCGCTGAGTTGAGTGATATGGGCGTGATTAAATGCCGAGTATCAGTTGACTTTGTCCGGGGTTCGGCATCCGGTTTTCCGGTTTTCCGGTTTTCCGGTTTTCCGGTTTTCCGTTTCTGTGGCGCATATGAGAGCACATAGACGCGTAAGTAAGTGTTTTAAAAAGATATAAAAATTTGGGGGATTAACGATATATTAGGAACCTTGTGATTCGAGTGTTGTGAGAGTTTCACGAAATCAAAGAAACAGGCTCTCGAACCCGCGCAGAAATCATAATTCACAAGTGAAATTGCATTTCGCCCGCGGTCGAAAATTTGACGCCTTGCGCGTGCGGGCAAATTGCCGTCACTACCGACGTTCGTCAAAGCTCTTGGCGATAAAGCCCGGCATATGATCGCCCATACCAACAACCTTTTTGCCCCCATCCCCCTTGCGACCACGGGTGCGGTTGGGTTTAGAGCTCGTTGCAGCGGCTGGTTTCTGCGCCGGTTTTTCGGCAGGTTTGTCATCTGATTTTTCCGCGGGTTTCCGACTGCGGGTACTATGTTTTGGGCTTTTTTCAGTTGCTGCGGGCTTGGATTTCTCTTCAGGCTCTGGTGCCACCTTGGTTTTAAGCGGGCTTTCCAGACGCGGTATTGTGCTCTCAATCAACCGTTCCACGGCGTCGAGGTTTTTAGTGTCCCGAGGCTCGCAAATCATGATTGCTTTGCCTTCGCGCCCGGCGCGTCCGGTGCGGCCAATGCGGTGTACATAATCCTCGGCATGGCCGGGAACATCATAATTGAACACGTGACTAACATTAGGAATATCCAGGCCGCGCGCCGCGACATCCGAGGCACACAAAAACCGAATGTCACCATCACGAAATCCCTGCAGAACCGCCATACGCTTGGTCTGGTCAAGGTCACCATGGATGGGCTCGGCGTTATACCCGTATTTTTTCAGAGACTTAGCGACGATATCCACATCCGTTTTACGGTTGCAAAAAATGATAGCATTGGTGCAGGCTTCCCCTTCACCGTCAATCAGGCTGCGCAGCAGCTTGCGTTTCTCCGTCCCGGCGCGTTCCCGGCGCGAGGCGCGAAAATCAACCACACCCTGGGTAATGGTTTCTGACGCCGTCGCCTGACGGGCGACTTCTATGCGCGCCGGATTGGACAGGAAAGTA
This sequence comes from uncultured Aliiroseovarius sp., assembly GCA_964550345.1. GTDB lineage: Bacteria > Pseudomonadota > Alphaproteobacteria > Rhodobacterales > Rhodobacteraceae > JAAEUB01. The sequence goes on along the minus strand of CAZJYZ010000007.1, from coordinate 20,486 downwards.
TTGGTGATACGCTCAATTTCAGGCGCCATCGTGGCCGAGAAGAATAAGGTCTGGCGGGTAAACGGCACCAGCCCGAAAATCCGTTCGATATCAGGGATAAAGCCCATATCCAGCATCCGGTCGGCTTCGTCCACCACCATGATCTGCACGCCGGTCAGCAAAAGCTTGCCCCGCTCAAAATGGTCCAGCAGGCGACCGGGGGTGGCAATCAGCACGTCAACGCCGCGGTCGATCAGTTTTGTTTGTTCACCAAAGCTGACACCGCCGATAAGCAGGGCTTTGGTCAGTTTGACGTATTTTGAGTAATTGTCGAAATTTTCCGCAACCTGGGCTGCGAGCTCGCGGGTTGGGCACAGGACAAGGCTGCGCGGCATCCGAGCGCGCGCGCGCCCACGTGCCAGCATGGTTATCATGGGTAGGGTGAAACCGGCAGTTTTACCGGTGCCGGTTTGGGCAATACCCAAAACGTCACGTCCTTCCAGGGCCGGAGGGATTGCACCTTCCTGAATAGGTGTCGGGCTTTCGTAGCCGGAATCTTCGACGGCTTTCAAAACTTTAGGGCTGAGCTTCAGATCAGTGAATTTGGTCATGTATGTCCGTTGTTTTACGGACGCATTCGGCCCGTATCCTGATTGATGCACCGGCCCGGATGGCCATGCCCCTGTTGGGCTTTGATGGTGCACGCCCCGTGCCTAAAGAAAAGCGCTGTCCGGGTCAATCTGACAGTCCAAAACCGCGGCAAAGCAGTCAAAATGTTGGTTTTTCTGCTGGTTTTGCAACAGTTTTTCGTCTTTGAGGTTGAATTTGCCCGCAATGCAGGCCGTTTATCGCGAATTCTGGTTCTTCCTATCAGATTCCAATCTCTGCAATCTTATGCCCCGGTATACTCGCAGGCCAGCAAGGGGCACTACATGCGTCGGACATGGTGGGGATAACACCGCATGAAGCTTCTCACTGACCTGACACATTTAATACGTCGCTGGAGCAAGTATCCGTCGCTTCAAACCATCATCTCTTTGGTCGCGGACAATGTGAGGTCAGGATAATCACGCTCAACCCGGTCAATATCCCATTGCAGCCGTGTTAGGTATACGATGTCGCCGTCATTATCATGGGCAATATGCTGCTTGTTAGCGTCGACAAAGGCATCCACCTTGTCTTTCGGTCCGGTGACCCAGCGTGCCGAGGTGAACTGGCTCTGCTCAAAACGCACCGGCAGGCCGTATTCCATTTCGATCCGGCTGGCGAGAACCTCAAACTGCAACGGACCGACAACGCCGACGATAAAGCCGGAACCAATATTGGGCTTGAATACTTTGGCAGCACCTTCCTCGGCAAACTGCATTAGGGCTTTTTCCAGATGCTTTGACTTTAACGGATCACCCGCGCGCACCCCTTGCAGAAGTTCCGGCGCAAAACTGGGAATGCCGGTGACGCGCAGGGCTTCGCCCTCGGTCAGGGTGTCGCCAATACGCAGCTGGCCGTGATTGGGGATACCGATGATGTCCCCCGCCCATGCCTCTTGCGCCAATTCGCGGTCCGAGGCCAGAAACAGCACCGGATTGCTGATCGCCATCGGCTTTTTCGTGCGTACATGAGTTAGTTTCATGCCGCGTTTGAAATGCCCGGACGCCATGCGCAGAAAGGCCACACGGTCACGATGCTTGGGGTCCATATTGGCCTGCACTTTAAACACAAAACCGGCAACCTTCTTTTCATCTGGTGCAATCTGACGTGGTTCGGCCGATTGTGGTTGTGGTTCGGGGCCGTAATTGGCAATGCCATCCATCAACTCACGCACGCCGAAGGAATTGATGGCCGAGCCGAACCAGATCGGCGTCATATGCCCCTCCAGCACCTGCTCGGCGTCTATCTGCGGCAGAAGCTCGCGCGCCATTTCAACCTCTTCACGCAGCTTTTCAGCAAGATCTGTGGGAATGTATTCATCAAGCTTCGGATCGTCGAGGCCTTCGATGGCCACGGTTTCTGCAACCCGGTTGCGATCAGCGCGGTCCATCAGCTCCAACCGGTCGTTCAAAAGGTCGTAACAACCAAGAAATTCCCGCCCCACCCCAATGGGCCACGAGGCCGGTGTGACGTGGATGGCCAACATCTCCTGAATTTCATCAATGATCTCAAAGGTGTCGCGGCTTTCGCGGTCCATCTTGTTACAGAATGTCAGGATCGGAAGGTCGCGCATGCGGCAAACTTCAAACAGCTTCTGCGTCTGGCTTTCCACGCCCTTGGCGCCGTCGATGACCATGACGGCTGCGTCCACAGCCGTCAGGGTGCGATAGGTATCCTCGGAAAAATCCGAGTGGCCGGGAGTGTCCACCAGATTGTAGCGGTAGCCGTCATAGTCAAAAGACATGGCAGAGGCCGAAACCGAAATCCCGCGATCCTGCTCCATTTTCATGAAATCCGACCGCGTGCGCCTTGCCTCACCCTTGGCGCGCACCTGGCCAGCCATCTGAATGGCGCCACCATACAGCAGGAACTTTTCCGTCAACGTGGTTTTCCCCGCATCCGGGTGGCTTATAATGGCGAATGTACGCCGGCGGGCAATCTCAGCGGGCAGGGCCTGACGGTTTGAGCTTTTATCTAACATGCAGCGGCATATAGCGGCGCGACGGGCGTGCCGCAACGCCTGTGCTTCCTCTTGTTGAAAATATCCTCGCCGAAGGCATAAAATCCGCGCCGCGCAGCGGCGCCCCGAGCATAGCGAGGTTTCTTGCTTAAATCGCCGAGGCGCGCTTCAGCACATCCACAACATCCCTAGCGGCCAGATCCCGGGCGTTTAGTTCATATCCCGAGCGCACCGGCTTGGCCACGCTTTTGAGGCGTTGCCGGACTTCGACGGGCACAACCGGCTGGGTCGTGGTATCGACAAACAGGCTTTCTGAGGCGATCCCTTCGGCGAAAATGATCTCGTGCTTGTCAAAGAGTAGTTGGAAATACTCGATGAAGCCACCTTCAGCCCGCACCACACTGGTGTCATTGATCAGGTGGCGTGCCTTGACGAGAACTTCGCTTTGACCGGCGCCAACCTTGTCTTCGCGTTGATAGATGAACAAACGGTGGTTTGGGCTGACGACCAGCTCATCGGTATTGTTCAAAGCACCGGCGGCGATAACGATCGGGGCGAAACTGCCAACAGCACGCACAGTCTGCATGCCGATCCAGCGTAACTCCTGGGGGCCGTTGTCTTTGGTCAGAATTCGGTCGCCGGGAATCAGGTTTTCAACAGTAACCTGGCGACCATCCGCCAGGGTGATGGCGGTGCCGCGGCTGAAAGAGACACAGGCGCTGGTGGCCAGTTTGGCGCGCGCACCCTCATAGTCCACCCGCACAAGAGTATAGCCCGTTTTGGGGGAAAGTGGTGTCAGCGGATGCAGGTAGGTGCCGATAATCATGCCGGTGTTGGCGTCGGTTTCAACCAATACCAGTGCTTCGTCTGTCGTGCCATGCGGCCCCATCAGGGTAATCAGACAATCCAGAAAAAGAGGTGTCCCTGCCTGCCCGAGCTCCGAACCTCCGGCAATATAGAAGTCACCGGTATCTTCATGTGTTGCGATGGCGAGACGTTGTTGACTGGCATTTCCCGTAAGCTCGTAAACGTCTTCCAGTTCCAGTTCCGGCGCGATGGTAACCGGATCTCCCAGATTGACGCCGTGGCTGACACGCAGCATATCGGCCGGGTATACCGATAATGTCTGGATCGGAAGCGGTGTCTTCGGGGTCTGAAATGCCATCGTAAACTCGCGAATTGGTAGTGTTACGGCTATGCATTCACCAATTGCTGATCGAAAGTCCGATCCCGAAATACATACCCCACCACCAGCTGTAAAAATACAGGGTAACCTGTGGTTTGGTCAATAATTGCTTGCCTGATTAGCTATAAAATATTCTGCAAAAACAGTTAATTGTCGCTAAGCTGTGAATGGTCCCCCCCCGGATGTCTTCATTGTTTCCCTGACCCGGAATCACGGTGTTTTAGGGCGAGATTTACACCGATTGCTCGAATCGGGAATTTATGGCGTTTTGCCTGCCCGCAGCATGGGGTAAGCTTACGCAAACAAACATAGGAAGATGAGACATGGATTTTGGCATCAAGGGAAAGAAGGCGCTGGTCTGCGCTTCGTCAAAAGGGCTTGGATATGGCTGTGCGGCAGCACTGGCAGGCGAAGGGGTGGATTTGGTAATCAATGCCCGCTCCGAGGGGCCACTTGAAGAAGCAGCCGAATCGCTGCGTGCGGCACATGGGGTGAATGTGACAGCGGTCGCCGCTGACATCACCAGTGAAGATGGGCGCGCCCGGGTTCTGGAAGCGGCGGGCGGATCGGTCGATATTCTGGTCAATAATGCCGGTGGGCCGCCTCCTGGCATGTGGTCGGACTGGGACCGCGATGATTTTATCGCGGCACTTGATGCCAATATGCTGACACCGGTGGCGCTGATCCAGGCGCTGGTGCCGGGGATGATGGAGCGTGGCTGGGGCCGGGTGGTCAACATCACCTCGCAATCGGTCAAGGCACCGATCGCCGTTTTGGGCCTGTCCAATTCAGCCCGTTCCGGGCTAACCGGGTTCGTTGCCGGGACATCGCGGCAGGTTGCCGGAACCGGCGTCACGATTAACAACCTGCTTCCGGGCATTCATGCCACGGATCGCGCTATTGCCTTAGACAGCGGTGTGGTAGCGGCCAAAGGCATCACCATGGAAGAGGCTAAGGCTGAACGCGCGGCCACCATTCCCGCAGGCCGCTACGGCACGCCGGAAGAGTTTGGCGCCGCCTGCGCCTTCCTGTGTTCGAAACACGCGGGCTTCATCATCGGGCAGAATATCCTGCTGGATGGTGGCGGAGTGAACGCCACGTTTTAGGCTGTTGACGGGGCCGCTGCGCGGCGCATTAAGGCCTACGGTGCAGGTATTTGTGCCAAGATGAAGGGAAATGTGGTGCGCCGCGCCCGCCGGATCGTTTTAGGGTGCGGGGGGCTGGCTGCAATTGCACACTTCCGGATGCGCCCCGCAGCAATCGTTCAGCAGATAGCCGATGACCCCGCCCAGCCTGGTATAATCAGCCGAGTAAAAAACCTGCCGGGAGCATTTTTTTGAGGTCAAAATCCCTGCTTGTTCCAGCGTTGACAGGTGAAAGGACAAGGCCGAGGCGGAAATGCCCAGATCGGCAGCAATGGCCCCCGCGGACAGCCCCTCGGCCCCATGGGGCACCAACAGTCGCACAATTTCCAGCCGCGTAGCATTTGCCATCGCAGAGAGGGCGGAAAGGGCTTGTTGTTGGTCCATATTTCAATTACTCATGAAGCGTTGAATTAACCCTGCATACCGTACCAATCCCTATCCGGCAAGAGGTAGGGCGGGCGGCAATGAATGAGGACGGGCATGGCACGCGCGACGATCACGACCACGAAAGCTCCGAAAAGCGGTTGGCGCACCATTAAACGGGTCGCCCCCTATCTGTGGCCGGCGGAACACCCTTGGGTAAAATACCGCGTGGTGCTGGCAATGCTGGCGCTGGTTTTGTCCAAAGCGATCTCGGTGGCGACGCCGTTTTTATACAAAGCTGCGGTTGATACCCTGTCCGGGGACGTAACGGATGCGGCCTGGATGCTGGGCTTTGGTGCTGTAGGGTTAACGGTAGCTTACGGCATGGCACGCCTGATGACCAACGGGTTTCAGCAGCTGCGCGATGCGGTATTTGCCCGCGTTGGCCAACGTGCGCTGCGCCAGTTAGCACTGGAGACCTTTACTCATATTCACCGCCTGTCCATGCGTTATCACATCACGCGCAAAACCGGTGGGCTGAGCCGCATCATTGAGCGTGGTGTCAAGGGCGTCGAGTTCCTTTTGCGCTTCATGCTGTTCTCGATCGGGCCCTTGGTGCTGGAACTTCTGATGATCGCGACAGTGCTGTTTTTCGTCTTTGACGTCTGGTATCTGGCCACGGTCGTGGTGACGATCGCGCTTTATGTCTGGTTCACGCTCAAGGTCACGGAATGGCGGGTGAAAATCCGCAAGCAGATGAATGATCAGGATACGGATGCCAATCAGAAAGCCATCGACAGCCTGCTGAACTTTGAAACCGTCAAGTATTTCGGTGCGGAGCGTCGTGAGGCGATGCGCTATGATCAGGCCATGGCGGGCTATGAGCGTGCGGCACTTAAGACTTCGTATTCATTGGCTTTTTTGAACTTCGGTCAGGCATTTCTGATCACAATCGGATTGGTTGTGGTGATGGTTCTGGCTGCAATCGGCGTGCAAAACGGCGACCTGACCGTGGGCGATTTTGTCATGGTCAACGCTTATATGGTGCAGATCACCATGCCGCTGAATTTCCTTGGTTCCGTTTATCGGGAAATCCGGCAGGCATTGGTGGATATGGGTGAGATGTTCGACCTGCTGGAGCAACCAGCCGAGGTAAAGGACAAGCCGGAGGCGCCTGAAATCAAGGTGGCGGGCGGTGAGGTCGCATTGGAGGATGTGTATTTTGGCTATGACGCGGCGCGGCCCATTCTGAAAGGTGTGTCCATGTCAGTTGGGGCCGGTAAAACACTGGCCATTGTCGGGCCTTCAGGGTCCGGTAAATCTACAATCGGGCGCCTGTTATTCCGGTTTTATGACGTAGGCGATGGGGCCCTGAAAATCGACGGGCAGGATGTGCGCGACGTGACGCAGGAAAGCCTGCACCAAAGCATTGGCGTGGTGCCGCAGGACACGGTCTTGTTCAACGATACCATTTATTACAACATCGCCTATGGCCGCCCCGAGGCCAGCCGGTCTGAGGTTGAAGCGGCAGCTAAGGCCGCGAAAATACACGACTTTATTGTGACATTGCCCGATGGGTACGAAACCACGGTTGGCGAGCGTGGGCTGAAATTGTCCGGCGGTGAAAAGCAGCGCGTGGGCATTGCGCGTACCTTGCTGAAAAACCCGCCGATATTGCTTTTGGATGAAGCAACCTCGGCGCTCGATAGTGAGACCGAGCGCGATATTCAGGAAAGCTTGAAGGCCATGGGTAAGGGACGCTCTGTCATCACCATCGCTCACCGCCTGTCGACGATTGCGGATGCGGACGAGATAGTTGTGCTTGAGAATGGCGTGGTCACAGAACAGGGCCGCCATGAGGATCTTCTGGAGCTGGGCGGGCGTTATTATTCCATGTGGACGCGTCAGGCGGCCGAGGAAGAAGAGGCGGCATAGCTGCTGTGAGTTTTTCGGATTAAGCCAGGCAGGAACTGGGGGTTTTACCCCCAGACCCCCAAGGTATTTGCACCAAGATGAAGGGGGCAGGTTTTTTATTCTGCGGCTCTGAGTGGCTTGCCCGCCGGATCATCCGGGGTTTCACCAGCTTCCCCTTGTGGCTCTTCCAGATTTTCTGTCGCGGCTTCCTCCCCGGATTCAGGTGGGTCCTCTGCCAGAGAAGTTGCGGAAATGACCTTCTGTAAATCCTCCAGCGCCGGGGCGACCTCGCCTTCGTCATCAATCGGGGTTTCGTCCTCTTCATCGTCAAAGGCCTCGGCAAAGTCCCAGACGATTTCGGAGACTTTGTGGCGTCTTGCGGCCCGCCCGAGGGCAATGTCGCGGGCTGTGCGCCCTTTGAGGCCGCTTGAGAGGGCCGCCAAGCCCCTGAGTGAGCTATAGGCACCAGCGGAAATCCAGACGCGCAAGGCCAGCATCGAGGGGGTGAAGACCAGTGTCAGCACTGTGGCTATGCCAAGGCCGAACACAACGGCGGTTGCCAGTTGCTTCCACCAAAGGGCGGTGGGTGCATCAATCGAATAGCCACCGTTGAAGAAATCAAGCGACAGGCCGAACATCATCGGGGCCAGACCGGCCATGGTGGTGATGGTGGTCAGCAGGACAGGGCGGATACGTGCCTCGGCGGTGCGGGTGATCGCCTCGAGCCGGGGCATGTAGCGCGCGTAATCCTGATAGGTGTCAATCAGAACAATATTGTTGTTCACCACAATCCCGGCCAGCGCCACAACGCCGGTCCCGGTCATGATGATCGAGAAAGGCTGCGCCATGACCAGCATGCCCACCAGCACCCCGGTTGTGGACAGAACCACTGCCAGCAGCACCAGTACCGAGTTATAAAGCGAGTTGAACTGCGCCAGCAGGATGATGAACATCAGGAACAGGGCGCCGACGAAAGCCTGACCTAGGAACGCCATGCTATCGGCCTGTTCTTCCTGATCGCCGGTCCATTCATATTCAATACCGGCGGCAAAGGGATTGGTTTCCAGCCATTCGCTCAGATAGGCGATCCGCTCATCCGGTGTGACCGGGGTTGAGGTGAATTCCCCGGTTTCGTCCTGCGCCATGATGTTTTCGGCCTCGTCGGCGGTAACAAGGCGGCTTGTGCCGGTTGAGGTGTTGTCAAGGCGCACAAGGTTCGGGTCAACCGCCGCTTTTACGTCGAAATAGCGTGCCTGATCGGTGCGGTTGATCTGTGCCAGCGTCGGCACAGGTTTGCGACTGACAAAGTTTGACAACGGTACCAGCCCGCTTTGTGTGCGTAGTTTCAGCGTATCGAGTGTTGACAACACCCGGTCATCCTGAGGCAGGCGCACGCGGATCTCAATCTCTTCATCAGAGGTATCGACCCGCATCGTGTCCAAGAGCAGACCGGTGGTAATTAGCTGCACCATGCCGCCCACTGTGGCCACATCGGTGCCATAACGCCCGGCCTTTTCGACGTCGACTTCAAGTTCCCAGTCGATTCCGGGCAGGGGGCGGGTATCTTCCACATCCGCAAGGCCGGGTGTGGCTTCGAAATGGGCTGAGGCAAGGGCGGCTGAGGCCAGCAGGTCCTCCCAGTTTTCCCCTTTGATGCGCAGATGCACCGGCTTGGCCGAGGCAGGACCCATTGCCAGATTGAGCACTTCAAAGCGTATGCCGGGCAGGACGGACAGCCGTTCCTCAAGGCGTTCCATGACAACGTCGCCGTCATAATCGGGGTCAACGATATTGCGGGTGAAGGGCAGGAAACCCAACAGTTTAATCTGCTCTTTGATATGGGGGCGGTCCTCCCACGCGATCATTTCGATCTGCACCTGACCGATCGTGTCACGCGGGCCCGAGGCGCCGCCGGTGTTTTGGTTCAGCCCGCCAGCGCCTGCAAAGGAAAAGGTGGATTCAATTCCCTGAGTGGATATTGCTATCTGTTCCACTTGGGCAACCATCGCGTCTTTTTCCTCAAGCGAAAGGTTGCCGCGGGCGCGGACATATATAATGGCCTGTTCGGGTTCGGTTTCGGCGAAAAACTCGGTTCCGTGATTGTTGGCTGAGAAAGTGACAAAGATAAATCCGACAAAGCCGAAGACCGCGCCGATTGCCACGACGGGCATCACCGGGTTGCCCGATATCAGGTGGATAAACCAGCCAAACGGCGAGCGGCGGTAGCCCGATTTGACACGTTTTTTGCGCCATGTGATCCGTGCGGAACCAAGCGTGATCGCCAGAAGTGACGTTCCAATGGCTAGCATGACAACGCCAGGCAGGATTGTCATGGCGCCGCCAAGTGGGTTCTGCGCGCCCATAAGCGCGAATATATATTCCGGGTTCAGAAGTTGCATGCCCGCCATGAACACAAGATAGGCCGAGGGCAGCACCATCGCCGCCCGCACCAGCCATGGCAGCGGGCGAAGGACGTCGGAAACCCGTTGCAGCAAGACCGAGATACGCCCGGATACCCCGCCCATGACAGGCAAGTAGATCAGTGCCACCAGCAGGCTGGCGGTCAGCACATAGATCATGGTTTTGGGCAGCATCCCCATGAACTCGCCCGGGATGCCGGGCCAGAACAGCATCGGCAGGAAGGCGCAGAGCGTCGTGGCGGTTGAACTGACAATGGGCCAGAACATGCGCTGGGCCGCGGCCACATAGGCCTTCATCGGCCCGACACCGTCGCGTATGCGTTTATCGGCATATTCCACCACCACGATGGCACCGTCCACCAGCATACCAACCGCAAGGATCAGCCCGAACATGACGATGTTTGAAATGGTCACATCAAGGGCAGCGAACAGGGCGAAGGTCAGCAGAAATGAGGTCGGAATGGCAAAACCCACCAAAAGCGCCGAGCGGATACCAAGTGAGGCAAGTACCACGATCATCACCAGTGCGATGGCGGTGATTACCGAGCCTTCCAACTGGCGCACCATCGAGCCGACGACGAAGGACTGATCGTTTGATGTGTCCACCCGGACCGCGTCTCGCAATTCCTCGGGCCAGGACAGGCGTTCCGCCTCGACCGCATCGCGGATCAGGGCGGCGGTATCGATCAGGTTAAAGCCTTTGCGCTTGGAGACCTGCAATGCCAGCGTTGTTTCGCCGTTAAACCGCGCGGTTCCGGTGCGGTCCTGAAAGGTCAGGCGGATGGTCGCCAGATCGCCCAATGTCACAACGCTGTCGCCGTTGACCTTGACCGGCAGGGTGTAAATGTCCTGCACCTCATCGAAGGACGAGGGGATTTTGACGGCAATGGCACCACTGGGCGTGGCGATCTCGCCCGCAGCGATCAACTGGTTATTGTTGCGCACTACGTTGATCAGTTCGGCGGCGGTGACGTTATAGGCCTCAAGCCGCAAGGGGTCGATGACCACTTCCAGCATCTCTTCGCGGTAACCCGTCAGCGAAGCGTCCAGCACCGCGTCGATACCTTCCAGCCTGTCCTGCATCTTCTGGGCCAGATGGATCAGGGTGCGTTCGGGCACATTGCCCGACAGATTGACGACGATGATGGGAAATTCCGAGAAATTGATCTCGGTCACCGAATATTTGTCGGCGCCTTCCGGTAATTCGCCTTCAACTCCGTTCATGGCGTCGCGCACATCGGCAATGACGCTGGTCTTGTCCCAGTTAAAGTCAAACTCGAGCAGCATACCTGCGTAGTTTTCCGAGGCGGTGCCGGACATGTCCTTGAGCCCCTCGACATCCGCCATCGCCGTTTCCATTGGCTTGAGCAGAATGCGTTCAGCATCCGCCGCCGAAATGCCGGGGAAGGGGACCGAAACGAACAACATCGGTATTTCGATATCCGGTTCGCCCTCTTTGGGCAGGCTCACATATGCAACCGCCCCTGCCAAAACGGACAGGAGGATAAAGGCCATGACCATGCGCGCCCGCGCGGCGGCATATTCAACGATGCGGATCATGTTTCAGGCTCCCGGTAGGTGACCGCAAGCGCCACACCGTCCGAAACGTAATTTTGCCCGGTGACAATCACATCGACCACATCGGGCAGGCCGGCGACCCAGACACCTTCGATGCTGTCGCGGATCATCGTAACCGGCATAAACAAAGCCGTGTCGCCGTCACCCACCACCCGCACGCCCAGATTGCCGTCGTCATCCAGCGTCAGGGAAGATTGCGGTAGCAAATGCGCCATGCGCCCGTCCGAGGCGATCAGAATTTCGACTGTCAGACCATCGCTTACGGACTCGTCCGTGTTTGGCACTTCGACTTCCACCCGGAAAGTACGTGTCAGCGGGTCCGCAACCCGCGACAGAAAGCTGACCTGACCCACCAGATCGCGCCCGTTATTCAGGCGGCCACCTGCCATGGCGCCGGTATGGACCTTGTCCACATCCACCTCTGGGACGAAACCCACCAGCTTGATCGGGTCGATTTGCACGATCGTGGCGCAAAGCGCACCCGGTTGCAGCAAGCTGCCCAGCTCGGCCGTGTCGGTTTCCAAAAGCCCTGCAAAGGGCGCGTGGATTTCCAGCCGCGTGATGTCCAGACGTGCGGCGGCGACGCTGGCCTCGGCTGATTGCGTGCCTGCCTTGGCGTTCTCAACTTGCGCGCGGGCTGATTGCACCCCGGCCTTGGCGCCTTCAATCTGGCTCAGCGCGGATTCAATGCCAGCCAGGGCGGCGTCAATCTGGCTTTTCGCAGATTGCACCCCGGCCTTGGCGCCCTCGACCGAGCTTTTGGCGGATTGCACCCCGGCAATAGCGCCTTCGATCTGGCTTTGCGCAGATTGTATCCCGGCTTTGGCACCTTCGACCTGACTTTTGGCGGATTGCACCCCTGCTTTGGCACCTTCGACTTGGCTTCTGGCGGCTTCTATCCCGGCATGGGCACTTTCAAGCTGTGACAGGGCGTTTTGCAGGCCGGCCCGGGCGGAAACCAGCGTGGCAAGCGCGTTGGCAACCCGGGTATCCGAGGCAAAACCGCCTTCAGCCAGTTGTGTGGCGGCGTTATGGTTAATCTCGGCCTCGCTCAGACGCGCCTCGGCTTCGGCAACTCCAGCCTCTGACGCGGCAGGTCTTGTCATGGCCTCGGCAAGGGCCGCTTCGGCGGATGTGACCCGGCTGAGCGCTTCGGCCAATGCTGCTTCCATCGCCGGCACACGGCTTTTGGCCTCGGCTAGAGAGGCTTCGGCGGCTGGCACCCGGCTTTGGGCTTCGGCAAGAGAGGCTTCGGCGGCTGGCACTCTGCTGAGAGCCTCGGCCAGAGCGGCTTCCATCGCGGGAACCTGGCTACGCGCCTGCGCTAAAGATGCGGCCATGGCTGGCACCCGGCTTTGGGCCTCGGCCAGAGATGCCTCGGCTTCAGGAATGCGCGCTTTGGCTTCGGCCAGACGCGCCAGTGCTTCGGCCAATGAGGCTTCGCGCGTTCCCGGATCCAGCTTACACAGAAGGTCGCCGCGGGCCACTTCGCTGCCTTTTCGCAAAGGCTCGGATACAACCTGACCAGAAGTTTCGGCTTTCATATCAACCTGTCGCGAGGCTTCTGTCCGGCCGCGCAGCAAAACCGCCGAGTCAATTTCGCGTGCGTTACTTTTCATCGCGATCACTGATACCAGAGGCATTTCTGCGCTGCCTGCAGCTTCGGATGTCGTTTCGTCCGTCGCCAGGGCTTGTGCATCTTCCCCGGGCTTTTCCGCGTCCGTGGTTGCCTCAACGCTCCCGCCGCGGGCAAAATCAAAGGCTCTGTCACGCTCAAAAATCAAAATATACAAACCAATAACAACCAGAATGGCACTTACGATAGGAATTACGCGCATATTTTGCCCTGACATAATGTGTCAATTTTGTAGTCTTGCTTGCGATCCGACTTAGGTTCTGAAAACGAGTTTAACAAGGCTTTTGCCGTGATTGAAAGGCATCGCCTGTGGGTTTTGGTGCGAATGTGTGAATAATCCCGCAACATTATTCAAAAATCAGTCCCTTGCGGTGTCTTGGCATTCTCGATTCTTTCAGGCAATAGATACCCGGTAAGACAGAATAAATACGGGCGGAGGCGAAACGGGTGAGTAATCCGGACAATTTCATTGATGAAGTCACAGAAGAACTGCGGCGCGACCGTCTTTATGCGCTTATGCGCAAATATGGCTGGATCGCGATCTTGCTTGTTTTGCTGGTCGTTGGCGGGGCTGCCTATAATGAATGGCGCAAGGCGGGTGATCGCGCTGCAGCCGAAGCCTTAGGCGATGCACTGACGGCCGCGCTGGAAGAAAATGACGCGACTGCGCAAGCCACTGCTTTCGCCGCGATTGAAGCTGAGGGAGAAGCGGGTGCTATCGTTGCTTTCCTGGCGGCTTCGATTGGCCCAGAAGGGATGAGCGCCGAGGCACAGGCGCGTCTGCGCACCTTGGCGCAAGACGCTGAATTGCCGGCGATCTACCGTGATCTGGCAGCGCTCAAGCTGATCTCTGCCGGGGATATGCCGGCTGCGGAACGTATCGAAATGCTGACGCCACTGACCACAGCAGGGGCGCCATACCGGGCGCTGGCCGAAGAGCAGATGGCGCTGGCCGAGATCGAAAACGGCAACGGCGAGGCGGCAATTTCACGCCTTCAGGCATTATTGCTGGACGATGATGCGTCTCAGGACTTGCGTGCACGCGCACTTCAGTTGATTGTAGCCTTAGGGGCGACGCCTGAAACGTGAAATTTTTCACCGGGTCAAAGTCCGGGCAGGGTTGTTTAAGATGGGGGCATAAGCGGTGAAACTAAGCAAATATGCGGCAAGCATCCTGGTATTGGCGCTGATCGCGGCCTGTAGCACACCGGAAGAGATACTGACCGGCGAACGTTTCGACCTGCGTGATCAGGCACAAGAAGGCCCCCTGGACGCCACTCAGGCAGCAGATGATACTGTTGCGGACGGCCGTGGCGAGACCGAAAACCGCTCGGAGCCCATCAACCTGTCAGCGATGGTCAATCATGCAAGCTGGACCCACCGTGCCGGTGCGCCGGATCATTCGGTGCAGCATCCTGCTTTTTCCAGCGCCCCCAGCCTTATCTGGTCTGTAAAAATCGGTCAGGGCAACGACCGCAAGCATCGTATCACTGCCGACCCGGTTGTCGCGGACGGACGCATATTCACGCTCGATAGCCGCGCCCGGGTCATGGCAGTTTCGACACAAGGGGCTGCTTTATGGAGCACCGACCTGACCCCTGAAAACGAACGCGCCGATGATGCCTCTGGCGGCGGATTGGCTGTTGCCGGTGGCAAGGTCTTCGCGACATCGGGTTTTGGTACGGTCAATGCGCTTGATGCCAGCTCTGGCGCTGTGCTTTGGACGCAAAGGCTTGACGCGCCGGTAAGCGGTGCGCCGAGCGTGGTTGGTGGGGTCGTTTATGTCGCCTCGAAGGACAATCGCGCTTTCGCAATCGATGTGGCAAATGGCCGGATCAAATGGCAGGTTGCGGGAACGCCGGACCTGACCGGTGTGGTTGGCACCTCCAGCCCGGCAGTTACCGATCAGCTGGTACTCTTCCCGTTCTCATCAGGGGAACTTGTTGCGGTCAAGCGTGCTGATGGGGTCCGCAGCTGGGCCGCTCTTGTTGCTGGTCAGCGCCGTGGGCGCGGATACTCGGCCATCACAGACATAACCGGTGAACCGGTTGTGGTCGGCAATGTTGTCTATGCCGGAAACACGGCCGGGCGCACTGTGGCCATGAACCTGAAAGGTGAACGCATGTGGACCGCGCAGGACGGTGCCACCGGTCCGGTCTGGCCCGACGGAGGCTCGGTCTTCCTGATCTCGGATGAGGCCAGGCTGGTGCGTCTGGACGCGTCTTCCGGTGAACGTATCTGGGCGATTGATCTGCCTTATTTCACCAAAGAACGTGCCCGCCGTCGCAAGGCTATCTATGCCAATTTCGGCCCTGTATTGGCGGGGGGGCACCTGTGGGTGGCTTCCTCGGATGGGGTAATGCGGGCGTTCAACCCAATGGACGGCGCTTTGACTGCGACAGTGGACATTCCGGGAGGTGCTGCTTCCCGGCCGGTTGTGGTGAACGGGGTCGCCTATCTGATCAACACCAAGGGTAACCTGTTGGCGCTGCACTAGGCCCGACCGGGACAGCCAGTTTCCGTTCCTTCCGGATATGGGGTGCGACCTCGGTCCTTGCCCCTTTGCGCCAAGCGGTGTAAGCGAAGCCTCTGGCTAAATCGGAACGTATCATGAGCTTTACACTTGCCATTGTCGGTCGCCCGAATGTGGGCAAATCAACGCTGTTCAACCGGCTGGTGGGCAAGCGTCTGGCGCTTGTCGACGACCAGCCCGGTGTCACCCGTGACCTGCGTGAGGGTGAGGCACGGTTGGGGGATTTGCGTTTTACGGTGATCGACTCGGCGGGGCTGGAAGAGGCAACAGATGCCAGCCTGCAGGGGCGCATGCGCCGCTTGACCGAGCGCGCGGTAGAAATGGCCGATGCCTGCCTGTTTCTTATTGATGCGCGCGCTGGTGTTCTGCCAGCGGATGAGATTTTTGCCGACATCCTGCGCAAGAAAAATGCCCATGTGATCCTTGGCGCCAACAAGGCCGAAGGGCGCGCTGCCGATGCCGGGTTGATCGAGGCCTATGCGCTGGGCCTTGGGGATCCGATCGCATTGTCAGCTGAACATGGTGAAGGCATGGGCGAGCTTCTGGCCGCCCTGACACCGATAGCGGATGAACACGCCGAACGTGCTGCCGCTGATGCGCCCGAGGTAGATGTCAGTCTGGAAGATGGCGATGCGCCACGCATTCCCACCAATGCCAAACCCCTGCAGGTTGCGGTGGTTGGCCGACCTAATGCGGGAAAGTCCACCCTGATCAACGCGCTGATTGGCGAAGAACGTTTGCTGACCGGACCCGAAGCAGGCATTACCCGCGACGCCATTTCCCTTAGCTTTGACTGGGTGGGGCCGAATGGGACAAGCGTGCCAACCCGTATCTTTGACACGGCCGGTATGCGTAAGAAGGCCAAGGTCCAGCAAAAACTGGAAAAACTTTCAGTGGCAGATGGGTTGCGGGCGGTAAAATTCGCCGAAGTCGTGATTGTGTTGCTGGATGCGGCCATCCCCTTCGAACAGCAGGATCTGCGCATCGCAGACCTTGCTGAAAGGGAAGGGCGCGCCGTGGTCGTGGCGGTCAATAAATGGGACGTAGAGCCTGAAAAACAGGCAAAGCTGAGGGATATGCGCGAGGCGTTTGAACGCCTGTTGCCGCAGCTGCGTGGCGCACCTTTGGTGACGATTTCCGCAAAAACCGGCCGTGGTCTGGACCGGCTGCAAAGGGCCGTGATGAAGGCCCATGAGGTTTGGAACCGCCGCGTTCCCACTGCGCGCCTGAACGAATGGCTGGCCGATATGGTTTCGGCCCATCCACCCCCGGCGCCAGGCGGCAAGCGCATCAAATTGCGTTACATGACGCAGGCAAAGACCCGCCCGCCGGGCTTTATTGTCATGTGCAGTCACCCGGAAAAACTATCTGCCAGCTACAGCCGTTATCTGGTAAACGGGCTGCGACAGGATTTTGATATGCCCGGCACGCCTATCCGCCTGACAATGCGCAGCCAGTCGGACAAAAACCCTTTCAAGAACCGGAAAAAATCCGGCCCGTCGAAACTGCGTAAACATCTGGGCAAGGGCAAGGGCGAGGATTAAAAACCAGGCGAGGGGGCCAGCCCCCTCGTACTCCCCCGAGGTATTTGGACCAAGATGAAGAGGGCTCCTGTTCACCTTGCAAAAATACCTCCGCCGGAGGCATGAAATCTGCGCGCGATGCGCGCTGTGCCCAACCGTCACCGACCCCGTAAGGGGGCGGTGGTGGGCGGGAGTGCCTTAGTTGAGGTAGGTGGCCGGATCGACGCTTAAAGTGCCTTCGCGAACCTGAAAATGCAGGAATGCCGGATCACCGGCCCGTACCTCGGCAACTTTTTGCCCACGGCTGACGCTATCGCCCTTTTCGACGGTGATATCAGTGATATTTGCATAGACCGTCAGCAGGTTATCCGGGTGACGGATCACCAGGATAGGCACCTGTTCCGTATCACGGGTAATGGCGGCAACCACACCGTCGGCAGCAGCTTTTACCGGCGCGCCAGCACTTGCAGAAATGTCGATACCGTCCGTCGTGCCGCGTTTGAAGGCGCGGATGATACGCCCCTCAACAGGTAGTAACATAGCTGCCGCTGAAGCGGCAGTTGCGGCTGCACCAAGATCGGGCGAGGTCGGAAGGTCTGATGTCTGCACCGGGGCCGCGGTTTCATCTGGCAAAGCTGTCGAGGCCGATGGTGGGATTGGGGTTGGCGATCCTTCTCCCGGAACCGAAACGCCCTGTCTCACCGGTTGAACCGCTGCGGCAACGGGGATCAGAAGATACTGACCATCCCGTACTGTCAGCGCGGAATCCAGCCCGTTCCAATCCGCCAGAGCGCGCACGGACACATTATAGGTACGGGCAATGGAATACGCAGTCTCGCCGCGTTCAACCTGATGGCGGGTCGGTTCTTCGCCGGTTTGGGTGGCCGTCGCTGAGCCCTGGCTTCTTGCAGAGGGCGTGGCTGCCCGGTCAAGGGCATCCCCGGCTAAGGTCGTGATATCTATGGCATCATTGCCGGGAATGATGGGTCCAGAAGGTGGCTCAGAAACCCGCCGGGGCAGGGCGACGAGTTCATCTTTTCGCAAAACCGCGTCAACCGGCAGGCCGTTAAAGCGGGCCAGTTCCTGTGCTGGCAGGCCAACTCGCGCCGCCACATCGGCGACACTATCGCCACGCCGTGCGACTGCAACCTGATATGTAGGATAGGAGATAACGCCGCGTGGATCAGGTTCGGGGCGTTCAGCGCTGAGCCGTTCTGTCACTGCCGGGGTGGTTGAAAACCCGTCTGCCAGGTGGCGCATGTCGAAGTCAAAGCCACCATCACAACCCGCCAGTGCGATCACAGCGGTGGTTAACAGGGCGCCTCGCAGTGGCCTTTTCGTCTGAACTGACATTTTCTCTCGTCCTCAATAGATACCCCGATTTGCCGGGTGTTTTGTTATCTGTGACCGCTGCATATGCAGGTGTCGGCCTGTAAGAAACTACTCCTGTCCCAAACCTTCCAGCAAGGGCACGAAACGCACCGGCAAAAGCTCTTCATATTCAAACCCGTCCTCGCCGCGCGTGACCTTTATCAGGCTCTGAACGTGGTCGGACTGGCCTACCGGCAAGACCATGATACCGCCAATTGCCAATTGCGCCAAGAGGGGGCCGGGCGGGTCCTCGGCTGCGGCGGTCACGATGATGCGATCAAAGGGCGCCTGATCGGGCAACCCGCGCGAGCCATCGCCGGTTATGGCGGTGATATTGCTCAGATCAAGCTCTTCGAAAATGCGCCGGGCATCCTGCACCAGCCGTTTGTGTCGGTCAATCGTATAAACGCGGCGCGCCAGCCGCGACAGGATCGCCGCCTGATAGCCGCTGCCGGTGCCAATCTCGAGCACCTTGGCGCGCGCCGGTACGTCCAGCGCCTGGGTCATCAAGCCCACCACAGAGGGCTGGCTGATCGTCTGACCGCAGGCGATTGGCAGGGGCATGTCTTCATAGGCGCGCTCGGCAAAAAATCCGCGCAGGAACACCCCCCGGTCGATCTTTTCCATTGCCTCCAACACCCGCGCATTCGTCACCCCGCGCGAACGCAGGGCAAACAGAAACTGCATCTTGCGCTCTGCGTCCGGATCCGGACCAGCCCCGTCAGACCCGGAAATATTGCCGGGATTGTTCATGTGTCGATATCCAGTCTGAGGTTTTCCACCACGTCGTGGGCGGTCAGATCGGCGCGCATAGGCGTGATCGAAATAAAGCCGTCCATGTTTGCCTGGGCATCCGTCCCCGGTTCGGTTGGTTCATGCTGAGGGCCGCCGGTTATCCACAAATAGCGCCGCCCCGATGGTGCGGTATAAGGTTTGGTGCCAAAAAAGGTATCTTTGCGGTAGCCTTGGGTAGTGATGCGCTGTCCACGTACATCCGCCGCTGGGACCGGGGGAAAGTTGACGTTATAAAACAGCCCGTAATCTTCACCGTTCTCCCATGGTGCGCGCTCTAACAACGCCCGGATTGTGGCTGCGCCGAATTGTGCGCCTGCATCGAACGGGTCAGAAATTTTCGCATTTCTTGGCCCAAGATACTGGCTCAGAGCAATTGCGGGCAAACCCTGAAGGGCGGCTTCGAGGGCGGCGCCTATTGTGCCGGAATAGAGCGTATTTTCAGCCGCGTTATTGCCCCGGTTGATGCCGGACAGCACCAGATCCGGGCGTTCCGGCATGATATCTCCAAGGGCCGCCAGCACGCAATCTGCGGGCGAGCCTTCAACAGAATAGCGAAAGGGGTCAAACTCGGCCACCATCATCGGCTTGGTGTAGGAAATGCAATGGGCCACCCCGGATTGTTCAAACGCAGGCGCTATTGTCCAGACCTCGCCATCGCGCCCGGCAATGTCGCTGGCGATATTATGCAGGGCTGCCAGCCCTGGTGCGTTGATGCCGTCATCATTGGTGATGAGAATGCGCATGATCTGCCCCTTTTCTTTATGTTTTCTCAATAGGCGAGCTTGGCCAGAGCGGCAAGGTGGTTGAAAAGAACACTTCGGGTAAAAATCGTGTTTCAGCAGGGTCAGAGTCCTTGAAACCGGAAGGACCAACCCCCATGTTAATCATGTTCACATTGAGGATAGGAGGGAAAAATGACCGATCATGCCGTAGACCCGCAAGTACTGGAAGAACCCGGTACAGATACAAAGGACGACAAAAATAACATTTGGATGCGTGGCCTGTTCATGATCATCCTTGCCGTGCTCTTTGGTGTCGGCGAAATGATCTTGGCTGTTGGCGCTGTCATTCAGTTCGTCTGGATGTTGGTCAAAGAAGAAAAAAACGAACCGATTGCCGGCTTCGGAGAAGACTTGGCAGACTGGTTGGCCCGTGTGGCGAAATTCCAAACCGGTTCGACTGAGGAAAAACCGTTTCCGTTTACAAAATGGGGGCGTGAAACCAGCTAGGGGAAATAGACCGGCGGTTAACCCCAAATGTCAGGGCAAGCGTCGTTGTCCCTTCCTCTTGCTAGAAATATCCCGGGGGTCCGGGGGCTGGCCCCCGGCCCGTCGGAGCGTGTCAGCGCTTCGAAGCTGATACGGCCCTTTCCATTCGTGGTATTGTCCGTAGTCAGGGTTTTCTGGAGAGCTGAGCGTTTTTCGCTAACCGAGGC
>CAZJYZ010000006.1:90784-92349 GCA_964550345.1 uncultured Aliiroseovarius sp. | reverse complement strand
AGAAAAACCACGCACGTGTCCCTGCAAACATTTTAGAAATGGCAGAACTAATAGAACGCTATTTTACTGCTGAGAATGCAGGTGAAATAGAAGAACGACTTGCTGTGTTGATGGAACCATTTATGCGTAAGGGCAAAGATAAATCACACACAGATAATGATGATGAAGTTGAAGATGTTTCACTTAGTTAAAACTTTTTACTTTACGGTTGCTGACTATGTAAGTTAGAGACGATTAACCGCTTGTTATTATTGGATTGCAATAGGAACAGAAAAGAGTTTGCAACTACTAAATGTTGCATAAATCTTACATAGTCTATTTTTTATTGTTCAATATCAATAACTTATAAGATTGGCACTATTGAATGGGAGTGACGCCCGGCCTGAAAAACAGGCCCGGTGCTGCCCTTATCATCGATCACGGCCATCGGCGTCCCCGCCTGTACCGCGGGTCGATCTTCCCACCTCAGGCTTAAGAAATGGTTATCATTGATCCTCAAATATCCCCGCCGGAGGCCTTAAATCCATTGCCCAACCTTTTTCACACCATGAACCAATGACAATTGCCCGGGTTCACCTCACAGGGTATCTGGAAGTACCACCTGAAAAACTTCAGACCGTCCGGTCGGCTTTGCCCGAACATATCCGCCTTACCTTGGACGAACCGGGCTGCCTGAGTTTTGAGGTCATGGAAGATCCTGTTAATGCAGGATATTTTCAAGTGTCCGAACTTTTCAGTACGCGCGCTGCTTTTGAGGCCCATCAGGCACGGGTCAAATCCTCAGAATGGGGCAAGGTTTCGGCTGGCCTGCCGCGTCACTACCAGATTGAGGACATCGCGCTATGACCCGCCCCGGTACGCTGCTTTACGCCGCCCTTTGGATGACCGGCGCCATTGTCTCATTTTCCGTCATGGCGGTTGCGGGGCGCGAAGTCGCCGTGGCGCTCGATACATTCGAACTTTTACTTTATCGAAGCCTGATTGGTCTGGTCATTGTTCTTGCTATAGCACGCATTTATGGCACCGTTGGGCAGATTACGACTGACAAGTTAGGGGTGCATCTGATCCGCAATATTGGCCATTTCACCGGCCAGAACCTGTGGTTTTATGCGGTAACGGTGATACCGCTGACACAAGTATTTGCGTTGGAATTCACCTCCCCCTTATGGGTGCTGGTGCTTGCCCCTTTCGTGCTGGGCGAAAAACTAACCAGAACACGTGCCATCGCGGCCGGGCTGGGATTTGCCGGTGTGATGATCATCACCCGCCCGGGGCTCAGCGCTGTTTCTCCGGGCACAATAGCAGCCGCTCTGGCCGCTATCGGCTTTGCTATATCCGCGCTTTATACGCGCCGCCTGACGCGCAGCACCAGTATTACCTGCATCCTGTTCTGGCTCACGGCAATGCAATCGGTTTTTGGCCTGATTTGTGCCGGGTTTGATGGGGATATTGCCTTTCCCACGATCCCTTCCCTTCCCTGGCTGATCCTGGTCTCACTCGGTGGGCTGATTGCGCATTTTTGCCTGACCAAAGCGCTCATTCTCGCGCCCGCGTCCGTCGTGATG
>CAZJYZ010000006.1:53491-90774 GCA_964550345.1 uncultured Aliiroseovarius sp. | reverse complement strand
GCCCCGGCCTCGGTGGTAATCCCCATTGATTTCACCCGCCTGCCGCTGATCGCGCTGGTCGGACTGGTGTTTTACGGCGAGACACTGGATGTGTGGATCATTCTCGGCGCGTTGATCATTATCGGCGCAAATGTCTTCAACCTGCGCTCTGAAGGACGTCGGTTACCGCGATAGCATTTGACCCTGCCGCCCCGGCCCCTTACCAAAGGGCCGTAGAAAAAGGTAAGACAGGCATGATCTATTCTAACGCACAGGATTGGCGCGACTCCCCGAATAAACGCGTGCTGTTTTTCGGCATGTCCGGCCTTGGAAAAACCCACCTTTCCAAAATGTTGCGCGCGTCAGGTGACTGGTTTCACTATTCGGTCGATTACCGCATTGGCACAAGATATATGGGCGAACATATTGCCGATAACGCCAAATCCGAAGCGATGAAAAACCCGTTTCTGAAAGAGCTTCTGATGTCAGGTTCTATCAGCATCCGGTCAAACATCTCTTTTGATAACCTTGCCCCGGTGTCGACCTATCTGGGAAAACCCGGTGATGTGGCCAAGGGGGGCCTACCCATGGCGGCCTATGAGGTCCGCCAACAGCAATTCAAAGAAGGCGAGATTGCCGCCCTTTACGACACGGCCCATTTCATCCGGCGCGCGCAGCGGATTTATGACTACCCACATTTCATCTGCGACACGGGTGGTTCCATATGTGAGTGGGTGGATCCGGATGCAGGGGCCGAAGACCCATTGATCAAGGCGCTTGCAGCGGATTGTCTGCTGGTCTGGATCAAAGGGGATGCGGCCCATTCGCAAGAACTGATCCGCCGCTTTGACAAAGCCCCCAAACCCATGGCTTATCAACCAGAATTTCTGGCTGACGCCTGGAGCGAATACCTGATTATTAACAACGCTAACGAGAGCGATGTTAATCCTAATGACTTCATTCGCTGGACCTATGGGCGCGCCCTGGCACACCGCCAGCCGCTATATCAGGCCATGGCGGAGCACGGTGTCACCATCACCGCCGAAGACGTGGCGCAGGTCTCGGACCCAGCCGAGTTTGATGCCTTAATTGCCCAGGCCCTTGAGCAAAGCTAAGCGCCACCCTATCTCTTGTTAAACCAAAAACGGAGCCACTATGCCGATCAAGATCCCATCAACCCTGCCTGCCTTTGATGTACTCAAAGATGAGGGTGTGATGGTGATGACCCGCTCCCATGCGGCGCATCAGGATATACGGCCATTGAAAATTGGCCTGCTAAACCTGATGCCCAAGAAAATCCAGACGGAAACCCAGTTTTCCCGACTGATCGGGGCGACTCCCTTGCAGATTGAGTTAACCTTGATCCGTATGTCGGAACATAAATCAAAAACCACGTCCCAGGCCCATATCGGCGCCCATTATGAACCCTTTCAGGCCATTAAGGACCAGAAATTTGACGGGCTCATCATAACCGGTGCGCCGATTGAGCATTTACCGTTTGAAGAAGTGTCCTATTGGAACGAAATGACCGAGATTATGGACTGGACCCAGACCAATGTGCATATGACCTTTGGCGTTTGCTGGGGCGGCATGGCGATGGCGTATCATTTCCACAAGGTCGGCAAACATATGCTGGACCACAAGGCATTTGGCTGTTTTCCGCAAAGAAACGAGGCGCCCTCCTCGCCCTATCTGCGCGGTTTTTCCGATAATTTCGTCATTCCGGTCAGCCGCTGGACAGAAATGCGCGAAGCTGAAATGCAGGCAACCGGTGAGCTGACGACGCTTATTGGTTCGGACGAGGTTGGCCCTTGTCTGGTTGAGGATAAGAACAGGCGGGCGCTCTATATATTCAACCACTTTGAGTATGACAGCGATACGCTGAAGCAGGAATATGACCGCGACATCGCCAATGGCACGCCAATCAACGTGCCGATGAATTATTACCCGGATGATGACCCGTCACAGCCGCCGGAAAACCGCTGGCGCAGCCATGGCCATTTGCTCTACGGCAACTGGATCAGCGAGATTTACCTGACCACGCCCTATGATATGGACGAGATTGGCAGCCGTGTTACCGATTGGCGCGGCTAGGGTGCATTGCATTAGGCCCCGCCCGTCCCCATAATAATAAAAAGGAGGCAGAACATGGCATTACCCTTCGACGGTGCGATTTCAACGTTTTTTGAAGAAAAAGCGCCGGCTGACATCCGCACTGCCATTGAGACTGCCGGAAAAAAGGACATCCTTGACCCCTCGTACCCCTATGACACGCGTCTTGGGCGCGGTGAATATGAGGCGACAATGGAGGCCTTGCAGCGCGAACTTGTGAAGCTGCAAGCCGATGTAAAAGCCACGGGTAAACGTGTTGTCGTTGTATTTGAAGGCCGGGACGCCGCCGGAAAAGGTGGTACAATCAAAAGGTTCCGTGAGAACCTTAATCCACGTGTTGCGCGTGTTGTGGCCCTGCCAAAGCCAACGGAACGCGAACAGGGCGAATGGTATTTTCAGCGTTATGTCAACCACCTGCCCACTGCCGGAGAAATCACTCTGTTTGACCGATCCTGGTACAATCGCGGCGTGGTGGAAAAAGTGTTTGGTTTTTGCGAGGATCACCAGCGCGCTGCCTTCTTTCGTCAGCTACCGGAATTTGAAGACATGCTGGCCGATGAGGGTATCCATTTTGTTAAACTCTGGCTGAATGTTGGACGCGGCGAGCAATTGCGCCGCTTTCTCGCACGTGAAGGTGATCCGCTAAAGCAATGGAAACTAAGCTGGATTGACGTTGAAGGGTTGAACCGTTGGGATGCCTACACGGACGCCATCGCCGAGACATTTGACAAGACCCACCGCGAGCGTACCCCTTGGACTGTGATACGTTCGGACGACAAACGCCGCGCACGCATTGCCGGTCTGCGCAAAGTGCTGTCGGGCATCGACTATGTGGGGAAAGACGCCAAGGCCGCCTGCCCACCTGATGCGAAAATCTGCGCCGGGCCCGAGATCTGGCATGGCTAAAAAGCGCGGCTATCATCACGGCAATCTGCGCCAGGCGCTGGTAGACGCTGCCCTGCAGCTTATCGAGCTGAAGGGCCCGACCGGTTTCACCCTGTCCGAGGCCGCCAAACAGGCAGGCGTCACCCCGGCGGCGGTCTATCGCCATTTCGCCGGGCGTGAGGACCTGATTGGCGAAGCGGCCTTGCAGGGCTACGAGGTTTTTGCCGACCTGATGGAATACGCCTATTCCAAAGGCCAGCCCTCGGCTTTGGCCAGTTTTGAGGCGACCGGGCGCGCCTATCTGGCCTTTGCGCGCAAATATCCCGGCCATTACGTCGCCATGTTTGAAAGCGGCATATCGGTCAATCACACGCCTGAACTGGCGCAAGTAGCCGGGCGCGCCATGGGGGTGCTGGAAAAGGCCGCCATGGAATTATCAACCCGCATCCCACCCGAAAAACGCCCACCTGCGCGCATGGTTAGCGCCCATATCTGGGCCCTGTGCCATGGGGTGGTTGAGCTCTTCGCCCGCGGCTCACCGGGCACCAAAAGCCCGTTTCCGCCAGAAGAACTGCTTGAAAGCGGCATTGGCATTTATCTGCGCGGGCTGGGCCTGATCAAACCCGACGAATAATCCTGCCCCTTGGGAAGCCTCCGGCGGAGGTATTTTTACCAAGATGAAGGGAGTGAGCTGGCTTTATCCAAGCAAGCGGTGGCAAAGTTCCAGCCCGTCGATCAGCTTGTCGACTTCTTCATGGGTATTATAGAGCCCGAAGGAGGCACGCGCCGTAGCCGCAACGCCAAGATGCTCCATCAGAGGCTGGGCGCAATGGTGGCCTGCACGCACCGCAATGCCTTTTTGGTCAAGGATGGTCGAAATGTCATGGGCATGGCCCGCACCATCCAGTGTCAGCGAGAAAATCGCTGCTTTTCCAGGGGCTTGCCCCTGTACCTGCACCCAGTTCAGCCCGGCAAACCGCTCAGCGGCATAAGCGGCCAGACTTGCCTCATGCGCTGCTACATTTTCCATGCCAAGATCCATCAGGTATTCCAGCGCAACCCCTAACCCGATGGTTTGGACGATACCGGGGGTTCCGGCCTCGAACTTCATGGGCGGGTCTGCATAGGTGACGCTGTCACGACATACATCGCGGATCATATCGCCGCCACCAAGGAAAGGTTGCATTTCAGCCAGACGTTCACGGCGTATATAGATTGCCCCGGACCCGGATGGGCCATAGAGTTTGTGGCCGGTAATGGCATAGAAATCACAGCCGATATCGGCCACATTCACCGGCGCATGCACCGCCCCCTGAGAGCCATCAACCAGCACCGGCACCCCTTCTGCATGGGCGCCTTTTGTGATGGTTTTCACATCAACTATTGTTCCTAACACGTTGGAACATTGGGTAATTGTTATCAACTTCGTACGCGGCGTGATTGCGGCCAGCACCTTGTCAGGGTCAAGAGAGCCATCAGCCTCGGGTTCGACCCAGACCAGTTTTACCCCAAGGCGTTCGCGCAGAAAATGCCAGGGCACGATATTGGCGTGATGCTCCATGACGGACAGGACGATCTCGTCGCCTGCCTGCATGCGCGGCATCGCCCAGCTATAGGCGACCATATTAATGCCCTCGGTCGTGCCGGAATTGAGGACAATCTCCTGTTCATCCGCCGCGCCCAGAAAACGGGCGATGATGGCACGTACCGCTTCGTATTTTTCCGTCGAGATATTCGACAATGTGTGTAACCCGCGATGCACGTTGGAATAGTCTTCGGCATAGCCACGGGTGACCGCATCAATCATCACCTGCGGTTTTTGCGCAGAGGCACCGTTGTCAAGGTAACACAGAGGGTGCCCGTTAATCTCACGCGAGAGGATCGGGAAATCCGCCCGCACTTTCGTCAAATCATACATTACATGCCTCCCGCCGCGACGGCGCCGACGCCGATGAGCGCCATGATGATTGCAAAGCCCAGTGCGAGGCCCATGATGGTCAGCAGGATCGAAACAAATACCAACCCGGCCGAGCGAAACCCGTGCATTTCGGTGACAAAATGGGTGATGATCCAAAAGGAAATAACAACGCCGGAAACATTCAGCATCATCGCCAGACCGGCCGCGAACAATGCCAGCACAACCACCGCTGCCTGTACAATAACCGCGACAAATTGCAGCCAGATGACAGACAGGATGGCCTGATCAAACCGCCCGGTGCCGCCAAAGGCCTGACCGACCCAGTAGATTGCAAATATCGCAATTACCAGGCTGCAGCCCTCGATAATGCCCAGACGGATCGGATCGGCCAGTAAGGCGTCCGCATAGATCGGGTCGGGGGGATAGAGGATCGTGGCTATGATGCCGATACCGGTCGACAGGACAACAAACAGGGCAAAAACCTGCCACAGGACCGCACGTGGCAGGCGAAGGGCCAGTACCTCCCGCGCCACTTTGCGCGGCTCAGGTATGGTCTGAAGCGCCATGCCAAACAGATATCCGGGCTGAAAATTCATTGCTCGCCCCACTCAGCCTCGTAAAACCCCATCGCCCAGATCATCACGAACGCCCCCAATGCCGCCATGCCGACCAGATTAAGCGCAATACCCGGCCCGATAAACCCTGCAATCAGCCCCCAGAGCAACCACAAGGGCGCGGCCGCTAAAAGGGCCCAAAAAAGCGCAAAACGTGCGCGATATGCGCTGCCTTGCCCACCAAAAAGCCGTGCCAAAAGATGGCTGAGCGTTCCGACTGCGTACATAACCAAAGGGGTGATAAAGAGCCAGCCAAACAAGGCACCACCCAGTAACGGGTTCAGTTCCTGCCCGGTTTCAAAGGCTATGCGCGCCAAACGCGGCCATCCGGCAACAAAAACCAGCGTGCAGGCAGCCATCAGGATGACCAAAGCGCGGTCTTCACGCGGGGTGTCGCCCGCGCGGCGGCGAAAAACAACGCGTGGCCGCAAATACGAGGCCAGAATATCCCCAGCAACCGACATGATCAGTCGCGCCGCCGGGCCAGCCAGGCTTCGAGCCGCGACAGGATATCGGCGGCAATCGCTTCATCCTCAATCTCGTCCAGCGTTTCCGCCAGAAAGGCGATGACCATCAGATCCTGCGCGATCGCTTCGGGAACACCGCGCGACTGGAGATAAAACAGCGCCGTTTCGTCTATCGCTCCGGACGTTGAGCCGTGGCTACAAGCAACATCGTCGGCGTAAATCTCAAGCTCGGGTTTGGCGAGGAACTGGCTGTCCCCATCCAGTAAGAGCGCCTGACTTTTTTGGTATCCGTCGGTCTTCTGCGCACCGTCTTTTACCAGGATCTTACCCTGAAACACGCCTGTGGCGCCGTTACGCAGAACTTTCTTGAACACCTGACGGCTTTCGCAGTTCAGGGCGTCATGGGTGATAAACACGGTGTCGTCATGGTGAAAATCACCAGCGGCCCCATCGCCAAGGGCAGCACCGGCCACATGCGCGACCGCGTCATCCCCCAGGACCTCGATCACGCATTCATTACGCGTCAGGGCGCCATTGACCGTCAGAGTAAAACTTTTGAACGTGCTTTCACGCCCTAACCGGGCGAACATATGGGTCGAGGCGCGCCGTTCATGGTCGCGCCCCTGCGCGCGCACATGGTGGAAAGCAGCCCCATCGGCCACGTCAACCTCCATCACCGTATTAAGGCGCGCCGCTGCCGCACCATTTTCAAGCAAAGTCAGGTCGGCACCGGGTTCCAGCCGGATCACATGGTGCAACAGGACGTCAGAATTTGCGTCCGCATGGCGGTAGGTCATGCAGATCGGCCGTGAGGCTTTTTCCGTGACCCGGATAAGCACGCCATCCGGGGCGAAGGCGGTGTTCAGAGCGGCCAGAGGCCGGGCGACAGGCTTTTGGCCGCGTGCTTCAAGATCACCGTACAGATCTTTGGCCCAGCTTGTTTTTTCGGCATCTTCTAAGCGTATTATTTCAACCCCGGCAAGGGTCAGATCATCTGACGCCTCGGCATCAAAAACCCCATCGGTAAATATCAGGCGCAGCCGGTCAATCTCGGAAAAGACCGGCGCCTCGCCACCATGATCAAACGGTGCGGCGGGGACAGGTGCGACTTGGGTAAGTGTATCGGGCCGGGTAAAACGCCAATATTCGTCCCGCCGACCTGGCAGCCCCATATCCGAAAGGCGCGCAAGCGCTTCCTGACGCGCACCACTCGCCCAGTCAGGGGATTGCGGCAGTTTCAGCCCTTCAAGGCGCGCCGACAAGGCATCCGCCGCCGGGTTAGATTTTACAGCTGGCGCGCCCATCAGGCCACCTCGGCCAGAATGTCGGCATAGCCGTTGTTTTCAACTTCCAGGGCCAGCTCCGGCCCGCCGGATTTGACGATGCGGCCATCGGCCAGAATATGCACGACATCGGGTTGGATATGATCCAGAAGGCGTTGATAATGCGTTATAACCAGGAATGACCGACCCGCATCCCGCAGGGCGTTCACGCCTTCGCTAACCAGTTTCATCGCGTCCACATCTAGCCCTGAATCGGTTTCATCGAGGATGCACATCTTCGGCTCTAACATGGCCATTTGAAGGATTTCGTTGCGTTTCTTTTCGCCACCGGAAAACCCGACATTTACCGGACGTTTGAGCATATCCGCGTCGATCTTTAACGCTTTGGCCTTGGCGCGGATGGTTTTGAGGAAATCAGTGGCCGAAAGCTCTTCCTCCCCACGCATCTTCCGTTGGGCATTCACCGCGGTGCGCAGGAAAGTCATGTTGCCAACACCGGGAATCTCCACCGGATATTGAAAGGCCAGAAACAGACCGGCTGCTGCGCGCTCCTCCGGTGCCATATCCAAAAGATCGACGTCGTCCAGTGTCGCAGCACCGCCGGTGACCTCATAGCCCGAACGCCCGCTGAGCACATATGACAAGGTTGATTTGCCCGAGCCATTAGGGCCCATGATCGCGTGCACCTTTCCGGCCGGAACCTCTAGGTTTACACCTTTGAGGATCGCCTTGTCTTCTTCTTCAAGTTTGACCCGCAGGTCATTGATTTTCAACATCTTAAAGCCTTCCAACTTTCGGGGTGCAGCTGCCTTTGCCCTGCACGATATCCATCTGTGATGCGCGCCCCGCATCCCTGAAACTCTGCGTGAAAGTCCGGGCAATCGCGCCCAGAACCAACACGCTGGCACCAATGATCCCC
This sequence comes from uncultured Aliiroseovarius sp., assembly GCA_964550345.1. Lineage (GTDB taxonomy): Bacteria > Pseudomonadota > Alphaproteobacteria > Rhodobacterales > Rhodobacteraceae > JAAEUB01. The sequence goes on along the minus strand of CAZJYZ010000006.1, from coordinate 82,597 downwards.
CAGGTCGCCATCAGCCAACGCTCCCTTCCAGAGAGATTGCCACCAATTGCTGCGCTTCCATGGCAAATTCCATTGGCAATGCCTGCAAAACCTCTTTGGCAAACCCGTTGACGATCAGGGCTACGGCCTCTTCTTCGTCCATGCCGCGGCTTTGGCAATAGAACATTTGTTCGTCATCCACTTTCGAGGTGGTCGCCTCATGCTCAACCCGGCTGGAATTGTTTTTGACCTCGATATAAGGCACCGTGTGGGCCCCACATTTATCGCCGATCAGCAGGCTGTCGCATTGGGTATAATTGCGTGAGTTCTGCGCTTTGGGGTGCATCGAAACAAGACCGCGATAGGTGTTTTGCGCCTTACCCGCCGAAATCCCCTTTGAAACGATGCGGCTACGGGTGTTTTTGCCCAGATGCACCATTTTCGTACCGGTATCTGCCTGCTGGAAATTATTTGTAATGGCGATCGAGTAGAATTCGCCCTGCGAAGCTTCGCCCCGCAACACGCAGCTGGGGTATTTCCACGTCACCGCCGAGCCGGTTTCAACCTGCGTCCACATCACCTTGGAGCGATCGCCGCGGCAATCGGCGCGTTTGGTGACAAAGTTGTAGATGCCGCCCTTGCCTTCTTCGTCTCCGGGGAACCAGTTTTGCACGGTGGAGTACTTGATTTCAGCGTCTTCCAGAAGCACCAATTCGACCACGGCCGCATGAAGCTGCGCCGTATCGCGCTGGGGTGCCGTGCAACCCTCAAGGTAGGAAACATAGGCACCTTTGTCGGCAATGATCAACGTACGCTCAAACTGCCCGGTATTTTCCGCATTGATGCGGAAATAAGTGCTCAGTTCCATCGGGCAACGGGTGCCTGGTGGGATATAAACGAAGGAACCGTCAGAAAACACGGCAGAATTCAAGGTTGCGTAATAATTGTCAGATTGCGGAACAACCGTGCCCAGGTATTGTTTGACCAGTTCCGGGTGATCCTTGATCGCCTCAGAGATGGAACAGAATATTACGCCAGCCTTTTTCAACTCTTCCTTGAAGGTGGTACCAACAGAGACGGAATCAAACACCGCATCCACCGCCACTTTACGGCCCTCCGCCGGAGCCTCTTCAGCCCCTTCAATCCCAGCCAAAATCATCTGCTCTTTCAGCGGAATTCCCAGTTTTTCGTAGGTCGCCAGCAATTTCGGATCCACCTCATCCAGAGATTTCGGCTTTTCCTCCATGCTCTTCGGGCGCGCGTAGTAATAGATGTCCTGAAAGTCGATCTTGGGATAGTCGATCAGCGCCCATTCCGGCTCTTCCATCTGCTCCCACCGGCGGAAAGCCTGCAGGCGCCATTCGGTCATCCACTCCGGTTCATCATTCTTGGATGAGATCAGCCGAACAATTTCTTCGGTCACGCCCTTTGGGGCATATTCCATTTCAATTTCGGTTTCCCAACCGTATTTATACTTTTCACCCAAAGACTTAACGGCCTCAACCGTTTCTTCCTCGACCCCGTCTTTGACGATAACTTTTTCCGCGCTGCTCATGTTCTTCCTCGCACTATTCCTAGTGGGCGCGTGTGCGCCAATTGTCGTATTCCAACCGCCAGGCCTTACAAAACTGCCTGACTTCTTCTTCCGTCGTCGTCGGCCCCAGTGAGACGCGAATGGCGCAAGCTGCCGCGCCATCGTCAAATCCCATGGCGCTCAGCACCTTTGACGATTTCACCTTGCCGCTGGAGCATGCTGATCCCGCCGAAACCGCAAAACCTGCCAAGTCCATCACCATCACCTGTGTCTCGCCCTTCCAGCCGGGCGTGATGAAATATGACGTATTTGGCAACCTGTTCGCGCCTTTCCCGACAAAAATAGTAGATTTTGCGAAAACCGCAATCTCATTTTCTAGAATATTTCTAAGTTTCGCCACTTGCGACCACGTGTCGCCCTCTAATTCTGCCATCGCAGCCTCGGTTGCCGCGCCAAAACCGGCAATTCCAACGACATTTTCTGTCCCTGCACGGCGCCCCATTTCCTGACCGCCCCCGCGGATGCGCGCAGATATCTCGGTGCCTCGTTTTATCACCAGCGCGCCGACACCTTTTGGCCCGCCCAGTTTGTGGGCCGAAATGATCGCCGCCGTGGCGCCACTCCAGTTGAAGGCAAAAGGTATTTTACCAAAGGCCTGGGTGGCATCGACCAAGGCCAGCCCATCCGGCAAATCCAGAATAATCCCGGTTTCACTATTGGCGGCCTGCAAGACAGACTTTTGCGGATCCGGAACCTGGATCTGCCCCGTTTCATCCGCTTTCAAAACAGCCTCGCACCAGGCACTTACCGCGTCATGCTCGATAGCAGCACAGGACAGTCCACGCCCGGCCAAGGCTAACGCGGCGGCCTCGGTTGCGGATGAGGTAAAAATAACATCCGCCCCTTCTGCACCAAAGGCGCGCGCCACCTGCCGGCGGGCTTTCTCAACTAATCCACGGGCTGCGCGCCCTTCTTTATGGACAGAGGAGGGATTGCCGACCAGATCCATCGCCGCCACCATCGCAGCGCGTGCCTCAGGGCGCAGCGGCGTGGTAGCATTCCAATCCAGATAAGTCCGGGCCACGACGCTCCCTTTCATCTTGGCAAAAATACCTGCGCCGCAGGCATTAAAGTGCCGCGCAACGGCTAGTCTTCATCGACGATTTCAAACAGGTTCGGCACAGCCGGGCATGGCGCAAGCTCGTTCTTCACCACATCCGACAGGCGGGTCTGGTGCAGAAACACGTAAACATGGGCCGAAAGCCCTTCCCACAACCGGTTGCTCATGGATTGCGCCTGTGACCCCGAGATAGCCCCCGAAGCACCCGCACCCTGATGCATGGCTGAAACGGTTTCATCCACCGCCTCTAAAATATCCGAGATACGGATCATCGAACAATGTCTGGCCAGACGATAGCCACCACCCGGCCCGCGCACGCTGTCCACCAATCCGGCACGGCGCAATTTGACAAATAGCTGCTCCAGATACGGCAGGGAAATATCCTGGCGTTTGGAAATCTCGGTCAGAGACAAAAGCTCGTCTTCGTCCTGCAGCGCCAGATCTGCCAGCGCCACCATGGCATATCGCCCTTTTGTCGAAAGCTTCATCTTGTACCTTTCCCCTTGGAAAAACCCGTTAAAAGTTGACCTTTGCCGCCCCGGTCATTAACTCACTTAGGAACCGAATGACCAGCCTTGGCCAAAAACGGTGCCGTTTCAGCTATTGGCACCCGAAAATAATGTAAAGAACCGAGGCTTATAAGGAAAGACCAAGACCAGATGCCCGAAGTCATTTTTCCCGGCCCCGAGGGCCGGCTCGAAGGCCGCTACCACCCGCAAAAAGAAAAAGACGCACCGATTGCCATCATCCTGCATCCGCATCCACAATTCGGCGGCACGATGAACAATAAGGTGGTCTACAACCTGCATTATGCCTTCTACAATATGGGCTTTACGGTGCTGCGTTTTAATTTCCGCGGCGTTGGCCGCTCGCAGGGCGAGTATGATCAGGGCGTGGGCGAATTATCAGATGCCGCCTCGGCGCTGGATTACCTGCAGTCGATGAACCAGAATGCCAAGCATTGCTGGGTCGCAGGTTTTAGCTTTGGCGCCTGGATCGGTATGCAGCTTTTGATGCGCCGCCCGGAAATTACCGGCTTCATTTCGGCCTCCCCGCCTGCCAATATGTATGACTTTTCGTTTCTAGCGCCCTGCCCCAGCTCGGGCCTGATCATCAATGGCACTGCCGACCGCGTGGCACCACCTGCGGACACGCATATCCTGGTGGACAAGCTGCACGAGCAAAAAGGCATCACCATCACCCATACGGAAATTCCCGGCTCGGGACATTTCTTTGAGGATGAACATATGGATACGATGATCAATTGTGTTGATGAATATGTACGCCGCCGTCTGACGGAAACCACGAGGTAAGGTATGGAATTCCTTGAACAAGTCGCCGATGGGCTTGCCAAAGAAGCGTTGGAAATCGAAGAAGCTACAGGCGACGAAGAATTGATCAATGAGATCATGAAAACTATCGGAGCCTCATCCACCACTTTGGAAGAGGCTTTTTTGACCGCCGTTCGAATTCGGCGGGCAGAAGCACGGGCGCTTGCCGTGCTGGCTGACAAAAGGCAGGCATTTCAGGCCGGGACATAGGAATAACCCGGCCCTATCGCATCAGAGCTTGTATATCTCGCCAAATTTGGCTTCGAGGTAATCCAGCAACGGTGTCACGTCCGGGGTAAAACCACACGCCTTTTCAATCACTTCCGCCGGCTTGTACAGACCGCCATGGCGCTGCACATTCTGGCGCAACCACCTTGTTGCCACCTCTGTGTCGCCTTTGGCCAGTGCGGCCTGCTGATCCCCGATATCGGCCACCATCGCCTTGTTCAGGCAGCCGGCAAAGACATTGCCCAGGCTATAGGTGGGGAAATAACCAAACAGCCCAACCGACCAATGCACATCCTGCAAACAGCCATTTGAGGCTTTGTTGACGCCGTAGCCGAAATCAGCACGGAATTGTGTGTTCCAGGCCTCTTCAAGGTCCGCCACAGCCAGCGTGCCAGCGATCATCTGGCGTTCAAGGTCAAATCGCAAAAGCACATGCAGGTTATATTGCACTTCGTCGGCCTCGGTGCGGATAAAGCCCGCATGCAACTTGTTGACAGCACCGTAAAAAGCCCCGGGCCCGGCCACACCCAGTTCACCGAATTTACGTTGCATCCGCTCAAACAGATAGGTTGTGAAGCCACGCGAACGGCCAATCTGATTCTCATAAATGCGGCTTTGGCTTTCATGCACCCCCATCGAAACCCCCTGCCCCAACGGCGTCAGCAGGTATTCGCGGTCAATTCCCTGCTCATAGGCGGCGTGACCGACTTCATGGATGGTCGAATAGAAACAATTGAACGGGTCTGTGGGCGATGTGCGGGTGGTAATGCGCACATCCAGCCCTGATCCGCTTGAGAACGGATGCACCGCCCGATCAAGACGGCCATGTTTCATGTTATAGCCGAAAGTACGCGCCAGTTTACGCGCCATTTTCATCTGAATCTTTTCGTTGAAGCGCCCGCTCAGGGCAACTGGCTGCGTATCGCTGCCCATCGCCGCGTCGCGCAGGGCAACCAGACGCGGGCGCATGGCGTCAAACATTGCCTGTAACTCGGCCCCGGTGGCGCCCGGCTCATAATCATCCAGCAGCGCATCATACAAGTCGCCACCATCGGCCAAAGCTGCGGCCTCTTCACGTTTAAGTGCCACAACCTCCTCCAGCACCGGCCGGAAAGCAGCAAAATCATCTTCAGCACGCGCCTCGGCCCAACTGCGCTGGGCTGCCGAGGTGACGCGTGCCAGTTTACTCGCCAGTTCCACCGGCACCCGGCTGACACGTTCATAGGCGCGGCGGATATGGCGGATATTTGCGCGCCCGACTTCATCCAAAGTGGCCTCGTCAATGGCTCCCAGCCAATCGCCAACACGGGCATCGGTGCGCCGTGCATGCAGCACTTCTTCAATGGCGCCCATCTCTTCCGCGCGCTGCGGTGCCGCGCCCTGAGGCATCACGGTTTCTTGATCCCAGCCCAGCCGTCCGGCAACTTGCCCCAAAGCCTCGGTTTGGCGCTGGAACGCCATAAGTTCTTCATATGTTGACATAATTTTAGCCTCTTATGCTTTGAGTAACGGGGAAGTTTGCCTGATAACGGGCGTTCAGAATCAACACCCAAAAGACGATTGCACCGATCTGGTGGGTAATCGCTATGTGTAACGGAGCAGCGTAGAGCACGGTGAAAATGCCCAATAGCATTTGCGCGAGCCCCATGAGAGCAACCATGAGGAAGGCGTTGCGTGTGGCAGGGTTAGGCGAGCGGCGCGCGCCTGCCCATCCTAACAGCACCACAACGACCAACAGATAGCCCACCACCCGGTGCATGAACTGCACAAGGCCGGCATTTTCAAAGAAATTGCGCCATGTGGGGGTGATGTCAAAGGCATCGGGCGGAAAGACCTGCCCACCCATCCACGGCCAGTCAACAAAACTGCGTCCGGCATCAATACCAGCCACCAGCGCGCCCAGAAGGATCTGCAGCAGTGCCAGATACATCAGGCCTGTGGCCATCTGTGCTGCTTGCGCCTCGCGCCCACGACGCGCCTGCATACGGTGGGCTTCGCTCTGCCCCAAAGCCAGAGTGAACCATGCGATCAGGCCTAAAATAACAAAGGCCAACCCAAGATGCAGCGCCAACCTGTAAGAGGCCACGTCAACCATATCGCCCTCAAGACCCGAGGCCACCATCCACCAGCCGATTGCCCCCTGTAAGCCTCCCAAAGCACCAATCAGCACCAACCGTCCGGTCCATCCATTCGGGATGCGTTTGGTCAGCCAAAAGATCAGAAACCCGACCGCCCAGACCAGACCGATGAAACGGCCAAGCTGCCTGTGTCCCCATTCCCACCAGTAAATCTGTTTGAAAGCAGCCATATCCATGTGGCTGTTTTGCAGCCGATACTCCGGGCTGTTTTGATATTTTTCAAACGCTACCTGCCAGGCCGCGTCATTCATCGGCGGTAATGCCCCTTTGACAAGTGCCCATTCGGTGATCGACAGACCCGAATCTGTTAACCGGGTCAGGCCACCGACCACCACCATCAGGGCCACCAGCGCAAACAAGAGCATCAGCCACAGGCGTACCGCACGCCGGCCAGCACCTGATCCACCACGCTCAATCCCGCCCTTTTGCGGCGTTTTCTGCGCTTCGGCGGCAGAGCCCCCGACTTCTTCAAAAATACTTCTTGGCTGGCTCATGAAACCCCCTTTTTTCAACCACAGATAATCTGTCAGAAACAGGGAAAAGCCAAGCCGGGAAATCTGCATATTTCCCGCCCTTTTGGTTGCCCCTGCATACCCCCGGGTGATATGGTGTCGTGAACAACATATAGTGTGAAACACAGGCCTTAGGCGGACACCTTGAGCGACACAACGGAAAATCCTGAAGATACAGGCGAAATGCCGCCCGAACGCCCGGTTTACGACGGGCCGCAAATCTCAATCGAGGCGGAGATGAAAAGCTCCTATCTCGATTATGCGATGTCGGTCATTGTCAGCCGTGCCATTCCTGACCTGCGCGACGGGCTGAAACCGGTGCACCGGCGTATCCTTTACGCCATGCACGAAACCGGCAACAGCCATGACAAGCCTTACCGCAAATCCGCCCGCCCGGTGGGCGACACGATGGGTAAATATCACCCCCATGGCGACAGCGCGATTTATGACGCGCTGGTACGCATGGCGCAGCCGTTTTCCATGTCCCTGCCGCTTTTGGATGGACAAGGTAACTTTGGCTCAATGGATGGCGATAACGCTGCGGCGATGCGCTATACCGAAGTGCGCATGGACAAGCCCGCCGCCTTCCTGCTGGCGGATATTGAAAAAGACACGGTTGATTTTGGCGACAATTACGACGGTAAAGATCAGGAACCCACTGTCCTGCCCGCGCGTTTCCCGAACATGTTGGTCAATGGTGCTGGCGGCATCGCCGTTGGTATGGCCACCAATATTCCGCCCCACAATCTGGGCGAAGTGATAGACGCGACCCTTGCCCTGATCGAAAACTCGGATCTCAGTTCAGAAGGGTTGATGGAATATGTGCCCGGCCCGGACTTCCCCACCGGAGGCGTCATGCTGGGCCGCGCCGGGGCGCGCAAAGCATACCTTGAGGGGCGTGGCAGCGTCATCATGCGCGCCAAGACCCGCATCGAAGAAATCCGCAAAGACCGTTACGCCATTGTTCTCGATGAGATCCCCTACCAGGTAAACAAAGCGTCGATGATCGAAAAGATCGCCGATCTGGTACGTGAGAAAAAGCTGGAAGGCATTTCATCGGTACAGGATGAAAGCGACCGGATCGGTGTGCGGGTAGTGATCGAGCTTAAGCGCGACGCCACGGCCGAAGTTGTCCTGAACCAGCTTTTCCGCTTTACACCGATGCAAACCTCGTTCGGCTGCAACATGCTGGCGCTGAATGGCGGGCGGCCGGAACAGCTGACATTACGTGATTTTCTAAGCCATTTCATCACCTTCCGCGAGGAAGTCGTGGCGCGGCGCACGGCGTTTGAACTGCGCAAGGCGCGTGAACGCAGCCATATCCTGTGCGGGCTTGCGGTTGCGGTTTCAAATGTGGATGAGGTGGTTGCCACCATCCGCGCCTCGGCCGACCCGGCGGAGGCACGCGAAAAGCTGATGACGCGGCGCTGGCCTGCTGGCGACATCGCCGAATATATTCAGCTGATTGATGATCCGTCCCACAAGATGAACGAAGACGGCACCTATTACCTGTCTGAGACACAGGCGCGTGCGATTTTGGAACTGCGCCTACAACGCCTTACCGCCATGGGCGTCAAAGAGGTTACGGACGAGCTGGTCACCCTGGCAGCGTCTATTCGTGAATATCTGGAAATATTGCGTTCGCGCGACCGGATCATGGCGATAATATCCGAGGAACTTAACGAAGTTAAAGAGAAGTTTGCTGTTCCACGTCGTACCGAGATTGTCGACTGGTCCGGCGATATGGACGATGAAGACCTGATTGAACGCGAGGATATGGTGGTAACGGTAACCCAGTCCGGTTACATCAAACGCACCCCGCTGGCGGATTTCCGGGCGCAAAAACGCGGCGGCAAAGGTCTGTCGGGCATGTCCACCAAGGAAGAAGACGTGGTCACCACGCTTTTCGTCGCCAATACCCATACGCAGCTTTTGTTCTTCACGACCGAGGGCATGGTGTACAAGCTTAAGACTTGGCAATTGCCACAAGGCGGGCGCACCGCCAAGGGTAAGGCCATCGTTAATATTTTACCGATCCCTCAAGGGGTGGGTGTTGCCGCCATCATGCCAGTAGACGTCCCGGAAAAAGACTGGGACAATTTGCAAATCGTTTTTGCCACCACCGCCGGTACAGTGCGCCGCAATGCCCTGTCTGATTTCACAAATGTCATGCGTAACGGCAAGATCGCCATGGATCTGCCTGAAGGCGTTGAAATGGTAAATGCGCGCATTTGTGGTGCCGAGGATGATGTCATGCTGGTCACCGCGTCCGGGCGCGCCATTCGCTTCCCCACCAGCGAGGTGCGTGTCTTTAAAGGCCGTAAATCCACAGGTGTGCGCGGCATTAAACTCACGCGCGATGGTGACAAAGTCGTCTCAATGGCAGTCATCCGCCATTTTGAAGCAACATCGGACGAACGCGCCGCCTATGCTAAAATGCGCCGGTCTTTGGCCGGGGCGGACGACGAGGGTGCCGAGGACGAGGTTGCCGGAGATATCAGCCCGGAAAGGTTCGAAGAAATGCAGGCCGCCGAAGACCTGATTCTGACAATTTCGGCCATGGGGACAGGCAAAATCAGTTCGTCCCATGATTACCCGGTGCGCGGACGTGGCGGCATGGGGGTTCAGGCGATGGACAAGGCCATGCGTGGTGGCGACCTTGTGGCCTCGTTCCCGGTTGAATTAGCCGATCAGATCATGCTGGCAACTTCAACAGGCCAGTCGATCCGCTGCCCGGTCGATGGCATCTCTTTCCGCTCACGCGCAGCCGGTGGGGTCAAAGTATTCGATACCGGTAAAGGCGAGGTTGTGGTGTCAGTGGCGCGCATCGCCGATCAAAGTGACGACGAAGAGGACGCGGAAGGTTAACCACCGCGAAGCGCTTCACCCTATCAAAAGTATAGGTTTGCCCCCCTGATTGGTCGACAATGGGGGGGCAAAACCGGCTTTCCCGGTGCCTTTGTCCACAATCACCCAATTCCCATCGCATTTCCGCCCAATTTCGCGAGCATCTTTAACCTGATCGCAAAGCCCGTGAACTCAACCGACGGGTGTGAAAGGGAAAAATGATGGAACAAACAGATCAAAAGAGCGAATCTCTGCGGCAGATATTACGCCTTGGAATCACACTCTATTTCTTAGGTCTGGCAATGGGAATTCTTCCCACCAAAGAGAGTGTTGCCTTCTTGAAATTCTTGGTTTCCGAGCCTACAAGCACGCACAATGCATTGTTTTCTTTGGGTGTTTTTTCGGTAGCATATTTTGTTCTGATCGGAAAACATCTGCGAATTGCTTCTAGCGCTTTGATCGCATTCACAATTGCATCGCGGGTCATCTTACCTGTGGACGGGTTTCAGATGGCTTTGGTTCGTGACGCAGCCCTGGTTGCTTCCCTGTTACTGACGGGTGGCTGGTTTGTGCATACGGAAGTGCATGAAGATGCGCCAGGCCGGATTCGCCTGACCCGTAACGCACCCCCGATTCGCAAAAAACGGTCGCGAAAATCCGAAAACCCACCCAGACTGTCCCATGCCTTTGCGCAAAGCCCGGACGACCTTGGGCGCTTATTCGACCAGATAAGCGAAGTCCAATAGCGGGCTTCCCTTTCCCCACACCCTGCCCTAGATGGGGCACATGAAACCAGAATTACATATTGTTGGCGGCGGTCTTGCGGGAAGCGAGGCCGCCTGGCAGGCTTCTAAGGCCGGCGTAAACGTGACCCTTCACGAAATGCGCCCAGAGGTAGAAACTTTTGCCCATAAATCCGGCAACCTGGCGGAAATGGTGTGCTCAAATTCATTCCGCTCGGATGATCACGAACAAAATGCCGTCGGGCTATTGCATTGGGAAATGCGCGCGGCTGACAGTCTGATCATGGCCATGGCGGACGCACATCGCATCCCTGCGGGCGGCGCGCTGGCGGTGGACCGGGAAGCCTTTTCCAGCGCCGTAACTGATCATCTGCTGGCCTTACCAAATGTTAAGCTGGAATCGGGTGAGGTAAACACTCTACCCGACGAGGGTCAGTGGATTTTCGCCACGGGCCCGCTGACCTCGCCCACACTGGGAGCTGCCATTCAGGCCGAAACCGGCGCCGATGCGCTGGCGTTTTTTGATGCCATCGCCCCAATCTTGCATTCAGACAGCATTGATATGGATATCGTCTGGGCCCAGTCACGGTATGACAAGGGCGACACAGAAGATGAGCGCAAAGCCTACCTCAACTGCCCCATGACCAAACCGCAATATGAGGCCTTCATCGACGCCCTTCTGGCGGCGGAGAAAACCGAGTTTCATGAAGGGGAAACAGCGGGCTATTTCGACGGCTGCCTGCCGATCGAAGTAATGGCCGAGCGCGGGCGAGAGACTTTGCGCTTTGGACCGATGAAGCCAGTTGGCCTGACCAATAGCCATTCCCCCGAGGACAAACCTTATGCCGTGGTGCAGCTGCGCCGGGACAATAAGTTGGGAACACTTTTTAATATTGTCGGCTTTCAGACCAAAATGAAATACGGCGCGCAAGTAGATGTTTTCAAACGTATACCCGGTCTTGAGAATGCCCAATTTGCCCGTCTTGGTGGCATTCACCGCAATACTTTCCTGAATTCTCCTACTTTGCTGGACGATCAGATGCGCCTCAGATCACAGCCCAATATCCGCTTTGCCGGGCAAATCACCGGTGTCGAAGGGTACGTGGAATCAGCCGCGATGGGGCTACTTGCCGGGCGCATGGCAGCGGCTGAGCTTACGGGAACTTCCCTTACACCTGTTCCGCAGGATGCCGCCATGGGTGCCCTCATTCATCATATCACCGGCGGTGCCGAGGCAAAGACATTCCAACCGATGAACGTTAATTTTGGCCTGTTTCGCCCCATTGAAGGCCTGAAGGGCGGGCGCCGAGGGCGCAAAGACCGGTATAAAGCCTTTAGTGACCGGGCGAAAACTGCGTGGCGTGATTGGCTAAATCAAGGGGTAGAACTCAGTCAAACTCAGAGCACGGAGCAATGAAGGTGTTTGAAAAACTGTGACCTTTACCACCCGCTTCGCCCCATCCCCTACCGGTGCCCTGCATCTTGGACATGCTTTTTCAGCACTGACCGCCTGGGACATGGCGCGGGTCGAAGGCGGCGTTTGCCTTTTGCGAATCGAAGACATTGATACCGCCCGCAGTCGCACCGATTATGAGGCCGCCATCTTCGACGATCTGCATTGGCTGGGGCTGGATTGGCCACACCCAATTATGCGCCAGTCGCACCGTCAGACGGCCTATGACGCCGCACTGGAACAGCTGGGCGAAAAAAACCTCACCTATCCGTGCTCCTGCAGCCGCGGGGATATCCGTGCTGCTCTTTCGGCTCCGCAAGAAGGGGCCGTTTTGATCGGACCCGATGGGCCGCTTTACCCGGGCACATGCCGTGGGCGATCAATGAAGGACCGCAAACCCGGCGACGCGATCCGCCTGAACATGGCCGCGGCATTGGACTTTGTCAGGGAAAACCACATGGTTTTCACCGAAACCGGGCCACGACATGCGGGTACGCATCGGGTCACGGGTAAAGACCTGATGAACAGTTTCGGAGACATCGTGCTGGCGCGCCGCGACATTGCCACCTCTTACCATCTGTCCGTGGTGGTTGATGATGCGGCCCAGAAAATCACCCACGTTGTTCGTGGCCGTGACTTGTTTGAGGCAACCAAAGTCCATGTTTTACTGCAAAAACTGCTTGGGTTGCCGACGCCAACATATCACCACCACCGTTTGATCCGCGATGACGATGGCAAACGTCTGGCTAAACGTGACGATGCCCGCGCCCTTGCTACCTTGCGCAATGCAGGTACAACGCCCGCCGGTATCAGGGCTTTGCTCGGGCTCTAATCCAGCGCCAGAATTTCAACTTCTTCGCCACCCCGCACTGCCGTATAAAAACATGATTGGCGGCCTGTATGACATGCCGGGCCGCTTTGGCGTACCAACACCAACAAACAGTCACGATCACAATCAAAGCGCAATTCTACCAGCGCCTGCACATTGCCCGAGGTTAGCCCTTTAACCCAAAATTCCTGCCGCGAACGGCTCCAATATGTCACTTTTCCACTTTCCAGTGTGCGCGCCACAGCTTCGGCATTCATCCAGGCCAGCATCAGCACATCGCCAGTTTCAGCTTCCTGCGCAATGACGGGGATTAGGCCAGCTTCGTTAAAAGTCAGGTTTTTCGGGTCAAAATTCATGACATATCCTTTTCAATCCGCGCAACTGCCCCTAATTAAGGGGAACCGGCGGCGAGGGAAAGCCATGAGCGATAACAACGACCTGATAAGATTATATTCAAAGAAGATTTTGGCGCTGGCTGCCGATATTCAGCATGCGGGCAGGCTGGACCAGCCGCAGGCAAGCGCCAAGAAACGTGCGCCGCTTTGTGGCTCGACTGTCACTGTTGACCTTGCTACCGAAGATGGGCGGATCAGTGAATTTGCACAGAATGTACGCGCCTGCGCCCTTGGGCAAGCCTCGGCTTCGGTATTGGGGCGTGCCGTGATTGGGCAGGAACGCGCGGCCATTGCCCGCGCCCGCGATGAACTTGCCTTGATGCTAAAAGAAGACGGCCCAACCCCGTCAGTGCCATTTGAAGAGCTTGAAGTGTTGCGTCCGGCACGCGAATACAAAAACCGCCATGCCTCAATCTTACTGGCATGGGACGCAACGCTGGAAGCCCTGGATATGGCCGCCGAAGCACAGGCCTGTTAATTGCAAAAAAAACCGCCGCACTTCCATGGGAAGGCGGCGGCAGTTATGCGGGTTTTCCGGTATCCGGGGGATGAGGCAAATCCCGGTATTGGTGACAGGCAAGCCACAGGCGCATCGAATTGGGGACAGGATGCGTAGGCCGAAAAAACCGCGGGCAGTAAAACGTTTCAGGTAAGGCCGGGCAGGTACAGGCCACCGATCAGCATGATCAAGAGCGCCAGGCCCCCGGCAAAATCCTGCCAGATCGTGGCTTCGGCGCGGCGCAAAACACTTTTGATATCTCTCAGCATGGGTCTCTCCTGCTATCTCAATCATCTTGGCGGGCTTTTTTGTCTGCCCTGCCTTGTTGCCTATTTGTTCTCATATGGCGCCTGGCATGTAAAGAACTTTTTAAGAACATTTGTGAACTAAATGCTAACCTACTGAAATCAAACGGATCGCTTCGTCCTGCCGCATCAACCACAACAGAACTCTAGCTGCGCGTCCGCGCGGGCTGATTAATTCGGGGTCGTCTACCAGTAATTTTCGTGCATCCTTTTGCGCCACTTCCATCAGACCAGCCTGATGTTCCAAGTCCCCGATCCAAAATTTGGGCAGGCCAGACTGGGTCGTTCCAATGACGTCTCCGGCGCCGCGCATGTCCAGATCTTCCTCGGCAATGCGAAATCCATCTTCGGTTTCGCGCAATATAGCCAATCGTCTGGTACCGCCCTCGGTTAAAGGTGGCTGATAGAGCAGCAAACAGGTCGATTGCGCCGTGCCGCGCCCTACCCGGCCCCGCAATTGATGCAATTGCGACAGGCCAAAATGTTCGGCCCGCTCGATCACCATGATCGATGCGTTTGGTACGTCCACGCCAACCTCGATCACCGTGGTTGCCACCAGAACTTTGGTCTTGCCCGCTTGGAAATCCAGCATCGCCGCATCTTTTTCGGCCGGTGGCATCTGGCCGTGCACCAGCCCGACCACACCTTCGCCTAACTCTGCACGCAGACGGGTAAAACGGTCTTCTGCGGCGATCATGTCCGAGACCTCGCTTTCCTCAACCAGCGGACAGACCCAATAGGCCTGCTGGCCTTTGTCGATTGCCCCGCGCAAATGCGCCACAACCTCGTCAAGTCGCGACACCGGCATGCTGGCGGTTTTAACCGGTTTTCGCCCCGGCGGTTTCTCATCCAGAACCGATACATCCATGTCGCCATATTGCGCCAAGGCAAGCGAGCGTGGAATGGGCGTCGCCGTCATTACCAACACGTCCGAGGCCGTACCTTTGGCCCCCAACTCCATACGTTGCGTGACGCCAAAGCGGTGTTGTTCATCCACGACAGCCAGTCGAAGTGCATGATATTCCACACCCTTTTGAAAAACTGCGTGGGTTCCCACCAAAATGTCTATATCTCCCCCAGCAAGCGCTTCCAGCTTTGCCGCACGCTCTTTACCTTTGTCACGCCCTGTCAGAATTTCCACTCTGACACCGGCGACCTCCGCTAGTGGGTGCAGACTTTCCAAATGTTGACGAGCCAGAATTTCAGTTGGCGCCATCATCACGCCCTGCCCGCCGGCCTCAACTGCTATTAGCAGCGCCATGAAGGCCACCAGTGTTTTACCCGAGCCAACATCGCCCTGAAGCAGCCGGTTCATCCGTTTGCCCGAGGCCATATCGGTGGCAATCTCTCGCCCTGAACGTAGCTGTGCTTCTGTTGGTTCATAGGGCAAGGACGCCAAAACCTTTTTTTGCAACTCGCCGGTCTCAAGGCTGATTTGCCCCTTGCCACGACGCACCCGCGCCCGCGCCAGTGCCAGCGTTAACTGGTGGGCGAAAAATTCGTCATAAGCCAAACGTCGGCGCACCGGAGCGGTAGGCGCAAGATCATCTGGGCCATCAGGAGCGTGTGCTTTGACGAGTGCAGCTTGCCAATCAGGCCAACGTTCCCGTTTTTTAAGTTCCGGGTCGATCCATTCCGCCAAGACCGGTAGGCGCCCCAGGACTTCGCCGATGGATTTCACCATAACACGGGCAGTAATCCCGGCCGTCAGGTGGTAACCCGGTTCATAATCCGGGATCTGGTCCGCCTCGTGCGGCTTCAGAATATAGTCCGGATGCACAATCTGGGCGATATTATCAAACAACTCAACTTTACCCGAAACAATCCGGCGCTGCCCTGTTGGCAATTGCCGTGCAAGCCAGGCTTCGTTTGCGTGAAAAAACACGAGCTGAAAGCTGGTAAGCGCATCCTTGACCTCGACGCGGTACGGGCGCGATTTTGTCTGTGGCGGGATATGGCGGCCAATCTCAACTTCAACCGTTACTGTGACTGGCGCCTCGACCTCTTGAACAGACGCGCGAAACCGCCGGTCTGTGCCCGTATAAGGCAATGAAAACAACAGGTCGCGTGGCGCTGTTATATCGAGTTGACCAAAGGCCTTAGCCGTTTTCGCGCCAACACCGCCCAATGTTTCAAGGCTGGCAAAAAGTGGAAACAGAATTTCCGGTCTTGTGCTCATGCCCCCCCCAAATGCCCGCCAGCCATGGTCAACCAGCTTTCCTCATCTATCACTTCTATCCCAAGCTCGGCAGCTTTTTTAGCTTTTGAGCCCGCCCCAGGCCCTGCCACAACTAGGTCCGTCTTCTTGGATACTGAACCAGCAACTTTCGCCCCCATTGCTTCCGCCCGGGCTTTGGCCTCGGCCCGGGTCATACGCTCCAATGACCCGGTAAAAACCACGGTTTTTCCGGCAATTGGGCTATCTGATTGCACTGCCTTGGCAGCAGCGATATCCAAATGTGCGGCCAATTGCTCAATCGCTGCAATTTCCGTCGCATTGTGGAAAGTAGCAACCAGTGAAGTGGCCATAGTCTGGCCGACACCATCAATTGCAAGTAATGCGTCCCATTCAGCGCCTTCCCCAATTTGCGCTTTTATTAACGCCTGCTCGAAACCCTCCCAAGTGCCGTAGCTGCGGGCCAGTAATCCGGCTGAGGACTCACCGACATGGCGAATGCCCAATGCGAAAATCAGCCGGGCCAGTGGGATATGACGCCGTGTATCAATTGCGGCAAAAAGATTGCTGGCAGACTTTTCCCCCCAGCCTTCTAGGGTGCGCAAGGCCTCCGCATGATGGGCTTGTAGCTCAAAAATATCTGCAGGGGTTTTGATCCACCCCATGTGATAGAAAGCTTCGACCTGTTTCGCGCCCAGACCTTCGATGTCAAAAGCCCCCCGACTGACGAAATGTCTTAACTTTTCAACAGCCTGCGCAGGGCAAATTAATCCACCAGTACACCGCCTGACCGCATCGCCCTCTTCACGCAAAGCCTGCGAACCGCATTCCGGGCAGGCTTGCGGGAAGGGATAGGGTTTCACGTCCGCAGGTCGTTTACTTAAGTCAACATCCCGTATCTTTGGGATCACGTCACCGGCACGGTAGATCTGCACCCAATCCCCTTCGCGGATGTCCTTGCCATCGCGAATTTGCGCACCCTTGTTGTCAATGCCGACAATGTAATCCTCATTATGCAACGTTGCGTTTGAGACAACGACGCCGCCAACCGTCACCGGGGCAAGGCGCGCCACGGGGGAAAGTGCGCCGGTTCGCCCAACCTGAATGTCGATCGCCTCAAGCCGGGTCCAGGCAGTCTCGGCAGGAAATTTGTGAGCAATCGCCCATCGCGGCGTGGTTGAGCGAAAACCCAGCCGGGCCTGCAAAGCAAGGTCATCAACTTTGTAAACAACCCCGTCTATATCGTATCCCAGATCAGCCCGAGAGGCTTCTATCTTGTTGTAATGGTTTAGCATCTGCGAGACGCTTGTGCATATTTTTGTGAGTGGATTGGTTTGAAAACCCAAGGAGTTTAGTCGCGAAATAGCCTCGGCCTGGCTATTGGCAAGGGGGGCTGAGACCTCTCCCCAGGCATAGGCGAAAAACCTGAGCGGCCGCGAAGCAGTGACAGATGCATCCAGCTGGCGCATCGACCCGGCGGCGGCATTTCGCGGATTGGCAAAAGTTTTTTCACCAAGTCCTGTTTGTCTTTCATTTAGCGCCGAAAAATCCTCGTTGCTCATATATACTTCACCCCGAACCTCTAAAATTACGGGGGCATTAGAGAGCTTTTTCGGAATATCCCTTAAGCAAAGGGCATTAGCCGTTACATTTTCACCGGTTTCGCCATCACCCCGCGTCGCAGCTTGCACCAGTTGCCCATCCTCGTAACGCAAAGAGAGCGAAAGCCCGTCAATTTTTGGCTCGGCCGTGTAAGACATGGGCGCATCAGCTTCCAGCCCAAGAAAAGAGCGGATCCGTTTATCAAACTCCACCACGTCAGCCTCATCAAAGGCGTTGGCCAAAGACAGCATTCTGACCGCATGGGTAACTTTGCCAAACCCCTCCCGCGGGCTGGCACCGACCTGGGTGCTGGGGCTACCTGCCTGTTTGAGGTCTGGAAACCTCTTTTCGATGGCAATCAAGCGTCGTTTGGCGGCATCGTATTCCGCATCGCTTACTTCTGGTGCATCATCCCGGTGATAGGCTAAATTCGCCTGCTCCACCAACTTGGTCAGCCGCGCAAGTTCATTGACTGCAGCCAGCCTGTCCAGTTTTTCTGGTGGTACGTCCTGCCACGGACCATTCATCGAGCGCCCCCCAAATTACACCATGCCAGTGTTATTGACCTCAGGCGCGCTCGTCCAGCATTACACATAGCTCTGCGTTGTCAGAACAAAAAAACCGGCCCCCGCTACAATGCGAGGACCGGGACAGGGGAAAAAATATAGTTATCAGGCACCCATTGCCATAGGAGCCTCGAGGTCCATTGGCTCAGGATCGCGCAGCACATAGCCACGGCCCCACACAGTTTCGATAAAATTATCTCCACCAGTCGCATTCGTCAGCTTTTTGCGCAACTTGCAAATAAATACGTCTATAATTTTCAACTCTGGCTCATCCATTCCACCATAGAGATGGTTGAGGAACATTTCCTTGGTCAGCGTCGTTCCTTTGCGCAGAGAAAGCAGTTCGAGTATCTGATATTCCTTGCCGGTCAGATGTACGGTGCGGCCGTCCACCTCAACCGTTTTCGCGTCTAGGTTGACAGAGACCGAGCCAGTTTTGATGATTGATTGCGAATGACCTTTGGAACGACGGATGATCGCATGTATCCGGGCCACCAATTCTTCGCGATGGAACGGTTTGGTCATGTAATCGTCTGCACCAAACCCAAAACCCTTGATTTTACTTTCGGTGTCATCGGATCCGGTCAGGATCAAAATGGGTGTCTCAATCCGCGCCAGACGTAATTGGCGCAGAACCTCCAGCCCGTTCATATCTGGCAAGTTCAAGTCGAGTAAAATCAAGTCATAGTCATATAATTTGGCTTGATCTATACCCTCCTCCCCCAAATCAGTTGCATAGACATTGAGATTTGCGTGGGTGAGCATAAGCTCGAACGAACGAGATGTGGTCGGGTCGTCTTCCACCAGCAGGATGCGCATTCTTTAATACTCCGCTAACTTCGGTTTCCATTAAGAACAACTTGGCCTTAATTGGTTAACCACTCGTTACTGTATAAGAACTTTTAGCGAGTTCTCTCTAAGGTTGTCTATACCTTTGAAGTGTGGTCGCCTTTAAAGCCGATTCCCCATGGGTATCGACGGCGTGTTTCCATTCCGCGAATTCATCTTCTGATATACCATAGGTTGATAACGCGTCAGCAAGCGGGATCAGCCCGTAGGTAACGCCGCGCACCACCGCAGCCTTGCGGCTGGCGACCCAGCGTCGTGTTGATTCAGCTGGTAAATCAGCACGGGTCATGACCGATCCATCGGGTAATGTAACCGCGCGCGGCCCGTCTACTTTTTTCAGATACATGGGGCTTCCCTTGTGTCAATTTGGCCCCATCATGCCCTCTGTCACTTAAAGATAAGTGAAGCCGGGTCTTGTTGTTATTTCGAATTTTCCTATATTCCGCAATGTTCCCTGGAAGGTTAAAAACATGGCCCCCGACGCGTCCGCACCAGCTTTAAACTCGCTGGGCTTTGCAAAAAGCCCGGCCGAAACCCGCGTGGTTGTTGCCATGTCGGGCGGAGTTGATTCGTCCGTAGTGGCGGCCCTGTTGGCAGATCAGGGTTATGACGTGATCGGCGTAACCTTGCAGCTATACGACCATGGGGCAGCACTTGCCAAAAAAGGGGCTTGCTGCGCTGGGGTTGATATTCACGACGCCCGCCGCGTTGCCGAGGAGCTGGGCTTTCCCCATTACGTTCTGGATTACGAAAATATATTCCAGGAAAGCGTGATCGAAGAATTTGCCGACAGCTACCTCGCCGGGGCAACTCCGGTGCCGTGCATTCGCTGTAATGAACGGGTAAAATTTCAGGATCTTCTAGGCACTGCTCGCGATTTAGGGGCCGATTGCATGGCAACGGGGCATTATGTGCAACGAATCACCGGCAAGGCTGGCCCTGAATTACACATGGCTGCAGACCCGACGCGCGATCAAAGCTATTTCCTGTTTTCCACCACGCCTGAGCAGCTGGACTACCTGCGTTTCCCTCTGGGGCATCTGACCACCAAGGCCGAGACCCGGGCTCTGGCGCATAAATACGGGCTGGATGTGGCCGATAAACCGGATAGTCAGGATATCTGCTTTGTGCCAGACGGGAACTACGCTGGCATTATCGAAAAACTGCGCCCCGGTGCGGCCGAGCCTGGCGAGATTGTCGATCTGGAAGGCCGTGTACGGGGCCACCACGAGGGCGTCATACATTACACGGTCGGGCAGCGACGAGGTCTGGGCATAGGCGGGCTGGCCGAACCGCTTTACGTGGTTCAGCTGGATGTTGCCGCCAAACAGGTCGTTGTCGGTCCGAAAGAGGCGCTGGCTAAGAAAACCATCCTTGTGTCCGGGATCAACTGGCTGGGGGATGGGCCTTTTAGCGCACAAAGTGAGTGGCAGCTTTCGGTCAAAGTCCGCTCGACCCGCCCCCCACATCCGGCCATCATCCGCCCGACAGGGGAAAACACGGCCGAGGTGGAATTGCTGACACCAGAAGAAGGCGTCAGCCCGGGGCAGGCCTGTGTCTTTTATGACCCGCAAGGCGGACGGGTATATGGCGGTGGCTGGATCAAATAAGGTGACGGCCTGAAAGGCCCCACCTGAAAGTTTGCGCCGCAACATCTGTGTCATGCGCCAATAAACTAAAAATGTGTGGTGCAGCCACTCAATCTGATCGCGCTTAGTTGCTGGAAGCCCTGTCGGTGACGACCGCACGCACCGCTCTGGCCGCCCTCAATCCCGGCGCTTCGCCCCCCAGCCCCAGTCGCTGCATGGTCATGGACATCGCATCTGCCTGCAGATCCGGATGCGTCATCAATGCCGATACCGCAGGCGCAATCTTTTCCGCCCGACAATCTTCATTGAGGAATTCCGGCACGACGCGGCTTTCACTGACCAGATTTACCAGATTGACGCTATCGGTGATCAACATGCGTTTCAGGATGGCGCGGGTCAGTGGGTTGAAGTCATAGGCGATCACCATCGGCGTGCTGTTTGCAGCCAATTCCAGAGCCACGGTGCCCGAGGCTGCCAGCGCCACATCCGCCGCCTTGAACGCCGCCTGCCGCCCGCTCGTATCATCCGGTGCAACCAGTATCGGCACCCCAGCCCAGTCTTTTGTTATGTCAGCCACCATCTGCGCTTTTCCCGGCGCCACCGGCACCACGATGCGCATGCCCGAATTTTCGCTTACAACCCGCTGCACCACATCGCCCAGAACCGGGCCTATTCGCGTAATTTCACCCTTGCGTGAACCGGGCAGGACCATCAGCAACGGCGCATCCCCAATGCCCTCTTTGGTGCGAAATTCAGCAGCCTCGGCGTCACTGGCGATTTTTTCGGCCACAACCGGGTGGCCTACAAAACTCGCCCCCATCCCTGCCGCCTGCATGTATGTAGGCTCAAAGGGTAGCAGGGCCAGAACATGATCTACCACGGGCGCCATTTTGGCAGCCCGGCCCGGCCGCCACGCCCAGACCGAGGGGGCTACGTAATGCACAACCTTAATGTCGCTTTGCGCTTTGATCAGCTTTGCCACCCGCAGGTTAAAATCCGGGGCATCAATGGTGACCACCACGTCGGGTTGCCAGGCCAGTACATCGGCTGCCGTTTCACGGATGCGGCGTTTCAGGTGGAAGTATTTTGGCAGGATCTCAACAATCCCCATCAGGGATAATTCTTCCATGGGGAACAGGCTCTCAAGACCCGCCCCTGACATCTCCATGCCGCCGATACCGCGAAATGTGACCTCTGGCACCAGTTCCTGCAGCCCGGCCATTAAAGCCGCCCCCAGCTTGTCGCCCGAGGCTTCGCCAGCAATCACAAAGACCCGCATCAGCGCACCACCAGAGACAGCCCCAGCGCATCGACAAGTCGCGCCACTTCGCCCCTGTCCAGCACCAACACGCGTCCTGCCTCGATGAACAGCCCGGCCAACCCGGCCGCAGCGACAAGACGGATGGTTTCAGGCCCGATCGCAGGCATATCTGCACGCAGGTCCTGCCCGGCCTTGGCGGTTTTGACAAAAACGCCCCGACCGCGACGCAATTCTTTTGGGGTAGCGGCCACATATTCCAACATGGCGTCGGTGCCTTGCAGGGTCTCGACCCCAAGCACCAAACCGCCTTCCACCACCACGCCCTGCCCCATATCAAGCGGGCTCAGCGTCGCTAAAGCTTCCAGTCCACGGGCGGCATCCGCGTCTGCATGCGTGTCCATCTTTCCACCACACGTCATTTCCGGCGCTGCCAACAGGGCAGGAGCAGCCTCATGCGCGCCAATAATCTCAAAACCCTGTTCTTCGAAAACTGCGATTATTTCGCTCAGAAGGCCAGCATCCCCCTTGCCCATCGCTTGTATTAATCGTGGCCACACCTCGCGCCCAACAATGTCAAATGCAGCCGGATCAAGATCCTGTCGCGTAATCTTACCGGCAAATACCACCTTTTTAATGCGGTCTTCACGCATCCTGTCAAACAAGGCACCAAGATGCTCCAATCTGACGCTCAGATGACGCCCCTGTGGAACTTCCACGTCGCTGGCACCCTCAAATGTGACGTAAAGCGCACCGGGACAGGCTTTTGCAAGCTCCCGCGGCAATTGCCCCTGCCCTGCAATGATTGCCAATTCCTGCGACATATTACGGCCTCTTCGGATTTGCGTACCCAGTCAACAGCACGCCAATAAAGAATAATGCGTCGCGCAGCGACACAAATTAATAGCGCCAAGGCCTATGGGGTAAGAAAACCCCTGTCACTGCCTGACAGGATGAAATCCGCCATTTCGCGCACATAGTCACTGTCGCTTTCTTCACATAACCGCGCGGCACGGTCCTGAAACGAGCCATCCCCATCCTTCAATGCCATCATTGCTGCCCTGAGCGCGGTGATATCTTTGCGGGCCACCCCGCGCCGCTTGAGCCCCACCAGGTTCAGCCCGTCCAGCCCTCCGCGCGGCGCCTGTACCAAACCATGCGGCACCACATCCGCCGTTACCATCGACAAGGCCCCGATAATGGCACCGCGACCAATACGCACGAATTGGTGAACACCGACCAATCCGCCAACAATGACATCGTCCTCCAGCACGCAGTGCCCTGCCAGAGCGGCGCTGTTAACCACGATCACGTTATTGCCGATCTGGCAATCATGGGCGACGTGGCAGCCCGCCATGAACAGCCCGTCATCACCGATCCGGGTGACGCCACCGCCGCCTGAGGTGCCTGTATTCATGGTGACATGTTCACGAATTCGGTTGCGCGCCCCTATGACCAGACGGGTTTCTTCGCCTGAAAACTTCAGATCCTGCGGGACCTCCCCCAACACGGCAAAAGGGAACACGGTAGTTTCAGCGCCAATCTCAGTATTACCGGTGATGACGACATGCGACCGGATCTCGACCCCATCGCCAAGGGTAACCCCGGCACCGATCAGGCTGAACGCCCCAACCTGCACCCCGGCGCCAATTACGGCACCCTCTTCCACATGGGCGCTGGGGTGGATATCTGCACTCGCATCTATTGGCACGATCAGCCCTGCCCGCTGCTGGTGTCAAGCATGGCGGTAAACTCGGCCTGAGCCGCCAATTCGCCGCCGACAAGTGCCCGGCCTTCGAATTTCTGCACCCTGGCACCGCCACGTAAAGTCGTGACATGCAGCTCCAGCACATCGCCCGGCACCACTTTGCGGCGGAATTTAGCCTTGTCGATGCCCATGAAATAGACCAGCGCATTACTGTCTATCAGGTTCTGCGAAAGCATTACCATCACCGCACTTGTCTGTGCCATCGCTTCAATAATCGTCACACCTGGCATAATTGGCTGCGACGGGAAATGACCCTGAAAATGCGGCTCGTTAAAGGTGACATTCTTGATACCTACCGCGCTGGTATCCGGCACAATGTTCTCAACTTTGTCGATCAACAGGAAAGGATAGCGGTGCGGAATGCAGCGCTGGATCAAATGGATATCGGCGCTTTGCGGTACATCGTTCATTGTTTTGGCCCTTTGCCGCTGAGATTTCAGCCCCTTAGGTAGCAATCATACTACCGCCGGGCAATATCAAAGCGACCGTCATATTAAGGCAATGATACAGGCCCTCACCTGCCCATGCCCCCCGCTATTCACCATTTGTGGCATCAGGGGTGGTTTGCCCTGACCCGCCACTAGCCTCGGCAAAGGCCGCATCAATTCGGGAGATCGCTTCAGCGGTAATATCGATACTGGCGGCTGAAATCAGAACAACCCGCCGGTCGACCAGCACGCTGGCCCCGGCCTCCTGCATTAATACAGCCAGAATTGGTGTGACCTGCTCCAAAAAATTCAGTTGGGCTTTTTCGATCTGAAGCCTGAGTTGCTCCTGCGCTATGTCGCGTTCTTCCCTAAGTGTCTGGACCCGCGCATCAAAAGCGTCAGCTTGCGCGCGAAATTCTTCTGGTGAAAGACTATCGCGTATTTCGGTCAAGGCCTGTTCCTCGACCTCCAACTCTGCTTCGATCTGCCGGGTTTCCGCCTCAAGCCGGGAACGCTCTGCCGTCAGAAAGGTGGTGATGCTTTTACCAAAAGCGCTCTCTACAAACAGTTTTTCGCGATCGACCACCAGAATTGTGGAGACTACCTGTCCAAATTCCTGGCCGAACTGCTGCCCGGTATCCTGCGCCAGAGCTTTGATCGGCATCAGCGCGGGTAACAAAGCCAGCCCGATACGCGCCAGCTTTGCTGCCAAACTTGGCGAACCCATCTTAGAACTGTGACGAGATCGTAAACTCGAAGTTATTTTCCACATCATAGGTCTGCTTTTGGATCGCTCTGGTGAAGTTGAACCGCAGCGGCCCGATGGGGGTATCCCAGAACAGGCTCGCCCCGATGACCGAGCGCAAATATGCTGCATCATCTATCGGCAAGGTACCGACCGTGTCGTCCAACCCCCAGATCGAACCCGCATCGAAGAACAAACCGCCGGAAACCCCGTATTCCTCTGGCAAACCCAGCGGGAACTCGGCCTCGAGCCGCGCAACGGCATACATATTGCCACCCAGCGCGTCCCCGGTATAGGTGCCGTCTGCTGTGCCCAGATCGCGTGGTCCAACCCCGTTTACAGCAAAGCCCCTAAGCAGGGACGGCCCTAAAACGAAGCGGTCCGTAACCCGCGACGACGCGCCATTCAGGCTGACAAGGGCACCGCCCTCGACCGTTGCACGCAAGGTAACCTGATCATTAAGTATAAGGGTTTTGGCATTGGCCGTCGCCGTTGTCTTGGCGTAATTGTAGTCGGCCCCGAAACCACCAAAATCAGCGTTGAAATCGAAACCGATACTTGTATCCGGCTCAAGACCCGAACGGCGGTTGTCGAAACTATAGCCAAATCCGACACCGGCACCAATCTGAGTGCCACGCGCCGCTTCCTTGAAGAAGATTGCCGAAGCATCACCGGCATCGCCCGGCGTGCCATTGCCATCATCAGCAACATTCAGGATATTTGCCCCGCCACCAAATACCCGCACCTGCGCGCGGCCATTCTCACTGATCGGGAATCCCAGAGAGGGTCGGATATTGGCGACTTGTGTATCGTAGAACTCATCGGCTTGTGTTGATTGCGTGTAATTCATGTCGATACCCAACCGCAGGTCACGACCCATGAAGCGCGGCTCGGCAAATCTGAAATCGAAAGCTCCATTATCGGAACCTGTCACCAGCGACAGGCTGAGAAATTGACCACGGCCCAGAAGGTTGCGTTCACTATAGGACAGGTTCAGGCCAAAGCCCTGTTCAAGGCTGTACACCCCGCCAAAAGCGAAGGAGCCGGTTGGGGCTTCTTCCACATCAACGTCAATAATCACATTACCCGGCGCAGACCCCTCGCGCGCCTGTACATCGGCAGAAGCGAAAAAGGCCATGGCGCGGATACGTTCCGCCGCTGCGCGTATTTCGCGTGGATTAAAGGGGTCGCCTTCAACAATACGGAACTGGCTGCGCACAACGCGGTCCAGAGTGGTAGCGTTGCCCTCAATGTCAATGCGCTCGACAATGATACGCTCTCCGCGCATCAAAACCAGCTCGACATCCAGCGTCTGCGCCCGGTCATTACGGGTGATGCGCGGCTCAACCCGAACAAAGTTCAGACCCTGTTGCAGCGCCAGACGTTCCATCCGCGCGATGGTGTTTTCCAGAATTGCCGGATTATAAACCGTGCCGCTGCGTAGCTTTGAAACCTTGTGGAACTCATCTGCATCCACGTCCGGCAAATCAGATGTCGTGGTAATCTCGCCAAACTTGAACTGCTGGCCTTCACGCACTGTGAAGGTGATGAACATGCCGTCGCGTTCGCGCGAGAGTTCTGACGCTACACTGAGTGTCTGAAAATCCACATAGCCGCGCGAATGATAAAAGTCGCGCAACACCTGTTTGTCGAATTCGATACGATCCGGCGCAAAGGTATCCGCCTTCACGAAGACCCTTAATATTCCCGCCTGCTTGGTTTCAAGAACCCGGCGCAATCGGCTGTCCGAGAAGTTACGGTTGCCCACAAAGGAAAGCCGTTCAACTTCCGTATTCCGGCTTTCGGTAACCTCAAATACCAGATCAACCCGGTTGTTCGAGCGACGGATGATTTTTGGCTCCACCATAACCGACAGACGGCCTTGAGCCTGATAAACCTCGACAATGGTCGCGGCATCAACTTCGGCGGCCGTTGGGCTAAAGACATGGCGCTCGCGGCTTTGCAGAAGCGGGGTAAGTATATCGTCCTTGATGCGTTTGTTACCTTCGATGGAAACGCGGTTAATCGTGGGATATTCCTGCACCCGGACAACCAGAAGCCGGCCGCGCGGGAAAATTTCAACTTTTTCGAACAAGGAAGAGGCAACAAGTCGCTGATAGCCGTCATTCAACTCAGGCGCAGATACGGTTTCACCCTTGGCGATTCCCAAATAGGACAGGATCGTCGCCGCCGTGATCCGCTGATTTCCTTCAATTTGAATGCTAGTAAAAGTATAAGATTGTGCATAAGCAGTTTGCGGTGCCAAGACCGCAACGCTTGTAAGGGCAAGAAAAACAACAATAACTAAGCGCTGAATAGCTGCTTTGACCCCATGCCGACACCCAAAAAAGCCCGTTATACGGCTGCGTGTGTCACGCCCCTCAAAATCGCCCATATTGTGTTCTTTCGTTCAGACATCCCAGTACCTAGTTAAGTACTTGGTCTGAATGGGCTTGTCAAAGAGCGAAACGCCCCCGAAGGAGCGTTTCTTTGGACCCGGGGACAGATACCAAGTCCTGCTTGCAAAAAGTATTGGTTCAGGGCGTCAGAAGCCTCAGATAATCTGTGTGCCCAGATAGGCTCCGGCACCCAATGCAAGGGCAACCGATCCGATATAGAACAGCCGGTCCCAGTTCACATCGACCAAAAGCGACAACCCGCGATAACCGTGTTGAATATGTTCCATTTGTATCCGTCCCGTTTTTTATTTCCGTTGCCCTGTGGCTAAAGGGATAATAAGGCAGCAGATCAGCCTAATTATGACATTTTTAGGGCAGAACAGCATGGATTCCAGCGGGTTGGGCCACGTCAGCGACAAAACCCCTCTGCATTTCCGCAAATGACAGGGTCGTCAG
The DNA here is from genome assembly GCA_964550345.1 of uncultured Aliiroseovarius sp. Classification (GTDB taxonomy): domain Bacteria; phylum Pseudomonadota; class Alphaproteobacteria; order Rhodobacterales; family Rhodobacteraceae; genus JAAEUB01. The sequence goes on along the minus strand of CAZJYZ010000006.1, from coordinate 54,848 downwards.
GGGCAGAACAAATCGTTGGTCAGCCCGAATACCATCAGCCCCACAACCAGTACCAGGCCGATAGTCATCAGGATGCGCAAAGCCCATTCTGCGGGCGGCTTTCCGGTAATAGCCTCCCAACCATGAAACACCAGATGGCCGCCATCCAGGATCGGAATCGGAAACAGGTTCAACAGACCCACCGCCGTGGACAGAACCGCGATGAACCAGATGAAATTGTCCAGTCCCTGTGACGCCGCCTGCCCCGAAGTTTGCGCGATGCCAATCGGGCCGCGCAGGTTACAGCTGGAGATTGAGCCTTTCACCATATGGTAAAGCCCTGAGATGGACGCGGTAATGATAAATTTGGTCTGTGTGACCCCCTGACCCAGACTTTCCAACACGCCCGGGGTGCGGGTGGCAGGCTCAAACAGATAACCGCCACGAATACCGATCAGGTAGCGGGTTTCAAACCCGCCATCCGCTGTTGGCAGATCCACCTGACGCGGTGTCAGATTGAAAGACAGGGTATCGCCACTTCGCAGCACCGAAAGGGCCATCTCGGCCCCTTCACTTTGTTCGGTTAATCCCTGAAGGGTAAAGAAGCTGGTAATGTCCGTGCCATCGACCGCTGTGATCAGGTCACCCTCGGCAAGGCCCGCATCTTCGGCAGCCGATGCCGGGCTGACGCCCTGCACGATCGCCGGGAAGGGGTGTAATGCCTCAACCGTCAATTCCTGCCCGTCGCGGCGCACCAGATATCGCATAGGGCTTTTATCAGCCAGGGCATCGACGAAATCGGGAATTTCCTCCAGTTTCGGCGTTTCCATGCCGTCAATTGCCAGAATTTCATCCCCTGCCTGCAGGGTTTCCTCATAGCCATCAATTTCAGGCATCGAAGCCACGGTCAGCGGGTCGGTGGCAACGCCCGTGACCATGAAAAACACGGCAAACACCATTATTGACAGGACGAAATTGAAAGCCGGGCCGGCAGCGACAGTAGCAGCACGCGCCCAGACAGGGGCGCCGGGCATGGTCGCACGACGTTCTTGCGGGCTGAGGCCTTGCATTGCCTCGTCATCGACCCCGGCAGAAGCAGCATTTGCGTCACCACGAAACTTGACATACCCCCCTACTGGCAGGGCAGCGATCTGCCAGCGTGTGCCATGTTTGTCGACCTTGGATGTCAGAACCGGGCCGATGCCAATTGAAAACACATCTGCCTTGATACCGGTCCATCGCCCAATGATGTAATGACCATATTCATGCACCGCGACAATCACCGTCAACGACACAAGAAACGCCACCAAAGTCAACGCTAACGAGTTGAATTGCGGTATAAATCCAATCAGGTCCATCTGGCCCCCTCTTACATTCC
>CAZJYZ010000006.1:0-53481 GCA_964550345.1 uncultured Aliiroseovarius sp. | reverse complement strand
AATCGCGCGCCTGCCTTCGGGCCATGTGGTCAGCCGCGCGCACGTTATCAAGGTTCATTGTGGCAGTTTCGTGACCCAGATCCAGCACCCTTGCAACAATATCGGCCATATCCATGAAACCAATCTGGCCAGCGATGAACGCGTCCAACGCGGTTTCTTTGGCGGCATTGAATACGGAACCTGCCAACCCACCTTCAGCCATCACTTCGCGCGCCAGTTTCAAGGCCGGAAAACGTGTCTCATCAGGGGCGCGAAACTCCAGCGCGCCAATCTTGGCCAGATCCAGCCGCTCAACCGGCAGATGCTGGCGCTCGGGCCAGTTCAGAGCATAGCCGATGGCGTGGCGCATATCCGGCGGGCCTATATGGGCCATCAGGGCACCATCGTTGAATCCAACCAGGGCGTGGACCAGAGACTGCGGATGAACCAACACCTCTATACGTTTAGGATCAACGGCGAAATATTCATGTGTTTCAATTAGTTCCAGCGCTTTATTGAACATTGAAGCGGAATCGATCGTGATCCTTTGCCCCATGTCCCAATTAGGGTGGCTTGAGGCCTGCTCCAGCGTTGCAGCACGCATCTGACCCAACGACCAGTCGCGAAAGGCACCGCCACTTGCAGTAATGATCACCCGCTCGATCGCTGCCATATCTTCGCCGACCAGCGCCTGAAACACCGCCGAATGTTCACTGTCTACCGGCAGGACACGCCCGCCATGTTTTTGTGCAGTGCCCATGATCAGCGCCCCGGCGGTGACAAGGCTTTCCTTGTTAGCCAAGGCCAGTGTGGCGCCCTGTTCCAGTGCATGCAGGCCCGGCACCAGCCCGGCAGCACCGACAATGGCGCTCATCACCAGATCAACAGGGCGCGTACCGGCCTCGGCAATTGCCGCTTCACCGGCCGCTATCTCGATACCGGTCCCAGCCAAAGCGGATTTCAGTGGTTGATACTGTTCTTCATACGCCGTAACGGCAATATCCGCGCCAAATTCACGGGCCTGCCATGCCAAAAGCTCGGTATTGGCACCGCCGGTTAGGGCGACGACCTGGTACGCGTCCCGGTCACGGCCGACAAGATCCAGGGTGTTTTGCCCTATGGAACCGGTTGAACCAAAAACCGAAAGCTTTCGCATCAGCCTGTCACCAAAAAGGTAAAGCCCAGCAAATTCAACACGGTAACAACCAAAGCTGCGCCCATCATCGCATCAAACCTGTCAAAAACCCCGCCATGGCCGGGAATGAGGTTTGAACTGTCCTTGATGCCAGTATGGCGCTTGAGGGCGCTTTCCGCAGCGTCCCCCATCTGGCTGGCAAAGGCGACCAGCGCCGAAATCACCATAAGCCCGACACCCCCAAAAAGCAGCCCAACCAAAGCTGCGGCGATCCAGCCGGCGATGGTTCCGGCCCAGGTTTTCTTGGGGCTGATGCGTGCCCAGAATTTTGGCCCGCCAATGGTTTTTCCGGCAAAATAACCCGCCGTATCCGTGGCGATCACCAAGGCGACCAGCCAGAGGATCACCATCAACCCGCCCTCGGCCCGCAAAGCGGTCAACCCATAGCCCGCAATCAGAACCCAGAGTGCATAGAGGCCGAAACGCGAGCGGTCGCGGCCCGCACCCAATGTCAACACACCGCCCAGGGTAACGGCCAGTAATAAGGTCAGCGCGACCACGCCGGGCAAAAACCCGGCCAGAAAAACCGCGACGCCGCAAAATACCCCCAACCCCAAAGCCAGAACATGGCCCCCGGCATTCTCGGACGGCGCCAGCATGCGTGTAATTTCCCAGATGATCAGGCCCGAGACCAGCGAGACCAGAGCGCCAAAGACGACCCCCCCGGCCCAGATCGCGGCAATGCCAACAGCCGCCATGACAATCGCCGAGCCGACTCGCGGCGCCAGATCAGACCAGTTGGCAGCGCCACTCACCGTACAACCGCACCATAGGAACGGGTGCGTCCGGCGTAATTATTGACGATACGGGCAAAAACTTTTTCCGAGAAGTCCGGCCACAGCGTGTCAATGAATTCATACTCGGCATAAGCCGATTGCCACAGCAGGAAGTTTGAAATGCGCGCCTCACCCGAGGTGCGGATCACCAGATCAGGATCGGGTAAAACGTAAGTATCCAAGTACCTTGGCAGGGTTTCTTCATCCACGTTCCTCGGGTCAACCCGCCCCAGCGCCACATCATGCGCCAACCGCCGTGCGGCGCGCGCGACTTCATCACGGCCACCATAATTCAGGGCGATGGTCAGGTGCACGCGGTCATTTTCCGAGGTCATCAGCTCAAGCTCGTCCATCAGATCGACCAGCTTGTCATCCAGCTTGACCCTATCCCCGATGAAACGCACCCGCACACCACGATCACGCAAATCGCGCGCTTCTTTCTGGATATAACGGCGAAACAGTCCCATCAGGCCGGAAACTTCAGCTTGCGTCCGTTTCCAGTTCTCTGTCGAAAAGGCAAATATTGTCAGGTATTTAACGCCCAGATCCGGGCAGGCTTCAACAATTTCACGTACGCGTTTAGCACCGGCATGGTGACCGAACAGCCGCGGTTTTCCCCGCGCCTGCGCCCAACGCCCATTGCCATCCATAATAATCGCTACATGGGCCGGGCCTTGCCCCTTTTCCCCACGTGTTTTTTCCGCCTGCTCGACCATTCAGGTCCCCTTTTTCTTAGTAATACCTTAAATCAACACGTATCTTAACTAAAAATTGTTAAATACTTTCAAACCAGCTTAAACCTGCATAATTTCTTCTTGTTTATGTTCCAGCGCCGCATCGACATTGCCGACATATTTGTCCGTCAATTCCTGCACTTCGTCATGCCACAACCGGTTGTCGTCTTCGCTCATTCCATCCGCCAGCGCCTTTTTAAGCGCATCCATGCCGTGATGGCGCACATTGCGGATGGCGATGCGGGCGCTTTCGGCGTATTGCGCCGCCACTTTTGTCAGCTCCTGACGACGTTCTTCATTCAGGTCAGGGATCGGCAGCATGATAATGGTGCCGTTAAGTTGCGGGTTGATGCCTAGCCCGCTTTCGCGGATGGCTTTCTCCGCAACACTAACCAGAGATTTGTCCCAGATGTTGATGGTCAACATACGTGGCTCGGGCACATTCACCGTGCCCACCTGATTGATCGGGGTCTTCTGGCCGTAAGCTTCGACCATGATCGGATCGAGCATGGCAGCAGAGGCACGACCGGTGCGCAGGCTGGCAAATTCCGTCCTGAGGGCATGAATAGCCCCTTCCATCCGCCGTTCCAGATCATCCATGTCAATTTCAATATCTTCAGCCATATCAACCCTCTTTCATTCAGGCCCGCGCAGGGCCCGGTATATGTCAGCCCTCAACCCGTGTATAGGTCCCCTCACCGGCCAGAATGGTCCGAAACCCGCCGGGCTCATCCAGCGAGAACACGATTATCGGCAGGTTATTATCGCGGGCCAGCGCGATGGCGCTTGCATCCATCACACACAGCCGTTTTGACAGCACATCGTCGTATGAAACCCGGTCATAGCGAACGGCGTCATCAAATTTCACAGGATCCTTGTCATAGACACCGTCCACCTTGGTGCCTTTGAAGATCGCTTCGCAGGCCATTTCATTGGCTCGTAACGTGGCGGCGGTGTCGGTAGTGAAATAGGGGTTGCCAGTCCCGGCGGCAAAAATGCAGACCCGGCCCTTTTCAAGGTGGCGAACCGCGCGGCGCCTAATATAGGGCTCGCAGACCTGATCCATGGGAATGGCGCTGATGACGCGGGTGAAAACTCCAAGCTCCTCCAGGGCGGACTGCATTGCCAAAGCATTCATAACAGTCGCCAGCATGCCCATATAATCAGCCGTCGTGCGCTCCATCCCCTGGGCCGAGCCCTGAAGCCCGCGAAAGATGTTACCGCCGCCGATGACCATGCAGATCTCGACCCCCATGGCGTGCACCCGGCGTACTTCTTCGGCGATGCGCGCAACCGTGGGCGGATGCAGGCCATAACCCTGATCGCCCATCAGCGCCTCGCCTGAAATTTTCAGCATCACCCGTTTATAGGCAGGGTTGGCCATATCAGGTTTGCCGCTCGCGTCATTTTCGCTCATTTAACCCTGAACCCCCGCTCTTATGTTTCTTTTCGCAGCAAAATGTCCGAAAACACTTCCGGGTTCAATGCCGGAATGCCTTGAGGTGGCACAAATGAGTGAAAAATGGCGCATAATCGTACACATATTGGGGCGTACCTGATTTGAAACACATCATCCGCGACATTCCGGCCGACCTGCCAGTCCTTATTGCCGGGCCGACAGCCAGCGGGAAATCGGCGCTGGCGCTGGAGATTGCCGCACAGCAAGGCGGGGTCATCGTCAATGCGGACGCGCTTCAGGTTTATGCAAACTGGCGCGTGCTTACTGCGCGCCCAAGCCCTGCGGAAGAAGCACTGGCCCCCCATGCTCTTTATGGACATGTGCCGGGCGACGAGCCGTATTCAGTTGGAAAATGGCTGCGGGATGTGCGGCCGTATCTGTCCGGTGATACACGTCCCATTATTGTTGGCGGCACCGGTCTGAATTTCACCGCCCTGACTCGCGGGCTGGCGGACATCCCACCCACAGCGCCGGACATTCGCCGCAAAGGCGAGGCGCTTTTACGTGACCAAGGCCTGCCCGCCATGCTGGGCATGCTTGATGAAGAGACAAAAGCGCAGATCGACAACGCCAACCCAGCCCGCGTTGCGCGCGCCTGGGAAGTGTTGCAGAGCACCGGGCGGGGGCTGGCAAGCTGGCAGGCAGATACCGCGCCTGCCCTTCTCCCTCCCGATACATACGCGGCCTTCGTCCTGAACTCGGACCGGGACTGGCTACGCGACCGAATCAGCAGGCGCTTTGACCTGATGCTGGAACAAGGCGCTCTGGAAGAAGCCCGCGCCAATCTTACCGACTGGAACCTGGCGGCACCTTCCGCCAAGGCCATCGGCGCACGTGAACTGATCGCCCATCTTAAGGGGGAAATGACCCTTGAGGCGGCAAGCCAGCAGGCAATTATCGCCAGCCATCAATATGCAAAACGCCAACGTAGCTGGTTTCGCAGCCAGATGCAGGACTGGGAGCAGATAGCGCTCCCGTTTGAAACATAGTTATCCCGTCCCCATCTCGCTCCCCTCTAGGTTGATTCTTTTTGCTTTCACTCCGCCTAGACAGAATGCGCCCGATTGTTGAATATTCTTGCACCTGTCACAAAACTGCATCACCTGCAGGCTTGGTTTGGCCACTCAAAACTTGGCGTTCTTAAGGATTTCAATTGTTAATGGCACAATGCCCCGGCCAAACCACGTCGGCGTGACAGGTAAAAAATCTATTCAGGATTAATTTGCGGGCGACAGGGGTCAACAATTAGGTTACCGATAATCGGACTGCCAATCTGCCACAAAAAACGCCTGATCAATAAGAACATGAACCGACCGACACCGCTGCCCTCCCCGTTTCGTATTATCCCGCTGGCCCGACTTGCCAAGGGCGGTCGCTGGCGTACAGAAGCGATGCGCAGCTACGGCGCACCGGTGCTTTACTGGTTCACGGGCGGTCAGGGACGCATCACGATTGCCGGGCAAACAGCGGGCTATGGCCCTCATAATGCAGTGTTTTTACCTGCTGGCACCATGCATGGTTTTGAAATGTCCAGTCAGGTTCATGGCCAGATCGTTGTTTTTCCGCAAGGAATAGAAGATCAGATTGATCTGCCTGATTCCCAGCTGCATTTACGCCTGAGGGATGCGGACTTGCATGGCGAGTTGAACCGAATGGTGGAAAACCTCGCCTCGGAAATGCAAAGCGACAGTGAAGAAGCCGAGGGCGCCTTGCTATGTCATGCAGGCTTGTTGGCGATCTGGCTGCGCCGTCAGGTCACGGCGACCGAGCTTGGAGACGAGGCCCGCCCCATCAATGCTGCCGGACGGCTGGCTGCTGCCTTCACATCGCTTGTCGAAACTGACTTTCATTCGTCCAAGTCTGTACGTGATTACGCCGCCGATCTTGGGGTGACGCCTACCCATCTGAGCCGGGTTTGCAACAAAGCATGCGGACGCCCCGCTTCGGCAATCCTGGCCGACCGGGTGCATTACGAAGCCCGCCGGCTATTGTCGGAAACTCATATGCCGATCAAAGATATTGCCAGCGCGCTTGGCTTCGCCTCGCCGGCCTATTTCACCCGCGCCTTTCACAATCATACTGGCCGCACGCCATCTGATTTCCGCCGCGGATTCTGATCCTTCTAAGACATCGAAAATCCCTCAAACGTTCTGAAAGAATGTTTGCTTTTGCCGGATATGTCGCTTTTAATCTTCAGACATGTCGTTTTTGTGACAGGAAATGACGATCTCGGCCATTGACGCGCGCGACCAAAGAGGGCGCAATGGGCCGCAAAGGGGGGCTGTGTGTTTCATCAGACAAACACAACACCGCACATAACGATTGTCTTTGGGCAATTTCTACCACGCGGACAAATAAAACAAATGCCACTCTTTCTACACGAGTTTTAATTACCAAACGTCACAGGGAGAAAATGATGACGCTTAAAAACCACGCTTCTCTTCATCAGCCATGATCTTTCCATTGTGCGCTACCTCAGCGACCGGGTGATGGTGATGTATCTGGGCCATGTGGTCGAACTGGGCACGACCGATCAGGTTTTTGCCCCGCCCTACCATCCTTATACCGAAGCATTGTTGTCAGCCGTGCCGATCGCCGACACGTCAGTTGAGAAGAAACATATCGTGCTTGAGGGCGACATCCCATCAGCCATGAGCCCGCCCCCCGGCTGCCCGTTCCAGACCCGCTGCAACTGGAAAGATAAGGTGCCCGGCGGATTGTGCGACACGAAATTGCCGCCGGTGCGAACCCTTGAGGGCAACCACAAGATCAAATGTCAGCTCTCGGATGAAGCGCTGGCCGAAATGGACGCGGTTATTAAGGTTGCGGCTGAGTAGAGCGCCCCGCCACCTACAGAGCATGCGAGAGTTTCAGACCGGAACCGGCCTCCGGCGCGTCTTGTTGGCCCGGTGAAACTCACCATAGGTCAAAAAACCGGTCTGAATATCGTTGCATTTGCAACGATGCCTACCTAATATTGCCAGACAGAAAAATCAGGAGCGCGCAATGAAAGTCGAACAAATCCACCACGTGGCCTATCGCTGTAAGGATGCCAAGGAAACCGTTGAATGGTATGGGAAAATGCTGAACATGGACTTTGTTCTGGCAATTGCCGAGGACCATGTGCCCTCGACCCATGAACCTGACCCTTACATGCACCTTTTTCTCGATGCCGGAAACGGCAATATCCTCGCGTTCTTTGAACTGCCAACCAAACCGGAAATGGGCCGCGATGAAAACACGCCAATCTGGGTCCAGCATATCGCCTTTAAGGTGAAGGACCGCACGGAACTTATTGAATTCAAAGAACATCTTGAAGCTAACGGCGTTGATGTCCTTGGCGTTACTGATCATTCTATCTTCCATTCGATTTATTTCTTCGACCCCAATGGGCACCGGGTTGAACTGGCTTGCCCTGACCCGGAAGAGGACGCCATGCTGGCCCGTATGGACGAAGTGAAATGGGACATGCTCGAGGAATGGACGCGCACCAAGAAAGCCCCTAAACACGCTGACTGGCTGCATAAAAAAGAATTGTCAGACGTCTGAAAACCTCCTTAATCTGGGGGATGAATGATAGATTCGCCCCCCTTCCGGACCCACCCTATTACGCGGTGATTTTCACCAACCAACTGGCAAATGACCCGGTGGGTTATGCACAAATGGCCGATAAAATGGTCGAACTTGCCAAAGGGCAACCGGGCTATCTGGGCGTGGAAAGCACCCGTGATGCAGAGGGTCTGGGCATCACTGTCAGTTATTGGCGCGACGAAGCCGCGCTCGTGAACTGGAAGGCACAGGTTGAACATCTGGCGGCGCAGGAACTTGGAAAAACCCGCTGGTATGAAAACTACACTTTAAGGGTGGCCAGAGTTGAGCGCAGCTACCAGGGCCCCGCCGGGCGCTAACGCCGTATCAAACACCTTTCATCGATCCCAAATATCCCCGCCGGAGGCCTCAAATCCTGCGCGCAGCGCAGCAGGCTAAAAAATTGCCCGCAATTTTTGAGCCATGCCCAACAAGAGGAACGCCCATCTTTGATGGGCTGACGATTGGCGGGAGCCCCGACTGTTCACTAAAATCCTGTTGATATCAGGGTATTAGCTTCCCAATATGGCCAGCACATATCCCTGGGTTTCGCTGTACGGTGGCACGTCGGCATATCTTTCTACCACCTCTGGTCCCGCGTTATAAGCCGCAAGCGCCAGGCGCCAGGAGCGAAACCGGTCAAATTGCATCCGCAGATACCGCGCCCCACCTTCAAGGTTTTGGCGTGGGTCACTTGGGTCAACGCCCAATCTGGTTGCCGTATCGGGCATTAACTGCGCCAATCCCAGCGCCCCGGCCGAGCTGACCGCGTCAGCCTTCCAACCACTTTCCTGCTGCACCAGACGCACAAACAGGTTCTCCGGGATGGCATGTTGGCGCGCGGCCTCCTGCGCCATGGCAAAGTAGACCCCTCGATATGACCCGGTATAGGGCGGCGCAACTTCCTGTCCCGGGATTATGATCGGATTTGGCTGCAGGCGAATGGAATTGGCGTATTGCTCGGCCGCACGACCATCCAACACATTGAGTTGTTGGGTAAATACCGCCTGCCCGCCCGACGTGGAAAAAAGATCGCCCGCACTTGCCTGCGTCGCCAAAACAGACAAAATCAGTGCCGGAACCAGAAAACGTATCATGCTTTTACCCCTCGCAACGGACTGATTATATGCAGCCAGTTCGGGTTACACCAGTGCCCCCGGCACCTTCCCGCCGATACTTTTCCCCGCGGTTATGTTGGAATTAACCTTTCCTTCATCGCCGTCGAGTGATGTAACCATATCTACAATTTTAAAGATTCGGCAGGAGGTCCCATGGCGGGTTCGGTAAACAAGGTAATACTCATCGGCAATCTGGGCCGCGACCCGGAAGTGCGCACATTCCAGAACGGCGGCAAAGTGTGCAATCTGCGCCTTGCCACGTCTGAAACCTGGAAGGACCGCAACACCGGCGAGCGGCGCGAAAAAACCGAATGGCATTCGGTGGCGATATTCTCGGAGGGTCTGGTGCGCGTGGCCGAACAATATCTGCGTAAAGGTTCCAAGGTTTACCTCGAGGGACAGCTTCAGACCCGCAAATGGCAGGACCAGTCAGGCGCTGACCGCTATTCAACCGAGGTTGTATTGCAAGGCTTTGGCAGCACTCTGGTGATGCTCGATGGCCGCTCAGGCGGCGGCGGCGGTGGTGGTGGCGAGCCCGGACCTTATGGTGGCGACCAGGGCGGCGGTTACGGTGGAGATTCCGGGCCTGCGCAAGGCGGTGGTAATCAGGGCGGCGGTTTTGATGACGAGATCCCGTTCTAGGGGATGCTACCCAACCCCGCGCCTGCGGCGCACATTTTTCTGATCAGACGCCCGGTTTAGGCCGGGCGTTTTAGGTCTTAACGCCCCGAAAGGGCGTCACTCAGCACCCCCCGCACCACACCCGGATCTACATCGCTGGTCACGAAAGCCTCGCCAATGGCGCGCGCCAGCACAAAATGTAACGTTCCCGATTGCACTTTCTTATCTTGCGCCATCAGGGTGATCAGCCCATCCGCATCCGGTAAGTCTCCGGGGATTTCCGACAGGTCCTTTTTCATCCCCATAGCTGCCAGATGGGCGCGCAGGCGCGACGGACTTTCCTGTGCCATCAGCCCCAGCCTTGCCGAGGTCTCAAAGGCCAGCGCGCAACCGATCGCCACGCCTTCCCCATGCAGCAACCTGTCGCTGTAACCGGTCGCGGCCTCCAGCGCATGGCCGAATGTGTGGCCAAGGTTCAGCAAAGCCCGCTCGCCATGTTCTTTTTCGTCCCGGGTGACAATACCGGCTTTCATTTCGACCGAGCGGCGCACGGCCTCTTCGCGCAACGCCTTGTCACCTGCGGCCAGGGCGGGGCCATGCTTTTCCAGCCAATCGAAAAAATCCGCGTCACCAAGGCAGCCATATTTGACAACTTCGCCGTAGCCCGAAAGGAAATCACGCGGGGTCAGGGTTCCAAGGATGTCGATATCAGCCAGTACCAGGGAAGGCTGGTGAAAAGCGCCGATCAGGTTCTTGCCTTGCGGCGCGTTTATACCTGTTTTGCCCCCTACCGAGCTGTCAACCTGCGCCAACAATGTGGTGGGGATCTGAACAAACCGCACCCCGCGGCGCAGGATGGCGGCAGCAAAGCCCACAAGGTCCCCGATGACACCGCCGCCAAAGGCAACCACCATGTCGCCACGTTCGACTTTCTGATCCAGAAGCCATTCCACACATTGGCTCAGGCCTGCCCAGCTTTTGCTGCCCTCACCGGGCGCGATGGTCAGGGCCGACATCTCAACGCCACCAGTAGCCAGCCCGGCCCGCAACGCCTCGAGGTGCAGATCCGCCACGCGCTGTTCGGTAATGACCGCCACTTTGGGGCGCTGTAACAGCGGTGCGATCTGCGCCCCGGCCTCAGCGATCAGGTTTGAACCGATCCGGATGTCATATTCTCTGCCTTCGAGAGGTACACGCAGAGTTTGCATTAACTTATCTCCTCAACAACATCCGGGCGGGTTTTTAATGCTTCGATCACTACATCGCACATGGTGGCGATGGAATAATCAGGCCTGGCGTCCACCACCAGATCAGCCTGCGCATAGGTCGGAACCCGCTCCTTATAAATCTGGCTGAGGGTGGCAAAGGGATCGGCAGTCCGCAGCAGTGGTCTTGTATTCTTGTGGCGCACCCGTTGCCACAAAAGGTCAAGGTCAGCGCGCAGCCAAACAGACACACCGGTACTGGAAATTTTCTCGCGGTTACGCCGGGCCAGAAAAGCCCCCCCTCCGGTCGACAGAACACATTGCCGGGTCTCCAGCAGGCGGGCGATAACCTCGGCTTCGCGGTCGCGAAAAAATGCCTCGCCATCGCGGGCAAAAATATCCGCAATTTCCATGTTTACGGCCTGTTTGATTTCTTCGTCGGAATCCAGAAACGGCACATCAAGCGCACGCGCCAGAGCCTGCCCAACGGCGGTTTTGCCCGCCCCCATCATGCCGACGAGAACAATGGTTTTTTTCACCAGATATGCCAAACCGGCGTCGCCCTGCCCAAATTAAACTTTCACCCCTTCAATGGCGTGATCTTGCGCGAATTACCATATATAAAACTCCTAAGCATAAGGCGAAGATGTAATATAGGGCAGTAAACATGATACGAGTTTTGGTGAAGCTTCTGTTTTTTTTAGGTATTTTGGCAGTTATTGGCTTGGCCGGCTATGCCTATCTGGGGGATCTTTCGCCTGAAACCACCGATAACAATCTGACGGTGACGCTGGATGCGGATTAAATCCGGCATTGGCGCGGTTGCGGGCCTGGTTCTTTTTGCAGCCTCGGCACTGGCACAACAGGACCTTGGACCAAATCCCGAAGGCGCGCCGTTATCGGCAATTGACTGGCTGTCAAACTCGGTCGCGACCCCACCCGCAGCGGCTCTGGGGCCACTTGGCCCGGTTGTTAATGAACCAGACGTTACCAGTGGGGCTTCGCTCACGAATGTTACGGTAACCGCGCTGGACCGCCCGTTGCCCGATGCGGTGGGCATACTGCCTGCAGCAGTATCTGGTTTACCTTCAGATCTCTGGGGCGATGCACGGCCTGAGGATTTGGTGCACCATATCCGTGCCGAGCGCGCCGATATGCTGCCAGCCTTGCAGGAGCTGTTATACACGCTCCTACTGGCTGAGCTGAATCCGGCGCAGAGCGCTGATGCAAATGGCTATGACGTGTTCCTTGCTCGTGTGGACAAGCTGCTTGAGCTTGGCGCACTGGAACAGGCGGATGCGCTGCTGGCCCGTGCTGGTCCGGAAAACCCCGAGATATTCCGCCGTTGGTTCGATGTGGCCCTGTTGCTCGGCAACGAGGATGAACTTTGTGCCATCATGCGCGCCACCCCGGCCCTGTCACCGACCTTCACCGCGCGGATTTTCTGCCTGGCGCGCGGCGGCGACTGGAATGCGGCGGTGCTGACCCTTGGCACAGGGCGCGCGCTTGGCTTTATCACGCAAGAGGAAGATGCTTTGCTCGCACGCTTCCTCGATCCGGACCTGTTTGAAGGCGAACCCCCTCTACCGCGCCCCAGCCAGCCTACTCCGCTGACTTTCCGCTTGTTTGAGGCAATCGGCGAACCAATCGCAACCAACACCCTGCCGCTGGCCTTTGCCCAATCGGACCTGCGTGCCAATATCGGTTGGAAAGCGCGCCTTGAAGCCGGTGAACGTCTGGCGCGAACCGGGGCGGTACGTGAAAACCAGCTACTGGGCCTTTATACGGAACGGCGCCCGGCGGCTTCTGGCGGTGTCTGGCAAAGGGTGGCGGCAATTCAGGCACTGGACAACGCATTGAAGGCCAATGATCTGACCGCAGTGAATGCCGCCCTGCCTGATGCCTGGAAAAGCGTGCAGCAAGCCGAGTTGGAAGTGCCCTTTGCACAGGTTTTTGGCCGTGTTCTGGCCGAGCTGGAGCTAACCGGATCAGCCCGTGCCATTGCCCTGACACTTGGCCTTTTGTCGGATGAATACGAAACAGTCGCAAATTCTGCGTCTCTGGATCCAAATTCCATCACTGACTTTGAACTTATGCTTGCCGTGGCCCGCGGCCAGACGGCTGGTATTTCCAGCACAAAGGCCCGCGAGCAGGCGGTTTTGGCCGGCTTTGCCGCCGATGCCCCACCCGCACGTCTTGCCTCGCTCTTGGATGACGCGCGGCTGGGCGAGGCAATTTTGCGGGCGATGGCACTGTTTACCGGTGGCACACGGGGCGATCTGGATGAAATATCCGACGCACTTGCCCTGTTTCGCTGGGTCGGACTGGAAAACACCGCGCGCCGGGCAGCATTGGAATACCTGATGCTGGAGCGCCGCGGATGAGTGCGAACCCGCAGCCCCTGCCGGAAGGCGACCTGCGCCTGATCTCGGTCTTTCTTGAGGCGCGCGCGGCTGAACTGGACGCGGCAGAAAATACACTTTTGTCCTATGGCCGCGACCTCAGTGATTTTCTGCACTGGGCCGCCCGCAAGGGCACAGGTTTCCACAATTGCACCCGTGCGGACGTGGAAAACTACCTGATCTCCTGCGAGGCTGCGGGGCTGGCTGCTTCAACCCGCGCCCGCCGCCTTTCGTCACTGAAACAGATTTTCAGGTTCGCCTGCGAGGAAGGTGTGCGCCAGGACAACCCGGCGATCGAAATTAGCGGACCGGGGCGGTCTAAAAAATTGCCCAAGATACTGGGCGAGGCCGAAGTTGATGCGCTGTTGCAGGCGGCTCGTGATAGTGGACGCAATATGGCGGATCGCACCAGAAATACCTGCCTGTTGGAACTGGCCTATGCAACGGGGATGCGGGTAAGCGAATTGGTGTCCTTGCCTGTCGCCGCCGCACGGGGTGACCCCCAGCTTTTGCTGGTGCGCGGCAAGGGCGGCAAGGAACGGCTTGTGCCGCTGACTGGCGTGGCGCGTACGGCATTGGCATCATGGCTGATAAAACGGGACGAAGCCGAAGAAAAGAGCGTGGCAGCAGGTGCCAAAGCGTCGGGCTTTTTGTTCCCTTCGCGCGCCAAGGTCGGCCATCTGACCCGGCACCGGTTTTACGGGCTGATCAAGGAACTGGCGCTACAGGCCGGAATTCCCCCGGATAAGGTTACGCCGCACCGGCTGCGCCATGCATTTGCCACCCATCTGCTGGCGCACGGCGCTGACCTGCGCGCCATTCAAACGTTGCTGGGACATGCGGATATTTCGACAACCGAGATTTACACGCATGTGCTGGATGAGCGACTCAAAGAGCTGGTCCTGACAAAACACCCTCTGGCAAATCAGACGTAACAGATTCTTGGCCGAAAAATTTTCGGCGTTTCTAGCCTTTTGATCCGTAAAGTTCGGCCGCACGCGCGTCAAATGCCTGCACGACGCGCTCCATCGCCTGATTAAACACAACCCCAATAAGCTTTTGCAGCACCGCATTGCGGAACTCAAAATCCACATAGAATTCAACCGCACATCCGTCCGGATGTTCATTTATCTGCCAGAACGAGTTCATATGTTTGAACGGTCCATCCAGATAGGATGTATCAATCCGGCGATTGGCTTCATCCAGTATGGCGCGGCTGGTGAAACGTTCGCGAAAGACTTTGAACGAGATTACCAGATCGGCCATCAGCTCCACCCGTCCGTCAGGCAGGTCTTTGCGCGACCGGATGCGCGCGGCGGCTGTCCACGGCAAAAACTCAGGGTAACGCAGCACGTCCGCCACCAGTTCATATATCTGGTCGGCCGTGTAAGGGAGCACCCGTTTTTCGGAATGTGTCGGCATCTGCTTTTTCCGCTCGCAACTCAGGCCCCACATGTCATATTGTACGCGAGGGAAATCAAGGGGGCATTATGCCAAAGCGACCATATGTGATTGATGAGATGATCTCGGCCAAGACAATTGCTGCAAGGGTCGAGGATCTTGCCCGCGAAATTCATGATGAGTTTGAGGGCACTGACAAGCTGGTTGTTGTCGGCCTATTGCGCGGCTCGTTCGTTTTTATCGCCGACCTTGTGCGCGAGCTGGACCTGCCTGTCGAGGTCGACTTCATCGAGGCCTCATCTTACGGCAACCAGATGGAATCAAGCCGTGAGGTGCGTATCCTCAAAGATATGCGCGGCGAGATCTGGAAACGGGACGTATTGCTGGTCGAGGATATCGTCGATACCGGCTTTACCCTGAAACATGTGGTTAAAATTCTCAACGCCAAATCACCGCGCAAGCTCAAAACCATTGCGCTTTTAGACAAACCGTCCCGGCGTGAGGTGGATATAAAAGCCGACTGGACCGGGTTTGAAATACCGGATGAATTTGTTGTCGGGTATGGCATTGATTTCGCACAGAGAAACCGAAACCTTTCCTATATTGGCAAGGTACGTTTTACCGAGACGTGATCAATAAGCCCCAATCGGGGTTTATTTGAGCCGACCCCTTTGCCAACCACCCTGACAGGTTTACCTTAGGTCAAGTGATGATTGGATTTTTCCAAGCATCACTGATTTGGGGGAATCAACCATGAAAAATCTAACAAAAGGAATCGTTACGAGTACAATATTAGGCACGAGACGAGTACAATATTAGGCACGAGTGCAATCTTAGGCGCTAGCAGCCTGTCAGCTCAGACAGCGCCCGTTGCTGATGCATTTTCTGCGTCCAGCAGCACTTTTTATCTGACCGGCTACGCCGCTCTGAGCTATGCGACAGGCGGCTTTACCAACGAAACTTTTGGGGCAACCAGCCTCAATATGGGATTTGTGCCTGCTGCTGTCAGTTCAACCGCATTAGGGTTCAGCCTAGGCGTCGATGTGCACCTGCTTGGCACAACCACACTCTATGCATTTTACCCTGCACTTGTTGTCGGCGCCGGGCTGAGCAGTTCGCTTGGCCAGTTTTCAATCGGCGCGCCACGCTCGGTAGTCGACTATGGATATTTGCCTGCCAACACATTGGGTAGTGCCAGCCTTGAAGGATTCGTTTTCGGACTTGCCTTTGGGTCTGTTTTCGCAGCGGCATATTTAACCAATCCCAACTTAATACCCTATGGTGTCCGCTGGGACGGTTCCTTTGGGGAAACCAAAGTCGGGGCCTCGTATCACCGGATAAATGAATTTGGCAATAATATTGACGTGGTCGCACTGGCGTTTCGCCACCAGATTGCTGCGATCAGCAGTTTTTACACCATGGCTTTGTTCGGGTCCTTTGAATATGCCACGGATGGTGTGAATGAAGTCCGTTCCTACAATGCCGGGCTTGAAGGCGGCGGTGACAATTGGAATGCAGGTGTAAAACTTAGTGGCGGCGACACATTTATCGGGGATTCCGTCGTCACCGCTTACGGCGACTACGCGCTGAGTGATAACTGGGCCCTGGACGCATTCGCCATTTGGTCCACGTCTTTCGGCGGCGATCCTATTGTGGGCGCAGGTGTTACTTTCAAACCTACGGATACGGTATTTGTTGATGCCAACGTGTCGGGAACCCTTGGGGGCAGCAACCCCTTACTGGAATTGTCAATCGGCACCAATTTCTGAATATTGGCGTGAACTGAGCAGGAGCGAAACCCATCCTATCTCCGCGTCAATTTCTGCGCATGTCCCGGTGGGCGCGAAAACCACCATCAGCCCGCCGGGTGATGGTGGTTTTCGGCGTGATCGGGTTTTGTCTTATTCTTTACGGGTTCGAGCAGCTTTTCGGTTGGCCGGAATGGCTGACCCCGAACCGCTTGCGGCCCTGACACATCCCTGAAAAACCCTTTTCGCATGCGTCCGGGCGTTGGCTGGACCGGGCGTGAATGTTCGCGGCTCAGTTCAACCCGGCAGAGCTCCCATTCAATTCAGACCGGTCTTGCCACAGCGCCTCGGTCAGCATGCGCCGTACAACCTGGATACGTGGCACATCCGCCATATCAGGAAGCGCCACGACCCAGATAGCCGGACGCGGCAGGCCCTCTGGATCAGCGAGGCGCACAAGCCGATTCTCGGCATCGCCGAGCACGCAAGGAAGCAGCGCCCTGCCCTGCCCCTGTGCCGCCATTTCCCGGAGCACCGGAAAGGAATCGGCCCATGCCGCAAAGTCACGATCCTGTACCCCGCTAAAGAACGAGGCAAAGGAAGACACTTCCTGCAACCTTCCGGACAAGCCTAGCCAGGCGTTACTTCCACCGGGTGCCGCATATACCCCCATGCCCAGATCACCGGCCTGATCGGCCACCATCCCCGCGGGGCTGTGCTGGGCTGGCCGCACCGCGATATCCGCTTCGAGCCGGGCCAGGTCAGCATGGGCGTTGGCGGCACATAGTTCGATCCTCAAACCTTCGACCTGCTGCTGCAACCCGGCCAGCAGGCGCGGCAGAACACTCAGGCAGAACGTATCGGTCGAGGTAATCCGCACGACCCCTGCAAGGGGTGAGCGTGCCGCTTCAATCCCGCGCCCAACCGCAAGGGCACCGGCCTCCATATCGTGCATAGCAGCAAAGATCCGTTCGCGCCCCGGTACCGGCGACAAGCCTCTTGCGTGGCGGCGAAACAACGTCACGCCCAACCGCTCCTCGAACCCGTCCAGACGCCTGAGCACCGTGGCATGGTTCACACCAAGTGCACGCCCTGCCGCTGAAAGCGAACCCTGATCCAGAATTGCCAGGATTACGCGGATATCGTCCCAATCGTATCTTTGCATTTTTGCACAGTTCTATTGCGAAAATCTGGAATGGCTCTTGAATTTCTAACATCTAAACTGGGCCACGTCCATTCAGACGTTCAGCATCAAGCCAAGACACGAGGCTGGGTGCACACACGCGCAACATATGAAGGGGGTGAACCTTTTCCACTTTCACCGGACCACGCTACACAAAAGGCTTTTAAGAGGAGACAGCCATGAAATTTTTAAACCCGATCACCACTTCCCTGACAGTACTGGCCCTTGGAACCGCAACCTTGTTCGCGGGCAGCCACGAAGCCGGCCCGCATGATGGTGCCATCAAGGCGCGACAAGGCCAGATGCAGCTTTATGCGTTCAACCTCGGGCAATTGGGGGCCATGGCGCGCGGCAATGCCGATTATAACGCCGATGTGGCGTCAGCAGCAGCGGCGAACCTTGTTGCCCTGTCTTCCCTCAACGCCATGGCGATGTGGCCGGCAGGGTCGGATGCGGACAATGCGCAAAACACCCGCGCCCTCGCGGCGATCTGGCAGAATTTCCCCGATGTCGGCGCCAAGGCACAGGCGTTGGCGGATGCAGCAAGCGCCATGGCTGACGCGGCGGGAACCGATCTGGCATCCCTGCAAGGGGCTATGCGGGGGCTTGGCGGTGCCTGTGGCGGGTGTCACAAAGCCTATCGCGCCGAAGAATAATGTGACAGGCTGTGTTTGGGGCAGCGCACGTTGCCCCCAAACACAGTAAAGACACGAGGCACGCATGCGTCGCATCCTTATCAGACTGGTCCTTCTGGCTCTGATCGTCGGGCTGGCCGGGTTGTGGTGGACGCGCCCCGAGCGCGAGGATGCCAGTGTTCTTGCCGGGCTTTCAGGCGATGTGGCGCGCGGCGAACAGGTTTTTCTGGCCGGTGGCTGCGCGTCTTGCCATATGGAGAAAGGTGCCACCGGCGATGCCCGTCTGGTTCTTTCGGGCGGACAAGGCTTTGCTTCACCCTTCGGCACATTCCGCGCCCCCAACATCTCACCCGACCCCAATGCGGGGATCGGCGATTGGAGCGCGCTTGATCTGCTCAACGCCATGCGCCACGGCACCACGCCGGACGGGCAGCACTATTTCCCGGCCTTCCCCTATACCAGCTATGCCAAAGCCACGGCACAGGATATTCTGGACCTCCACACCTATCTGATGACACTGCCCGAAACCCCCAACCCCAGCCTGCAGCACGAAGTTGGTTTTCCGTTTAACATCCGCGCGGGTCTGGGCCTGTGGAAGTTGCTATACCTGCGCCGCGACTGGGTTTTGCCCGACACAACCGACCCAGATGTATTACGCGGGCGGTATCTGGTCGAGGCGCTGGGCCATTGCGCAGAATGCCACACGCCGCGCGGTATATTGGGTGGCCTGCGGCTGGATGCCTGGCTGACAGGTGCCCCTAACCCCGAAGGGCGCGGGCAGATACCTGATATCACCCCCACGGGACTGGACTGGTCGAATGAGGATATCGTTTATTACCTCGAAACCGGATTTACCCCGGAATTTGACAGTGCAGGCGGGCATATGGCCGACGTGGTAACGAACATGGCTGCCCTACCCCCGCAAGACCGCCTGGCGATCGCTGCTTACCTGCGGGCACTTGCGTCGCTGCCATGATCAAGCCACTGGCCATGAACCCATTCCTGCACAGGGCATTCGCCTTGCCACTTGCGCATTGGCGTGGCGAAGTTGCTTTGTGGCCGACCCTTTTACTGACATTGCTCGGCTTACGCCTGCTGCTTTTCACTCTTGGTGGGCTACCATCGCTTACTTTGGATGCCATTGTTTTTATCTGGCAGGTCACCGGCACCTTACGGGCCCTTAACAATGCGCAGGCAGATCGTCCGGATCTTTTTAATATAGTGGCCGGTTACGGCACCATTGCCCTGTGTTTGCCATTGATGATCTTTCCGCAGCTGGACAGGACAACCGCCGATTACCTTGATCTTCTGCCCCCGCAGGAGGCTGCAAACACCGGGCTGCGGCTGGTACCAACTTACGCCGTTCTTGAAGGTCCGATCGACTTCGCCATGTTTACTGCGCTGGAAGCCGCGCTGGAGGACAACCCGGGGCTGAAATTGCTGGAACTGAATTCAGGCGGCGGGCGCATCTTTGCAGCACGGGCGATAGCGCGTCTGGTAACCGAACACAGGTTGAATACCCGTGTACACGAAACATGTGCTTCGGCCTGTACTTTAGTTTTCATAGCCGGGGAACACCGTCTGATGTCCCCCGAGGCGCGCCTTGGTTTTCACGGGTACCGTGTCGACGGATATCTCAAAAGCGTCATCCCTGAAGAAGAAGAGGCAAAAGATCGCGCCGCATTTCTGGCACAGGGGATCAATGAGAGCTTCGTCGCCAGTGTATTTGAGACCAGCCCCGAAGACATGTGGTTCCCGACCCGCTCCCAACTTTTGAGCGCCGGAATAGTAAGCCCGCCTTAAGCGTCCGAAAGCTTCGCGTTGCGGGCTGCGCGCAGACGCTCAAAATCGTCGCCTGCATGATAGGACGACCGGGTCAGCGGTGTGGCCGAAACCATGTGAAAACCTTTGCCGTAAGCGGCTTTTTCATAGGCTTTGAATTCCTCTGGCGTCACGAAACGTGCCACTGCGTGGTGTTTCGGGGTAGGCTGCAGGTATTGCCCGATGGTCAGAAAATCAATGTCTGCGGCGCGCATGTCGTCCATGACCTGCATCACGCCCTGACGTTCCTCGCCCAGCCCCACCATGATGCCGGATTTGGTGAACATGGAGGGGTCCAGCTCTTTCACCTTTTGCAGAATGCGCAAGCTGTGGAAATAGCGCGCGCCGGGGCGCACTTGAGGATAAAGGCCGGGAACAGTTTCAAGATTGTGGTTAAAGACATCCGGGCGCGCAGCAACTACCACTTCCAGCGCTTCAGGGGTTGAACGCAGGAAGTCCGGTGTCAGCACTTCGATTGTGGTTTCGGGCGCGCGGTGTCTAATGGCACGGATGGTCTGGGCGAAATGCTCGGCCCCACCATCGGCCACGTCATCACGGTCCACTGAGGTGATCACCACATGGTTCAACCCCAGCTTTTTGACCGCATCAGCCACCCTGCCCGGCTCGAACGCATCCAGCGCCTCGGGCTTGCCGGTGGCCACGTTGCAAAAGGTGCAGCCGCGGGTGCAGATCTCGCCCATGATCATCATCGTGGCGTGCCCCGCCGACCAGCATTCGCCCACATTGGGGCAGCCAGCCTCCTGACAGACGGTCGACAGCCCGTGTTCGCGGATGGTGCGGTTGGTTTCAGCGTAAGCAGCCCCACCCGGGGCGCGCACGCGAATCCAGTCGGGTTTCTTTGGCTGTGCCTGATCCGGTCGGTGAGCCTTTTCCGGGTGGCGTTGGTCAGGGACTTTCAGGTCGCGCATGTGTCATAATCCTTTGTTGCGGATATATGGCAAGACCATCGTTCTGTCACGGATATTAGCAGCAAAGCTGCTATGTGCCGTGCGTGAGGCTCGAATTTATGTGGAAACAGATTTGAACGTAAATGTCCTGAACTGCGGATGAACTGGGGTTTGTTGGAAACTAACCATTGCGCCTAACTTAGAATGGTTCTAAGAGTGATCCAACCCGGGCGTTGATTCCCGATATTCTGAAACGACAGACAACGACAAAATAGCAAAAGGAAACCTCAATGCAACCAGGTGTGCGTGTCCCCGATATTACTTTTAAAACCCGTGTTCGTGACGAGAGCATTGGCGGTGACAACCCTTTCCGTTGGCAGGATGTGACCACGGATGAGTATTTCAAAGGCAAACGCGTTGTGCTGTTTTCCCTTCCCGGTGCTTTCACCCCGACATGCTCGACCTACCAACTGCCCGGATATGAGAACAATGCAGGTGCATTCAAAAAAGCAGGCATTGACGAAATTTACTGCATGTCGGTCAACGACAGCTACGTGATGAA
Organism: uncultured Aliiroseovarius sp.; assembly: GCA_964550345.1. GTDB lineage: Bacteria > Pseudomonadota > Alphaproteobacteria > Rhodobacterales > Rhodobacteraceae > JAAEUB01. Next base: position 32,146 of record CAZJYZ010000006.1, on the reverse strand, counting down.
CAAATGGGCCATCGGTCAGGGCCTGCAAAACGTCAAGGTCATCCCGGACGGTTCGGGCATTTTCACCCGCATGATGGGCATGCTGGTTGATAAGCATCCGGAAGGTTTCGGCCCGCGCTCGTGGCGCTATGCCGCTGTGATCAATGACGGCGTGGTAGAGGCATGGTTCGAAGAGCCCGGCCGCCGCGACAACGCCGACGACGATCCATATGGTGAAAGCGCCCCGGAAAAAGTACTGGAATGGCTGAAAGCCAACTAAAGAATTCCTGAGCGATCAGGACGCGCGAGCGGGAGGCCGCCCCACCCTTTAACAGGTGCGGGCGGTCTTCTTCTTTTTTGACGCTTCAAAACTGTTTTTTGGTGAAGAACGTGGAACCCATCGCACACCGCACCAACAGGTGGATGGACGGTCGGTTGCCAAGGAGGCTATGATAAATCGAATGATTCAAACGGAGGATTTGGAGAGATGATGAAATTCAGTGCACTTGCCCTTGGACTGTCGCTCCTCCCGGTAACGTTGTTTGCCCAGACACAAGGCAGTAGCGACCCTTCCGGGCACAAAGCGCCAAACTGCAAATGGCTTGCGATGCAAGGGATCACCCCAGACCTGAATATTACCGACTTCCTTGACGATAGCATTACCGGAGACTGGATGAACTATGATCAGGCCGGGATCATAACGATTCCCGGAAAGATGACCTTCAGGATCCCCCAAGTCCCGCCGGAAGTCATCACCATATCCGAAAGGAACAACCGCTACTTCGCCCGCAACGCGTCCGGCGACGCGGAGATCGAACTCTCAGCCCTGATCCCGGAAGAACAGGACTGGCTGCTCAACACCACCCCCATTCGCAACCCGTTCGGTCCGGTTGACGGTTCTGGTCCGGTCGTCAATCCTGACAAAATCAGGCTTGAAAGCGGCTGCGACCTGACTGACCTGCCTTTACTGAAGGGGCAGGGACAATGGTCTGCGCCAGACGGATATATGGATGTCACGCTTTACTTCATGCCTACCAGCGACAACGACCTTCACGTCGTGATGATCGGAATAATGCATACTGACGAGGGCACCGCCGAAATTCGCCGCGGCTACTCCATGCACCGCTTAGAGGTCGTGCCGCTTACCGAGTAAGAGGGACGTTGACGCCGAACGCGCCGAACGCCGGCATGCCGCCTCGTCGCGATAGACGCAGTATGATCAAGCAACGAAGGGATCGGACTCAAAACTGACATTTTCGATGCCCTTCACTAATGCCTGAACCAGTGTAGCGGGTCGAAATTTGACGGTGCCCTTAAAGAAACAACCTCTAAGCATTCGAAGCTTTGATTGCCTTCGTGAACACTTCTTTTAACGGTTCAATCTCCTCGCACCCAACCGACACCCGGAAAAACCCGCTGCTGATCCCCAAATCGGCCCGCCCTTCCGGGCTCAGGCCACGGTGGGACGAGGTTTCAGGATGGCTGATCGTGGTGTTGATATCACCCAGTGTCGGTGCAAAGGCCAGATCCGGGGCGGCCTCAATCATGGCATTGGCGGCTTTACGGCCACCGGACAGCTCAAAGCTGACCATGTTGCCACCCTTGCCGCCCAAAAGATGCGCCGCCCGGTTATGATCGGGATGATCGGGCCGCATCGGGTAAAGCACGCGCGCCACCCCATCAAGCCCGGCCAGATGATCGGCCAGAAGGGCCGCGTTTTCCTGTGCCTTGTCAAAGCGCAGGTTGAACGACATCAAGCCACGTTCCCCTAGCCAGCAATCAAACGGGCTGGCAGTGAAACCCATGGTAACCGCCACGTCCAGCATAGCCTGATTAAGCGCCGGGTCACGCGCCGCCACATAGCCCAACATGACATCTGCATGCCCCGCCAGCAGCTTGGTCACCGAGTGCACCACGACATCCGCGCCAAGTTCCAACGCCTTATAGGCGCGCGGGGTGGTGAAGGTATTATCGACGATTAGGATCAGGCCATGTTCCCGCGCTAAGGCGGTGATACCTTCCATATCCGCCACGCGCAGGGTGGGGTTTGAAACGACCTCGACCAGAATGGCACGGGTTTCAGGCCGGATGGCAGCGCGCATGGCGCTGATATCTGTAGGGTCGGCAAGCGTCGCTTCAATACCAAAGCGTGGCAGGTCCTGTGTCAGTAAACGCAGGGAGCGTCCATAAAGCTGATCCCCACCGATGATATGATCGCCCTGCCGCAGCACCCCCAGCAAAGCGGCCGTGACCGCCGCCATGCCAGAACCGGTTACAAAGCCTCCCTCGGCCCCTTCCAGCCCGTCCAGCTTGGCCGCCAGCACTTCCGCATTCGGGTGCCCTTCACGCGAATAGGTATAGCCGGGGTTTGAGCCGTCATATTGCGCATCCAGCACGTCCGGGCTGGGCGAGGCATATACCACCGAAGGAGAAAGCGGCGTCACCACGGGGCGCGAGGCGCTTTTTGGCCAAGCCGGGCGTTTTACCGGGTCATCATTCATGTCAAACCTCCTTGCCGGGTCCGGAAATCCTAAGACTACCCAATCTCTTTCAGGTCGTCCCTGAAACGGGCAGCGTTTTCGGCGTAGTGGCGCGCGCTTTCCCTCAGCCCGGCAAAGGCTTTTTCGTCAAGCTCGCGCACAACCTTGCCCGGCGCCCCCATCACCAGAGACCCGTCAGGAATGACCTTGCCTTCGGTCACCAGCGCCCCGGCACCGATCAGGCAATTTTTGCCAATCACCGCCCCGTTCAGCACCGTTGCCCCCATGCCAACAAGGCTGTTTTCGCCAATGGTGCAGCCATGCAGGATGGCTTTGTGACCAATGGTGCAGCCCTCTGCAACGGTCAGGGGGAAACCCATATCCGTATGCAAAACGCAGTTTTCCTGAATATTCGTGCCAGCGCCCACGATGATCGGCTCGCCGTCGCCCCTGAGGACCGACCCAAACCAGATGGACGCGCGCGCGCCCAGTACCACTTCGCCAATGACATGTGCACCGGGAGCAACCCAAGCGTCTTCGGCAATATCGGGGGCAAGCCCGCCTAACGCATAAATACTCATGTCAGTTCCTCATATTCCGCCTGCAGCCCGCGCACATGCTCTGTCAGGTCTGGCTGTTGTGTCCGTCGCAGGCGCGAGGCGCTGACGATCTCTTTCAACCGTTTGTCCGTTGCTTCCAGATCATCGTTGATCAGGACAAAATCATAGGCGTCCCAATGGCTGATTTCGTCCCAACTTTTTTGCATCCGTCCGGCAATTACTTCGGCGTCGTCCTGACCACGTTCCACCAACCGTCTGTGTAGTTCCGAGATCGAGGGCGGCAGCAGGAAGATCGACAGGGTATGGCGCGCTAGAACCGAGTTGCGGATCTGTTGCGCGCCCTGCCAGTCGATATCAAACAACACGTCCTGCCCCGCATCAATCGCCGCCTGAACCGGGCCGAGGGGGGAGCCGTAGAAATTGCCGAATACCTGGGCATGTTCCAACATTTCACCGGCATCTACCTGCGCCTCAAAACCGGCATTGTCAGTAAAGTGGTAATCTTTGCCGTCAACCTCACCGGGGCGTGGTGGCCGGGTTGTTGTGGAAACCGAAAAAACGATATCCGCGTCCCACGCGCGCAAGCGTCGCGCCAGCGTCGATTTCCCCGCCCCCGAAGGGGACGAGAGGATGATCAGAAGACCACGCCGTTTGCTCATGTTTCACTCCACATTCTGCACCTGTTCACGCATCTGGTCGATGACATGTTTGAGGTCAAGGCCAATACGTGTCAGTTCAGCAAATTGCGATTTTGAGCATAACGTATTGGCCTCGCGATTAAATTCCTGCATCAGGAAATCCAGCTTGCGCCCGCGCGGACCATCGCCCGCCAAAAGGTCATGCGCCGCCGCCACATGTGCTTCAAGACGGTCTATTTCTTCACGAATGTCAGATTTCACGGCGATCAACGCCAGCTCCTGCGCCACACGGTCCGGGTCGGCCCCGTCGGTATTTTCCATCACCCGCGCCAGATTATCGCGCAAGTTTTGCGCCTGTGCCCCTGCCCGCGCCGCCGCGGCCTTTTGCGCTGCGCCTACCAGATCAGTCACCTGATCCAACTGAGACTGCAAGACAGCCTCAAGCGCGGCACCTTCGCCCGCACGCGCTTTGTTGAACGCCTCCAGTAACGCCGGCACCTGTGCCATCAGGGCAGCCAGAAGTGGCGCGCTGTCTTCATCAGTGGTGATATTTTCCACCACCCCGCGCATCGCCGCAACATCAACAGAACTAGGGGTTCCAAGGGAAACCCCGTGGCTGTCCGCCTGATGGCTGATCTCAGCCAAGAGCGCCAAAGCACGCTCCAAACCGGCTGGGTTCAGGCCCTGCGTGCCAACCTCGCTTTCGCGCGTCAGCTTCAACGCGAGGTTCACGGATCCGCGCCCAACTCCGGCACCGATAGCCTTGCGCAAGGCAGGCTCCAGCCCACCGATCCAGTCCGGCACCCGCAGGCGAATATCCAAACCGCGCGCGTTGACGCTGCGCAGATCCCAGACCCAGCTATAGGTCTCATATTGGCCTTTGAGAGAGGCATATCCGGTCATCGAGTGGGTCATGTCAGTTAACCAATTGTTTAGATTTCACACCAAATGCCAGACAAAAATGCCATATTAAGACATTGGTAACGAATACTGATCTAGGGGTTAACAGACGGTTAGCGGCGGGACAATATCCCAAGGCACCGGCACCAGAGGTGGCAAGGTGAAAATCGAATATCTGCGCGGCTCAAACGTGATTTCAATTCTGCCAATCCGGACGAAGGCCCGGTTTCCGGCTATCTCCCTTGTCGAAGCGTATTGGGAGGGTCTACGAAACGGTCGCCCGATGCCCTCCCGCTCAGAAATTGACCCGCGTGGCATGACTGATGCGCTGGAATACGCTTTTATCCTGGAAAAAATCGCGCCAGGTCTGGCACGCATCCGTTTGGCAGGGTCCCATATCAATGATCTGATGGGGATGGAGGTTCGCGGCATGCCCATAACCGCACTGTTCCTGCCTGAGGCACGGGTTGAAATAAAAAAGGCGCTTGAGGCGGCCTTCACACAACCCGCCTCGATCCGCCTTGACCTTGCAGGAGACACCGGCATGATCCGACCCCGGCTTGAAGCAAAGATGTATATGGCCCCGCTCAAGGACGAACATGGCGCGCCGACACGTATATTGGGTGCGTTGCAATCTGTTGGTCGGATTGGTCGCCCGCCGCGCCGTTTCAATAGCCGCAAGGTCGATATCAACGCTTTTTTTCCGATGCGGGAACCTCAATAGACTCTCCGGCCAAACCCAAAAAACGTGATCCACGCGAAATTCCCGGTTTTGCAGAACATAAAACAGGATTTCGCCCGCTGCCTGTGGCAGAAAAAGCCGTTGAGGATGCGAAACCCTCAAAAACCCATCTACGCCTTGTCAGCGACAATGATTTTTGAGGCCGTGTAGCCACGGAATTCAACCCCGGGGATACATCATAAAAAAAACCCACCCGGAAACCGGATGGGTTCATTTTTTAATCAAATGTGGGTCAACCGGCCATTAAAGTTCCAGCCTGGTCGCCGCGATTCCCGGACAATTCCTCGGCCACCAAAAATGCCAGTTCCAGCGCCTGGCTGGCATTGAGGCGAGGGTCGCAGGCAGTGTGATAACGGTCCGACAGGTTTTCGTCCAACACCGCCCGTACACCACCGGTACATTCAGTCACGTCCGAACCGGTCATTTCAAAATGCACGCCACCGGGCACGGTGCCCTCGGCTTTATGCACCGCAAAGAACTCCTGCACTTCGCGCAGTACAGATTCAAAGGGCCGGGTTTTATAACCCGAAGAGGACTTGATTGTGTTGCCATGCATAGCGTCACAGGACCAGACCACATTGGCCCCCTCTTCCTTGACCGCCTTGATCAGCCGCGGCAGGTGATCGCCAACCGTGCCAGCACCAAACCGCGCGATCAGGGTCAACCGCCCGGCTTCGTTTTCCGGGTTCAGCTTGGCCATCAATACTTTGAGGTCTTCGGCCGTGGTTGTCGGCCCACATTTCAGGCCGATTGGATTGAGCACGCCTGAGGCAAATTCCACATGCGCCCCGTCCGGCTGGCGGGTACGATCGCCAATCCATATCATGTGACCGGAACCGGCCACCCAGTCGCCTGTAGTGCTGTCGACCCGTGTCAGGGCCTCTTCGTATTCCAAGAGTAACGCTTCGTGGCTGGTATAGAAATCAACCGTTTGCAGCGAATGGGCTCGCTCCGAGCTGACACCGGCAGCGCGCATGAAATCCAGCGTATCGGAAATACGCTCGGCCACATGGCGGTAGCGCTCGGCCTCGTCGCGGGCAGTGAAATCCAGGGTCCAGGCATGAACCTGATGCACATCAGCATAGCCGCCGGTCGAAAAGGCACGCAACAGGTTCAGCGTTGCTGCTGATTGTGTGTAGGCCTGCAACATCTTCTGCGGGTCGGGAATGCGGGCTTTGGCGTTGAAATCCAGCTCGTTGATGATATCGCCACGGTAGCTGGGCAATTCCTGCCCATCCACAACCTCGGTCGGGGCCGAACGCGGCTTGGCGAATTGACCAGCCATACGGCCAACCTTGATCACCGGCACTTTGGCGCCGTATGTCAGCACCATCGCCATTTGCAGCATGACCTTGAACGTGTCGCGAATACCGTCGGCGGTGAAATCCGCAAAACTTTCGGCGCAATCGCCCCCTTGCAGTAAAAACGCATCGCCCACGGCGGCCCGGCCAAGGGCTGCCTTCAGACGCCGCGCTTCACCGGCAAAGACCAGCGGCGGGTATTTCCCCAGTTTCGCCTCAACCTCAGCCAATGCAGCAGCGTCGGTATAATCCGGCATTTGTACTCGTGGCTTTGTGCGCCAGCTGTTTTTTGCCCAATCTGTCATAGTCATCGCTCCAGAATTCCAAGAGCCCCCTATCGCATCTTTGAGCCCGGCAAACAACTGCTTTAACGAATTGCCACCGTCATACGCAAATCCGCTCCTCTCGTGTTCAATTTACTTGATCGCGGACAAAAAAACTGATCCGGTTATTTTGAGTATTCTGATAGGCAAAATCTGGGCGATGATGACAGTTGATCCGCACAATACCACACGTTCGGCTGACCGCCGCCAGCGGTTTATCTTTGTGTTCCTGAATGAGTTCACCATGCTTAGCTTTGCGGGTGCGGTGGATGCCTTGCGCATTGCCAACCGGCATTTTGACCACCCTGCATATGAATGGCGTCTTTGTGGCGAGGGCGGCGAGTTTGTCACCTGCTCGGCCGGTATTGATTTCAAGCTTGATATGGACCTGGAGGAACTCAAGCGCGATGATATTGTGCTGTTATGTGCCGGCACGAATGTGCAGGCTAACACGACTAAAAAAATGCTGGGCTGGCTTCGGCGTGAGGCGCGGCGCGGCGTGACACTGGGGGCATTGTGTACCGCGCCTTATGTTTTGGCCAAGGCCGGGCTGCTGGATGGAAAACGTGCCACCATTCACTGGGAAAACCATGATAGCTTTGCTGAGGAATTTGACGAGGTCGAGCTGACCAAATCGGTATTTGTCATTGACGGCAATCGCATGACAACTGCGGGCGGCACCTCGTCGATTGACCTAATGCTGAAACTGATCGCCGACGCGCACGGCGAAAGGGTGGCCAATCTGGTGGCAGATCAGCAGATATACACCTCAATCCGCACGGACCAGGACACCCAGCGCCTGTCGGTTCCTACACGCATAGGCGTGCGTCACCCGAAGCTTTCCGCTGTCATTCAGATGATGGAGGGCAACATAGAGGAACCGATTAGCCCATCGCTTCTGGCCAAGGATGTGGGCATGTCGACCCGTCAGCTTGAGCGTCTGTTTCGTCGCTACCTCAATCGCTCGCCCAAACGGTATTACATGGAACTGAGGTTGCAAAAAGCGCGCAACCTGTTGATGCAAACGGATATGAGCGTGATTAACGTGGCGCTGGCCTGCGGTTTTACCTCTCCGTCGCATTTCTCAAAATGCTACCGTAGCCATTATAACACCACACCTTATCGCGAACGCGGGTCTCAGGCGGCGCGCCTTCCGGGATGATCAAGACTGAACGCTTGTGCCTGAGGGCCCCGCAAGAAAGCGACCTTGCCGCCCTCCATGAGGTGTTTCGCGACCCGCGCGCCATGGCGTATTGGAGCCACCCTGCCCATGAAACCCTTGAGAGAACCCGCAAAACGCTGGGTTCAATGATCGCGTCCTACAATGATACCGGTGCCGAATATGTCGTTGAAGCAAATGGCAAGGTAATCGGAAAAGCCGGCCTTTGGAGGGTGGCAGAAGTTGGCTATATCCTGCATCCGGATTTCTGGGGAAAAGGGTTGGCTTTTGAAGCTCTGAGCACCATTCTACCCGCTTTCTTCGCAGCGCATCAGAAAGTTGATGAAATCACCGCGGAAATTGATCCGCGCAACTTGGCGTCGACCAGATTATTGGAGAAACTTGGCTTTCACGCGACACATTACGCCAAGAATACCCTTCAAGTTGCCGGTATCTGGACCGACAGCACTTATTTCACCCTTAAAAGACCCTGATACACCGTGCGTTTTTGAGGGATTTCGCGGGGTGCCCGATCAATTATTATGCGCGGATGTGGGCCATTATATAAAGATGAATGGGGAAGAAAAACGAAGGGGTAAAACAAAGCTGACAGGCGTGAAATGCATCCACGCCTGCCGATGTTTTGGATCAAAAGGACCTTAGAGGCCAAGCAAGTTATGCAATTCTTCAAGGGCCGCGTCGGAAAGTACTCTTCCTCCGGTCGCGGCTTCCAGTGCGGCTTCGGTTACCAGTTCCGCCTCGGCAAGAAGACCTTGTTGTTCCGCAAGATAACTATCCGCCGCTAAAACGGCCGCGTCGTATGCCTCAGTATCGGGATAAAGCCCAGGAATTACCTCGGGATCAAGAGGATCAAGAGAGGCCAGATAATCGACTTCGGCCTGCGCCTGATCAACTGCTGCCTGGGCCTCGACAGCTGCACCTGTGGATTGTTGATAGGTATACAACATACCCGGCATGCTGTTAGGGGAAGCATTCGCCAAGGCATTTGGGTTAGCATGCGCGGCGTTCAAGCCCCTCAATTCAGAGGCAATTTCCCCGTTTCCACCGCGATTATGTGCGCTAGCGTTATTTCGATTGCCGCGGTCTGCATTTCTGCCGGCGTTGCCACCGCCCCTGTCATCATTACCACTTCCGTTTCCGTTTCCAGCGTAAGCAACATTCCAAGGGGTCGGCACAAGCGTGAAGCCCCCGGCGGCCAGCAGCATTATTGCCAGCCCGGACGCGCGAACCAGTTTGAAGTTATTCATTTTCATTTCGGAAACCTCTCCTATTTGCGTTTTGCATTTTGCAACGCCCTCCCCCAATTCACGTAGGATATTCATGTGGAATTTGGTGAAAAAATGTCAAAATTAAGAGTTATGGCATTTTCTCGCCGCATTTTGCGAGGGCCAGGCAAATTACTTCCTACCGAAGGTTTGCGTTTCAAATTTCAATCCAACCTCCATCGTCGCAAGGGTGAACTGGAAGGATCAGATCAGGTATGATTGGAATGCGTCACCCTGGTTCAAATCCCACGTCAAAACAGCACATTCCGAGGCTTTTCTTTTCTGGTGATAAGGATTAACGTGGATGGATGTTTTACTTACCCAACGGGAGAAAAAAATGAAAAAACTGCTTATGGCTTCGGCCGCAACAGCCCTAATGGCCTCCGGCGCACTGGCTGAAGACATCAAAATTGGTGTTATTTTGGGCTTTACAGGTCCGATCGAAAGCCTGACACCTCAAATGGCTGACGGTGCCGAACTGGCTATGGCTGAAGTTTCCGACAGTGGTCTTCTGCTGGGCGGTTCTTCTGTCACCAGCGTACGCGCTGACTCCACCTGTATTGATGCCGCCGCTGCCACCACCGCTGCCGAGCGTCTGATCACCTCTGACGGTGTTGCTGCCATCATGGGCGCTGACTGTTCCGGCGTTACGGGTGCTATTCTGGCCAACGTAGCCCTGGCCAACGGAGTGGTGATGGTTTCACCTTCAGCCACCAGCCCTGGCCTGTCGACAGCCGAAGATAATGGCCTGTTTTTCCGCACAGCCCCATCGGATGCCCGTCAGGGAGCCGTGATGACCAATGTGTTGATTGAACAAGGAATCAACACTGTGGCTGTGACCTATACCAATAACGACTACGGCAAGGGTCTTGCTGACAGTTTCCAGGCCGAGTTTGAGGCCGCTGGCGGTACCGTCACAATCAACACTGCGCACGACGACGGCAAAGCGGATTATTCAGCTGAAGTCGGCGCGCTGGCCGCTGCCGGTGGCGACCGTCTGGTTGTTGCAGGTTATGTGGATCAGGGCGGATCGGGCATCGTGCGTGCTGCTCTTGATTCCGGTGCATTCGACACGTTCCACTTCCCCGATGGTATGATTTCTTCGGCGCTTGAAGATAACTTCGGCTCGGAGATTGATGGCTCAACCGGTCAGCATCCAGGCACAGACAGCGATGGCGCTGCCAAATACGTTGAACTGGTTGCAGGCGCATGGGATGCAACTTCGCCGTTCAGCCCTGAAAGCTATGACGCTGCTGCGCTGATCTTGCTCGCCATGCAAGCCGCTGGCAGCTCGGACAGCCAGGTGTTCAAGAACAACGTCATGGATGTCGCCAATGCTCCGGGTGAACAGATCTTCCCGGGCGAACTGGCCAAGGCGCTGCAAATCCTCGCGGATGGTGGTGAAATTGACTATGTTGGCGCAACAGCTGTTGAACTGATCGGACCTGGTGAAAGCGCCGGTAACTACCGTCAGATTGAAATCAGCGGTGGTGCGATCACGACTGTCCAGTACCGCTAATCACACATTAGTACAAAACATGAAGCAGCCCGGTTTTTCCGGGCTGTTTCAGCATAATAAGGCGCAACCTTAAAGTTGCCTGAAAACATACCTGAGGGGGACTGGTATAATGATCGTCATTGAAGACGTTCACAAAAGCTTTGGCGGTTTCAAAGCTGTTGATGGGGCCAGCATGACCATTGCTGATGGATCCATCACTGGACTTATCGGACCCAATGGAGCTGGTAAAACCACCCTTTTCAACGTCATAGCGGGCGTTCTTAAACCCACTTCGGGCCGTGTTACCATGCAGGGCGAAGATATTACCGGCTTGCCGCCGCATGAGTTATTCCACAAGGGCCTGTTGCGTACCTTTCAGATCGCGCATGAATTTGCTTCCATGACTGTGCGTGAGAACCTGATGATGGTGCCCGGCGGGCAATCGGGTGAAAGCCTGATGGCCACATGGTTTGGCCGACGTGGCATCGCCGAAGAGGAGCGCGCCCTGCGTCAGAAGGCGGACGAGGTGCTGGAGTTTCTGACCATCGACCATCTGTCAGACGAAAAAGCGGGCAATCTTTCAGGCGGCCAGAAAAAACTTCTGGAGCTCGGGCGCACCATGATGGTCGACGCCAAGATCGTGTTTCTCGATGAGGTCGGCGCCGGTGTGAACCGCACCCTGCTCAACACCATTGGCGACGCGATCATCCGCCTCAACAAGGAACGTGGCTATACGTTTGTCGTCATCGAACACGATATGGATTTCATCGAACGCCTGTGTGACCCGGTTATCTGTATGGCCGAAGGCAAAGTGCTGGCCGAAGGAACCCTGCAGGACATCAAGTCCAACGAGCAGGTGATCGAAGCCTATCTGGGCACCGGGCTGAAAAACAAGCTGAAGGAAGAGGCATGAGCGAACCATTCCTGATTGGCGAGAACATGACAGGCGGCTACGGTAAAGGCCCCGCCATCCTGCATGACTGTACCATCGCCGTGGACAAGGGTGAGATTGCCGTCATCGTCGGCCCCAATGGCGCCGGTAAATCCACTGGCATGAAGGCGCTGTTTGGCATGCTTAATCTGCATTCCGGCGCTGTGCGGTTGAATGGCGAGGATATTTCCAGCCTTTCCCCACAGGCGCGCGTGGTCAAGGGCATGGGGTTTGTGCCGCAAAACCACAATATCTTCACCTCGCTGACGGTCGAGGAAAACCTGGAAATGGGCGCCTTTATCCGTAAAGACGATATCTCGGAAACCATGGCGCAGGTTTATGAGCTGTTCCCGATCCTCAAGGAAAAACGCCATCAGGCGGCGGGCGAGCTTTCCGGCGGGCAGCGTCAGCAGGTTGCGGTTGGCCGCGCGTTGATGACCCAGCCGGAAGTGCTGATGCTGGATGAGCCTACCGCCGGGGTCAGCCCCATCGTCATGGACGAACTTTTTGACCGTATCATTGAGGTGGCGCGCACCGGCATCCCGATCCTGATGGTCGAACAAAACGCCCGTCAGGCGCTGGCCATTGCCGACAAAGGCTATGTGCTGGTGCAGGGACGCAACGCCCATACGGGTACGGGCAAAGAGCTTCTGGCAGACCCGGAAGTGCGCCAAAGCTTTTTGGGAGGCTAACTTGGATTTTCTTAACGCCCTTGTGGCACTCTCGAACTTCGTTTTGATCCCGGCAATCTCGTATGGCAGCCAGCTTGCCCTCGGCGCGCTGGGTGTGACGATGATCTACGGCATTTTGCGGTTCTCGAACTTCGCCCACGGGGATTCCATGGCCTTTGGCGCCATGGTGACGATCCTCTTTACCTGGTGGTTTCAGTCCATGGGGATCTCCATCCACCCGCTGCCAACGGCCTTGCTCGCACTGCCTTTCGGCATTCTGGCGACCGCATCGCTGATGCTGGTTACCGACCGGGTGGTTTACCGTTTCTACCGGCGGGTAAAAGCCAAACCCGTGGTACTGGTTATGGCCAGTCTCGGGGTCATGTTCATCATGAACGGGCTGGTCCGGGTCATCATCGGACCAGGTGATCAACGCTTTGCAGACGGCGCACGTTTCATCATCAAGGCGCGCGAGTTTAAACAATGGTCCGGCCTGAATGAGGGTCTGGCCTTCAAGACTTCGCAGGCGATCACCATCGTCACAGCTATTGTCGTGGTGGCGGCCCTGTTCTGGTTCCTGAACAAAACTCGTACGGGCAAGAGCATGCGTGCCTTCAGCGATAACGAAGATCTGGCGTTGCTGTCAGGCATCAACCCGGAACGGGTGGTTATGTATACCTGGCTGATCGTTTCAGTTCTGGTGACGGTTGCCGGGGTGCTGTACGGGCTGGACAAAAGCTTTATCCCGTTTGTGTATTTCCAATTGCTGTTGCCGATCTTTGCCAGCGCCATCGTTGGGGGTCTGGGTAATCCATTGGGGGCCATTGCCGGCGGTTTTGTTATCGCCTTCAGCGAGGTAACCATTACTTACGCGTGGAAAAAGGTGCTGACCTATCTGATGCCAGAAGGGCTGGAGCCTTCGGGACTGGTGCAGCTATTGTCCACTGACTACAAGTTCGCGGTTTCCTTTGCCATTCTCGTGGTCGTGTTACTGATTAAACCAACCGGGCTGTTCAAGGGGCAATCGGTATGAATATCAACTGGAAAAATATCGCCCTTTTTGCTGTCGTCGCAGCGCTTTTGCTGATCACCGGCTTTGTGCAAAGCTGGAACGTGGCGCTGGGAATTCTGAACTTTGGCCTGATCAGCGCCATCATGGCCCTGGGGGTGAACCTGCAATGGGGCTATGCCGGGCTGTTCAACGTGGGTATCGCCGGTTTTGTCGCCCTTGGCGGGCTGGCGACGGTCCTGATTTCCGCCCCACCCGTGACCGAGGCCTGGCAGGCCGGGGGATTTCGGGTGCTGACCGGTCTGGCCTTGGGGCTTGGATTTATCGTTGCAACGGTACAGGCATATAAGCGCATTGCGCCGGGACTGTTACGCATAGCGACCATTTTGGCACTGCTGATCGGTGGTTTTGTTGTGTATCGCGCCGTAATTGACCCCGGCGTTGCAGCGGTTGAGGCGGTAAACCCGGCGGCAACAGGCTATCTTGGCGGACTTGGCCTGCCAGTTTTGCTTGCATGGCCGGTTGGGGGTCTGTTTGCCGCCGCAGCAGCCTGGGCAATTGGTAAAACCGCTCTGGGCCTTCGCTCGGACTATCTGGCGATCGCCACACTTGGCATCGCCGAGATTGTTATTGCCGTTTTGAAAAACGAGGACTGGTTGGCGCGCGGTGTTAAGAACGTGATCGGCCTGCCCCGACCAGTGCCCTATGAGATTGACCTGCAGAACTCAGCCAGTTTTGTGGCACGGGCAGAAAGCTGGGGCTTTGACCCGGTCACAGCGTCTACGCTTTTCGTCAAGCTTTCCTACGCAGGCTTGTTTCTGGTGGTTCTGCTGGTTCTCATCTGGATGAGCGAAAAAGCCCTGAACTCACCCTGGGGCCGAATGATGCGCGCCATTCGCGACAATGAAGTCGCCGCCGAAGCCATGGGCAAGGACGTGACCCGTCGCCATTTGCAGATTTTCATTCTGGGCGCGGCCGTTTGCGGTCTGGCAGGCGCGATGTTGACGACGCTGGACGGACAGCTGACGCCGGGCGCATACAACCCGCTACGCTTTACCTTTCTGGTCTGGGTCATGGTGATTGTCGGGGGGTCGGGCAACAACTGGGGTTCTGTATTGGGCGGTTTCCTGATCTGGTTCCTGTGGATACAGGTTGAACCTATTGGCAACACGCTTATGGTCATGGTGACCTCAGGCATGGCCGAGGGATCTGCACTGAAAGCGCACCTGATGGATTCTGTTGCCCAATTGCGCCTGTTAACCATGGGTGTGATTTTGCTGTTGGTCCTGCGCTTTTCTCCACGCGGGCTGATCCCGGAAAAATAACTGACTTAAACAAAAACAGCACGGGAGCATATCCCGTGCCGTTAATTTGATCACCGGAACTACCGGTTCAGAATGACATGCTTACCCGCAGGGTAATTTCATGGGTCTCAAAGTCATATGGACCCATACCGCCGGACCATGTCAGGCTGTTATTGCCATCGACGATATATTCAAGTCCGACACGGACATTATCGGTAACCGCTATTTCACCACCCAGACCATATAGATAGCCGTTGGCGGTTCCATATGTAGCTCCGGGATACATCCATTGCGATGCACCCGCGACAACATAGGGTTGGAAGATGCCTGCGTCATAGCCGACCCGCCCTTTCAAGCGCGCAACGGAATGGTCACTGGCCCAGAAATCATCCGGCACTTGTGAATAAGACAATTCACCACCGGCAATGATGCTGCCAAAGTCATACAGATACCCGACCTGACCACCCATTCACTGCCCGTTGGGCATGTTTATATTGTCGTTCAGGGTGCCGCTGCCATAATGTAAACCGGCATAAAATCCGGTCCAGTCATACGCGACCAGTGCTGGTGGAATCGGATCCGGAGTTACTACGGGTAGGTCGAGATTACCGGCATATGATGCTGTAGCGCCGAATGCCAAGGCTGCTATTGCGGTTGTCAGAAGATGTTTCATTCTCTCTCTCCTTAACCAAATTTGCCATCAAAAAGTAGGTAGGTACGCCAAGGGCCATTTTCCATATTCGCCTGAAAATTCTGTGGGTATGTTGCGGTCCGGACACAAAATACCCAAAGCGAAAAGGGCAGCGCGGTAAAAGTGGTCGTTCGCGCCGTGGCCGGTTTCAACGAGGTTTTGGCAGCGACATGAAGCGTCGCGTTTAGTCTTGCTTTGCCCCCCATGCCTGCGCCAATCTCTTTTGAATAAGGGAGAGTTCTATGAAAACGCAGGCACGTGTTTGTATTATTGGCGGGGGCGTCGTTGGTGCCTCGGTCGCCTATCATTTAACCAAACTTGGCTGGTCTGATGTGGTGTTGCTGGAACGCTCCGAACTGACTTCGGGATCAACCTGGCACGCGGCGGGCGGATTTCATACGCTCAATGGCGACACCAACATGGCCGCCCTGCAGGGATATACGATCCGGCTTTATAAAGAGCTGGAGGAGATCACCGGCATGTCCTGCGGCCTGCACCATGTGGGCGGCATCACCCTTGCAGATACCCAAGAACGCATGGACATGCTGAAAGCCGAGCGCGCCAAGCACCGGTTCATGGGATTGGAGACCGAAATCATTGGTCCGGACGAGATTAGAAAGATCGCGCCCATCACCAATACGGATGGTGTGATTGGGGCCCTCTATGATCCGTTGGACGGGCATCTTGACCCTTCGGGCACTACCCACGCCTATGCCAAAGCCGCCAGAATGGGCGGGGCTGAGATTGAAACCCACACGCGGGTGCTGGAGACTAATCCTCATCCTGACGGCTGGGAAATTGTAACCGACAAGGGCACTTTAATCTGTGAACACGTGGTCAATGCCGCCGGGCTCTGGGCGCGCGAAGTGGCGGCAATGGCCGGGCTTTACCTGCCGCTTTTACCCATGGAACATCAATACCTCGTAACCGAAGATCTGCCCGAGATCTATGAGCGTGCCGCCGAGCACCCCCATGTGATGGACCCCGGCGGAGAAAGCTATCTCAGACAGGAAGGACGCGGTTTGTGCATCGGCTTTTACGAACAACCCTGCCGCGGCTGGGCCATTGACGGTACGCCGTGGGATTTTGGCCATGAACTGCTGCCCAATGATTTCGACAAGATCGAGGACAGTATAGCCTTTGCCTATAGGCGCTATCCGGTGTTGGAACGCGCCGGGGTCAAAAACGTGATCCACGGGCCGTTTACCTTTGCTCCCGATGGCAACCCGCTGGTCGGCCCGGTGCCGGGCATGCGCGGCTACTGGACCGCCTGCGCCGTCATGGCCGGCTTCAGCCAGGGTGGCGGCGTTGGCCTGAGCC
Source organism: uncultured Aliiroseovarius sp. (assembly GCA_964550345.1). GTDB lineage: Bacteria > Pseudomonadota > Alphaproteobacteria > Rhodobacterales > Rhodobacteraceae > JAAEUB01. The sequence goes on along the minus strand of CAZJYZ010000006.1, from coordinate 15,354 downwards.
TGGCGCAATGGATGGTCGAGGGCGAGCCTGAGCGCGATGTTTTCGCCATGGATGTGGCCCGCTTTGGCGACTGGACCACGCCGGGCTACACCATCCCCAAGGTGATCGAGAACTACCAGAACCGTTTTTCGGTCGCCTACCCAAACGAAGAGCTTCCGGCTGCGCGCCCCTTCCGCACGACACCGATGTATCAGGTCTTCAGGGATATGGGGGCGGTCTTTGGCCAGCAATACGGGCTGGAAGTGGTCAATTATTTCGCCCTGCCCGGCGATGCGGCCTACGAGACCCCGACTTTCCGGCGTTCAAACGCATGGGAGGCGACAAAGGCCGAGGTCATGGCGGTACGGACAGACGTTGGCATCAACGAGGTGCAGAACTTCGGCAAATACCGCGTCACCGGCCCGCGCGCGCGCGACTGGCTGGACCGGATCATGGCCGGGGTCATTCCAAAACCCGGACGTATTGCTCTGAACCCGATGTTGGCGCCTTCAGGGCGCATCATCGGTGATTTCACTGTTACCTGTCTGGACGATGAGACCTTTAACCTGACCGCCAGCTACGGCGCGCAAGGCTTTCACATGCGCTGGTTTCAGCAACATGGTGAAGACGGGGTTGAGGTTGAAAACATCTCAGATGATCTGACGGGCTTCCAGATTGCGGGGCCGAAAGCACGAGAATTGCTGGCACGGGTCACGCGCGCCGATGTCAGCCATGATGCTTTTAAATTCCTCGATGCCAAGCATCTGGATGTGGGTCTGACGCGCGCCTTGGTGCAGCGGGTCAGTTATACCGGCGATCTGGGCTATGAGATCTATGTCGACACCCACGAACAGCGCGCCTTGTGGGACGTGCTTTGGCAGGCAGGGCAGGATCTGGGTCTGCGCCCCTTTGGCATGCGCGCCATGATGTCCCTGCGGCTGGACAGGTTTTTTGGCGCGTGGTTGTTGGAGTTTGGTCCCGACTACACCTGCGCCGAGACCGGGCTGGACAGGTTCCTGCGGTTGGACAAACCGGCAGATTTCATTGGCAAGGCGGCAGCACAGGCAGACAGGCCCGGCCGTAAGCTTTGCGCTTTCGTGGTCGAGGCTGAAGACGCGGACGTCAACGCCTATGAGCCGATCTGGCTGGAAGGCGAAGTCGTTGGCTTCTGCACATCGGGCGGATATTCGCACTACGCGGGCAAGTCCGTGGCGCAGGGCTTTGTGCCGGTAGAAAAAGTACGCGCGGGACTTGAGGTGAAAATAGAAATACTGGGCGAGATGCGAAAGGCGACCCTGATCACCGAGCCACTCTTTGACCCAGAAATGAACCGAATGCGCAGCTGATGCAAAACTTACCCATCCTGATCCTTGCCGCCGGTGCCTCGACCCGTATGGGCACACGCGATAAGCTGTTGGAACCTGTCGGTGCCGGCCTGACTTTATTGCGCGACCGGATCGACGCCGCCGCCGCAACCGGGCAGGACGTATTTGTTACCCTGCCCGCGCAAGCAATGGCACCGGACAGGTGGGCGATCCTGAAAGGAAGTGGTGCGACAGGCGTCGCGGTGCCCGAAGCAGCGGGCGGCCTTTCCGTTTCACTGGCTGCCGGGATCGCGGCACTTCCGCATGGGGCAGACGGTGCAATGATCCTGCCTGCCGATATGCCGGATATTACAACGGCAGATATGCTCGCGGTGCTGAGGGCTTTTGACCCCAAGCGACTGGTGCGGGCCAGTGCAGGTGCGCGCCCCGGGCATCCGGTTTTGTTCCCGCGAGATTGGTTTGTCCGGCTGGGGCAACTCAGTGGCGACAAAGGCGCGCGCGACCTGATCAGGCAGGCCGATCCGTATTTGATCCCCTTGCCCGACCGTCATGCGGTGACAGATCTTGATACGCCGGAAGACTGGGCCGAATGGCGGGCCGGAAAAGACGTTTAACGCCCCTCAACGCCCTTTAAAAAGGGTACCAAAGATACCGCGCACAATGCGCCGCCCGGTTGTACCCTTGAGTTCTTTGATAACCACATCCGCCACGGCCTCTCCAAAACTTTCACTTGAAATGCGACGCCCGCGCGACGTGGAACGCCCGGTGCGCGACCCGGAATAACGCCGCCCGGCGCGGTATTCACGCTCGGCCATCTCTGCTTCTTCCTCAGCCTGTTCAGCGATCTCGGCCTCTTTAGCAGCAGCGTCAGCGCGCGCTTTCAGGGTCTCATGGGCGCTGATCCTGTCAACAAGGGTCTCGTACTTTCCGGCAATGGGCGAGGTTGCGATGATGGCGGCGCGCTCCTTGTCCGTCACTGGCCCCAACTGGCTCGAGGGCGGGCGGATCAGGGTGCGCTCGACCACGCCCGGTGCGCCTTTGCGGATCAGCATCGAGGTCACGGCCTCGCCAATGCCCACTTCGCGGATCGCTTCTTCGGTGTCAAAGCGTGGATTGTCGCGGTAAGTTTCAGCCGCCTGACGCAATTCACGCCGGTCGCGCGCGGTGAAGGCACGCAGGGCATGCTGCACCCGGTTGCCTAACTGGCCCAGGACATCCTCGGGCACATCGGCCGGGTTCTGGGTGCAGAAATAGACCCCAACACCTTTGGAGCGGATCAGCCGCGCCACCTGCTCGACCTTATCGATCAGGGCTTTGGGGGCATCGTCAAACAGCAAATGCGCCTCATCAAAGAAGAACACCAGGCGCGGCTTGTCCGGGTCACCTACTTCGGGCAATTCTTCAAAAAGCTCGCTGAGCAGCCATAACAGAAAAGTCGCGTAAAGCCGCGGGCTGCCCATCAGCTTGTCAGCGGCAAGGATCGAGATACGGCCACGCCCGTCGGGGTTAACGCGCATGATGTCCGAAAGCTCCAGCGCCGGTTCGCCAAACAGCTTTTCGCCATTTTGGTTTTCCAGCACCAACAGTGCGCGCTGTATAGCCCCGACTGAGGCGCGGCTGACATTGCCAAACCGCAAGGACAAGTCGCGGGCGTTCTCGCCGACCCAAATCAACAGCGACTGCAAATCCTTCAGGTCCAGAAGCGGCAGGCCCTCGTCGTCCGACACCCGAAAAGCGATATTCAGGACACCTTCCTGCGCTTCGGTGAGATCCAGAAGGCGCGATAAAAGCAAAGGTCCCATTTCGGCCACCGTGGTGCGCACCGGGTGACCAGCTTCACCATAAAGGTCCCAGAAAGTCACGGGGAAGGCGCCGTATTCGTAATCGTCAAAGCCGATCGTTGCGGCGCGTTTCAAAAACGCTTCGTGCAGTTTAAAATCTTCCCGGCCAGAAACGGACAAGCCTGCCAAATCACTTTTCACATCCGACAGAAACACCGGCACCCCGGCTGCGGAAAAACCCTCGGCCAGGATTTGCAGCGTTACCGTTTTGCCGGTGCCGGTCGCCCCTGCAATCAGCCCGTGACGGTTGGCGTATTTCAGTAAAAGCCCCTGCTTTTCGCCGTAATCGACCCCGCCTCCGCCAACGAAAATCTGATCTTGCATCACCCTGCCCTTACTTCAAAAATATATTTCCGCCCGAACATACATTCTTAACTAGTTTCTGCCAGTCTAAAGAAATTCAGGTGTATGTCCTAATCGCGCCTGATTTTTCCTCCCTGTCTGACTGCCGCGCCCTTGGGCGCGGCATTTTTTTGTTGAATTAGTCAGGTTTAGCGTTGACCCCTGCGACCTTCTGCCCTAGGTTCATTCAGGTCGGCCAGTCCGACGGGGAGAGAGATAATAAATGAGGAAGGGTCCGTATGACGGACCCTTTTTCTAATTCAGCCTCTGGTCCCTCTGCCTGCGGTGCCTTCGCGGGCCTTGCCACATTCAAGCAGCCCAGCCAGTCAATTCTGTCACCAATCTGAGCGGAAACCCGCATTTTTTTGTGGACTGCTACCTGACACCCGAAATTGACCGTGTTAAGCATTGCCTAACCGAGCTTGATAAAAGGACTTTCTTGTATGAGCACCAAATTGTTGAAAACTCTGGTTGCCGGTTTGGCAAGCCTGATGTTGGTTACCCCGCTATGGGCGCAAAGCACGGATGAGGGCGGCACCGACGTCAACGAACTGAGTATGGGCGAAGTGGTGGGCGAGGAACGCGCACCAGGAACTACCTATACTGATGAGGTATTCGATGACTGGGAACGCAGATGCACCCACAACCCGGATGGGGATGATCCCTGCCATGTGTATCAGCTGCTAAATGATGCAACAGGGCAGGCTACTGCCGAGATCAACGTTCTGGCCCTGCCTGCCGGTCTTCAGGCAGCAGCAGGCGTAACTGTGATTGTACCGCTGCAGACGCTTTTGACCCAGCAGCTGACTATTGCCATCGATAGCCATCCGGCAAAACGTTATCCGTTCAAATTCTGCACTCAAATTGGGTGTATTGCCCAAATCGGCCTGACAGCGGCTGAAGTGGCAAACTTCAAACGTGGGGCAGAGGCGACGATCACAATCGTGCCAGCAGGTGCGCCGGATCAACGTGTAGCACTACAATTGTCCCTGACCGGGTTCACTGCGGGCTTTGAATCTTTACCGATCCCCGCCGGAAATTAGGACCGGGATATTAAACCCGCCATAACGATCTTAACGCCGCCCAACCTGGGCGGCGTTTTTTGCATCCACCATCCAATTTGTGGTTCGCCCTAGATTTTGCGCAAAGCCAGCACCGCATTTAACCCGCCAAAGGCAAAGGCGTTGGACAGGACGTTGCTGACGACAGCCTCCCGCGCAACATTCGGCACCACATCCAAGACACAATCCGGGTCTGCCTCTTCAAAACCTATCGTCGGCGCAATGACCCCTTCGCGCAGTGCCATGATGGCCGCTAAAAGCTCAACGGCGCCGGTACCGCCGATTAAATGTCCGTGCATGGATTTAGTCGATGAAATCATCACATTTCGCGCGTGGTCCCCAAGGGTTTCGGCGACGGCAGCACATTCAATACGGTCGTTGGCTTTTGTGCCTGTCCCGTGGGCATTAATATATCCAACATCCTCCGGGTTAAGGCGCGCATCCCTCATAGCATCGCGCATGGCGCGCGCAGCACCTTCCTGGCTGGGCATGACAATGTCCGAGGCGTCCGAATTCATGGAAAACCCTGTAACCTCGGCCAGAATTTCTGCCCCCCTTGCCCGGGCGTGTTCATATTCCTCGAAAACAAAAACCGCCGCACCTTCGCCCTGAACCATCCCGTTTCGGTTCTTTGAAAATGGACGTATGGCATCGCGCGACATGACCCTCAGCCCTTCCCAGGCCTTGATACCACCAAAGCACAACATGCTTTCCGTGCCCCCGGTCACCATCACATCGACCACACCAGATCGGATCAACATCATCGCCTGCCCCATCGCATGGTTGGACGAGGCGCAGGCTGCGGCCACCGTGTAAACCGGGCCGCGCAGGTTCCATTTTATCGAGACATGGCTGGGCGGTGCGTTGCTCATAAGCTTGGGAACCACGAAGGGGTGGACCTTGTTGCGTTGTTCTTCAAAAACTTGGCGATAGCTTTCGTCCAGCGTATTCATACCGGTGCCGGAATTACCCAGTACCACTCCCGCACGGTTCGCCCTTTCGCCCTCAAAGTCCAGCCCCGCCTGCCCAAGTGCTTCTTCCGCGGCCAGTAGGGCGAATTGGGTAAACTTGTCGTACAGAACCAGCTGTTTCCGGCTGAAATGCGCTTCGGGATCATAAGTGTGTATTTGCGCACCGATCCTGATCGACAGGCGTTCAACATCTTGAAAATCCAGTGGCCCTACACCACATCGCCCCTCGCGCATGGCCACAAGGGTTTCGTCCACGTTATTGCCAAGGGCATTGATCGTCCCCTGCCCGGTTATCACTACCCGCCGCATTCCGTGGGTCACCTAGCGGACTCGATGCATGGACACCCGGGTCCGACCCACGGGATATACACAGTATTAATTAACATAGTTACCTTACCTGAACCATTTCGCTGACGGAGAAAGAACACCAGCGGATAAGAAAGGAAAACATGTTGGGTTACAACCGCAAGGCGCAATAGAATCAGCCGCCCTCGCCGGACTTGGGCAGGTTTTTTTGCAGCTTACGCATTGCCTCGGCCAGACGAGGCAGACGACGCATCTCTTTGTTTATGGACATCTGGGTTTCCAGACGAACCGCCGGGGTGCCCCACATGGCACGACCGCCAGGGACATTGGTAAAGATCGTTGTGCCTCCACCGGTTATCACATCATCGCCAATGAACAGGTTATCAACGACGCCGGTGCGGCCACCCAATACCACCCGATCCCCAATTTTCACCGAACCGGCAATGGCGCAGGCACCACAAATCAGGCAATCCTCACCGATTTCGCAATTATGACCAATCTGCACCTGATTATCTATTTTGGTGCCGCTCCCGATCCGTGTGGCGCGGATCGTGCCGCGATCTATCGCTGAATTAGCCCCCAGCTCAACATTATCACCGATCACCACATTGCCTAATGAATGAACCCGCGCCCACTGGCTTGAACCAACAATAGGGGCAACATTAGCCTCGCTTGCCCCAACACCCTCGCGCAGGGTTTCAACTGCACTCTTCTCAGCTAATGTCTTGAACGAAAACCCGTCGCTGCCAATCGAAGCATTGGACTGACAGATAAAGTCGGTGCCGATCTCAACATCCGTTCCAATTTGCACCCCTGCATGCAAAAGGCAGTTCTCCCCGATCCGGGTGCCACGTGCGATGGTGACATGTGGCGCTATGCGGGCGTTCGCGCCAATCTCCACGTTGGGGCCAATGAAAACGAAGGGAGCAATGGAAGCATTCGGGCCGATAACGGCACTTTCATCAATAACAGCGCTTGGGTGTATACCGGGGGCAATATCCGGACCCGGGTCCATCATCCGGGTTAGTCCCGCCATCGCGTCGGCACCGCGGCTGACACAAATTGCCCCTTCAAGCCCCAGCGCCTGCCAGTCAGCGCCCTGCCACAACACGGCCGCCTTTGCCCGGCCGTCAGCCAGCGCCGCCGCATATTTTTTGTCAGTCGCCAGAGCGATGTCTCGGGGCCCTGCATCCTTGGGCTCGCAAACACGCTCGATCACCAAAGCACGATTGCCCAAAGGCTCGACCCCCAAAGCAGCGGCAATTTCTGATAGAGTATAGGACATGGCAGCTCCGCTCAGGGCGGCAGCTCAACCGCCCCTTTGCAAAAGGGCTTACCCTTCCAGAGCCTCAAGCACCACCCCGGCCTCGATCATAGCAGCAAAAATGCGGCCGTCACGGCCATAGACATCATTGCGGTAATGGGCATTGCCTTTGGCCGGCATGATGGCGGTGCGGTAAACCAGATGCACCGGAATGTGTTGTTCCAGGTCAACCCGCGTCAGCCGTCCAGTGCGCAGGATTGATTGAAACTCGCCAACCGGATCATCGCTCTGGCGGGCCAGAAGCGCGTAGGCGAAGTCAAAGGGCTGCGCCAGGCGGATACAGCCATGGCTAAAGGCGCGCACATCACGCTGGAACAGGCTTTTGGCCGGCGTGTCATGCAAATAAACATTATGAGGGTTGGGGAACATGAATTTGACCAAACCCAGCGCATTGCTGCGCGAAGGAGGTTGGCGCAGGTCAAAGGGGAAGTTTCTTGCGGTAAACTCCGTGAAATCAATGCCTTCGCGGCTAACCACCCGGCCAGAGCCGTCAATCAGCTGCAAGTGGCTGGCGGCGGCGGGGTTTTCCATCATCTGTGGCAGGTATTCTTTGGTGGCAATCGAACGCGGTACGTTCCAGCTGGGGTTAATCTCCATATACTCCATAACGTCGGAAAATTCCGGGCTGCGCCGGTCGCGGGTATTCATACCGATCACCGAACGGGTCTGGAACGTTACCTGACCATGATCAACAATGGCTGCGGTAAAATCGACCAGATTAACCCAAACATGGCGCTCACCACGTTCAATATTCATCCAGCGTTCCCGCTCCATCGCCACCAGAACAGATTGCAAGCGTTTGAGCACCGGTACGTTGAGCTGCTTGATGGTTTCATTCCCGGCCACGCCATCGGGGTTAAGGCCGTGATCCACCTGAAAGGTCTGTACGGCGCGTTGTATCACCGAATCGTAGTTGCGGGTGGATGAACGCTCAAGATACCCCATGGCGATAAGACGGTTTCGCAGGGCAATTACCGCGTCTCCACTGGCACCGGGTTTGATCGAACGCGCCACAACCTGCGGCCCCCAGCCACCGTGCTGCAGCAACTCTTCCAGTCGCAGCTTTTCTTTCATCAGGCGGGCATATTCACCGCTTGTCGGTGCCAGCTCCTTGATGAAGCGGGACGGTTCGGCTTTGGTGAAGGCCACAAGCGTTTCCGTTCGGTCGCGCACGTCAATGTGGCGTGATATCCCGCTGTCAATTTCGCGTGGGGTTACAATGCCGGTTTGAATGTGGCGCGCATAGAGCAAAAATATCTTGCTCATCTCAACCTCGAGACGCCCCAAATCGCGTTGACTGGAGACCTGCCCAAGATCGCGCATCAATGTATCAACATGATACGCGCTGGCCGGTAATCCGTGGTCCGAGGCACGCGCCAAAGCGTTTACCAATGCGGCGCGGCGGGCGCGGTCTTCGGGGTCGGTCCCTGTCCAGATCGGCTTGTAGCCATTAACCCTATAGAAAGCAGCGATTTCTTCATCCCGCGCGGCGGCCTCGGCCACAGCCTGAGCGAAAGCCGGTATCTGGCTTACCGTCTGCGCCTGAACCGGGGCCATAGGGGTGAAAAGCAATGCACATCCGGTCAATGCCACAAGGAACCCGGCACGGACCTGCGAAGGAAAAAGCATCATCGTCATTCTATCCTCGGTCATCTAGGCGCAAAAAACTGCCGAATCTTGTGAACGGCGCGCAATATACAATGCCTCGTTGTTGCCAATTCAGCCCAATTAGTCCATTCACAATGGTGTTTAGGTAGGGAAATCCGTACCGGTTGATTGCCAACTGTTCTCATTTGAGCACGCTTTCCGGTAAGTTCTGAATTTTCAGCAAAATTTTGCCGATTTGTCTTGATATGTTGCTTTGCGGCAAATCGGGTCTTGGCCTGTGATTCGAGACATGTCATAATCGCACTGCACCTGGGGATGAGGTAGCATGTGGGACCGGGGAAACCGGACCATGGGGATAGGGGAAACCCGAACTGGGACATAGCGGTATCGGCAAGGCAATCCGAACCGCGAACGAGGCGACGAAGATGACAGGATATTCCGGGACAGGTATAACCAGACGCGGCCTTTTGGGCGCATTTGCAGCATCTGCGATCACTGCCGCTCCGACATTCTCAAAAGCAGCCGGCTTCCTGCGTGGCGCAGGCGATGTACGCCATATTGCCATGTATTCCGGGCGTACGGGCGAATCCATTCGTACAATCTACTGGGTCGAAGGCGAATACATCAATGAAGCCCTGAAAGAAGTGAACCACTTTATGCGCGACTGGCGCATTGACAGCTCAATCAGTATTGACACCCGTACCGTTGATATCATGGCGGCATCCCATGCCCTGCTTGGCACCGGTGAACCTTATATGCTGCTATCCGGCTACCGTTCCCCTGAAACCAACGCCTTGCTGCGCAGCCGTTCGCGCGGTGTTGCCCGCAATTCCCTGCACATGAAAGGTCAGGCAGCCGATCTCAGGCTCAAGGACCGCTCGGTCAGCCAGATGTTCGCAGCGGCAAAAGCCTGCAATGCCGGTGGGGTCGGCAAATATTCCGGATCCAACTTTGTTCATATGGATTGCGGCGTGGTGCGCAGCTGGGGCGGTTGATCTGCCATTAACTTAGAATTTTAAGGTATGCGCCACCCAAGGGTGGCGTTTTTGTTTTGTGGGAAAATGTGTTCCGCACGTTTGGGACTGCGCGTTAAAACGGCATTGACCCGGACCATTGGAAGCGCCATTTTCGCTCCAGTTGAACCTGTGGAAACAGCCCTATGAAACCCTTTCTGATCTTGCAGCTCAGGCCCGAAACCGAGGCTTCGGATAATGAATTCGAGGCTATTCTGGCCAAGGCTGGCTTGCAGGAAGATCAGGTGCACCGCGTTCGACTGGACATGAAGACGCTCCCTCAATCACTTGATTTGACGCAATATTCCGGCGTTATAGTCGGGGGAGGTCCGGGCTGTGTTTCGGACAGTGAAGATGAAAAAAGCCCGGTAGAAAAACGTATCGAAGATGCCGTGATGGGGTTGATGCCTGACATAGTCGCGGCAGATTTTCCATTTCTTGGCTGTTGTTATGGCATGGGCATTCTGGGGCATTTCCTGACCCCGGGGACCATATCCAAGGAAAATTTCGGGGAACCTGTTGGCGCCGTTGATTGCGCGCTAACCGAGGCAGGGCGCAAGGACCCGCTCTTAGCGGGGGTAGCGCCAGATTTTCGCGCTTTTGTCGGACATAAAGAAGCGGTGCAGGTCCTCCCCGACACCGCCGTGCATTTGGTCAGCTCGGGCCCCTGCCCGTACCAGATGATCCGCACCGGCGAAAACGTCTATGCCACCCAGTTCCACCCCGAGGCGGATTCTGATGGCTTTGTCACCCGCATCCACATCTACAAAGACCGCGGCTATTTTCCGCCGGAAACCGCCAATGATCTGATCGAGGAAGTGCGCGGGGAAGACGTGCATATGCCGGAACTCGTACTGCGCAATTTCGTGGACCGCTATCAGAGCACTTGAACCACAACAAACATGCCAAACAAAAAGGGCCACCCGCAGGCAGCCCTTTTCGAAAATTTGCTGAAAAACTTAACGCTTTGAGAACTGGAAGCTCTTACGCGCTTTGGCCTTACCGTATTTCTTACGTTCCACCACGCGGCTGTCGCGGGTCAGGAAGCCAGCGGCTTTCAGGGCCGGGCGCAGCGAGGGTTCGTAAAGCTGCAGCGCTTTGGAAATCCCATGCTTAACCGCACCGGCCTGACCGGAAAGGCCACCACCTTTAACGGTTGCTTGCACGTCAAATTCGCCTTCAACACCGGCAACCGAGAACGGCTGGGCCAGGATCATTTGCAGAACCGGGCGGGCGAAATACTTGTTCATTTCACGGCCGTTGACTGTAACTTTACCGGAACCGGGCTTAATCCAGACACGGGCAACCGCATCTTTCCGTTTGCCAGTCGCATAGGCGCGGCCAAGGTCATCACGCTGAGGTTCGCGAACAATAGTAACCGCTTCTACAGGTGCTTCGGTGCCTTCAGCAACCGCGGTCAGCTCATCAAGAGACTTGATTTCTTCGGTCATACTCATGCACTCCGCGTGTTTTTCTTGTTCATGGATTTAACGTCCAGCACTTCCGGCTTTTGCGCTTCCATGCCATGTTCGGCCCCTGCGAAAACACGCAGATGGGTCAGTTGACGCGCGGCCAGCTTGTTGCCCGGCAACATGCGCTGAACGGCTTTCATTACCACGCGTTCCGGGTGTGCTCCTTCGAGGATCTGGCCAGCTGTGCGGCTTTTGATCCCACCGGGGTAACCGGTATGCCAGTAATGTACTTTGTCGGTGCGTTTCTTGCCGGTCAGCTGCACTTTGTCGGCATTGATGACGATGACATTGTCACCCATATCCATATGCGGTGTGAAGCTTGGCTTGTGCTTGCCACGCAGGCGCGTGGCGACGATAGCAGCAAGACGGCCCAGAACAACGCCTTCAGCGTCGATCAGGATCCATTTCTTGTCGATATCTGCGGGGGTCGCAGAAAAGGTTTTCATGTGTTCAGCCCTTCAGGGTTTAGGATGCGGTGGTTTTAAGGGATTTAAACACACAGTCAAGCGCAACAGTCATCATATAATTACGTTAAAACAATGGCTTATAAATATGGTATTATAATACCCCACTATTTACTGCGCAGAAAGCCCGCCAAACAGCCGGAAATCAGCCTCGGGGCCGTTTACCTGCAAAATCCAGTGGCTCAGGTCATCCGCACCCCAGCAATGATTTGTCTGCCCTGCCAAAACAAGCTCGGCCTTTGCACCTTCGGCAGCCACAAATATACCATCCGCCCTGATCTCACCCGTAAACCGGAATTCCGTATAGAGGCTGGGGCTCCTCTTATGTGACATTGGCGCGGTATCCACGCTGAAGCGGTCATAAGTTTCCGTCAGCACCATGGCAATTGATCCGGCCGGGGCTTGTGATACAATCCGTAACTGCATGTCTTCAATGTTCCAGTCGACATCGTAATCAAAATCAAACTCAGAAATCCCCAATACACATTCCTCGCCGCAATCGGTGAGGAACAGCTGTGCCGCCCGCTCGCCTGTCAGCCTGTCAAATTCTTCAATAATGTATTCATCCGCTTCCACAAGTTCCGTGTACCGCTCGCCGGGTTCTGCGCAGCAAGCGCAAGCGGATGCGGCCTCAATCTGCAAAAAGAGGGCCAGAAGCGTTGTGGTCCAAAGTGAAAATCGCAAACCGGCACCTCTGAGCTGTTGGGGGCAGGTAATTTACCCCTTCGGGATAGAATATGTCAGGCTGGCGCGCGCCACCGGGGCCGCCTGCCCCTCTGAATATATCAGCACGTCGCCTACGGCCAGCACCTTGCCCAGTTTTAAAAGCCGTGCTTCGGCGATCAGGTCCGCATCTGCTGCCGGTTTGCGCATGAAATCAATCGAACACGAGGTGGTCACCGCCAAAGCTTTCGGGCCGATCATCGCCAGTATGGCCAGATAAATCGACACATCTGCCAACGTAAACATGGCCGGGCCAGACACGGTATTGCCGGGACGCAGGTGTTTTTCCTGCACCAGCTTTTTCACGGTAATCCCCATTGGGGAAACATCGGTGATTTCAAAATCATCGACCACCTGCGGAAAAGTCTCAGCCAGAAAGTCACGCAACTCCCCCAGCGTCATTTTCAAATCCATCTTTCCCCCCCGATCTTTCCCGCCTATCTTGGCGCGAAACTTAGTGGGAGAACAAGATGGCCGAGCCGATCCTGATACGCGAGGACGCAGCGTCAGTTGCGCGTCTGACCCTGAATAACCCCGGCGCGCTGAACGCGCTTTCAGACGAAATGCTGGCGGCGTTGAAGGCGGAGCTTGCGGCGCTGAGGCAGGATACATCTGTTCGCGCCGTTATAATCGCGGGCGCAGGCAAAGCGTTTTGTGCGGGCCATGACCTCAAAGAAATGACTGCCGGACGCGCCGCCGAGGATGGTGGCAAAGCCTATTTTGGCGACCTTTTCAGCCGCTGCGCCGAGGTCATGACTTCGATTGTGCGCCTTCCCCAACCGGTTATTGCCGAAGTGCACGGCATTGCCACCGCTGCTGGCTGCCAGATGGTGGCCAGCTGCGATATGGCCGTCGCAGCCGAAGGGACACGCTTTGGGGTGAACGGGGTCAATATCGGGTTGTTCTGCTCCACACCGATGGTAGCACTCAGCCGGAATATCCCACGAAAACAGGCGTTTGAGATGTTGACGACCGGTGAATTCATAGATGCAGAACGCGCCCGTGACCTTGGGCTGGTGAACCGGGTCGTAGCGCAAGAGGAATTAACCGCTGCTACAAACGCACTCGCGGCCAAAGTGGCCGAAAAACTCAGCTCGGCCGTGCGCATTGGCAAACGGGCCTTTTACGACCAGCTTGAGATGGATCTGGACGCAGCTTATGCCTTTACCGGGCAGGTCATGACCGAAAACATGATGGATCGCGACACGGACGAAGGCATTCGCGCCTTTATCGAAAAACGCAAACCCAACTGGTAGGCTACGCGCCTTCTTGACACTTCATGCAATTTTCGCGGCAAGCCAGTCAGCAACCTGACGTATCGCCTGATTGCCCTGAGGGATCACATCAGTGGCAGACATGAAAACATGTATTTGTCCGGGGAATTTGACCATTTTCACTACCACACCGGCGTTTTCAAGTCGTTCGGCATAATTCAGGCCATCGTCCCAAAGTGGGTCATGGCCGCCGATCACAATCATCGCCTCGGGCTGGCCGGCTAAACGATCTGAAAATATGGGGGCTATGCGCGGGTCTTTGCGATCCTGCCCCTTTGGCACATACAGGTCCAGAAACCAGTTGATACGTTCCACCGGCAAGATATATGCATCCTTTAACGCCACCATCGAGGGTGTGTTCAGGCGCGTGTCAACTGCGGGATAGATCAAAAGCTGGGCATTGGGCAAAGGCAGCCCGGCGCCCTGCAGGTCATGCATCAACGCCGCAGTCAGGTTGCCGCCTGCACTGTCGCCTCCTACTGCCATGCGGGCCGGGTCCACCCCCCATTCCCCGGCCTTGTCGATCAATGCATTATACGCAGAAAGCACGTCATCTGGCCCGGCGGGAAACGGGTGTTCAGGCGCCAGACGATAATCAAGGGATATTACCCTGATCCCGGCCCAGGCGGCCAGTTTTCCACATAGCCCGTCATGGGTTTCCAGATCGCCCTGCACCCAGCCGCCGCCATGCAGGTACAAAAGCGTCGGGCGCGGCTCACCGCTGTTTTGCGCGTCATACATCCGGGCTGGGCGCGGACCGGCGGCTCCGGGCAAAGTAATATCGGTTTTGTAAACCTCGTCAGGGCATGGTTCATCAAATTTTGCCGCCAGCGCCCGCAACCCGGCCCGGCTTTCCTCAAGATTGGGTTCTTCGCCTGTGTCACGCACCAGTTTCAACAATTCACCCACAGCCTGCGCCTTGGCATCAATCCGGCGGCCATCAACAGCTTTGCGACGGCCCGTATAATAAAGGCGGGCAAAGCCCTCGGGGCTTTTGGCCAGCATCAGACCCCATAAAACCCTAACTTTGACCATCTCTTTCCTCCCTATTCCGTTTTCAGCAGCATGGTTGCACGCACCGCTTCGCAGATCGGCGTCGAATTTTCTGCATACATTCGCATACCATCTTTCGCATCTGCTAAAATTACGCTAGAGAACATGCAACTTCGACTCAAGTCCAGTGAAAGGGACCGATACGCATGACCAAGATCAAGGTGGAAAACCCGATCGTCGAAATGGACGGCGATGAAATGACCCGGATCATCTGGGACTTTATCAAGAAAAAGCTGATCCTGCCTTATCTGGACCTCGATCTGCTCTATTACGACCTGTCGATCCAGAAACGCGATGAGACCGACGACCAGATCACCATTGATGCAGCAGAAAAGACCAAAGAGATTGGTGTGGCAGTAAAATGCGCCACCATCACGCCGGACGAAGACCGGGTTGAAGAATTTGGCCTGAAAAAAATGTGGCGCAGCCCTAACGGTACTATCCGCAACATCCTTGGTGGTGTGATTTTCCGCGCGCCCATCATTTGTTCGAACGTGCCACGTCTGGTGCCGGGCTGGACCCAGCCCATCGTGGTCGGCCGCCATGCTTTCGGCGACCAGTACCGCGCCACCGATTTCCTGTTTCCGGGCGCTGGTAA